>CAZIUC010000027.1:0-48318 GCA_964542455.1 uncultured Thiobacillus sp. | reverse complement strand
TTCGGATTTCGGATTTCGGATTTCGGATTTCGGATTTCGGATTTCGGATTTCGGGAGTCAGGCGCGGCCAGCCGCGCGAGAAAAATCCGAAATCCGAAATCAATCGATTCCCAACTGCTCCACCCAGGCCAGCGCCTGCATGTGCGCCTCGTTGACCCGGCCGGTCGTCAGCATGAGGGAGGTGGTCAATTCTTCCAGGCGTTGCAGTTCACCGCTTTCCATCGCTTCGGCCAGCGCCAGGAAGGGGCCATAGAGACCCAGGCGATTCATCAGGGCGTCGGCGAAGGATTCCGGGATGACGACCCGGTCCAGCAACTGCTCCATGGTGATTTCCAGCAGTGCGGGCAACAGGGAGAAGACGCCGACGATGAACAGGTTGTCCTGGTCGTTACGCGCGAGACTCTGTTTGCCAAGCAACTCGCACAAGCGTCCACGGGTGATGGCGGTGCGCGCAAGCGTCGGGGCGGTGGGGCCGGTACCGGCGGTGACCAGGAGCAGGCTGAGCCAGCGATACAGCGGCTGCATGCCGAGGATGCTGACCGCGTGGCGGATCGACTGCACTTCGCAGGACAAGCCGAAGCCGGCCGAATTGATGTAACGCAGCAGCTTGAAGGTAAGCGCGACATCCTTCTTGAACAGGTTCTCCAGATCCTTGATGTCGGCATCCGTGCGCACCTTTTCCATGAGTTGCAGGACGGTGGCATGAGTGGGGTTGATGATCCGGGTGACGATATTTTCCGGGCGCGCGAAGTAATAGCCCTGGAAATAGTCAAAGCCAAGTGAACGGCAGTGGCGGAACTGTTCCGGGGTTTCCACCTTTTCCGCCACCAGCTTGACCGGGTACTTGCGGATGGCATACACCAGCCGCGTCAGTTCCTCCGGCGTGTGCGCCAGCACGTCCAGCTTGACGTAGTCGGCAAGCGGCAACAGCGGCTCGGATTCCGGCAGATAGTTGAAGTCATCCAGCGCGAAGCGGTAACCGGCTTCCTTGAGCTCCCGCAGACGCGCCAGTACTTCGGGTGTGGCCGGCACCGTCTCCAGCACCTCGATAACCACATTTTCCCGCGGCAACAAGGTGGAAAAGCTGCTCATCAGCATGGAAACCTCCATGTTGACGAAGGCCAGTTTGCCTTTGAGCAGCCATTCCGTGCCCATGTTGCACAGGGTGTTGGAAATAACCGTGATGCCGGCATCCACATCCGTATCGATGTGCGCGCTCTGGGCATGGGCGGAATGGCGGAACAGCAGTTCGTAGGCGATCAGGCAATGCTCGCCGTCGACAATGGGTTGCCGGGCAATGTAAGCGTTGTTGCTCATGATGTGGGTAGCGGGCGCCGCGCGCACGAATGGTGTTGGTCTATCGTGCGCGCGGCGCCCGCTACAGAATCTTGTCTCATGCCTGCGAGAACAGGCTCATGGGGGTATCGGCCTGCACGTTGGAGAGCAGTTCCTCCATGTCCAGCACCAGCACGATGGAACCGTCGCCGGACAGCGTGGCACCGGCGATCCCGCGCGGTTTGATATCGGACAAGGGTTTGATCACCACATCGTCGCGCCCGACAAAACCGTCGACGGCGAGGATGAAGGTGGTCTCGGCGGCGTGCATGAGCACACCGAAAGCGGGTGAACGCTGTGACTCCCAACCGATCATCCGGGCCAGGCTGCGAATCGGCAGGACCTCGTCGCGCACCACCATGGTCGCGCGGCCGGAAACGCGCTGCACTTCCTTCGGTTTCATCGGAATGATCTCGCGCACCATCGACAGCGGCACGGCGAACGACTGGTTGTTGAGGCGCACCACCAGCACCGGCAGGATGGCGAGCGTCAACGGCAGGGAGATGGTGAAAGTGGAACCCTGTCCCGGCACGGAAACCACGTCGATCTTGCCGTTGAGCTTGTTGATGTTGGTCTTCACCACATCCATGCCGACGCCACGTCCGGACACGCTGGAGATTTCCTCCTTGGTGGAGAACCCGGGCAGGAACACCAGATGCAGACTTTGCCGGTCATCCAGGCCATTGGCGGTTTCCGCGTCGATCACGCCCTTTTCCACCGCCTTGCGGCGAATCACATCCGGGCGCATGCCCTTGCCGTCATCGGAGATCTCGATGTAGATGTGGTCGCCCATCTGGCTGGCGGAAAGCGTGACGATGGCCTTGGGCGGCTTGTGCGCGGCCGCGCGTTCTTCCGCGCTCTCGACGCCGTGGTCCACGGCATTGCGCACCAGATGGACCAGGGGATCGTTGAGATCCTCGATCATGGTCTTGTCCAGCTCGGTTTCCTCGCCGGACAGCACCAGTTCCACATCCTTGCCCAATTGCCGCGCCAGGTCGCGCGCCAGACGCGGGTATTTCTGGAACAGACGGCCGATGGGCTGCATGCGCGTCTTCATGACCGCATTCTGCAAATCAGACACCAGTAGATCGAGCTGGCTGACGGCAATATCCAGCGCCTTCAGGGTTTCCTGGTCGACATTGCCGTGCATGATCTGCGATTTCAGATTGGCGATACGGTTCTTGGTCAGGCCGATCTCGCCGGAGAGATTGAGCACCTGATCCAGGCGCACCGTGTCGATGCGGATGGTGGTCTCTTTCTGTAGGTTCTGCGGTGGTGGCGAGCCGGCGCCGCGTGAGGACGTGGGTAGATCCTGAACCGGTGCCGGATGTGGCGCCGCGGCTGCCGGAGTGGGCGCGGCCGTAGCCACCTCGGCCACAGTAGGCGAGGCGGGCCGCGGAATCGGCGCGCCCGTCAGCGCGGCATGCAGCACATCCCAGTTGATGTCGTCCCCGCCCGCCGGCTCGCTGACGGTGGCGGCAACGGGCTCAGCGACGGGCGAGGCAATCGGGGTTGCGGCGGCGGCAACGGGCGCCGCATGCGACTGACCATGCAATGCCGCCTCCAGGCGCGCGAGCAGGCTGGAATCAGCGGCTTTGGGCTGCGTAGCCTGGGACAGGTCGCCGAACATGTCACGCACAGTGCCGGTGGCGGCCATGATGATGTCCATCAACTCCGGTGAGAGCGTGAGTTCGAGGTTGCGCAGCTTATCGAACAGATTTTCGGTGCGATGGCACAGCGCCACCAGGTTTTCGGCATTGAGAAAACCAGCGCCGCCCTTGATGGTGTGGAAGCCCCGGAAGATATCGTTGAGCAACTCCTTGTCACCCGGCCGCTTCTCCAGTTCCACCAGCTTGTTGTCCACCTGGGACAGCAGCTCTCCGGCTTCCATGAGGAAGTCCTGCAACAGCTCTTCCATTCCGGCGAAATCACTCATCGTTCTCTCCTCATCCGGGCTGGCCGGAAGAAACTACCCGTAGCGCGGGCGTCCCGCCTGCATTCAGCGCTAGGCGCGGGCGGGACGCCCGCGCAACTAAGGCGCGCTCGTTTCACGTCAAAATCCCAAACTTTCCAGCAAATCATCCACCTGCTCCTGGCTCGTCACCACGTCGTTGCGGCCGCTGGAATTGATCACCGGGCCGTTGAGCAGGCCGGGGTCGACCGATTGGCGCATACCTTCCGGGGTGGTTTCGATCAGCAGCGAGAGCAACTGGCTTTCCAGATTCTGCGCCGCTTCGAGAACACGTTTTATGACCTGGCCGGTGAGATCCTGGAAGTCCTGCGCCATGATGATTTCCATCAGTTGCGCATTGGTGGCCTCGGCCTGGGCTGGCGCCTCTTTCAGGTAAGCGCGGGTGTCGCGCACCAGCACCTTGAATTCGTCCACCCCCAGTTTCTTGTCGAACAGGCGGTCCCACTTGCCGGACAGGTCGCGCGCGCCACCGCTCAGTTTTTCCTGGAGTGGTTGCGCGGCTTCGGCGGCATTGAGGGTGCGTTCCGCCGCCTGCGCGGTCATGGCGGCGATGTAGTTGAGGCGGTCACGGTTGTTCGGCATATCCTGCGCGATCTGGCCCAAGGCCTTGTCATAACCGAGTTCACGCAGCAGGTTATGGAGGCCGCGCGTCATCTGGCCCAACTGCGAGAACACGCGCTCGGGGCAGTGGCCCTCTTCGCCTTCGCCACCCTCACGCGATACCGCCAGGGCAATGCTGTCGAACAGGGTTTCCAGTTCCGGCGTATCGGCAACCTCGGCCTTGGGTGCCGCCTTGGCGGGTTCCGGTTCGGTCGTGGTGGCGAAGCTGTCGAACAGGGCTTCCAGTTCCGGGGAGTCGTCAATCATCGTGGTTCCTCTTGTTGTCCGTCGGCCCGGATTACATGCCGTATTTTTCAAATATCTTGTTCAATTTCTCTTCCAGCGTGCCGGCGGTGAAGGGCTTGACGATGTAGCCGGAGGCACCGCTCTTGGCCGCCTCGATGATGTTTTCCTTCTTCGCCTCGGCGGTGATCATCAGCACGGGCAGATGCTTCAGGCCGGCATCCGCGCGGATCGCCTGGAGCAGCTCGATGCCGGTCATGTTGGGCATATTCCAGTCGGTTACGACGAACTGAAAAGTGGCGCCCTTGAGCTTCTGCAAAGCGGCAACACCGTCTTCCGCCTCGTCCACATTGGTGTAACCCAGTTCTTTCAACAGGTTGCGCACGATCCGGCGCATGGTGGAAAAATCATCCACCACCAGGATTTTCAGATTCTTGTCAGCCATTGGATCCTCTCTAATTCGGGGAATCGCCCGATTCTAACTAACGGGCACGGCGGCGAGGCCAGCCCCCGCGCACTTGTAGCGCCGGCATCCTTGCCGGCTTCGTTCTTCTGAACAGGCCTTTGATGCCAGCTGGAAGCCGGCGCTACAACGCGAGCTTGTTTCACGTCAACGCTTCAGAAACGCCATCAGGGTATCCGCCAGTACCGCCGGGTCGAATTTGGCCACATAGGCATCGACGCCCACGCGCTGCCCCATGGTGCGGTTGGCTTCCGACGAAAGCGATGAATGCATGATCACCGGTATGCCGGCGAAGCGGTTGTCCGACTTGATATTGCGGGTAAGCACATAGCCATCCATCTCGGGCATTTCCGCGTCCACCAGGATGAGTTGAATCTGGTTTTTCATGGAACTGTGTTCGGTGGTGGCGCGTTTGGCCATGTTGACCAGCTTGTCCCAGGCTTCCAGACCGTCGTTGGCCTGAATGTATTTCACACCGATCTTGTCCAGCACCGAAACGATCTCCTTGCGCGCCACGGTGGAGTCGTCGGCGAAGAACACGGTCAGTTCATTCTGTGCTTCCATGCGGGGCAGGGTCGGCACCGGCTTCTCGCCCAGCACTTCGACCAGCACCCGCTCCACGTCGAGGATGGAGACCAGGCGGCCATCGTCCAGTTCGGTGATGGCGGTGATCATGCCATCCTGGCCGGCCAGCATGTTTTCCGGCGGTTTCACCTTGTCCCAGTCCACCCGGATGATGCGGTCCACGCTCTCCACCAGGAAGCCCTGGGTATGGCGCGAAAACTCGGTGACGATCATGGTTTCGCCGATGCCGGGAGGCGCGCCTTCCAGTTTGATGAAGCTGGCCAGGGTAATGACCGGAATGATGCTGCCACGCAACGAAATCACGCCTTCCACGCCGGCCGGCATGTTGGGGGTGAGCGTAATGGGCGGTGTCGGCGACACCTCACGCACCTTGAACACGTTGATGCCGAAGGTTTCATGCGTGCCCAGAGAGAACAGCAGCAACTCCATCTTGTTGGAGCCCGCGAGCTTGGTGCGGGCGTCGATGGAATCCATCAGCTTGGTCGGTTCCAGCGGATTCATGTGTTGTATCCCGGTTATTGCTCAGTTATTTGATGAGTCGGCCCAGCACCTCGGCCAGGCGGTGCGGCTCGAATTTAGGCACATATTCATCCACACCCACCGATATACCCAGTTGGCGATTGGCCTCGGAAGACAGTGAGGAATGCATGAGCACCGGGATGCCGGCGAAACGCGGGTCCGATTTGATGTTCTTGGTCAGCACGTAGCCGTCCATTTCCGGCATTTCCACGTCGGTCAGCACGATCTGAATGAAATCGGAAACCGGCCGCCCGGCCATTTCCGCCTGGGCGGCGATGCGACGCAACTCTTCCCAGCCCTGGCGGCCATTGATCGTGCTGATTCCATTCAAGCCCAGTACTTCCAGCGTGCGCTCGATCTGCTTGCGCGCCACCGAGGAGTCGTCCGCGAAAAATACCGTGCGGTTGGGCTTGTCGATGGGCGTAATGTTGGCGAACAAATGAGTGTCGTCAACCTGAGTGGTGTCGGCCAGGATTTTTTCCACGTCCAGCATCATCACCAGGCGAGCATCCTTGAGCTCGGTCACCGCCGTCACCAGCCCGCCCATCTGCGCGGTAAGCATGGGTGGAGGCACCCGCATTTCGGACCAGTCCAGGCGCAGGATGGTATCCACCTCGCCGACCAGGAAGCCCTGGGTATGGCCGTTGTATTCGGTGACGATCATGATCGCCGGCGGCGCCTCTGTGGTAATGCCGATGTATTTCGCCAGATCCACCACCGGCACCAGCGCGCCGCGCAACGAGACCATGCCTTCCACCGCCGAGGGCATGTCCGGCGCCCGCGTGATCGCGGGGATGCGCATCACCTCACGCACCTTGAACACGTTGATGCCAAATGTTTCCTTGCGGCTGGTATTCATATCCGTACCCAAGGTGAACAGCAGAATTTCCAGCTTGTTCGCCCCCGCCAGCTTGGTTCGTGCGTCGATGCGTCTCAACAATTCCGACATGGCAACCTCATCGTTTATCCGGCCGGCCCCGCGGGCCAACCAGGTTTCGCTCTCGGTATCGGCAAAGGCTGGAAAAACTTTAGGGTAGAGCATGATAAGTCGGGTCAGGCGCGGTTATCGCACCGTAACCTGGGCGAACTTGCCGTGAATTACACTGCAATCGTATAGCGCACGAGAGTCCCCATGAACGACACCCCTTTCACCTACCAGGCCCGCGACACCCTGTTCAGTACGCTGCTGGACGCCGCCGCCCGCTTCGGACGCCGCACGCCAGGGCAGTGGGAAGACATGAAGCCAGGCGCATACTCCCACGCCGAACTGATCAAGATGACACTCGCCCTCGGCCGTCTTGCCAGCAAGGTAACCGCGCAGGGCGAACACGTCGGCGTGCTGATGCCGAATATGGCCGCCTCGGTGGCGCTGCTGATCGGCCTTTCCACCTTCCGCCGCGTCCCCTGCATGCTCAACTACACCGCCGGCACGGAAGGCATGCAGAACGCCTGCCGCGCGGCGGGCGTGCACACCATCCTCACCTCGCGGCTTTTTCTCGACAAGGCCGGCCTGGTCGAACAGGTGGCGGCTCTGCGCGACGCGCGTCTGATTTATCTGGAAGACCTGCGCAAGCAATTCTCCCTGGCCGACAAACTCTGGCTGATCGCCTGGGCGCTGCCTTTCCCGCGCCTGGCCGTGCCGCGTGGCGACGTGGAAGCGCCCGCCGTGGTGTTGTTCACCTCCGGCTCGGAAGGCAAGCCCAAGGGCGTCGTGCTGTCGCATCGCGCTTTGCTCGCCAATGTGGCGCAGATCATGCACATCTTCCCGTTCGGCCCCGGCGACACCATCCTCAATGCCCTGCCCATCTTCCACTCCTTCGGACTCACCGCCGGCACCCTGATCGCTTTGGCCAGCGGCGCCCGCCTGGTCCTCTACACCAGCCCGCTGCACTTCAAGACCATCGCGGAACTGGTGCGCGACAAGCGCTGCACGGTGATGTTCGGCACCGGCACCTTTTTGCACCACTACGCGCGCAATGCCGAAGCGGACGACTTCAAATCCCTGAAAATCGTCGTCGCCGGCGCCGAAAAGCTGGCCGACAGCGTGCGCCAGACCTGGCGCGACCATTTCGCCATCGACATCATGGAAGGCTATGGCGCCACGGAGGCCGCGCCGGTACTGGCGGTGAACTATCCCGGGCACAGCCGCCCCGGCACGGTCGGGCAACTGCTGCCTGGCATCGAGGCCCGGCTCATCCCGGTACCCGGCATCGAACGCGGCGGCGAACTCCATGTGCGCGGTCCCAACCTCATGTCCGGCTACTACCGTTTCGACACCCCCACCCTGCTGGAGCCGCCCTGTTCCGACGCCGGCGCGGGCTGGCATGACACCGGCGATGTCGCCGAACTCGACGCGGACGGTTATCTGACCATCCTCGGACGCCTGAAACGCTTCGCCAAGGTGGCTGGTGAAATGGTCTCGCTGGAAGTGGTGGAAAGCATCGCCCGCGCCGTCTCCGCCGACGCCAGCCACGCCGCCACCAGCATCAGCGACGCCGCGCGCGGCGAGGTCATCATCCTGTTCACCACCGACTCCAGCCTCACCCGCGACCAGCTTTCGGCGGCGGCCAAAGGCCTCGGCTACCCGGAAATCGCCGTGCCGCGCCGCATCCGGGTAATCGAGGACCTGCCCATGCTGGGCACTGGAAAAATCGATTACCCGCGACTCAAAGAAGCGGCGGCGGCCTGATCTGCTGTAGCGCCGGCTTCCTGATAGGACCCCTACCCTTCGGTAAGCCGGCTATTTCAGGGACGCCGGCAAGGATGCCGGCGCTACACGGGCCGCTCTCGTCCCCATCCCCCACCGGATAGCGGAATCGCCAGCCAGACGCTGGCGCCGCCACTCAAACGCGGCTTGACGGCGATGCTCCAGCCCTGGGTTTCCGCCAGTTGCCGGGCGATGGCCAGGCCCAGGCCGCTGCCGCCGGTGGCGCGGTTGCGCGAGGGGTCGAGGCGGAAGAAGGGGCGGAACACGGCTTCGCGCTGGTCGGCGGGAATGCCCGGCCCGGTATCACGCACGCCGATCACGAAACCGTTCGCGCAACGCCGCCGCACCAGTTGCAGCCGCCCCGGCCCAGCGTAGCGCAGAGCGTTTTCCAGCAGATTGGCGACGATGCGCCGCAACGCCAGGGGGGCGATGGCCGCCCGGCAGGGCGGCCCCTCGGCGCGCAAACGGGTTTGTCCGGGCGAGCGGGCTTCCGCCGCTTCGAGCAGTTCCGCCAACAAGGCGTCTATGCCGGTCTCGGCGGCGGCCTCGGGTTCCTGGGCGCGGGCAAGCTCCAGTTGCGCGCCGATGAGGCTTTCCATTTCCGCGACATCGCGCTCCATACGCGCCAGCAGTGGCGAGGCACGCTCCTCGGCGAGCATTCCAAGAGCCATTTTGAGGCGGCCGAGCGGGCTGCGAAGATCATGTGAGACTCCCGCCAGCAGCGTGCTCTGGTTCTCGCGCCGCGCCGCGAGCTGGGCGCCGGTCTGGTTGAACACCCGCGCCAGATCGGCCAATTCCTGTTCACCCGACTCCGGCAATTGCGGTGGCCGCTCGCCACTGCCGATCTGGCGCGCCGCCGCCGCCAGTCGCGCCACCGGCGCGGTGATGCGGCGCGCGAGCAACCAGGCCGTGATCAGGGTAACCAGCATGCCGGCGACAATGCTCCAGGCCAGGGCCTGGGACGGGCGTGGCGCGATCAACTCCTTGGAGAAACTGAAATGCAGCATGCGCCGAGCCATCGCAATATCCACATGAATGCGTCCATCCGCCGTTTCCAACACCCGCGGCGGGGAGCCGGGGCCAAGGCGGGCGGCGAGCGCCGCGCGGAGAAAGTTGAAATAGGGGTAGTAACGTATTTCGTCACCCGAGGACGTGCTGACCTCGCGCAGGTCCAGGCCGTGGCTGCCGCGCAATTCCGCCTCGAATGCGGTACGCGTGGCCGGCGGCAGTTCGACCCAGGTGCGCGCGGACAGCACCAGCAAGGCGGCGAGGTCATCGGCCGAACGTTGCGCCAACGGCAGCATGAGATTGAAGAAAATGGCCGCGCCGGAAGCGAGCTGAAATACCAGCAGGCCGGCCGCCACGATCAGCGCGGTACGGCGAAACAGGGTGTGGCGCGATTTCACTGCGCGCCTTCGCCGCGCGGCGAGAACAGATAGCCCTCGCCCCAGATGGTGCGCAGGTAGATCGGCGCTTCCGGAATCGGCTCGATCTTGCGGCGCAGACGCGTCACCCGCACGTCCACGCTGCGGTCGAAGGGCGCGCGTTCATAGCCCTTGACCAGGGTGATCAGATGATCGCGAGTCAGTACCTGATTGGGATGTTCGAGAAAGATGCGCAGCAGCGTGAATTCACCCGAAGTGAGGCTGATTTCGCGGCCGTCGCGCGCCAATACATGGGTGGCGAGATCGAGTCGAAAGGGGCCGAATGTGGCAACCCCCGATACCGGGCCGAATTCATTCGGCCCATTGTCGGCTGCGCCCCTGCGCAGCACCGCGCGCACCCGCGCGAGCAATTCACGCGGGCCGAACGGCTTGGCCAGATAGTCGTCGGCGCCGAGTTCCAGACCGACCACCCGGTCCACCTCCTCGCCGCGCGCCGAGACGATGATCACCGGCGGGCCACCTCCGGCGCGCAACCATCTGAGCAGACTCAGGCCATCTTCGCCCGGCAACATCAGGTCGAGCACCACCAGATCGGCGCCGCGCTCCGCCATGCGAGCGCGCAAGGCGACGCCATCACCGACACCATCCACCTGGAAACCGCTGGCGCCGAGGTAATCGGCCACCAGCTCGCGCAGCGCCGCGTCGTCGTCCACCACCAGAATGCGTTGTTTTGCTTCCTCGCCCACGTGCTCCGTCCCCCTTCCCCGCCCGGAATGCGGGGACGCGTCATGTTACCGGCAAGCGCGCCGCCGCAGAATGCCGCGAAACAACCTGAAACAACCTGTGTCGGCTGGGTAAATACCGGGAAATGGCCGGGCCGGATACTTCAGCCACCCACAACACTTGCGCGATGCCATGAGTTCCAGCCCATTTCTCCTGTTCACCGCCCTGTTCTTCGCCATGGCCGCTCAGGCTGCGTCGAGCGACGAGCCGAGGATGAACGGAGAAGCCGTTCCACCGGCCGCGGCGGCGTACCCGACCCTGCCTGATTTCCGTCTGCCGGAACCCGGTTCAAGCACGGAATGGGGCAATCGTGCCGGCACCAGGCAATACCCACGCGGCGACGCTCGCTACGGCACCGGCTACGAAGCCCGCCAGGGCCTCGGCGCGCGTAACGAGCGCGACCGTGGTCGTTAAGGCGCGGCGCCAGGCCGGATGCAATTTCCTTTATCCACAGACAACAGACAGGAGCAACACCATGAGCAGATCCGGATTCCTCGTCGCAGCCTTCCCCTCTCTTCTCACCACTTGCCTGGCGCTCGCGGCCATCGGCGCGCAAGCGGCCGAGCCGCTCGTCCTGCGGAAAGTCATGCGTGACCTCGGCGGCAACATGCAAACCATTACCGACGGCATTTCCCGTGAAGACTGGGCACTGGTGGAAAAAACCGCGCCTCTGATCGCCAACCACCCGCAGCCGCCGCTCTCCGAAAAGATGCGCATCATGAGCTTCATGGGCAGCGACATGGGCAAATTCAAGGCGCATGACAGTGAAACCCACGCCCAGGCGCAGGCGCTTGGCAAGGCCGCCAAAGCCGGAGATGGCGCGGGCGTCATCCTGGCCTTCCAGAAGCTCCAGACCAGTTGTTACGACTGCCACCGCGAATTCCGCAAGCCGTTCGTCAATCATTTCTATGGCTCGCATTGAGGGCATGGGAGACCGACCATGAACAGCGATACGGGCCAATCTACGGGACAATTCGCGCCGGCACATCTGGCGCGGTGGCTGGAAACGACGCGTTATTACCTGTTTGCCGATCTGGAAAGCCTGGTCGCCCCCATTGAGAATCCGTTGCCGCGGTTACGGCAGGACAGCCACGGCGCCCAGACCCACTTCATCGCGCGAGTGCGCGGGAGGTTGTTGCGTCTGCTGAAACGGCCAACAGCCGGCGGGGAAAACCCGCTCCAGGAACTTGAACGCGCCTTCTATTCGCAGATCACCTTCATCGCGCTCAACCCCGCTGTTCCCCGGCGCATGCTGGGCTGGCTGCGCGGTGGCGATGCGCGTCTCCAGCGGCGCATCCAGCGAGTCATCGACCACTATGTCTCGCGCCTTTCCGGAATCATCGAGCAGGGCAAGCAGCAAGGCGCCATCAGAGCCGACATCAATCCGCGTTCCGCGGCCATGCGCTTCGTCGCCATGATCCAGGCCCTGGTGCTCGGAGCGGATACCGGCTTGCACCCAAGAGAGGGACTGTTCCGGGCGGCAACCTCCGCCTTTGCCCTATTTCGGGCAGATGTCGCGGCGGCGGCACAGTGAAGCGGGTCAAACGACTTATCGCTTACGCCACGGCGGCATGGCTGGTTGGCGCCTTGCCGATGCTGGAAGTACACGCCTCCCCGCTGGACAATTGGGAAACCTGTGCCGCCACCGGCAATGATGCGCGGCGGCTGGCTTGCTACGACCAGTTGGCCAGGCAGGCGCCATCGCAGCCCGCGGCGCGGGAATTCGCGATACAACAAACACCCCCTGAAGCACGCCAGGTTTCGCCGTTATCGCGGCATTGGGAATTGGACGACGCTGCCAAGCAGGGCACCTTCCTGCTCAGGCCTCACGCGCCCAATTACTTTCTTCCGGCCAAGTACAGCGACTCGCCCAACAACACCCCGCTGCAAGGAACCTTGCTGCAATCCGACCTCGGTCTGGAACAAATCGAGGCCAAAATTCAGTTGAGCTTCAAGGCCAAGGTAGTGGAAGGCGTGTTCAACGAGAACAGCGATTTATGGGTGGGTTTCACCGGGACATCGTATTGGCAGATGTACAACAGCAATAATTCTTCGCCTTTCCTCGAGTCGAACTATGAGCCGGAGGCGATGCTGGTGTTTCGCACCGACTATGATCTGGCCGGTTTGACAGGACGTTTCATCAATCTAGGCCTGGCGCATCAGTCCAATGGCCGTCCAGAAGGTTTGTCACGCAGTTGGAACCGGGTTTATGCGCAGTTCGGATTCGAGCGCGGCAATTTGGCGTTATTGATCCGTCCCTGGTATCGAATTCCTGAAAGCGCGGCGCAGGACGACAACCCCGATATCGAAGACTACCTGGGCAACGGCGACCTGCTGGCCATCTACAAGGATGGCGGCAGCACTTATTCGCTGTTGCTGCGCAACAACCTGAAAAATTCATCCAACCGTGGCGCGATCGAGGCGAGTTGGAGTTTCCCGCTGCATGGCCGGCTCAAGGGCTATGTCCAATACTTCAATGGCTACGGCGAATCGCTCATCGACTACAACCACAGTCAGCAATCCATCGGCATCGGTGTGAGCCTGACGGATTGGATGTAGAAATGCCGGCGCGCCCTGTGTCAATCTCACGCCCCTCTATTTACCAGGAACTTGCATGAAACTCCCCACTGTCTCCGGCAAATGGCTGTTTGCCCTCATGGGCCTCTTGTTGTTGGGCGCCCTGGGCTTCGTCGTGGCGAAAAGCGGCCCGCTGGCGCCGATTCGCGTGACCATGGCCAAGGTGGAACAGGGCACGGTGGCGCCTTCGCTGTTCGGCATCGGCACGGTAGAGGCGCGGCGGGCGTATCTGATCGGCCCCACCGTCGCCGGTCGGGTACAGCGGGTGCTGGTCGATGTCGGCGATTCGGTACGCGCCGGGCAGTTGCTGGCGGAGATGGACCCGGTGGACCTGGATCAACGGGTAACGGCCCTGGACGCCGGTCTGGCGCGCGCGCGCAGCGCGGTGGCCGTGGCGCGGGCGCAGCAACATGACGCCGCCAGCAAGCGCGAACTCGCGGCCATCAACGCACGCCGCTATGCGGAATTGGGGGCACAGAAATTCGTCAGCCAGAGCGTGGTGGACGCCAAGCTGCAAGAAGAGCAATCCGCCCGCGCCGCGCTGGAGGCGGCGACCGCGGCGCTGGAGGGCGCGCGACAGGACATCGAACGCCAGGAAGCGGAACGGCAAGGGCTGCGCCGGCAGCGCGCCAACGTGCGTTTACTGGCGCCGAGCGATGGCGTGGTGAGCGCGCGCGAAGCCGAACCCGGTTCCACGGTGGTGGCCGGCCAGGCGGTGTTGCGGCTGGTCGACCCGGCCAGCCTGTGGTTGCGGGTGCGTTTCGATCAGGGCCGCTCCGAGGGCCTGGCCGAGGGCCTGCCGGCACGGGTCGTGCTGCGTTCGCAACCGCAAACATCGCTGCCGGGCAAGGTGGCGCGAGTCGAACTGGTCAGCGATGCCATCACCGAGGAGCGCATCGCCCAGGTGACATTTGATGCTCCCCCCGCCGGAGTCTCCATCGGTGAACTGGCGGAAATCACCCTCGATCTGCCCACCACCGCGCCCTCCCCTGTCGTCTCCAATGCCAGCCTGAAGCGATTGGGTGAGCAGACCGGGGTATGGCTCATTGACGATGGACGCCCGCGTTTCGTCACCGTGAAAACGGGCGCGCGCGGCCTCGACGGCCGGGTGCAAATCCTCGACGGCCTGAAGGTCGGTGGCGAGGTGGTGGTCTACAGCGAACGTGAACTGGCCGCCGCCAGCCGCGTCAAGGTGGTGTCGGCCCTGGCGGGGCAAAAACCATGACCCTGGCCATGAGCACCTTTAGCGCCCCCCGCCAAACGGCTGAACGCCGCTCATGTAGCGCCGGCATCCTGCCGGCGTCTTTGCGCTGGCCAAATGAGCCGGCAAGGATGCCGGCGCCACATATCGGGTGCGCTACTCGGAGGCACCCACTATGATCAGTCTCGCCGGGCGCGACATCCTGCATTCCTGGGCCAAGTTCGTCTTCACCGGCGTCGGACTCGGGCTGCTGATCGGCGTGACCTTGACCATGGCCGGGGTCTACCGGGGCATGGTGGACGACGCCAAGGTGCTGCTGGAGAACAGCGGCGCCGATCTCTGGGTGGTGCAGAAGGACACCCTCGGGCCGTATGCCGAGCCGTCCAGCCTGCGCGACGACATTTATCGCGGCCTGCTCGGCCTGCCCGGCGTGGCCGCCGCCGCCAATGTCACCTATCTCACCATGCAGGTGCGCAAAGGGGATGCGGAGAAAAACGTCGATGTGCGGGCGATGGTGGTGGGCATCACCCCCGGCGAGCCGGGCGAACCCGGCTACCTCGTCGCCGGCCGGCAACTCACACGCGGCCATTATGAGGCGGTCGCCGACGTGAAGACCGGCTTCGCCCTGGGCGAAGCCATCCGCATCCGCCGCCACGATTACACGGTCGTGGGCCTGACCCGGCGCATGGTCTCGTCGGGAGGCGACCCAATGCTGTTCATCCCGCTCAAGGATGCCCAGGAGGCGCAGTTTCTCAAGGACAACGAGGCCATCCGCAACGACCGCGCGCGCACGGCGGCCAACCCCGCCTTGAACCGCCCCGGCGTGCCCGGCCTGCTCGACGCCATCCAGGCGTCCCAGTCCAGCAACCACAACGTCAACGCCGTGCTGGTGCGAGCGGCGACGGATTACGCGCCGGAAACCGTGGCACAAGAGATTCGCCGTTGGAAACATCTCCAGGCCTACACCCGCGCGCAGATGGAAGAAATCCTGGTGGCCAAGCTGATCGCCACCTCGGCGCGGCAGATCGCCATGTTCCTGGTGATCCTGGCCATCGTCAGCGCGGCCATCGTCGCCTTCATCATCTACACCATGACCCTGGGCAAGATCCGCGAGATCGCCGTGCTGAAACTCATCGGCACGCGCAGCCGCACCATCGCCGGCATGATCCTGCAGCAGGCGCTGGGCCTGGGCTTCATCGGCTTCGCCGTGGGCAAGGTCGCCGCCACCTTCTGGGCGCCGGCGTTTCCCAAATACGTGCTGCTGACGCCGGATGACGCGCTGCGCGGCTTCGTCGCGGTCATGCTGATCTGCGCCCTCGCCAGCACCCTGGCCATCCGCGCCGCGCTGCGGGTGGACCCGGCCACCGCGATCGGAGGCTGAGATGACCCTGAAAAATGACGGCATCCTCATCGAAGGCCTGCGCAAACGCTACGGCAGCGGCGATACGGCGGTGGACGCGTTGAAGGACGTGAACATGCGCGTCGCCCCGGGTGAAGTGGTCGGCCTGGTCGGCCCCAGCGGCTCGGGCAAGAGCACCCTGCTCAAGTGCCTGGGCGCGGTGATCGAACCCAGCGCCGGGCGCATGACTTTGGGCGGTGAGACGATCTACGACAATGCCTGGAAAACCCGCGATCTGCGCGCGCTGCGCCGCGACAAGATCGGCTTTGTGTTCCAGGCGCCCTACCTGATCCCCTTTCTCGACGTGACCGATAACGTGGCCTTGCTGCCCATGCTCTCGGGGCGCCCCAACGGCGAAGCGCGCAAACGCGCCGTGGAACTGCTGGAGGCGCTCGACGTGGCGCACCGTGCGCGGGCGCAACCGTCGCAATTGTCCGGCGGCGAGCAGCAGCGGGTCTCCATCGCCCGCGCCCTGGCCAACCAGCCGCCGGTGATCCTCGCCGACGAACCCACCGCGCCGCTCGACAGCGAACGCGCCCTTGGCGTCATGCGCATCCTCAACCAGATGGCCAACCAGTACCGCACCGCGATCATCGTCGTCACCCATGACGAGAAGATCATCCCCACCTTCAAGCGCATCTATCACATCCGCGATGGGCGAACTTACGAGGAAGCGGGGGAAGGACGGCCCCTGTAGCGCTTCCAGAGGACGACTGTTAACCCGAATGGCCCGTTTGCCGAGACGACGGAGGCGGCCCACATGTAGCGCGGGCGTCTCGCCTGCGTCTTTTAACGATACCCCCCGCAGGCGAGAAAGCGTGGTTGTTGCCGCCGGGGTTTCGGCGGCATTACAACCACGGCCTACTCCTTGCGGGTGCGCCCGCGTTACAAAAGCATCTCGCCTTGAAAGCCAGCTCACCGCCTAAATATAAGATTACGTTGATATAATCCGCGCCTAATTGCGCCTACTCTCGCGTTCAGGAGACCCCCATGCCGATCTACGCTTACAAATGTTCCGCCTGCGGCCATGAAGAAGATGTCATGCAGAAAATGAACGACACCCCGCTCGATACCTGCCCCGCCTGCGGCCAGGCAACTTATGCCAAGCAACTCACCGCCGCCGGCTTCCACCTCAAGGGCAACGGCTATTACGCCACCGATTTCAAGAACAGCGGTAGCAAGCCCGAAGCCCCCGCCCCCACCTGCGGCACCGGTGCCTGCCCGGCCTGCGTCAGTTGATTCCGGAACACCCGCCAAATCGGGCAAACGCCATGTGCGTTTGCCCGATTTGTTTATGAGCCAAGCATGTTCGCCATGAAACGCTATTTCATTACCGGCCTGCTGATCTGGGTGCCCCTGGGCATCACGATCTGGGTTCTCTCCGCCCTGCTCGGCGCGATGGACCAGACCCTGCTGCTGTTGCCGGAACATTGGCGTCCGCATTACTGGCTGGGCGTGCATATCCCCGGCCTCGGCGTGATCCTTACCGGCCTGGTGATCATCGTCACCGGCCTGTTCGCCGCCAACCTGATCGGCCAGCGTCTCGTGCGGTTCTGGGAAAGCCTGCTGCAGCGCATCCCGGTGGTGAAATCCATCTACGGCAGCGTCAAGCAGGTCTCCGACACCCTGTTGTCCGGCTCCGGCCTGGCCTTCAAGAAGGTGCTGCTGGTGCACTATCCGCACCCGCAAGCCTGGTCGCTGGCATTTCAGACCAATATCCCGAGCGAGGTCCGCGCACAATTCGATTCGGAATATGTGGCCGTGTTCATTCCCACCACCCCCAGCCCGGTCAACGGCTTCTATTTCTATGTCCGCAAAGACGAAACCATTGAACTCGACATGAGTGTCGATGCCGCGCTCAAGGCCATCGTTTCCATGGGCGTGGTGGCGCCAGCCATGAAGCCGGAAGTAGCCAACTACCCCGGCGATTGATCTCTTCACTGATTAGCAGGACTTCACATGCGTACTCATTACTGCGGCGCCGTCAACGCCGACCACATCGGCCAGATCGTCACCCTTTGCGGCTGGGCTTCGCGCCGGCGCGACCACGGCGGCGTCATCTTCATCGATTTGCGCGACCGTGAAGGCACGGTACAGGTGGTGATCGACCCGGATACCCCGGAAGCCTTCCAGACCGCGGAAGACACCCGCAACGAATTCGTGTTGAAGGTCGTCGGCAAGGTACGTTCCCGCCCCGCCGGCACCGAGAACGCCAACCTGTCCACCGGCATGATCGAGGTGCTGACGCAGTCGCTGGAAGTGTTGAACCCCTCACTGACGCCGCCGTTCCAGATAGACGACGAAAACCTCAGCGAGAATATTCGCCTGCAGTACCGCTATCTCGACCTGCGCCGTGAGCCGATGCAGAAAAACCTGCGCCTGCGCTACCGCGTCTCCAAACTGATGCGCGACTACCTGGACCAGCAAGGCTTCATGGAAGTGGAAACGCCGATGCTGACCCGCAGCACCCCGGAAGGCGCGCGCGATTACCTGGTGCCTTCGCGAGTACATGACGGCATGTTCTACGCCCTGCCGCAGTCGCCCCAGTTGTTCAAGCAGTTGCTGATGGTGGCCGGCTTCGACCGCTACTTTCAAATCACCAAGTGCTTCCGCGACGAAGACCTGCGCGCCGACCGCCAGCCCGAGTTCACCCAGGTCGACCTGGAAACCTCGTTCATGGGCGAGGAAGAAATCATGACGCTGGTGGAAGGCATGATCCGTGACATGTTCCAGAAGGCACAGGGCGTCGAACTGCCCACCCCCCTCCCTCGCATGACTTACGCGGAAGCGATGAGCCGATACGGTTCCGACAAGCCGGACCTGCGCGTCACCCTGGAAATCACCGAACTGACCGACGTCATGAAGGACGTCGATTTCAAGGTGTTCGCCGGCCCCGCCAACGATCCCAAGGGCCGGGTTGCCGCCCTGCGCGTACCAAATGGCGGCGAAATCTCGCGCGGCGAAATCGACGGCCTCACCGAGTTCACCAAGATCTACGGCGCCAAGGGATTGGCCTGGATCAAGGTCAACGAGGCCGCCAAAGGCCGTGAAGGCCTGCAATCGCCTATCGTCAAGAACATCCATGACGCGGCTCTGGCCGAGATCCTGGCCCGCAGCGGCGCGCGGGATGGCGACATCCTGTTTTTCGGTGCCGACAAGGCCAAGGTAGTCAACGATGCCCTCGGCGCCCTGCGCGCCAAGATCGGCCATGAAAAAGGCCATGTCGACGGCCGCGCCTGGGCACCGTTGTGGGTGGTGGACTTCCCCATGTTCGAGTTCAACGAAGACGAGAATCGTTGGGACGCACTGCATCACCCCTTCACCAGCCCGAAAGACGGCCACGAGGAATACCTGGCGACCGACCCCGGCCGCGCCTTGTCCAAGGCCTATGACATGGTGCTGAACGGCTGGGAAGTCGGCGGCGGCTCGGTGCGTATCCACAAGGAAGCGGTGCAGGAGAAGGTGTTCGCCGCGCTGAATATCGGCGAGGAGGAACGCCGCGAAAAGTTCGGCTTCCTGCTCGATGCCCTGCAATACGGCGCGCCGCCGCACGGTGGCCTCGCTTTCGGCCTCGACCGTCTGGTCACCCTGATGACCGGCTCCGAATCGATCCGCGACGTGATCGCCTTCCCGAAAACCCAGCGCGCCTCCTGCCTGATGACCAGCGCCCCCAATGCGGTGGACGAAAAGCAGTTGCGCGAACTGCACATCCGCCTGCGCCAGAAAGCGGTCGAGCCGAGCTGAACGGGGGTAGGGCCGGCGTTTTTAAATGGCTCCGTGCGCGTTGGGTGTTGCTGCCGGTACAGGCGCTGGTGATGGCACCTTCCCCCTTTTCCAAAGGGGGAGTGAGGGGGATTTAGCGGCGCATGCACAGCCGCCACCTGCGAAAATCCCCCCCAGCCCCCCTTTTCCAAAGGGGGGAGTAGGTGCGGCCACGTTCACCACGATTTCCACGCCCAACGCGCACAGCGCCTTTTAAAGACGCCGGCGCTACATTCATGCCTCGGCCAGATTCATGCACTTCGATCTATTCCTGGTCAGCGTAGTCCGCACACTGGTGGAAGTCGCCGGATTCGCCCTGATCGGCCAGGGCATGCTGGCGCTGATTGCGGGGAAGCAACGCCACGGCAATCCGTTCTACCGAATTCTGCAAATCATTACCGGGCCAGTGGTCAAGGCGGCGCGCGCCCTCTCGCCACGCTTCATCCGCGACCGCCATGTGCCTCTGCTGGCATTTTCCCTGCTGTTCTGCCTCTGGATCCTGCTGGCACTGGCCAAACGCCACCTGTGCGGCCTGCACGGGCTCATCTGCTGAGTCACTTCCACACCCTCCAGAAATGAAAACGGCAGCCTATGGCTGCCGTTCAAGGGTGAGACAGGCTGTTACTGCAATGCCACAGCGTCATCCAGGATGCGCGGCGTCAGGAAGATCAGCAGTTCCGTCTTGATATCGCCTTTGATGTTGGACTTGAACAGGTGCCCCAGTATTGGAATGTCACCAAGGAAGGGGACTTTTTCCGTGTCATTTCTCAGTTCCTGTTCAAAGATGCCACCCAGCACGGCGGTTTCTCCGTTCTTGACGCGCACCTGGGTCTTGACCCTTTTGACGTTGATTGGTGGCGCGCCTCCTCCAGCAGGCGCGGCGCCGGCCGCATCCTTCTGGACTTCGACGTCCAGGATGATGGTGTCATTGTTGAGTACCTGCGGATCCACGAGCAAGCAGAGCAAGGCGTCCACGAAGCTTGTCGTGGAAATGGTACCGCCGCCGCTGGAGGTTGAAGATTGATAAGGTATCTGCTGGCCCTGCAGGATGACGGCCGGTTTCTGGTTCTGCGTGATCACACGCGGGTTGGAAACGATCTTGCCGCGTTTATCCGCTTCCAGTGCTTGTAGTTCCAGCCCCAGGATTGCCGTACTGGCCGCGTTGATGACCGTGAAGCCAAGTGTTGAGGCGGAACTCAAGTTCAATGCTCCGACTGCTAGCGATGCCGGTAGATTGACGTTGGTGGGAGTGGTAGTCAGCCCCGTTCCAGTTGCGGCCGTATTGGAACCACTCAAAGTGTTCGACAGACCTACGCGGGTACCCGCGCCACCCCGGCCCGAAGCACTCCCCTGAAAACCGAGGCGCGCGCCCAAAGTCCGGCCGAAGGAATCATCCGCCACCACGATGCGCGCTTCGATCATCACCTGCTTCGAGGGCACGTCGACGCTGGCGATCATTTCCTTGATTTCTTTGATCTTGCTCGGGGTGTCCTGGACGAACAGGGTGTTGGTCTTGGAGTCATAGGAAGTGTTGCCTCGCTTCGACAGGATGCTCTGGCCGGCACCTGCGCCCGTGGCGGCGGCGGCCTGCGTGGTACTCCCTCCGACCCCTCCCGCCTTGGTCGCGCAGGTTGCTTTTTCGCTGGAACCCGTGGCATTCAGCGACTGGCCCCTGATGATGGCCTGGGCATCGCTGGCGCGCAGATAGTTGAGTCGGATGAATTCGGTGGTGACGTCTTCCAGTTCGGCGATTTGCTGGCGCGATTCCCTTTCCAGCTTTTCCTTCGCCGTCAATTCATCGCGCGGCGCGATCCAGATCACATTGCCGGTGGCGCGCTGATCCAGCCCCTTGGCTCGGAGGATGATGTCGAGTGCCTGATCCCAGGGCACGTCTTTCAGGCGCAAGGTGACGTTGCCGGACACGGTATCGCTGGTGATGATGTTGAGGCCGGTGAAGTCGGCGATGACCTGAAGCACCGAGCGAACTTCCACATTCTGGAAGTTGAGCGAAAGTTTCTCGCCGCTGTACTGAGGCTTGTCGCGGCTATCCGGCTGCGGTCCCTCCAGCGAGCGGACTTCAAGCGTAAACAGGTTACCGGCCTGATAGGCGGAGTAATCCCACTTGCCCTTGGGCGTAACCAGCATGCGGGTATTCTTGCCCTGTTCAAAGGTTTCCACCAATTGCGCCGGCGTGGCGAAATCGGTGACATCGAGGCGGCGCTGCAATGGCGTGGGAAGGGAGGTGTTGAGGAACTCGACCTGGATGGCGCCGCCCTGCTTCTTGATGTCGACACCGACCCCGGGGTCGGACAGAGTGACCGTGATACGCGATTCGCCATCCTTGCCGCGCCGGAATTCGAGGTCGCGGACACCGTGCGCGCTTGCCGGTCCGGCTTCGGCGAAGCGGGCGGGAGCGGGTGTGTCGGGAGAAATCGGGATCGCGCGCAACACAGCAAGCACCAGGTTACGGTCCTTGCGCAGTTCGTAGCTGACCGGGCCATTCAGGTTGATGACTACGCGGGTACGCTGTCCAGCCTGGGCAACTTGCCAGTTCTTGATACTGCCGCCTTCGCTGGTTTCCGTGCCGCGCGGCAAGGGACTGCCGGTGGCGGGAAAATCGAGGACCAGTCGGTGCGGGTTGCTGGTCGTGAAGGCAATGGGGAGTTCCCCCACGGGGTTCTTGAATACCAACTTGACGACCTGGCTATCATTGTTGCCGCGTGCGAGCGAGACGGCGCTCAGCGTGTTCTGTTGCACACTCTCCTGTTGCGCCGGGGTTTGCGCCTGGGTTTGCGAATAAGCCGGCAGAGCCAGCAGCAGGACACAAGCCGTGGCGAGCCAGCGCGGGCCAGCCAAGTGCATGGGGGGAAACGTCGATTTCATGCCAATTACTCCTGAAGGGCCATGCTGGCCTTCGATTCCGTCCAGTCGCCGACGCCGTCCTGAACAATTTCCTTGATTTCAATGCTGGATTCGCTGATGGCAACGATGACACCGAAGTTCTGGCCGATGTGATCCCCTTTGGCAACCCGGTACAAGGTATTGTCCGGACGGCGAACCAAAGCAAACAATTGCCCCCCTTTGGCGATCGTGCCGACCATGTGCAGACTATCGAGCGGCTCCTGCTCCAACGGTCCTTTCGGACGGGCAAGGTCGGGCTGGACGCCGCCGCCACTCTTGGCGGGTTTCATGCTGCGCGGCCGGAATGGGTCGGGCAGTTCGCCCGGATCGTAACTGAACTCTTCCTGCGCCTTGACCGGAGGCAAGGGTTCCAGCTTCTGCTGGACACCTTGACCCGCCTGGGCCAGGAAAGCTCGCAAGTCCGCAAATTCATCCCGAGCACAGCCCGCCAATAGCGCCAGCGCAAGCAGCCAGGGAGCGCCCCCGAAAACGCCGCGCGGCGGTCCGGCGTGTTTCATAGGTTTCATTATTTCTTGCCTCCCTGCTGTTTCTTCGAGGCGGCAAGCTCGTTCTCGTCCAGATAACGATAGGTCTGGATGCGGGCATCCATGTTCAGGGCGCCATCCTTGGCTGGAATCAGGGAAATGTCGTGCAGGGTCACGATGCGCGGCAGTTTGGCCAGGTCGCTGACGAAACTGGCGATATCGTGATAATGGCCAGTGACCTTGATCGACACCGGCAGGGTGGCATAGAACTCGGCCAGGCTTTCACTGCCAGGGCGGAACAGTTCGAAATCAAGCCCATGCCCCACGCCGGCCTGATTGATGTCGGTCAACAGGGCATCCATTTCGGAACGGTTGGGCAACTGCCGCAGGAGCGATGCAAGCGACTGTTCCACATCCTTGAGGCGCTGCTTGTAGGCTGCGTAATGGTAGGCCTGGGTCTTCTTGGCGGTGTAGGCATCGCGCAGACCCTGTTCCGCCTGCCTCGATACGTTCAGTTGTTTGAGGCTGTCCGCCCAAAACAGATACCACCCACCGGCAAGCAGGGACACGAACAGAACGGCAAGCACCAAAGCACGCACCGCCACAGGCGCATTAGCGATGTCCTTGAGGTCAAGATTATTGAGATCGGACATATTCATGGCTTGCCCCCCCGCGCTACCGCCTGCTGTGCGAGGTGGGTAATTTTCACGTTCATGGAAAATTCATTGACACGCAGATTACCGACCTGGGTGGCCTTCACTTCCACCAGAACCGGATCCTGGAATAACGACGTCTCGTCCAGTGCTCGCATATAGGTGGAGACGCGCGCGCTGGATTGGGCATAACCACTCAGCGCGATGTTGTCACCACTCTGTTTGACACTTTTCAGATACAGGCCATCGGGCAGGCGCCGCGTCAGTTCATCGAACAGACGCACGACTTCGGCGCGGTTGCCTTGCAGCGCCTCCACCACGTTCTTGCGCGCAAGTAGATCCTGGGTCTTGTCCCGAAGTTGCTTGATCTCGGCGATTTGCTTGTCGAGTTTGGTGATTTCCGTCTGTAAAAAGGCGTTGCGGCGATCCTGGATATTCTTTGCGTTGATGAGTTGAATCTGGCCAATGGCGATCGCCGCCAGGCCCAGGCCGGCCACAACCACCGCCAGTGCCACGAACAGCCGCTGTCGCTGCGCGCGGCGCTGCTCGCGGTGAGGCAGGAGGTTGATGCGAACCGGCGTCATGCTGGATCGAACTTGCGTAATGCCAAGCCACAGGCGACGAACAGGGCCGGCGCCTCAGAGGCGAGTTGGCGGGCCTTGACCTGATTGGATACCGCCATTTTGGCGAATGGGTTGGCAATCAATGTGCTGGTTTGCATCTTGCTGTGCACCACATCATCAAGACCGGGAATGGCGGCGCATCCGCCAGCCAACAGGATGTGGTCAACGGTCTGGTGGGACGAGGCGGAAAAGAACAATTGCAGCGCGCGTCCAATTTCCAACGCGACTGTATCCAGGAACGGCTGCAACACTTCGGATTCATAGCTATCCGGTAACAGGCTTTTGCGCTTGGCGTCTTCAGCCTCTTCCATGGGCAGATCGAAGCGGCGGGCAATTTCATTGGTGAGCATGTTGCCGCCCAGGGCATGTTCGCGCTGATAGACCGGCTGATTGTCGTGCAGCACATTGACATGGGTGGTGTTGGCGCCGATGTCAATGATGGCGATGGTTTGTCCCTTGCCGTTATCGGGTAGATGAAAAGCCATCTGCCCGTAGGCGGTCAGCGTGGCGAAGGCGTCCACATCCATGATGACGGTCTTCAACCCGACGGCTTCGGCAAGTGCCACTCGCTCTTCCACACGATCGCGCCGGGAAACGACGACCAGCGCATCATTTTCACCAGGGTTGCGCGTACTTGGCCCGAGCACCTGGTAGTCCAGACTGACCTCGTCGAGCGAGAAGGCAGCCATCTGGTTGGCTTCCGCCGTCACCTGAGTGTCTATTTCCGCCTCGCTGGCGGTTGCGGGAAGAAGTATCTTCTTTGTGATGACCGCCGAGGCCGGCAACGCCAAAGCCACCTCGCGGGTCTTGGTGTCGAGCGTCTTCCAGCACTCCCGCAGCGCGGCCTCGACCAGATCGGGCTTGGCAATGGCGCCATCCGCGACAGCTTCCTTTGACAAGGGCACGATCGCGTACCGCTCGACCCGGCGCATGTCCTTGCCGCTGCGGCCGAGCTCAAGCATTTTCACGGCCGATGAGCTAATATCAACGCCGACCAGCGGTCGATAGCCTTGACCTGGAAACGCGAATCTCAACAAATTCCCCTTTGCATACACTCGGTTCGAGCGCTTCTTTAATAAGCTGCGCTAAATCCTAGCAACAACTGCATTATCTCGCACAAGTAATTTTCCCCACACACCGCATTGACCCTTAATTCACCGAGTTCGACATGACCCGTTGGTGGCACTTTCTCCTGGCGGGGGCCGCCGGCCTGATCGTCGTGGCTACCGCCGTAGCCGGTCTTTCCGCCGCGCTGGTTTACCCCAATTTACCCAGCCTGGATAGCCTGACCGATTACCGCCCCAAGCAACCGTTGCGCATATTCACCGAGGATGGCTCTTTGATCGGTGAGTTCGGTGAGGAAAGGCGTGCCGTGGTGCGCCTCAAGGACACACCCAAGTTCATGCGCCAGGCCATACTGGCGGCGGAAGACGAGCGCTTTTATCAACATGGCGGGGTGGACACCATCGGCGTGCTGCGCGCGGCGTTGTCCAATCTGGTTTCCAGAGGGGCCAAGGAAGGCGCCTCCACCATCACCATGCAGGTAGCGCGTAATTTCTTCCTGACCTCGGAAAAAACCCTGCGGCGCAAACTCAACGAAGCCCTGTTGGCAATCAAGATCGAACACGCCCTGAGCAAGGATGAGATTCTCGAGCTCTACCTCAACCACATCTATCTGGGGCAGCGCTCCTATGGTTTTGCCGCGGCCGCCCAGATCTATTTCGGCAAGCCGTTGGACAAAATCAACTTGGCCGAGGCGGCCATGCTGGCCGGCCTGCCCAAAGCGCCATCGGCCTACAACCCGGTGGTGAACCCGACACGCGCCAGATCCCGCCAACTCTATGTCCTGGGACGCATGAAGACGCTGGGGTATATCAGCCCGGATGAATATGAGCACGCCAAGGCACAGCGCTTGCCGGTCAAATATTCTCCCCAGAATTTCGAGGCCGAGGCGCCCCACCTGGCCGAACTGGTGCGTCAGCGCATGCACCAGAAATATGGGGATGCGATTTATGTCAGCGGCATGAAGGTCTACACCACCCTGAGACTGGCCGACCAGCGCGCGGCGGTGGCGGGCGTGCGCCAAGGCATCCTGGACTTTCATCGCCGGCGTGGTTATGCGGGGCCCGAGGCTCGCTTGAAACTTCCAGCGGACGCCGCGGAGGCGGAGAAAGTTATCGAGGGTGACTTGCTGGATCGCGAGGAGTCCAACGGTTTTCTGCCGGGCGTGGTGCTGGCGGTGGAGAAATCCCGCATCCGGGTGCGCATGCGCAGCGGCGATACCGTCGATTTGGGGCCGAGCGAAATCAAATATGCGCAGCGTTTCCTGTCCGACAAACTGGCGGCCGAGAAGCGCCTGGCACGTGGCAGCGTGGTCCGAGTGGCACGCCTGTCGCCTGAAGCACCCTGGCAATTGACTTACCTGCCGCAAGTGGAAGCGGCCTTTATCGCCCTGTCTCCAGATACCGGGGCCATACGCGCCATGGTGGGCGGCTTCGATTTTTCCCACAGCCAGTTCAATCATGTGACGCAGGCGTGGCGCCAACCCGGCTCGAGCTTCAAGCCCTTCATCTATTCCGCCGCACTGGAACATGGCATCACCCCCGCGAGCGTATTTGATGACGCGCCGATTACGGTGGATCCGGCGGAAACCGGCGGTGTCGCCTGGGAGCCGAAAAATTACGATGGCACCATGGAAGGCCCACTGACTTTGCGCATGGCCCTGGCGAAGTCCAAGAACCTGATTTCCATACGCGTATTGCAGGCCGCGGGCGTTCAGTTCGTGCATGAGTATGCGGCCAAATTCGGCTTCGACATGAGCCGCATACCGCCCTACCTGACCATGGCGCTTGGCGCCGGCGAGGTCACGCCGCTGTCTTTGGCCGCCGGCTATGCCGTGTTCGCCAATGGCGGGGGCCGGGTGATACCCTGGCATCTGCTCAAGGTGATGGACAAGGACGGCCACGTCCTCGAAACCTTTGCCCCGGTCGCGCCCACGCCAACGATCGACCCTCGCAATGCCTTCATCATGACCAGTCTGTTGCAGGACGTGGTTCGGCGCGGCACAGCCACCGGCGTTCTCAAACTGGGGCGTGGCGATCTGGCGGGAAAAACCGGGACCACCAATGACAATCGTGATGCCTGGTTCGCGGGATTTCAGCGGACCCTCGTGGCGGTGGCGTGGATGGGCTACGACCAACCACGCTCGCTGGGAACGGGTGAAACCGGCGGCGGCACGGCGCTGCCGATCTGGGTCCGTTACATGGGCGAAGCCTTGAAAAAGGTGCCGGAAATGCCGTTCACGCCCCCCGACGGGGTCGTCATCCATGCGGTGAATCCACAAACCGGGCTTTCCGTCCCGGAAGGCCAGGGTGTACCGGAATACTTCTTACAGGAATATGCTCCGGGCGCCACCGACTCGCCCCCCCCTCAGGATCCGCTCGATGCCCTGACTCAGAGGACCGATGCGCGCTTCAGTCGATCGACCTCGGCGACACCACAGAACCCGTTCGACACATTGCCTCATCCCGCGGCAGCCAAGAACTGATGGCGGTCCCCCGAGAAGGACGCGCGTCGCGGACGCGTGCCCAGGTCGCCGAACTGGCGGCGCGCCTCATGGCGGAACATGGTCTGCGCGACTATACGGTAGCCAAACGCAAGGCCGCGCGGCAACTGGGCGTGCCGGAAGGACATGGCATGCCCAGTAACGAAGAAATCGACGCCGCGCTGGCCGAGCGCCAGGCCTTGTTCCAACCGGAAGAGCAGGCCGGCCTGCTGGCCGATATTCGAGAACAGGCCAAGGATGTGATGCGCGTATTTTCGCGTTTCGCGCCCGCCCTGACCGGTGGCGCGGCCACCGGCGTCGTTTCCGAACACAGTCTGATCGAACTTGAAATCGCCGAGGATGCCAGCAAGGATTTCGAGCAGTTCCTGATTAACCAGGGGATTGCCCACAAGATCCAGGACCGCGCCAGCCACATGGCGTATCTGCTCTACTCCGAACCGGCGGATATTCTGGTTCGTCTGGTGACACAGGACACGCGACATACCCATGCTCCCCGTCTTTCCCTGGAGCGCCTGGAAAAACTGCTTGCCGAAAGCAGCCCGTAAGTTCAGTGCCAGCGGCTACAATTCGCCCCGTAACAGGCGTTGCGCCATTGCACGGAACATGGCGCGCCGTTTGGCCATTTGCTAAAGGACGCGTTTCCGCCTAGTCCATGATCCGTTTCTTTCGCCACTACATCTCCGTGAGCATGCTGCTTCTCATGCTGGTGGAATTCCTGGTGTTTTATTTCGCCAGCGACTTCTCCGCCGGACGGCATGGTTTGGTATCCCCCGCATTGCAAACACCGACGGCTTTGTACAAGCCCTGGTTGTTCGCGGCCGTTCTCGCCCTGCTCAGTTCCATGTTTGATCTTTATGGCTGGGCCTGGACCACGGGGTTGCGCAGCCTTTTTTTCCGTGTGGCCGGCTGTTTTTCCATCAGCGGCCTGCTGCTCTATTCCGGCTCCCTGATTTTGCCCGAGGTGTTCGCCAGGGACAGAGAACTCATCTCCGCCATGACCATTTCCTGCCTGTCCATCATTCTGATCCGGCTGTTATTCATCGAATGGGACAAAGTCGATCTGTTCAAGAGACGAGTGCTGGTTCTGGGGACGGGAAGCCGCGCGGCCAAGATCGAGGAACTGGCCAGCCAGGGGGAGGCACAGGGTCTCAACATCATCGGCTACCTGCCGATGGGATCAGCGCATAGCTATGTGCCACGGGATCGGGTATTGACCGACACGAACAACATCAGAGACCTGGTGGAGCAGTTCAATGTGGATGAAATCGTTGTGGCCATACGCGAGCGACGGGGTGGCGGCCTGCCGGTTGCGGAATTGCTGAAATGCAAACTGCGTGGCGTGAGCGTGCTCGACCTGCCCGCCTTTTTCGAACGCCAGACCGGCATTCTGCCTCTGGAGGCGATCAACGCCAGCTGGATGATTTTTTCCGACGGCTTCAGCAAGGGTCCCACTCGCGACGTGATCAAGCGCTTGTTCGACATGGTGGTCAGTGGCGCCTTGCTTTTGATCACCCTGCCGCTGATGTTGTTGGCCGGGGTGTTGATCCGTCTGGAAAGCCGGGGACCGATCTTCTACACACAGGAACGCGTTGGCCAATACGGCCAGTCCTTCACCATCTACAAATTCCGCAGCATGTATACCGACGCCGAGAAAGATGGCCGGCCGGTCTGGGCGGCACAAAACGATGATCGCACCACCCGTGTGGGGCGTTTGATCCGCCGTTTGCGCATCGACGAATTGCCGCAAACCATCAACGTATTTCTGGGGCACATGAGTTTCGTGGGACCACGCCCGGAGCGTCCCTTTTTCGTCAACGAACTGGCTAGCCAGATCCCCTTTTTCCACGCCCGCCACAGTGTGAAACCCGGAATCACCGGCTGGGCGCAGGTGAAGTTTCCCTATGGGGCGAGCGTGGAAGATGCCATGTCCAAGCTTCAGTACGACCTTTACTACGTCAAGAATCACAGTCTTTTTCTCGATCTCATGATCCTGCTCCAGACAGCCCAGGTCGTGGTCCTGGGCAAGGGAGTGCGCTGATGCTGGTTGCCAGCGTGAGTTACGGCCTGAGCGCCGTGGCTTTCGCTGTTCTGGCCTTGGCCTGCCAACGCTCCGGCAATAAGGAACTGCGCCTGCAGTATCCAGCCGCCATCACCAGCATCTGGGCCTTGTTTGCCGCCGGTCAGGCCTGGTTGAATGTCGGCCAGGAATTGGTCGCGCTGCTGGAAATGGGCCGCAATCTGGCTTGGCTCTGGTTTCTCTGGCAGGGCGTGAAACGACTGCGTGGTAACGACACCTTCGATTCTCCGGGACTCACCGGGCTGGGACAGGGGTTGGTGCTACTGGGAACTGTCGCGCTGGCTGCTCAGGGCGCCGCGCTGTTGTGGCCGGTTCGGCTGACAGGCCTCCTGGCCTATGTCCTGATTCCGAACCTGATGGCCGTTTTCGGCATGGTCCTGGTGGAACAGTTCTATCGCAACACCCGACCACAGGAACGCTGGGGCATCAAATTTCTTTGCCTGGCGCTGGGCGGCATGTTCGCCTACGACTTCTATCTCTATTCCGAGGCCATGTTGTTCACCGGGGTGTCGCCGGACACCTGGGCCGCGCGCGGCGCGATCAACACCCTGTTGGCGCCATTGTTATGGATTTCGCTACGGCGCCGCCCGGAAAACCTGCCTCTCGCCATCTCCCACCGCATGGCGTTCCATTCCGTGGCCCTGGTTGGCGCGGGCATCTACCTCATGCTCATGGCGGCTGCCGGCTACTACCTCCGCATTGTCGGCGGCGACTGGGGCACGGTGTTGCAAACCGTCTTCCTGTTCGGCGCCATCGCCTTGCTGCTGGCCACCGTTTTTTCCGGCGTCGCGCGCGCGCGTTTGCGCGTATTTTTGTCCAAACACTTTTTTCACTACCGCTACGATTACCGGGAAGAATGGTTACGTTTCACGGCTTTGCTTACCGCCGGCGACCCTGGTGCGCGGGTACACGAACGCAGCCTCGAAGCGATGGCGGGCCTGGTCGAAAGTCCGGCCGCCGCGCTCTGGATGAAACAGGATGACGGCCACTTCCGACGCACGGCCCACTGGAACTGGTCTGAACTGAATGGCCAGTTCGCCAGCAACCATCCTTTCGCCCGATTCCTGGAAACCAGCCATTGGGTTCTCGACCTGCATGAATGCGAGGATCAGCCGGAGCTGCTCGGAGGCGCCCCTCCCCCCGCCTGGCTCTCCGGTGATCCACAGGCATGGCTGGTCATCCCCTTGTTCTGGCATGACAGTCTGCTGGGAATCATGGTGCTGGCCGACTCGCTCGGCATGGTGTCGTTCGATTGGGAAGTCAGCGACCTGTTGAAAACCGCCGCGGGCCAGGCAACCGCTCACCTCGCCCAAGCCCGCGCCGCGGAAGCGCTGACCGTGGCACGCCAGTTCGAATCCTTCAACCGAGCCGCCGCCTTTGTGGTGCACGACATCAAGAACCTGGTGGCGCAACTCTCCCTGCTGCTGGCCAATGCGCAACGCCACAAGCACAAACCCGAGTTCCAGGAAGACATGCTGGCGACGATCGAAAGCTCGGTGGCCCGCATGAACCGCATGCTGATCAAACTGCGCGACAAACCGGATGCCGCCAGCAGCAGCGAAGTTGTCCTGGTCGATTTGCTGGACGAAGTGATTCTTTCCAAGGGCGCATTCAGCCTCAAGCCCACACTGCATATTCTTGCTCCGGAACTACGTGTGCGCGCCGAGCGGGAAAAACTCACGCGCGTGGTGGGGCACATCGTGCAGAACGCCATCGAGGCCACGCCTTACACGGGAAAGGTGGGTGTTACACTGAAACGCGGTGACAACTGGGCGGAAATCGTGGTGGAAGATACTGGCACCGGCATGGATGACACGTTTATCCGTGAACGACTGTTCCGACCTTTCGACTCCACCAAGGGAACCGGCATGGGTATCGGCGCTTATGAGTGCAAGTCCTATATCCAGGAGCTGGGCGGCGACATCACGGTCGAGAGCAATCCCGGCCTGGGCAGCCGCTTTACCTTGCGATTTCCGTTGCTACCTCCCCCTGCTATCAACTGACGAACATTGAACAATGAGCGATAAGCCCGCGAAGATATTGCTGGTCGAAGACGATGTCGGCCTGCAGAAGCAGATCAAATGGAGTCTCGATAATTACGAAGTCCTGGTCGCCGCGGACCGGGAATCGGCGCTGGCGCAGATTCGCCGTTTTGAACCCGCCGTGGTGCTGTTGGATCTGGGGCTGCCGCCCGATCCGGATGGCGCGACAGAGGGGCTGGCCGCGCTGCAGCAAATACTGCAACTGTGCCCCACCACAAAAATCATCGTCGTCACCGGCAACCAGGATCGCGCCAACGCCGTAAAGGCCATCAGCCTGGGCGCGTTCGATTTCTACAACAAGCCGTTTGACGAACAGATCCTCAAGATCGTCATCGCCCGCGCCTTCAGCGTATTCGCGCTGGAACAGGAAAATCGCCAGCTCTCGGCGCGCTCGCGCGCCGAACCACTGCAAGGATTGCTGACCGGCGACCCGGCCATGCTGAAAATTTGCCGTACCCTGGAAAAAGTGGCGCCGAGCGACGCCTCTGTATTGCTGCTTGGTGAGTCGGGTACAGGTAAAGAAGTGCTTGCGCGCGGCCTGCACGAACTCTCGCCACGCGTGAAAGAGCGTTTTGTCGCCATCAACTGCGCCGCCATTCCGGAAAACCTGCTTGAGTCGGAGTTGTTCGGCTATGAGAAGGGTGCCTTTACCGGCGCGGCCAAACAGACCATAGGCAAGATCGAGTACGCCCACCACGGCACGCTATTCCTCGATGAAATCGGCGACCTGCCGATGTCGCTCCAGGCAAAATTGCTGCGTTTCCTGCAAGAGCGCGTGATCGAACGCCTGGGTGGGCGTGGCGAGATCCCGGTGGACGTCCGGGTCGTGGCCGCCACCCATCAAAATCTCGAAGAACTGATCAAGGACGGACGCTTCCGCGAAGACTTGTTCTACCGCCTGTCTGAAATTGCCATACGTATCCCCCCCCTGCGCGAACGACAAGGTGATCTTTCCCTCCTCGCCCATGCGTTTCTCGAGCGTTTCGCCCAGACCCAGGGCCGCGCCCTGCGCGGTTTTGCGGCGGAAGCCATCCAATCCATCGAGGCCCATACCTGGCCGGGCAATGTGCGCGAAATGGAAAACACCATCAAACGGGCCGTGATCATGTCCGATGGACCGCACATCTCGCAGGAAGACCTGGGGCTTGCCCCCTCGATGGAGCAGGAGAACGAACCTCTCAACCTGCGCCAGGTCCGTGAAGAGGCCGAGCGCCGGGCCGTCCTCAAGGCGATGGGCCGCTGCAACGGTAATGTCGCGCACGCCGCGGAAATGCTGGGAATAAGCCGCCCCACTCTCTATGACTTGATGAACCGATTTGGCCTCAAATAACCATGTCACTCCAAGCTGTTGGCTCGCCTTCGAGAATCCGCCCTCGGCCGGTTGATTGACATAGCCGGGGAAGTACTGATTTATTTGCCCCGCGCGGATCGAGATTGTCAAAACCTATTCCAAGCTCATGAATTGCATGAGTGAAGCCATAGACAAGCGCAGGGCGGAAAGCTTTAACAGCCGCCCACAAAACCATCTCCCGCGTTATTGCAATGTAATCCAACCAGAATGACTCATTCGACAGAGGAAGACACGCAGCCATGAACACCCCGCATCGTCGATCCAGCCGCGCCAAACGCTCCATTCTGCAACGTCTGTCCACACAGAAGCGCCTGGTCATACCCGCTGCTGTCGCCATTCTGGCGGGCCTGGGAGTTGGTGCTTACTACCTGGCCAAGAAAAATATCAGTCCGGAAGCCCATCTGGCAGCCGCGCACAAACTCGAGCAGGCCGGGGATCACAAAGGCGCGGTCATCGAGCTAAAAAATGCTTTGCAGGCGGCTCCCACGAATGCGGATGCCCGTTTTCTCCTGGGACGGGTGCATTACACCAACAACGATTTCCTCAACGCCGAAAAGGAATTGCGCAAGGCGCAGAGCGCGGGCTACAACCACCCGGATTTGGCTTACACGCTCGGGCGAACCCTTCTGATGCTCAGACAGCCCCAGAAAATCATGGACGAAATCCATGTAATTCCTGGCGCTCCCGCCGCGGACAACGCCGCGATTCTTGCCATACGCGCCCACGCTCAGTTAATGCTGGGTGACAAGGCGGGCATGGAAAAATCGCTCAGCCAAGCAGACGAGTTGATGCCGGAACACCCCGACACGCTGGCGGTGCGTGCCGGGTTGGCCCATACGCGGGGACAAACCGCGGAAGCCCTGGCGCTAGTCGACCAGGCACTTGCCAAGGCGGCTCAACGTGCCGACCTGTGGGTCATGAAAGGCGATCTGTTACGTACCGCGGGCAAATTTCCCGAGGCGATGACGGCCTATGCCAAAGCGACCAGTATTGATCCCGGCAATCTGCCGGCAAGGCTTGCCAGTGTTCAATACTACGTGTCCACCTCGAATCTGGATAAAGCCGAAGCCGAACTCAAGGCGATGCAGGTTTTTGCCCCTAATAACCTGATGGGGCGTTATCTCGGCGCATTGATCGATTTCCGGCGCAAACAATACGATGCCGCCAATGGCAAATTGCAGGAAGTCCTGCGCAGCGCGCCCGATTTCACACCCGCCAGCCTGCTTGCCGGCATCGTCAACATCGGGCTTGGCAAAAACGAAAACGCCATCACCCACCTCAACCGAGTTCTGGAACAAATCCCCACCCACCCGCTCGCTCGCAAATTGCTGGCCAGCACCATGATGGAAGCCGGCCAATTCGGGCGCGCCAAGGAACTCATTGCCGATCTGGGTAATGGTGACAACGATGCGCTGTTGTTGTCGCTCCGAGGCAATCTTGCCATGCAGACGGGCGCCTATAAGGAAGCACGCAGCTCGCTTGAGAAGGCGCTCGCTTTGGCTCCGGACAACCAGAGCCTGATCCGAGGGCTTGCGGCCAGCCGCATGGCCAGCGGTGACGAAATCGGGGCCATCGCCGCGCTGACACAATTGTCTGAAAAAGATGGCAAGTCGCATCAGGCGGAAGTGCTCATCGTTCTGACTCATGTGAAGGCCAAGCGATACGACGAAGCGCTGAAAGTTATCGACAAACTCAGCAGCCAATATCCCCGCCTCCCCCTGGCGGAGAACCTGCGTGGCGCGGTTCATGTCGCGCGCAATGAAATACCACAGGCGATGCAGAGCTTCCTCAAGGCATTGGAATACGACCCAGGCTACCTGCCCGCCGCCAGCAATCTGGCACGTATTGACCTTGCAATGAAGGACATCAAGTCAGCACGCTCGCGCTTTACCGGTGTCCTCAAGCAAAACCCCAACAATGTGAGAGCGCTGACGGCGCTGGCGGAACTTGCCGCGCTCGAGAAAAACGAGGCAGAGCATCTGAAATATGTCGAACAAGCGGTAAAGGCTGGCCCAAAGGATATGCAGGCTCGCCGCTTGCTCGTTCGCTATTGGTTACAAAAGCGTGATGCCGGCAAAGCGCTGGTGGAAGCCCGCGCGGCAAAGGAAGCCACTGGCAATTCAGAGTTCCTGGAACTGATCGGCGCGGCACAAATGCTCCAGGGAGATTCCGCGAGTGCCCTGGTGACTTATGGGCAGTGGGCCGAAGCAAGCCCCAACAACCCGTTGCCCTATTTCCGGCTGGCACAATTGCAACAACATGCCAAGGACAATGACGCCGCCATCAAATCCTTGGACAAATCGCTGGCAATACGTCCGGATTTTGCCGAGGCGAGCATGAGCAAAGCACTGCTGCTGGCACAGAATGGCCAAGTGGACGAAGGTCTCAAGATAGCGAAAGCCCTTCAGACAAAGCTTCCCAAAGCCGCGGCAGGTTATCTGGTCGAAGCGGATATCCTGCTCGCAACCAAGAAATATGCCGAGGCCAGCAAACTCTATGTCAAGGCCACGCAGATGAGTGGACAGGGCCAGTTTCTGATCCGCGCCAACCAGGCATACAAGGCCGCGGGCCAGGCAGCCGAGGGCGAGAAGCAACTTGATCAATGGGTCAAGGCGCATCCGGAAGACACACCTGTTCGCCACGCGCTCGCGCAAAATCTGCTTGATGGGAAGCATTTTAAGGAAGCCGCCGATCACTACCGTATTCTGGTGAAAGCGAATCCGGCCGATCTGATTGCCAACAACAACCTGGCCTGGCTACTCGGAGAATTGAAAGATCCTGGCGCTCTGGCTGCCGCCGAGAAAACCTACAAGCTCGCCCCAAAGAATGCCGCTGTACTAGACACCTATGGTTGGCAGCTGGCTATGGCAGGCCAGGCGAAACGTGGGCTGCCTTACCTGCGTGAAGCGCTCACCCTCTCCCCCGATGCTCCCGAGCTCCGTTGGCATCTGGCGGCCACACTGGAAAAAGCCGGGGAGAAACGAGATGCCACGGTGGAATTGGACAAATTACTGACCAGTGGAAAACCATTCCCACAGGAGGCACAGGCACGTGCCCTGTTCGAGCAATTGCGATCAACAAAATAGCGTAGACGGATCGGCGCAACTGGAAAGCCGTCTTGATTGGGCCCCATTCGATGCGGTGATTGGGCCAGTTCCGGAGTTGGCTCGCTGAGCACAGAATGGTGACGACACACAGACTTGGCATTTTGAAATGCAACCTGAATGACCGCGAAAACAGGCACTGATCGATCCGATGCGCGCCGTGTGGAATCGGATGACTGGCGGTTGATGGCGAGCGAGGGCGATCAGAGCCTGATCCTTAAAAGCCTGAACATCGCCGCCGGCCTGGATTCGGTTTTCGAAGACGACTGACAGGTAAATACATGAAACTCAAACGCATCGTATTGGGCGTGACCGGCGGCGTGGCGGCCTACAAAGCGGCTGAACTGACGCGGCTGATGGTGAAGAGCGGTATCGATGTGCAGGTGGTGATGAGTGAGGCGGCGCGGCATTTCGTCGGCGCCGCCACCTTCCAGGCCCTCACCGGCCACCCGGTGTTCAGCGATCTCTGGGACGAGCGGGTGGACAACGGCATGGCCCATATCGACCTCACCCGCGGCGCCGATGCCATCCTGGTGGCGCCGGCCTCCGCCGATTTCCTGGCCAAGCTGGCGCACGGCCGCGCCGACGACCTCCTCTCCACGCTCTGCCTGGCGCGCAATTGCCCGCTGCTGGTGGCGCCTGCGATGAACCGGCAGATGTGGGAAGCGCCCGCCACCCGGCGCAATGTCGCCCAACTCACCAGCGACGGCGTCACCGTGCTGGGACCGGACAGTGGCGAACAGGCCTGCGGCGAAGTCGGCTTCGGCCGCATGCTGGAACCGGAAGCCCTGCTCGATGCCCTGGACGCGCGTTTCCAGCCGAAGCGCTTCGCCGGCCTCAAGGTGGTGATTACCGCCGGCCCCACCTTTGAAACCATCGACGCGGTACGCGGCATCACCAATCCCAGTTCCGGCAAGATGGGCTACGCCGTGGCGCGCGCCGCCCTCGAAGCCGGCGCCGAAGTCACCCTGATCTCCGGCCGCGCCTGTCTGCCACCGCCGCGCGACGCCCGCTTGATGCCGGTGGTGAGCGCCCAGGACATGCTGGTGGCGGTGGAATCGGTGATCGACACGGCCGACATCTTCATCAGCGTGGCGGCCGTGGCCGACTATTACGTGCTCAACCCGAGCGAACAGAAGATCAAGAAGGACGCCCACATCCTCACCCTGGAACTGGCGCCCAACCCGGACATCCTCGCCAGTATCAGCAGCCGGCCCAAGCCGCCGTTCTGCGTCGGTTTCGCCGCCGAAAGCGAGAACATCGAGGAATACGCGGAACTGAAACGCCGCCGCAAGCATCTGCCCCTGATCGTCGCCAACGACGTGAAGGAAGCGGTGGGCAGCGATGACGTGCGGCTCGTCCTGCTCGACGAAGCCGGCCGCCACGTTCTGGAAAAGGCCGACAAGCAGACCCAGGCACGCCTTCTGGTGGCGCATATCGCCGAGCTTTACAACACGCGGTATCAGTAATGTAGCGCCGGCGACCCCGCCGGCTTTTCGATTGTCGGCATAAATGCCGACGCTACGGAGACCTCATGCAAGTCGATCTGAAGATTCTGGACGAACGCGTCCGTGAGCAACTCCCCCACTACGCCACCCCCGGCAGCGCCGGCCTCGATCTGCGCGCCTGCCTGGATGGCGCCGTCAGCCTCAATCCCGGCGAAACGAAACTGATCCCCACCGGGCTGGCCATCCACCTGGCCGACCCCGGCTATGCGGCGATGATCCTGCCGCGTTCCGGGCTGGGCCATAAACATGGGGTGGTCCTCGGCAATCTGGTCGGCCTGATCGACTCGGATTACCAGGGCCAGCTCATGGTGTCCCTGTGGAACCGCGGCCAGGAGTCTTTCACCATCCAGCCGTTCGAACGTATCGCTCAGATGGTCATCGTCCCGGTGGTACAGGCCAGCTTCAATCTGGTCGACGATTTCGACGCCAGCCATCGCGGCGAAAGCGGCTTCGGCAGCACGGGAAAACATTGATCGCCTCTTGTAGCGCCGGCATCCTTGCCGGCGTCATGAGAAAGCCGGCTGGAAGCCGGCGCTACAGGTAAACCATGCGCCGCACCGGCCTCCTGATGATCATCGCCGGCTGGCTATTGCTGGCCGGGCTGATCTGGTGGGTGATGAGCGGTGCCCTGGAGCGCCGGCAAAACCCCAACGCCGGGCTGGCCGAAGTCGTCACGCCACTCTCCGAAGTCGTACTGCGACGCGGCCAGGACGGCCATTACCGCGCGCCCGGCCGGATCAACGGTCACCCGGTCGATTTCCTGGTCGATACCGGCGCCACCCAGGTCGCCATTCCCCTGGAACAGGCCAAGGAAATGGGCCTGCGCGCCGGCCAGGCGTTCCAGGCGCAAACCGCCAGCGGCGTCACCCTCGCTTATGCCACCCGCCTCGACAGCGTCTCGCTTGGAGGGCTGCAAGCGCGCGACGTGGCCGGCACCCTCATCGCCAACGAGGGCGCCGATGAAGTGCTGCTGGGCATGAGTTTTCTCTCGCGTTTCGACATCGCCATCCGCGACGGGGAGATGCGCTTGCGGGCACGCTGAAATCTCCCCCCTTTATTAAAGGGGGGGTTACCGTTAACCGGTGATGCGGTTGGCGCGGTGATTCCCCCCTTTATCAAAGGGGGGCCAGGGGGGATTTCCGAGACGGCCGCACAGACAAACGTCGCTGAATCCCTCTCATTCCCCCTTTGGGAAAGGAAGAGGTTACCGAGGTCAATATGCTCGACAAACTCTTTATTCTGTTTCTGCTCTGCCTGGCCCCCGCCCTGGCGGCCGACCCCGCCAGCGAACCACCCCTGATCAATCAACTCCCCGGCCATCCCTCGCCCTATCTCGCCCTGCACGGTAACGACCCGGTGGCCTGGCAGGAATGGAACGCGGACACCCTGGCGCGAGCCAGGCGCGAGAACAAACCGCTGCTGGTTTCTCTGGGCTATTTCGCCTGCCATTGGTGCCATGTGATGCAACGGGAAAGCTGGAGCGATCCCGCCATCGCGACGCTGCTCAACAGCCAGTTCATCCCGGTGAAAGTGGATCGCGAACTCAACCTCGCGCTCGATGCCGATCTCCTGGAATTCACCCGCCAACTACACGGTGTCGCCGGCTGGCCGGTCAACGTGTTCATCACGCCGGAGGGCTATCCCTTCTATGCCACGCTCTACCAGCCACCGGAAAAATTCAGGATCGTGGCGGAAAAACTGGGCCGCCACTGGCGCATGGACAGTATGGCCGTCCGTGCCGCCGCCCTGGCCGCCGCGCCAGCCAGGGGCATAGCGGCCAACCCGATTCCCGCCGACGCGCAAGACCTGTTCAATCTGGAGCGCCGCTTCCTGGAAGCGGCCTGGCTGGAGGCGGATACGTTGCAGGGCGGCTTCGGCGCGGTGAGCAAGTTCCCCAACGTGGCGAAACTGCGCGCCTTGCTCGACACCCAGGCGCGCGCGCCGCAACCGCGCCTGCGCGAATTCCTGCTGCTGACCCTGGACAACATGGCCCGCCTCGGCCTGCATGACCCGGTCAATGGCGGCTTCTTCCGCTACACCACGGACCCGGACTGGGCGACGCCGCATTTCGAGAAAATGCTCTACGACAACGCGCAACTGGCGCAGCTTTACGCGCGCGCGGCGGAGGTTCTGAAGCGACCGGACTATCGCGACCTCGCTCATGACACTCTGGATTTCCTGCTCGACGTGCTGGGCACCCGCGAAGGCGGCTTTCGCACCAGCGCCTCCGCCCTCGACAGCCAGGGCCGCGAGGGTGGCGCCTATCTCTGGCGCGCGGAAGAACTGCGCAAGCGCCTCACGCCCGAACAAGTCCGTCTGCTGCGGCGGGTGTGGGGCTTGGGGGCGAACAGCCGCTTCGATCTGGGCGATTTGCCGATGGAAAAAGCACCACCCACAAGCAGCGAAAGAACCGCCCTCGCCGCCGCCTATGCGCGTCTGAAAAACGCCGGTCGGATGCGCAACCTGCCGCGCGACGGCAAGCTCAACGCCGGCCTGAATGGCCTGGCTCTCTCGGCATTCAGCTTGGCCGGGCACGGCGAACCCCGATTCGAACAGGCCGCGCGGCGGCTGCGCGGCTTCATCGAAACAGCACTACTGCGCGACGGCCAGTTGCTGAAAAGCCGGGTGGGGCAAGACGTGTTCGCCGATGCCGAACTGGACGATTACGCCTATCTCGCGCAAGGCCTGCTCGATTATGCCGATGCCTTCGACGACGCGGGCAGCCGCGCGCTGGCGATCACGCTAGCACGCCAGGCATGGGAGCGCTTCTTTACGGTGGAAGGCTGGCGCCGCGAAAGCCACCCGCTGCTCGCCACGGCGGCCAGCCACGCCGCCCTGCCCGACGAAGCCACGCCCTCGCCCAGCGCCACCCTGATCCGCGCCAGCCTGAGCCTGCCCGGCGGCGCGCCGGCGGAAGCCCTGGATCGCGCCCTCGCCCACGCCAGCCGTAGCGCGCTGGCCGACCCGCTCAGCCATCCCGGCACCCTCGCGGTGTTGCGCGCACGGTTCGCGCCGTAGGGGGACACTTTCCTTTCGCAAGGTTCAGTTCGCGTTAGCCGGCGAGGAAGTTGGGGCATTGATCCCCCCCTTTATCAAAGGGGGGTTAGGGGGGATTTCTGAGGCGGCTGCTCAGGCAAACGTCGCTAAATCCCCCTCACTCCCCCTTTGAAAAAGGGGGAAGCCAAGTTCCCATCCGCTTTCGCGCATATCAATGGCCCACGCGAGCAGCCCATTCCCCAATGGTTGGGACTGTCCATCACCCTTATAACAAGCTTCACATATATGCCGTAACGGATGTATAGTCCGCGACGTCGCCTAATATGCCGCTTACGAAACAAGACATAAATATGGAACAGCAAATATTCTTCGACGCGCTCGGCGACCCCATCCGGCGCCGCATTCTGGCCATGCTGCTCGACACCAACGAGCGTTGTGTATGCGAGATGCACGGCGCGCTGGACGCCTCGCAGCCCAAGGTCTCGCGCCATCTCGCGGTGCTACGCGAAGCCGGCCTGGTGCTGGCGCGACGTGAGGGGGTGTGGATGCATTACCGCATTCATCCCGATCTTCCCGCCTGGGCGTATCGCGTGTTGCTGCACATGAAGGACGGCATGCCGCCACCGCCGACCAGCGAATCACAAACCTGCGCGCCAGATTGCTCCAACCAACTTCCACCGAAAAGGCAGACCCCATGACCGCTACCGTTCTCGTTCTTTGCACCGGCAACTCCTGCCGTTCGCAGATGGCCGAAGTCCTGCTCAACCACGACCTGGCCGGGAAAGTGCGCGCCCTGTCCGCCGGCACCAAACCCCAGCCCAAGGTCGCCGATGGCGCCATCGCCGCGCTCAAGGATGCCGGCCTGCCCACCGATGGCCTCTACCCGAAAGACGTGGACGCGGTGATGAACGAGTCCATCGACCTGGTCGTGACGGTCTGCGACAACGCCAAGGAAACCTGCCCGATCTTTCCCCGCCCAGTGAAATCCATCCACCTGCCCTTCCACGACCCGCACGGCGAGCCGCTGGAAAGCTTCATCCAGGTGCGCGAAGACATCCGCGCCCGCCTGATTCCGGCGGTACGCGAGCATCTGGGCCTCTGAGCCATGTCCGCGCAATGTGAAACCACGGCCAAGCGCGCAGCGGGTTTGGCAAACTCGGCGCCCATGAGTGTTTTCGAGCGCTGGCTCACCCTCTGGGTGGCGCTGTGCATCGTCGTCGGCATTCTCGCGGGCCAGCTTTTCCCGGCGCCGTTCCAGGCGCTGGGACATATGGAAGTCGCCCAGGTGAATCTCCCGGTCGGCCTGCTGATCTGGGTGATGATCATCCCGATGTTGATGAAGATCGACTTCTCCGCCCTGCATCAGGTGAAGTCGCACTGGCGCGGCATCGGCGTCACCCTGTTCATCAACTGGGCGGTGAAACCGTTCTCGATGGCGTTGCTGGCCTGGCTGTTCATCCGCCATCTGTTCGCGCCCTGGCTGCCGGCGGAACAACTCGACAGTTACGTCGCCGGCCTGATTTTGCTGGCCGCCGCGCCGTGTACGGCGATGGTATTCGTGTGGAGCCGACTGACCGGCGGCGACCCCTATTTCACCCTGTCGCAAGTGGCGCTCAACGACACCATCATGATCTTCGCCTTCGCCCCCATCGTCGGCCTGCTCCTGGGGCTGTCGGCCATCGTCGTGCCGTGGGACACCCTGTTCATCTCGGTGCTGCTGTACATCGTCATCCCGGTGATCCTGGCGCAAGCCTGGCGCGGCATCCTGCTGAAACAGGGCCAGGCGAAGTTCGACGCGACCCTGGCCACGCTCGGCCACGCTTCCATCCTCGCTCTGCTGGCCACGCTGGTGCTGCTGTTCGCCTTCCAGGGCGAGGCCATTATCAAGGCGCCGGTGATCATCGCCCTGCTGGCGGTGCCTATCCTGATCCAGGTGTTGTTCAACTCATCCCTGGCCTACTGGCTCAACCGCAAGGTGGGGGAAAAACACAGCGTGGCTTGCCCCTCGGCCCTGATCGGCGCCTCCAACTTCTTTGAACTGGCGGTGGCCGCGGCGATTTCACTGTTCGGATTCGAATCCGGCGCGGCGCTGGCCACCGTGGTGGGCGTGCTGATCGAGGTGCCGGTGATGCTGCTGGTGGTAAAAGTCGTCAATCAGAGCAAGGGCTGGTATGAAGCCGGCTTGCCGTCTCGCTAAGGAATCCTCATGTTGCAACGTCTTGTTTTTGTTGTTTTCTTCGTCTTTGCCAGTCTCTCCGCCTTGGCGGACTACCAACCCAAGGCGGAAAAAGTCGTCGACAACGTCTACGCCCTGATCGGCCCGCTCGGCCAGCGCGACGCGGAGAACGACGGCCTCAACGCCAACTTCGGCTTCATCGTCACCCAGGCGGGCGTGATCCTGATCGACTCCGGCGCCAGCCGCCTCGGCGCGGAGAAAATCGCCGCCGCCATCCATGCCGTCACCGAACAGCCGGTGCGCTGGGTGATCAACAGCGGCAGCCAGGACCACCGCTGGCTGGGCAACGACTATTTCGCGGCCAAAGGGGCGAAAGTCATCGCCCTCGCCCGCACCGCCGCCACCCAGGCGCAATACGCGGAACAGCATATGGCGGGCCTCAACCGCTTCCTGGGTGAACGCCTGAATGGAACGAAGCCGCTGCCCGCCGGCAAGACCTTGCCGGGCGACTCAGCCACCCTGGAACTGGGCGGCGAAACCCTGGAACTGACCTACACCAACGCCCACTTCCCCGGCGACGCCTGGGTCTGGCTGCCGAAACACGGTGTGCTGTTCAGCGGCGACCTGGTGTTCATCGACCGCCTGCTCGGCGTGCTGCCCTGGTCCAATGTGAAGAACAGCCAGAAGGCATTCCGTGCACTGGAAGCGATCAACCCGGCGCACATCGTCCCCGGCCACGGCCGCGTCTGCGACCTCGCCTTGGCCAAGCGCGAAACCGGCGACTACTACGACTTCCTGGTGAACAAGGTGGGCGCGGCCGCGAAGGAAATGGAATCCATGAGCGAAGTGCTCGACCGCTACGCCGATCTGCCCGCGTTCAAACACCTGGAAAACTACGATGGCCTGCACCGGGGCAACATGAACCGGGCCTTCGTCGAGTTCGAGGCGCAGTGATGAAGCAGATCAACGCGCGCGAACGTTTGGCTCCCCCCTTTCCCAAAGGGGGGCTGGGGGGGATTTTCGGACGCTTGCACAAGCACGACCCGTGGAGAAATCCCCCTCATTCCCCCTTTAAGAAAGGGGGAGGCCACCTTCCCATCGGCTTTCGCGCCTATCCGCAGCCAACGCTAAAACAGCCTTGGGAAAGGGGGGAGTAAGCCATGCTCGACGCCCTCTCCGCCTGGCTCACCTTTGACCTCATGGGCCTCACCCCCGGCACCCATCCGCATGGGCCTTTGACTCCCCCCTTTCCCAAAGGGGGGCTGGGGTACCGAAGGGTAGGGTCTTTATCAGGGATTTTCGGACACTTGCACAAGCACGACCCGTGGAGAAATCCCCCTCATTCCCCCTTTAAGAAAGGGGGAGGCCACCTTCCCATCGGCTTTCGCGCCTATCCGCAGCCAACGCTAAAACAGCCTTGGGAAAGGGGGGAGTAAGCCATGCTCGACGCGCTCTCTGCCTGGCTGACCTTCGACCTCATGGGCCTCACTCCCGGCACCCATCTGGGCGAGACGGTGTGGTTCTTCCTCTACGACGTGCCCAAGGTATTGTTGCTGCTGGTCTCGGTGGTGTTCCTCATGGGCGTGGTGCACAGCTACATCTCGCCGGAACGCACCCGCGCCTGGCTGGCCGGCAAGCCATTGGGCCTGGGCAACGTGATGGCGGCCGGGCTGGGCATCGTCACCCCGTTCTGCTCCTGTTCGGCGGTGCCGCTGTTCATCGGTTTCCTTTCCGCCGGCGTGCCACTGGGAGTGACCTTCTCTTTCCTGATTTCCGCGCCCATGGTCAACGAGGTCGCGCTGGCCCTGTTGTTCGGCCTGTTCGGCTGGAAAGTGGCGGCGCTCTATCTCGGGCTGGGACTGGCGGTGGCCATCGTCGCCGGCCTGGTTATCGGCCGCCTGGGCATGGAACACCACTTGGAAGACTGGGTGCGCAAAATCCAGATGGGCGCCACGCCCGACCTGGGGAATGGCAAACCCGGCTGGCGCGAGCATCTGGGCCACGGCGTGGCGCATGTGAAGGAAATCGTCGGCCGCGTCTGGCCCTGGCTGATCGCCGGCATCGCCGTCGGCGCCGGCATCCACGGCTATGTGCCACAAGATCTGATGGCCGGCATCATGGGCAAGGAGCAATGGTGGGCGGTGCCCGCCGCCGTGCTGCTGGGCGTACCCATGTACAGCAACGCCGCCGGCATCCTGCCGGTGATCCAGGCCCTGCTCGGCAAGGGCGCCGCCCTGGGCACGGCGCTGGCCTTCATGATGAGCGTCATCGCCCTCTCCGCGCCGGAGATGGTCATCCTGCGCAAAGTGCTCAAACCCACCCTGATCGCCGTGTTCGCCGGCGTGGTCGCCGCCGGCATCATGCTGGTGGGCTTCGTTTTCAACGCTGTTCTCTGAGGTAATCGAAATGGCTGATCTGCATCCTTCCATCGTCGCCCTGGTGTCGCTCGCGGCGAACATCGCCTCCAACCATCCCAAACAGGGCTTGTGCCAAGTGGACAGGCTCAAGGAATACGGCGTGGCGAAGGAACAGATCGACAGCGTGATCGAAATCGCCCGCCACATCCGCGACGAAGCGTCACAGGCTCTGGACGCCAAATTCGATGCGGCCTATGCCGAAGGCTTCCAGCCGGCCAAACCGCGTATCCCGGTCGACCCCTTCGCCAACATCGCCGTGGTGGAATCCGCTGGTTCATGCTGCACGCCGACCAAGTCGGGGCAATCCTGTTGTTGACCCGGATTCCGGCCGACCGATGTCAAGGCGCCGGCAAGAACACCGGCGCTACACTTCCCACTCCTTGCAACCCTCGGTAATTCCTCATGAAAAATGTGAAAGTTCTCGGCACCGGCTGTGCCAACTGCGAAACCACCGCCAAACTCATCGCCGACATCGCCGACGCCAAAGGCATCAAGATCAAGCTGGAAAAGGTCACCGACATGGCCGCCATCCTCGGCTACGGCGTCATGACCACCCCCGGCGTGGTCGTCGACGGCAAGGTCGTCCATGCCGGCGGCGTGCCGGATCGCGACAAGGTCGCCGGCTGGCTGGCTCCGGCGGCGGGCGGCGGCGGTTGTTGCGGTGGCTGCTGCTGAGTCGCGGCGTCCATGTAGCGGTGCGCGCGGCGCACCCTACAGGGCGGCCCTCTCATTTGCCGAGGTAGCCATGTAGCGCCGGCGTCTCGCCGGCTTCGTAGGCCTGATCAGAAGAACGAAGCCGGCGAGACGCCGGCGCTACATGTGGGCCCACCGCTATGGCCTCGGCTAACGGACAACATGGATTAAACAGGCATGCCCCCTGGTTACTCAATTCCCTCACAGCCCCGCCTTCCGCCGCGCTCGCGCCATCCTCGCCGCCGAACGCCTGCCGGGAATGATGATGCTGGAGTTGGGTCTGTTGCTGCTGCTCGCGCCGGAATGGCTGAGCCAGGTGGGGGTCGCCTTTGCGCTGATGGCGGTGGCGGTGGGGGTGACCTGGGGCGCGGCGCGGTGGACCCGGGGTATGGCTTGAAGTGGTGGAGCTCCCGAATTCCATTGCCTTTTATAGAACCACCTTGCTGCCCGCCATTATCCGGCCCGGATTACCCATCAATATGCTAGTTTATTGAAACATACAGTTTCAGATAACAAGGATGATAGAGCGCCATATTACCCCCAGGCTTCGCGAATCCCTCGCCCAATTCCCCGCCGTTGCCCTGCTTGGCCCAAGGCAGGTGGGCAAGACCACGCTGGCGCGCGAGATCGCGCGGAACGAGGCGGTGTTTTTGGATCTTGAGCGGCCTGCTGACTTGGCGCGCCTGCATGATGCCGAGACCTATCTTGGCAGCGTTGCCGACCGTCTAGTCGTCATCGATGAAATTCAGCGTATGCCAGCGCTGTTCCCGGTGCTGCGCGTGCTGATCGATCAGCAGCGGCGGCCCGGTCGCTTTCTCCTGCTTGGTTCGGCATCCCCGTCGCTGCGGCGGCAATCGGCGGAGTCGTTGGCCGGGCGTATCGAGTACCTGGAGCTTGCCCCCTTCACCCTGGATGAGGTCGGCGCGACACCGGAGAACCAGCAAAAGCTCTTGCTGCGCGGCGGCTTCCCGGAGAGTTTTCTGGCCACCAGCGACAAGGCCAGCCTGCGCTGGCGCAACGCATTCATCCGGACTTTTCTGGAACAGGATTTGCCACAGTTGGGTATCAGCATTCCCGCCAGTCAACTGCGTCGCTTCTGGCTCATGCTTGCTCACCTGCACAGCCAGATCTGGAACGCCAGCCAGATTGCCGCCAGCCTGGGACTCACCCCGCCGACCATGCGGCGCTACCTTGATATTCTGACGGACACCTTCATGGTACGGGTGCTCCCGCCTTACCACGCCAACCTTGGCAAGCGCCTGATCAAATCCCCGAAAGTCTACCTACGCGATAGCGGGCTGTTGCATGCTCTGCTTGGGATTGCAACCCTAGATGCGTTGTATGCGCACCCCATTGTGGGTGCCGCGTGGGAAGGCATGGTGGTCGAGCACCTCATCAGCCATGCGGCGGAGGACGCCAGCCCCAGCTTTTACCGCACCGTTGCCGGCGCTGAACTGGACCTCATCCTGGAAACGCCGGCACACAAGCTGGCTTTCGAGGCGAAACTCAGCGTAAGCCCGACGCTGACCAAGGGCTACCACTTGGCCTTGACCGATCTGAACATCGCCTTCGGGCGTGTGGTGTATTCCGGCATGGACACCTACCAGATGGCGCCGGACACGCGTGTTCTGGGCTTGGCCGATGCGATGCGTGCAGCGGAAGGCGCGATCGCTGATCACGAGTAGAGGAGAAATATCAGGCCAATACCGTGGTCTTTCCCCATTTCTCCCTGATCTACGTCGTTCCGCTGGCGCTGATCGTCTTCGCCTTCGTCCGCGCGATGGGCGCGCGCAAACTGACCGAGCGGGAGGGCCGCCTGCTCAAGTTGCTATCCGGAATGATGATGCTGGAGTTGGGTCTGTTACTGCTGCTCGCGCCGGAATGGCTGAGCCAGGTGGGGGTCGCCTTTGCGCTGATGGCGGTGGCGGTGGGGGTGACCTGGGGCGCGGCGACGTGGAGCCGGAAGGTGGCCATGAAGCTGGACATCCTTCTTGCGATACCCACAATTTCCGACGATATGTTGGCCAAACGACTAGCAGACTGTCGGACTTTGGCCGTCGATAGCGAAAAGCGACTCCGGCGAAGCCAGTTTTTGCCGGATTTGCAGCCGCATAACCCGGCCATGGGGCAAAAAGCCGGTGAAAAATGGACCGCCGCGGTCGCTTTGCAGCCGACGATTCCAAAGGTAGAGTCGA
>CAZIUC010000026.1:0-55546 GCA_964542455.1 uncultured Thiobacillus sp. | reverse complement strand
GCACGCTTGAAGTTGGTCCACTTCTGCGTGGTCTTGTCGTAGATGGAGTTGCCGAAACACTTCCAGTTTTCCTCATCGACGAAGTTCTTGTCGGTGCGGTAGTAGAAGCCGGGGTAACGGCTTTCTTCACGGAACTGGATGTGCTTCATGTGGGCTTCCGCCGTCAAGATCCGGTGGTAGTTTTCCCAGGCGCGCAGGAGTTCGTGCAGGTCTTTCGCACGCATCTTCATGGCGTCTTCCTTCAGCATGTTCAGCTTGTCTTCCGCAACTTCCAACATCTTGTCGTTGGTGTTGTAGTAGGTGGCCACGCCGGCAACGTACTCGTCCATGATCTTCTGCAGACGGAACTGCAGCATCTTGGGGGTGATGTAGTTGGGGTTGACGTCGATCGCGGTGGTGTAGTCCTTGAACTCAAGGTAGGTACGCACGGGACGATAGATGTCTTCGACCAGCTGCTCGACGGAGGTGTCCAGCTCGACTTTCACGTCCTTGTTGTCGATGCAGTACTTGACCATGGCCTTGGCGGCCAGGCGACCTTCGGTGTGCGAACCGGAAGAGAACTTGTGGCCGGCGGCGCCAACGCCGTCACCGGCGGTGAACAGACCCTTGACGGTGGTCATGCCGCGATAGCCCCAGCTCCAGCCGGAAGGCAGGTGCGCGGGAATCTTGTCCTTGTCGGCGTGCAGTTCTTCGGTCGGGGCGCCGACGTCGGTCGGGCCGGAGACCCAGATGCCGCAGCAACCGGAGTGGGAACCCAGCAGGTAGGGCTCGGTGGGCATCAGTTCGGAGTTCTTCTTCTCCGGCTCGACGTTCTCACCAACCCAGATGCCGCACTGGCCGACGCACATGTCCAGGAAGTCTTCCCAGGCTTCGGCTTCGAGGTGCTTCACTTCGCGCGGGGACAGGGTGTCACGCAGCTTGCCGAGGGCGGTCACGGTGTCCATCCAGATCGGGCCGCGGCCTTCCTTCATTTCCTTCAGCATGACGTGGTTACGCAGGCAGGAAGCGGGCACGGCGGCCTGGCCGTACGGGGGGTACTGGTCCAGCATGGCCTTGTTCTTGGTCAGGTAGTCTTCGCCATAACCGTTGGTGGCGCGGGCCTTGAACAGCAGGAACCAGGCGCCGACCGGGCCGTAACCGTCTTTGAAGCGGCAGGGCACGAAACGGTTTTCCATCATGGTCAGCTCAGCGCCGGCTTCAGCGGCCATGGCGTAGGTGGAACCAGCGTTCCACACCGGGTACCAGGCACGACCGGTGCCTTCACCAACGGAACGGGGACGGAAGATGTTCACGCAACCACCGGCGGCCAGCAGGATAGCCTTGGCCTTGTAGATGTGCAGGGTGTGGTTACGGGTGGAGAAGCCGACGGCACCGGCGATACGGTTGCTGTCGTTGGCATCGTTGATGAGCTTGACGATGAAGATACGCTCTTCGATGCGGTCCATGCCCAGGGCTTTCTTGGCGGCTTCAGCAACGATCCACTTGTAGGATTCGCCGTTGATCATGATCTGCCACTTGCCGGAACGCACGGGCTTGCCGCCGTCCTTCAGGGAGGGCAGGCCTTCGCCGATGGCGGCGGCGCCGTCATGACGCTCACCGTTGGCATCAAGTTTCCAGATGGGGAGGCCCCACTCTTCAAACAGGTGCACGGAGTCGTCCACGTGGCGGCCGACGTCATAGGCCAGGTCATCACGGGTGATGCCCATCAGGTCGTTGGCGACCATACGGGTGTAATCGGCGGGGTCCTGCTCGGTGCCGATGTAGGTGTTGATGGCGGACAGACCTTGAGCCACGGCGCCGGAGCGGTCCATGGCGGCCTTGTCGACCAGCTTGATCTTCAGGTCAACGCCTTTTTCTGCTTTCGCGGCGTCAGCCCAGCGCATGACTTCGTAAGCGGCGCCACAACAGGCCATGCCGCCGCCGATCATCAGGATGTCGACTTCTTCCTGGATGACATCGGGATTTCCAAATTCAGCCATTTCTATTACCTCTTGTTTAACCGGATTACTTGCGGATCAGTTCGGCGGGGTTACCAGGGCGGAAGCCACCGGTTACATCGCGGGTGAACGAACCGGTGACTTCGATATCGGCCAGCGTGGGCGCGGGCTTGCCGCCGTAGCAGTCGATGGAGCCCTCAGGCGTGGTGCGGATCGGGAACTTGAAGCGCTTCAGCACGCCGTTACGGAATTTGATGGTCCACATGATGGAGTCGGAACCACGCAGGGGCTGCACGGAGCCGCCCAGAGGCACGACGTCGGCATAGTGGCGGCACTCGATGGCTTGCTGCGGGCAGATCTTCACGCAGGAATAGCACTCCCAGCACTGCTCGGGCTCCTGGTTGAAGGCGCGCATGGCGTGGCCGGTTTCGGAACCATCACGGTCCAGTTTCATCAGGTCGTGCGGGCAGATGTACATGCAGGCGGTCTTGTCTTGACCCTTGCAGCCGTCGCACTTATCGGTACGGACGAAGGTAGGCATTCATTCACTCCTTGTTAGCTAACAATCCGCGTTCTTCACGCGGCCCATTCAGAAAAAACCGAGCCCAACCTTGGCCGGGGGCGTATCGCGAATCCGCTTCCGGCGGGCCCGGGTTCCAAATACTTGCCGGCCGGACACGCCCGGCCTGTTGCTCAGGCGGCCGAGTGGCCCTTGAGTTCAATCTTGACGTTCTGTTCGGCGCTCAGGCTGGCGTAGTACTTCTGCAGCACCTTGGCGACTTCGGGGCGGCTGAACTCGACCGGCAGATCCTTGCCCTCGGAGAGCATGGCGCGAACCTTGGTGCCGGACAGCAGGATGCGGTCATCCTTGGTGTGCGGGCAGGTGCGCTGCGAGGCCATGCCGCCGCACTTGTTGCACCAGAAGGTCCAGTCGATGTTCATGTTGGTGGTTTCCAGCGAGCCGGCAGGGATCTCGTCGAAGATCTTCTGGGCGTCGAAGGGACCGTAGTAGTCGCCCACGCCGGCGTGGTCGCGGCCGACGATCAGGTGCGAGCAGCCATAGTTCTGGCGGAACAGGGCGTGCAGCAAGGCTTCGCGCGGACCGGCATAACGCATGTCCAGGGGGTAGCCGGCCTGGATCACGGTGTTCGGGGCGAAGTAGTTCTCCACCAGGGTGCTGATGGCCTCGGAACGCACCTCTGCGGGGATGTCGCCCGGCTTCAGGGCGCCCAGCAGAGAGTGGATCAGCACGCCGTCCATGGTCTCGATGGCGATCTTGGCCAGGTACTCGTGGGAGCGGTGCATGGGGTTGCGGGTCTGGAACGCGGCAACCTTGGCCCAACCGGCCTTCTCGAAGGCCGCGCGGGTCTCGGCGGGGGTCATGAACTGATCGCCGTATTCTTCCTTGAAACCGCCGGTGGACAGTACCTTGACCGGGCCCGCCAGGTTCACCGCGCCCTGGTCCATCACCATCTTGACGCCGGGGTGGGCGATGTCGGTGGTCTTGTAGACCATCATGCACTCGTGGCCCTTGTCGATGCCGTAGATCTCGGTGACCTTCATGGTGCCCATGATCTCGTCACTGTCGCAGTTCACCAGAGCGACGTCCTGACCCAGGCTCAGCGTTTCAGCGGTCTTGGTGTCGGTGGACAGGGTCACGGGGATGGGCCAGAACAGACCGTTGGCCATCTTGTAACCGTCACACACGCCCTGCCAGTCGCCATGGGTCATGAAGCCTTCCAGCGGGGTGAAGCCGCCGATGCCCATCATGATCAGGTCGCCGGTTTCGCGGGAAGACATCTTCACCTTGGGCAAAGTCTGGGCACGGGCCAATTCGGCTTCGCGGGCGGCGCCTTCGAGCAGCAAGGGCTTGAGTTCACCACCACCGTGGGGTTTGACGAGACGGGACATGAACGCTCCTAAATAGATGTAAGGATGGGGAGGCTGGGCTACCGAATGGGCGGCGAGGATAGCACCGGGGTCGGAGCCACCCTAATCAGTGTTATTTCTTTGCAAATAAAATTTTTTTGGGGTCAAGGCATCGAAAATGCCCCGCTTGTGCCTGTCCTGCTGGCCGCGCGCCCATGGCCAGAACGGCAGACAAGGTGGTCTTTAAAGGTGGATATCGATCTTTTTATTTGTTTGGAGCGGCCTTCAGCACCACGATAGAGACGGATGTATCAAGCCAGGCCCACGCCAGGGTGGGTAACATGCGGCGCATTACCGGCCTGACCAAGGAGCACCGCCATGTTCATCCCCCGCCGCGAATTTCTGCGCTACGCCGCCAGTGCCGGAGTCCTCACCCTGAGTGGCCGCGCAAGCGCAGGCAAGGCAAGGCCGCGCGTGGTCATCGTCGGAGCGGGTTATGGCGGCGCTGCCTGCGCGCGCTATCTGAAGCTCTGGGAACCTCGGGTCGAAATCACCCTGATCGAACCGAACCCACGTTTCATATCCTGCCCGATGTCCAATACGGTCATCGCCGGGTTGAACAATATGGAAGACATCACCTTTCCCTACGACAGCATCAAAGCGGTGGTGGACCATTTCGTGGCCGATACCGTGGTCGCCATCGACCCTATCAAACGCAGCGTCACCACGGCGAGCGGCCAGCAATTTGTTTATGACCGTGTGATCCTGGCGGCGGGGATCGAATTGAGGTTCGACCAGATAAAGGGCTATGACGCGGCGGCGCGCAAGGTGATCAAGCACGCCTGGAAGGCGAGCCCGGATGAGACCGGTGTGCTGCGCCGGCAACTGGAGGCGATGCCGGATGGCGGCGTGTTCACCATGGCGATTCCGATGGCGCCCTATCGTTGTCCGCCCGCGCCCTATGAACGCATCAGTCTGGTGGCCAACTACCTGAAGAAGGCCAAACCGCGCGGCAAGATCATCGTGCTGGACGGCAACCAGGAGATCATTGCCAAAAAGGAACTGTTCCTGACCGCCTGGAAAAAGCACTACGGCTACGGCACCACAAACAGCCTGATCGACTATCGCCCGGGCAATGTGACAGTGGCGGTCGATGCGGCGGCGATGAAGGTGACCAGCGAATTCGACGACGTGAGGGGCGACGTAATCAATCTGGTACCGCCGATGCGCGCCGCCGCCATTACCGCCCTGATCGGCGCGCGCACCGGCGACAACGGTAATTGGTGCCCGGTGGATTACCGCTCATTCGAGTCCACCGAGGTGCCCAACGTGCACATCCTGGGCGATTCCATTCTGTCCAACCTGTCGAAGGCGGCGGCGCTGGCCAACAATAGCGGCAAGCTGTGCGCCTGGGCGCTGGCGGAAATCTTCAACGACCGCCAGCCCGATCCGGCGCCCGTGCTCACCAGCACCTGCTATTCCGCCAGCACCGATCACACCGCTTTCCACGTGGCAACCGTGTTCCGTTACAACCCGGCGGACAAAGGCATGGATGTGCAGCCGGGCGGCGGCGTCTCCCGCGAGGAAAGCGCGAAGGAACTCGAATACATGCGCGGCTGGGCCAGAAACATCTGGGCGGATACGCTGGGGCTGCCCAAAGACTATCGGTTCACCAACCGGTTTTGACTTGTAGCGCAGGCGTCTCGCCTGCGTCTTTAAAGCTGCCGGCGAGGCGCCGGCGCTACATTTCCTGCACCAGCACCCAGGGCGCGGTGACGACGGCCCAGAACTGGGCGCCACGCTCGTGCCAGTCGAGGGCGTCTTCGCTGTCTGCACGCTTGATTCGTCTGGCCGCGAGCCAGGCTTCGATGCTGGGTTTATCGTCGCGGGCGATGCTCAGGGCGACTTCCACCAGATCCATGCCGGGCGCGACGCTGATGACCGAACCGCGCGCGAAATGGCGCTGCAACTCGGCCCAGGCGATGCGCCCGGTCTCGGCGTTGAGCTTGGCGCGCAGGAGCGCGTCGGAATCGACCGCCATTACAGGTAGCTGAACAGCGACAGTTTGCTGGTCTGGGCGTAAGCCTGTTGCGCGGCTTGCAGGGTGGTCTGGCGCGATTGCATTTCGACGATGGCGGCGGCCTGATCGAGCTGGAGCAGATCGTTCAGCGAGTTCTGTTCCGCCAGACGCAGGCTGCGCGTCACCGTGCCGACCTCTTTCAACGTCACCTGGGCGGCGCCGATGCGGCTTTCCATTTTTCCCAGCGCGGTCAGGGCCGTGTTGATCTTGGTCAGCGCGGTATCCAGTTGCGCCTGGGTGGTGGTTCCCTTGAGATCGACCGCCAGTTGGTCCAGGGTTTGCAGGATGTCGTTGCCCTGGTTGCTCTGGAACATGACATCCAAATTGTCGCTGACCTGGATGTTGCGGCCCGAGGCCACTTCGATGGAACGCACGCCATCCGGACTGGTGAGGGAAGTGTAGGGAGTGCCGCTGTAGGTCGCCGCCGGGCTGGTCGTGGTCGCCGTGCCATATGCCTGGGTATGACCATAGGGCACGCTGCCGGTATTGAATCCCGAGAAGATGTAACGCCCTTCCGGGTCTTGTGTATTGGCCAGATCCTTGAGCTGGAGGTAGGCGCCATTGATCGTCGCGGCATATTGATCGCGCAAGTCCTGGGTCTGGTTCGGCCCCATCCCCACGATGCTTTCGGTGACTTTTTGCAGCACGCCGCGCATGCCGTTGAGCACGGTACTTTCATAACCGAGATCCAGTTCCGCCTTCTGCTGGTTGGCCAGATGCTGGTCACGCAAGGCGACGCGGTTGGACAAGTCGATCACCTTGCCGGTCGCGAGTGGATCATCCTTGGGGGACAGGATGCGGGTGTTGCTGGCGATCTGTTCGCTCAGACGGGCGATGGATGCCTGGTTGCTCTGCATGCTGCCCAGGCTGCTGGTGAAATAGGTCAAAGAGCTGATGCGCATGGTTCACCCCTTTATCGGCCGATGGCGAGGACCGAGTCGAACAGCGTGTTGGCCACGCTGATCGCGCGCGCCGCCGCCTGATAGGCCTGCTGGTAGCGAATGAGGTTGACGGCCTCCTCATCGAGATTGACACCGGAAACCGCCTGTTGTGCCTCCTTGGCCTGTTTCGTGAGGGTCTCATAAGCGGAACGGCTGAGATCCGCCTCGGAAGCGTAGGCGGCGGTGCTGCCGACCAGGCTGTTATAGGCAGTGGCGAAGGTGCCGTTGTTGAGCGCCGTCGAACCCACGCGCAGAGCGGCCAGCGCCAGTGCGTTGCGGTTATCGCCGGGGCCGGTCGGCGCGCTGCTGCCGGCGGCGGCGATCTGGTCGCCGTTGCTCAGTTGCAGCGACATGCCGCGTGCGTAGTTCTTGAAGTTGAGTTGCCAGGAATCCGCGTTGCTCGGTGCCACAGTGGCGTCGATCTTGAAGCCTTGCGCGACACCACCCAATGTCACCTCGGCGTTGGCGGCGAAGTTGCCGCTGGCGCCATCGGACAGGCGAGTAACGGTGTAATCCGTAGTACCCGCGTTGTAGACCACCGAGTAGTTCTCGTTGGCCAGGCTGTTTCCGGTGAAACCGACATTGATCCATGTGTTGTTGGTGATGGCGGTTCCGGTCTGGTCAACCACGCTGCTGAAGAAATCCCCTCCCGGCGACGTCGCATCCAGTTGTAGCCCCCCCCGATTCACCCGGTTCACTTCCGCGCCGATCGCCGCGGCGATGCGGTTGAGCCCATCCATGGCCGGCGTCAGCACTTCCGCGCGTTGCGCCAGCACGCCCCCCAATTCGCCGCCGGTGATCAGGCTGGTATCCAGCGCTTGCGTGGAGCCGCCGAAATCCAGCGCGGGGATTTTCAGGTCGCTGTTGTTGGGGTCGGTGATGGCGGTCAGCGAGTAGGCGCGATTCCCCAGCACCAGCGCCTGGCCGCCGCCAATGAAGACGTTGTAGCCGCCGTTGCTGTCGCGGATGGTCGTGGTATTCACCAGCTTGTTCAGTTCGCCGACCAGTTGGTCGCGCTGATCGCGCAGATCGTTGGCCGGCTGGCCGCTGCCGGACTCGATGCGGGTGATGCTGTCATTGGCCGTGGCGATCTTGCCGGCATAGCTGTTGATCTGCGTCGCCAGATTGGTCACCGCGAGATTGGAATCGTCGCGCAACTGGCGCAGCGACTGTTCCTGCAGGTTGATCCGGCCGGCCAGGCTGTTGCCGGCCGACAGCAGCACCTGGCGCGCGCTGCCGGAAGAGGGATCGTTGGCCACTTCGTTCGCGGCATCGAAGAAGGTGTTGAGCGGCCCCATCAGGCTGCTGTCGGTCTTGCCCAGCAGGCCATCGACCTGGCTCGCATAGCCGGAGTAGGTGTCGTAGCGCGACAGGCGTGACTGGTCGAGCAGCACCTCGTTATCGAGAAACTGGCTGTATTGCTGGCGCACCGAATCCATCGTGACGCCGTTGCCGATCCAACTGTCCTTGCCGGCATAGCTGGGCCGCAGGGCGGAAAAATCCACCTCCTGGCGACGAAAGCCGGCGGTATTGACGTTGCTGATGTTGTGCTCGGTGGTGCGTATGCCCGCCTGCGCGGCATTCAAGCCCGTCACCCCGATTCCAAGAATTCCCGCTGCCATTGCAACCTCCTGTTGCGTTCACTATCGGCTTTCTGCCGAAGAATCTTTACCAAGGAACCATGCGGCGGGCTCCTCCCCCCTTTGAAAAATGGGGAAGCCACGCCCGCTGGCACCTTCACTCAGCGCAACCGCCAACGTGGTAAGGGCCTTTGCAAGGCGGGGTGAAGTACGCCTGCATTCCATCCACCGTGACGATGTATCCGCGCTCATGGCTTTCACCCCCCCGCCATCGCCACGCTGGCGATGACGGATTTCAGTTTTCCGGCATAAGCCGGGTCGCTGGCATAACCGCCTGCCGCCAGGCCCTCGGCGAAGCCGCCCGCGTCGTTGCTTTCCAGCGCGGCGCCATAGCGGGCCTTGAGCAGGCCGGCGTAATCGCTGAAAGCGGCACCGTAATCGGCGTAGGCGCGGAACTGTTGCGTCATCTTCAGCGGCATTCCCTGGCGATATTCGGTTGTCTGCGTTTCCACCGCAGCGCCCCGCCAGTTGCCGCCAGCCTTGATGCCGAACAGGTTGTGCGAGGGGCTGCCGTCCGCCGCCGTGATTTCGCGCTTGCCCCACCCCGATTCCAGCGCCGCGTGGGCGAGGATGTAATCGGCTGGCACGCCGGTGCTGGCGGCGGCGGCTTCGGCGTGCGGGCGCAGGGTTTCCAGGAAAGCGCGCTTCTTCTTAAGCCCCTCCCCCTCCGGGGGAGGGGTTGGGGAGAGGGAACGGGCTTCGACAGGCGCTGGCGCTTGATCGCGCCTGGCTCCCTCTCCCTCCGGGAGAGGGCTGGGGAGAGGGAGCAACCGTTGTTGCTGCCCCACGCCTGGTTCCCTCACCCCCGGCCCCTCCCCCGCGGGAGGAGGGGCGAATTTCTCCAGGCTCTTCACGATCATGTCGGCAAAGCCCAGGCCACGGCCTTTGGACAGTTTGTCGGCCCATTGCTGATCGAGCAGATCGCGGTACAGCTTGACGCCCTCGCCGCTGGTGAGGGGATCGTCCTCGTCGGAAAATTTTGTCGCGCGCATGCTCTTCAACATCATGCCGACCATCAGCGACTCGAACTGCCGCGCCGCCTTGCGCAGAGCGTCCTTGTCGCCCGCGGCGGCGCCAGCCTTGAGCGCCTGAGCGCCGCTGACATCGACGGCAAGTGTATCGGCGACAGCAAGCATCAGATGATCTCCAGATCCGCCTTGAGCGCGCCCGCCGACTTCATGGCTTGCAGGATGGCGAGTAAATCCTGGGGCGTGGCGCCGAGGGCGTTGAGCGCCTTGACCACATCATTGAGCGAGGCGGTGGCCGGCACTGTCATCAACTCGCCCTTCTCGCTTTTCACCTGCACATCCGCCTTCTGGGTGACGACCGTATGGCCGCCGGAAAGCGGATTGGGTTGCGAAACCTGCGGCTCGGACGTGATGGTGACCGACAGATTGCCGTGCGCGATGGCGCATTTGTCCACGCTCACCAACTGGTTCATGACGATGGAGCCGGTGCGCGCGTTGATGATGACCTTGGGGGTGGACAGACCAGGATTGAGATTGAGGTTTTCCAGTTGCGATATGAAGGCCACGCGCTGCCCCGGGTCGGCCGGCGCCTTCACCTGGATCGAGCGCGCATCGAGCGGAATGGCCGTGCCCTTGCCGAAATTGCGCTCTATGGCATCTGCGGCGCGGCTGGCGGTGGTGAAGTCGGATTCTTTCAAATCCAGAATGATGAAATCGCCCTGCCCCACCCGCATCGGCACGGCGCGCTCGACCGTGCCGCCGCCGGGAATGCGTCCGGCCGAGAGATGGTTGACCACGGTGGAGGAGCCGCCCCCCGATGCACCGGCGCCGCCGACCAGCAGCGAGCCCTGCGCCATCGCGTAAATCTGCCCGTCGGCACCTTTCAGCGGCGTCATCAGGAGCGTGCCGCCGCGCAGGCTTTTCGAGCCACCCAGGGCGGAGACGGTCACGTCGATGGTCTCGCCGGGACGGATGAACGCGGGCAGGGAGGAAGTCACCATGACCGAGGCGGTGTTCTTGCTGGTGAAGTTCTGGCCGGGGGTAAGCCCCAGGTTGGTCATCAGATTGGACAGGCCCTGGCCGGTGATGGGGGAGCTATCACCGGTATTGTCGAGACCCACCACCACGCCGTATCCGACCAACTGGTTGGCGCGAACACCGGAGATGTTGGTGATGTCCTTGATCCGTTCGGCCTGGGCGGGTGTCGCCAAGACAATGGCAATCAGATAAGGAATCAGGCGTTTCATGATGCGCTCCTCAAAGCGGCGGCCACGTAGGTTGGGCAAAGCGAAGCGCGGCGAACATGCGGTAGTTGTTCGTCAGGTAGCGCTGAAGCCGCAACCTGACCTACATGGGAGTCTGTATTGGCAAGCATGTTCATTCAGAACGGCAACAGGGTAAGGAAGAAGCGTGCCAGCATGCTGCCGATCTGGGCCTTGTCGAGGCTTTGCGTGTTCTTGGATTCGAACTGCACATCCGCCAACTGAGTGGAGTTGATGGTATTGCCGCTGGAAATCTGGTTCGGGTTCACCACGCCGGCCAAGCGGATGTAATCGGTGTCGCTGTTGAGCGCCACCTGCTTCTCACCCGCCACCAGCAGGTTGCCGTTGGCTAGCACCTCGATGACCGTCACGGTGATGGACCCGGTGATGGTGTTGGCGTTGGTCTCGTTGTCCTTGAGCTCGACCTTGTTGGCGGCGGCCGGGTTCCAGGTGGTTTCACCGATGCCTCGGGTATTACCGAGAATCCGCGGGCTGGGAATGTTGATGCTGCCGTTGGCTTTACGTTCGTCGGTGGTTTCCGACTTGCGCGTGGCCGTGATTTTCTCCACCAGATTGACCGTGAGGGTATCGCCCACATGGCGCGCGCGGCGGTCTTCGAACAGGCCCACCGTCGGCTTCGGCCGGGAGGCGCCGGCCTGGAATATCGCGCCGTTGCTGTCCGCCATTTCGATCGGCAGCGGACGCGCCGTCAAAGGTTGTTTGATCTGGGTTTCCGGCACGCTGGTACAGCCGGCCAGCAGCGTGGCTGCGAGCGTGAGAAGGATGGAAAGCGTTTTCATGGTCGGCTCCTTTTTCAGGCGGCGAAACAACGCCGCTCAGATCTGCGTCAGCCGTTGCAACATCTGGTCGGAGGTGGTGATGGCGCGTGAATTCAGTTCATAGGCGCGCTGGGCGACGATCATGTTGACCAGTTCCTCCGCCACATTGACGTTGGAGGACTCGATGAAGGCCTGATTGAGCGTGCCCATGCCGTCGGTGCCGGGGTTGTTCGGCAGCGGCGCGCCGGAAGCGGCGGTTTCCAGGAACAGGTTTTCGCCCTGGCTTTGCAAGCCGGCCACGTTGATGAAGGTGGCGAGCTGAATCTGCCCCAACTGCGTGGGTGTGGCGTTGCCCGGCGTGGTCACGCTGACGATGCCGTCACGGCCGATGGTCGTCGTCAGGGCGTTGGCCGGGATCTGCATATTCGGCAACAAGGCATAGCCGCTGGCGGTGACCAGATTGCCCTGGTTATCGGTCTGGAAGGAACCGTCGCGGGTATAGGCCAGGCTGCCGTCGGGCATCTGGATCTGGAAGAACCCGCGCCCGTTGATCGCCACATCGAGCGGATTGGCGGTCTGTTGCATGGCGCCTTGCTGAAAAATCCGCTCGGTGGCCACCGTCCGCACACCCACACCCAACTGGAAGCCGGAGGGCAACTGAGTCTGCTGCGACGACTGCGCCCCGGGCTGGCGGATGGTCTGGTAGAGCAGGTCCTCGAACACCGCGCGGGTCTTCTTGAAGCCGGTGGTGGAGACGTTGGCCAGGTTGTTGGAAACCACATCCAACTGGGTTTGCTGGGCATCGAGGCCGGTACGGGCGATTTGCAGGGAGCGAAGCATGGCTATTCCTTATCTTCAAGCCGTAGGTTGGACAAAGCGAAGCGCGCCCAAGCTGGGGTGCCTCCCCCTTTTCAAAAGGGGGATTGAGGGGGATTTGGCAACGTTCGCGATCGCGCAACCGTCGGAGAAATCCCCCCCAGCCCCCCTTTGAAAAAGGGGGGAGCTAGTTGCAAGGAGGTGGACGTTCATCGCCTTAACCATTGACCGACAGCACCTTGTTGGCGCTGCCCTCGTTGTCCTGGGCGGCGCGCAACACGCGCATCTGCATGTCGAACTGGCGCGCCAGGCTGACCATGTTCACCAGAGATTCGGCGGGGTTCACATTGCTGCTTTCCAGCGCGCCCGCCACCAGGGTGACACCGGCATCGGCCTGCGCAGGCTGGCCGCTTTTCTGGCGAAACAGGCCATCGTCGCCGCGCGCCAGATCGGTTTCAGTCGGGTTGGTAAGCTTGATGCGGCCGACGATGGCGACGGCATTGAGGTTCTGCCCGACCGGTATGGTGGAAATGGTGCCGTCCTTGCCGATCATGATGTCCTGGCCGGGCGGCACCGAGATGGGGCCGGCATCGCCCAGCACATTGAGGCCATTGGTGGTTTGCATGATGCCGTTCTGGCTGACCTGGAGATGGCCCATGCGGGTATAGGCCTCCTGGCCGTCGGGGCCCTGCACCGCGATCCAGCCCGGCCCACGCAGCGCCACATCGAGCGGACGGCCGGTCTGTTGCAACACCCCCTGAGTGAAGTCCGTGCGCGGCGTGGTTTCCAGCACGAAGGCGCGAGTCTTGGCGCCCTCCCCCACCACCGGCAAGGCACGGAACACATTAAGTTCCTGGCGGAAACCCTGAGTGGAGACATTGGCCAGATTGTGTGTGACGGCTGCCTGCTGGCGGGTCACTTCGCGCGCCCCGGTCATGGCGATGTAGATCACGCGGTCCATGTCGCCCCTCCTTTCATGCCGGTCAGCACCCGCCATCCCCCCCTTTGAAAAAGGGGGGTTAGGGGGGATTTGCGAACGTCGGCGGGAGGCTGAACCTCAATAAATCCCCCCCAGCCCCCCTTTTGCAAAGGGGAGAGCAGGGCGTCACGCACGTTTGGCTTCACGGTCACACCTCGCCCTTAGCGCAGGTTCACCAGCGTTTGCAGGATCGAGTCCTGAGTTTTGATGGTCTGCGCGTTGGCCTGGTACATGCGCTGGGCGACGATCATGTTGACCAGTTCCGCCGTCAGATCGACGTTGGCCTCTTCCACCGCGCCGGCCTGCAACAGGCCCAGTGTGCCGGAACCCGGCGCCTGCGGCGAAGTGGGTTGGCCGGATTCGTAGGTTTCCAGCCACTGATTGTTGCCGATCGGCGCCAGACCCTGGGTGTTGTTGAAACTGACCAGGGTGATCTGGCCCAGGTTCTGGGTGACGCCGTTGGTGTAGCGGCCCTGGACGTAGCCGTCTTCGGATACCGTGACGTTGGCCAGGTTGCCCTGGGCGTAGCCGTTCTGAGCCAGGGAGGTGACGCCGAAGCTGCTGCCATAGAGGGTGGAAGTGGAGAAGTCCGGCGTCACCGCCAGAGCGGCCGCTCCCGTCCCGAGCGCCGCCGCCGCGACGGGAATACTCGCTATGGTCGTGCTGGTAAAGGTGCCGTCGGTGCCATAGGTCATTGTTCCCAGATAACCAGTCACTCCGTCTATGGTGGCGCCACCCGCCAGATTGACCTGGCTGCCGGCGGCGTTGACCAGGCTGCCGTATACGTCCCACACGGTGCCGCTGGTTTTCTGGAAATAGAGGTTGAGTGTCTGCGCGTTGCCCCGCTCGTCATACAGCGTCACGGAGGTAGAGTGGTCGAAACTGGCGGCCGTGGCCGGACTGAAATCTCCCGCGACGGGCGGCGCGGATACTGTATGTGACGCTTTCCTTGAATCCAGATTGAACCCCAGCGCCAGTGTGCTGGTCGCCTTGGGCGCCGCGCTGGCGAAGCTGACTTGCAGATCACCCTGCGCGCCGGCCGCCGAGGTACCGGTCAGGCGCTGCCCGGTGCTGTTGACCATATAGCCGTCGCGGTCGAGGTTGAACTGGCCGTTGCGACTGTAGGAGATGGTGGTGCCCTGGCTCATGCGGAAGAAGCCGTTGCCGTTGATGGCCACATCGAGCGGATTGCTGGTCTGCGAAAGGTTGCCCTGGCTGAACTGCTGCGCCACCGCCGCGACCTTGGAGCCGATGCCGGCCTGGCCGCCGGCCGCGCCGTAGAGTGAGTTGGCATACACGTCGGCAAACTCGGTGCGGCTAGCCTTGAAACCGATCGTGGAGGTGTTGGCGATATTGTTGCCGATCACGTCCAGGCTTTTGGCGGAGCCGTTGAGGCCGCTCAATCCTTGCTGGAATCCCATTTCATCCGCTCCTTCAGAAAATTTGTTTGACCTTGTCCAGGCCGAGGCTGCCCAGGCCGGTCAATTCGACATCGACGCCGCCGCTGGCGAGCGAAACACTGAGCACTTCAGCCAGGGAATATTGCGTGGCGTCCACCGTCTTGCCGGCGGCGCTGGCCGTGACCTTGTAAGCGTAGGCGCCTTCGGCGAGCGCATTGCCGGCGGCATCCAGGCCATCCCAGCCGAAGCGCGCCAGGCCGGCGGGCTGCGCGCCCAGGTCGAGACTGCGCACCACGCCGCCGGAGGCGTTGAGAATGTCGACTTTCAGGGTGTCCACGGTGCCGGCGAGATCCACGCCCCCGGCGGCGCCGGCCGCGCCCAGGTTGAGCTGGTTGCCTTCCGCCAGCACCTGCCGGCCGATCAGCGAGGCCCCTTGCAGCGCCTGCGTGGCGCGCATCTGCGTGAGCAGGCCGTCCATGGAGGTGTTCAGCTTGTTCACCCCTTCCACCGTGGACATCTGCGCCAACTGCGAGGTGATCTCGGCGTTGTCCATCGGGTTCAGGGGGTCCTGGTTCTTGAGCTGGGTGACCAGGAGCTTGAGGAAGCGGTCGCTGGCCTCGGTGGACGCGCTGGTGGCGCTGGACGTCCCGGCCCCGCTGAGTTGCGCGGCGAGCGTGGTGGAATTATCGGTTGCGGTAATGGCGGCCATGATTCACTCCTGTCAGGTCTGGGCGATGGCCAGAGTCCGTTGCAACAGGCTCTTGGTCGTGTTCATTACTTCGGCGTTGGTCTGGTAGGAACGCGAGGCGGAGATCATGTTCACCATCTCCTCCACCGCGTCCACGTTGGGGTAGGCCACATAGCCCTTGGCGTCGGCCAGGGGGTGCTTGGGGTCGTAGACCATGCGCGGCGGTGACGGGTCTTCGATCACTTCCTTCATACGCACGCCCTGCGCCCAGGGGGTGGACTTGTTCATCGCCACCGCCTGGAACACCACCTGCTTGGCCTTGTAACCCTCGCCGGTGGAGGCATGGGCGGAATCGGCATTGGCCATGTTGGAGGCCACCGCGTTCAGGCGCATGGATTGCGCGGTGAGGGCGGAGGCGGCGATCTGGAAGACGTTGGTCAGTGACATGGCGGCTCTGCTTATTTGTCGGAGATGGCCATGCTCAGGGTCTTGAACTGACCGGCGGCGCGGTCGAGCAGGAATTGGTAGTGCAGCGAGTTTTCCGTGAAATGGGCGCGCTCCACGTCCATGTCCACGGTGTTGCCATCCAGGCTGGGCTGCACGCTGGAGCGGTATTTGAGCACCCCATTGGCCATGCCGCCGGCGCCACCCACCTCGATATGCCGCGCGGAAGTCCGGGCGAGATCCAGAGCGCCACCGGTCGCACCCATCGCGCTCTTCAGGGCGCCGGCGAAATCCATGTCGCGCGCCTTGTAGTTGGGCGTATCCGAATTGGCGATATTGGACGCCAGCACTTCCTGTCGCCGCGCCCGAAGATTCAGCGCGGATTGAACGAAGGCGAATTCATTGTCGATCTTGCTCAGCATGACGGTCTCCTGTGGAGGAGATTGAGCAAGGGGCGTGCCAGAGTGGATTCGGATTACGGTCGAGGCGGCTGTAGCGCAGGCTTCCAGCCTGCGTTTTTATACGACGCAGGCTGGAAGCCTGCGCTACAGGGTTGCCGGCGAGGAGACGCGGAAGGTTTTCGAACTCCGCATACCGGCAATCCTTGCCGCTCATTCGCAGCCTGGCGGCAACTTCAGCCGCGTTCCACCCGGTTTCTGCCGGCCGCTTTGGCGCGATACATGGCCGCGTCGGCGCGGGCGACCAAAGCGGGTTGGAGTTCTTCGTGGCCGCGTTCGGCCACCCCGGCGCTGAAGGTGATCAACACCTTGTCGTTGGCATGCAGAAAGAACTGGCGGGTGAGTTCGCGCTGCAAGCGCTTCAGGATCGTCTCCGCCCCATCCAGGTCGGTGTTGGGCAGCAGAATGAGAAATTCCTCGCCGCCATAGCGAGCCAGGGAATCGGTGGGGCGCAGGAGATTGCGCACCACGCGGGTCAGATGCTTGAGCGCTTCGTCACCGGCCTGATGGCCGAGCGAGTCATTGAGTTTCTTGAAGTGGTCCAGGTCCAGGAGCGCGATGGAAAGCGGCGCCTTCATGCGGTCCGCGCGCGTCAGTTCGCGCGCGAATGCTTCATCCAGGCCGCGCCGATTGAGCGCGCCGGTGAGCTGATCCTCGCGCACCAGATTGGAAACCTGCGCCAATTCGGCTTCCAGCGCATGGATGCGTTCTTCCGCCTGTTCCGCCTGGGCGCGTGCCTCCTTCAATTCGCCGTGGCTGTTACGCAGGGCATGGCGCATGCTGTCCATATCGCTGGTGAGCCCTTCGATCACCGCGCCCAGTTCGCCAATGTCGCTCGCCTGGATGATCTGCTCGGAATAGGCACCGATGCGGGCGTGATAGCCATCGGCGTCGTCGGACAAGGCGCCGATCCGATCGATGAAGGTGGTGATGAGGGAACGCAGCTTTTCCTTGGCTTCATCCAGGCCACCCTTGATCACACCCTGCTTGAACACCAACTCACGCAGACCACGCTCCGCGCCACGCAAGGATTCGGGATTGAGGTTGCCGTCGATCAGCGCATGCATGGCCGCCATCTGCCCGGAGAACCAGCTTTCGTCGCCGACCAGTTCGCCCAGGTTGAGGAACAGCAAACCGACCAGACGGCGCAGGCCAACCGACAATTCGTGGTCATCTTCCGCGCGTATCAACAGTTCACGCCAGATCCCGGCTAGCTCTTCGAAATGATGGCTGTCGGCGGCGCTACTGATGGATAGGGCGGCGGACAGATGGCCGGCACGCTCGGACAGATCCGGCCAGCGCGTCGCGCAACTGTCCTCGAGCAAACGCAGATTGCCTACCAGAGCCTGGCGCAGGGATGGCCAGGCGTCGGGCGCCGCTTCAGTAGCGTCGGAGTTCTTGCCGGCTTTTATTGAAACAGCCGGCTGGAAGCCGGCGCTACCGGGGGCGGCAGGCGCCTCCGGAGAGACTCCCGCTTGATCGGCGGCTTCCTCCAGCACCGTGCCGCCGGCGCCGGATTCGGACCAGGAACGCGCCAGGCCGGAGAGTTTGTCGAACAACTGCGGGCCGTCATGGCCGAAGTTGATCAGCACCCGCTCCAGCATCTCGCGTTTTTTCGTCTGGTTAAGGCCGGTCTGATGCGATTCCCACTGCTTGATCAGCGGTCGGATCGCGTCCGCCCAGCGCAATTCGGGTTTGGCCGGCTCGGGTTTGCCACTCTCTCCCTTGGGCTTTTCCACCTTCTCGCCAGCCACTTCGGCATATGCGCGCTGAAAGTTGTCCGGCGTCGGCGGCTGACGGCGCGTACCCAGCAGGCGGATGGCCGCGCGGGCTATGTCAGCGGGTTGGTTGGGACGTTCCATGTCGTCTTCCGAAAAAAGGTCGAGAATTCTATCCGTTACTTCTGACCCGAATCGCTCATGTCCATGCTCCGTTTTCTTGTTTTTCTGGCTTGCTCACAGTGGACAGTCGCTGCATCGGCGTCAGGGCCAATCCAGGACATGCAAATTCTGCGCCAACGCGGCAATACCTGGCTGGAGCAGCAGGCCGCCATGACCTGGCCTGGCATACGCGCTCGCCCCCAGATCGGCGCGATAGACGAACGCCTGCGTCTGGTGGCCTGCCGCGACTTCGAGTTTTCCCTGGCGGCCGGCGCCCAGCTTGGAGCCGCGGGCAGCATAAAAGCACAATGCATGGCGCCGGTCAGATGGAGCCTGTACATCGGTTTTCAGATCAATCTTTCCGGCCCCGCCCTGGTTGCACGGCGCGACCTGCCGGCACGCACGATCCTCGGCGCCACCGATGTGGAGACGCGTGACATCGACTATGAGCGGCCCCCCGCCGCTTACCTCAACGACATTCGCGCGCTAGTCGGCGCGCGTAGCGACCGCTGGATTCGGGCCGGCCAGCCAGTGCTGGCGGAAGGTCTGTCGCGACCACCCGCCATCAACGCCGGGCAGCGTGTACGCATCGTCGTGCGTGGCGCAGGTTTCAACATCAATCAAGAAGGCAAAGCGCTCAACTCGGCGGCGACGGGCGAACCGGTACGGGTCAGGATTCACTCCGGGCGCATCGTGCATGGCATCGCGCAAGACGACGGCAGCGCGCTGGTCAAGCCATGAAAACACGCCCTGTAAGAGGCCCGCTTGCGGGCCGAACAACCCGCATGAGCGTTGCAGTTCGGCCCACCAGCGGGTCTCCTGCCACGCCGCCGCCATTTCACGTTAAAGCTTGCCGGCCGCTTGCCGTTATATTCTCGGCATACCCGAGGAGGAATCCGTCGTGAAGATAGACAGCGCGATACAGCACATCACCAGCGTCCAGTCCAAGGGCGTCAAATCGAAGCAATCCAAAGGCAAGCACACCGGATCGGCGGCCGGGTCGGTCAGCGACAACGTCGAGCTCACCGGCACCTCCTCGCTCATGCGCGAACTGGAAGCCCAGCTCGCGGAGCTGCCGCCCGAAGATACCGGCAAGGTGGAATCCATTCGCCAGGCCATTGCCGACGGCACCTTCAAGGTGGATGAGGAAGCGGTGGCCGAAGGCATGGTGCGGGAAACCATAGAGCAGCTCAGCCACCAACATAATCGATGAATCCCGCCGCTCACCTCGACGCCCTGGCGCGCGAACTCACCGCCTTCATCAGCCTGCTTGAGCAGGAAGCCGCCGCGCTGGCGGCCAACCAGGCGGATGCGCTCACCCCGCTGATAAGCCAGCGGGAAGCCGCGAATCGCCGCATCGCCAGCCTCTGGCAAGCGTTGACCAGTGGCCTCGGCCAGTCCGCCACCAGCAGTCTGGCCGAGCTGCGCGAGCAGTGCCTCAGACTGGCGCCGGAAAGCTGGCGGCAGGTAGAGGGAATGGCGCGCCACGCGGATCGCATGAACAGCCTCAACAGCCGCCTCATCGACGAACAACTGCGCCGCACCCAGGCCGCCGTGCAGGTACTTGGCAACGCCGCCGGCAGCCGCACGCTGTATGGCGCTGACGGCCGCATGAGTGAATTTCTCAACCCCAATCGGAGCATAGATAGCGCATGAACACCCTGACTTTGAACGTTTCCGGCATGACCTGTATGGGCTGTGTGAATTCCGTGAAGAACCTGGTGGGCGCCCTCCCCGGCGTCAGCGGGGTGCAAGTGGACCTGGCATCGGGTCGGGTGGAAGTGGCGCACGACCCCGCTCTCGCCACACCCGAAGCGATCCGCGCGGCCATCGATGGCGGTGGTTACCAGGTAGTCGAGTAAGCGGCGACAAGCGTTTTGCCGGAGGCCCGGGTAAATCGCTATCCTCCCGGCCCATCACAACCATTCTGGGGCATACCGAAATGTCGCTGTATCCCGTCATTCTTTCCGGGGGTTCCGGCACCCGTTTATGGCCGCTCTCGCGCGCCGCGCTGCCGAAGCAACTGCTGCCGCTGGCAAGCGAGCGCACCATGCTGCAGGAAACGGTACTGCGCCTGGCCGGCCTGGCGGATGCGGGCGCGCCGCTGATCGTCTGCAACAACGACCACCGTTTTCTTATCGCCGAACAGATGCGCGACATCGGCGTGACACCGCTGGGCATTTTCCTCGAACCCGTTGGACGCAATACCGCCCCGGCCGCCGCCGTCGCCGCCATGCATCTACTGAAACAGGATGCCGACGCGGTGATGTTGCTGCTCCCCGCCGACCATCTCATTCACGATGTGGCGGCCTTCCATGCCGCCATCGGCGAAGGCGCGCGGGCCGTCGCAAGCGGCCATCTGGTGACTTTCGGCATCGTCCCGGACGCCCCGGAAACCGGTTATGGCTACATCCAGCGGGGCGACGCGCTGGCCACGGGTAGTGCCCGCCAGGTAGTCCGCTTCGTGGAAAAACCGAACCGCGAAAATGCCGAATTGTTTCTCGCTACCGGCGACTATTTCTGGAACAGCGGCATGTTTCTGTTCTCCTGCAAGCAGTTCCTCGCCGAACTGGCCGAGTTCTGCCCGGATATCCTCGCCGCCTGCGAGCAGGCCCTGGACGGCGGCCAGCACGACCTGGACTTCTGTCGTCTGGACAAAGGCGCTTTCGCGGCCTGCCCTTCGGACTCGATCGACTACGCGCTGATGGAACACACCCGGCACGCCGCCGTGGTGCCCACCGACATCGGATGGAACGACATCGGCGCCTGGTCCGCGCTGTGGGACGTGGGCGAGAAGGATGCCGCCGGCAATGTCACGCGCGGCGACGTGTTCCTGGAAGGCGTGAGCGACTCCCTGATACGCGCGGAATCACGCATGGTGGCCGCCATCGGCGTTTCCAATCTGCTCATCGTGGAAACCCCGGATGCCGTGCTGGTGGCCGACAAGTCACGTGCCCAGGACGTGAAGAAAGTGGTGGACTACCTGAAAGCCAGCGGCCGCAGCGAGCACGAATTCCATACCCGCGTGTTCCGTCCCTGGGGCTGGTACGAAGGCATCGACATGGGTGAACGCTTCCAGGTCAAACGCATTATGGTCAAACCAGGTGAGAAACTCTCTCTGCAAATGCACCACCACCGCGCCGAACACTGGATCGTCGTATCCGGCACCGCCCGCGTGACTCGTGACGGCGTCGAAAATCTGCTATGTGAGAACGAATCAACCTACATTCCACTCGGCACCTCGCACCGCCTGGAGAACCCCGGCCGCATCCCGTTGCACCTGATTGAGGTGCAATCCGGTTCCTACCTGGGTGAGGATGACATCGTGCGCTTCGAGGATATCTACCAGCGCGGTTGAGGAGCGAACATCCATGAACAAGCGCAAATCCAGCCCACCACGGCGCCCGCGCGACCCCGTCGCCAAGGCGGTGCGCACGCCCCGCTTCAAACAGCAGGTAGTGCCGGACAAGCGCTGGCGTGAGCGCCTGAAGGAAAAGGAAGAAGCGCCGGAAAAACCCAAGGAATCGTAGGATGCGGTAAGCGAAGCGCACCGCATCAAGCAGACCGATGATGCCACGGACTACACGCTGACTTGCACCGCCAGTCCCAGCGTTTCCACCCGCCGCGCCAGGTCGCGTAACCACGCCTCCGGCAAGGCCGACAGCCGAGCCGCCTCCGCCTGCGAGGAAGGCCGCGCCAGACCGTAGAGCAACACCCCGCGCAATGGCACAGCCTCCTCCACGGCCCGCGCCAGCAGGGCCAGCCAGGCATCCAGTTCAGCCTCCGAGGGTGGCGCGCCATCGAGCGCGAACATGCAGGTCTGCATCCAGGTCGGACACAGGCCAGCCACGATTTTCAGACGCTGATAGTGGCGTTCCGGATCGCTTTCCGTGTCGTTGATCTGGCTCAAGCCGGCTCGCGTGGCGCGATCGAACTTGAACCACACCTCCCCGCCCAACCCCGCCATTGCCCGCAACCCGGCCCGCACTCGCGGCTTGCCGGCGAGGCTGCCATTGCTTATCAACACCAGCTTGACGCGACCGAGTAGGCCGAAATCCGCCAGGACGCGGCCGATCAGTTCCACCACGGCGGGAAATTCCGGCGCGCTGGTCGGCTCGCCATTTCCGGAGAGAGCCACATCATTGAGTCGGCGCATTCCTTCCGGTACCTGGCTGGCCATGAAATGGCCATACACGATGGCCTCCAGCATGCGGCGCAATTCGTCTTCCAGTCGCGCCAGGTCGATGGGCGGCGGTCCGCCACGCTTCAAGTCCGGCACCTGGCAGTAGATGCAACGCCAGTTGCAGGCGTTGTTCGGGTTCAGGTTGACCCCCAGCGAAACCCCGCCCGCGCGACGCGAAACCACCGGGTAGACGTAAGTCATGCCGGCGACATCGCGGTCGTGATTGCGGGTAGTTAGAGTCATGGGCGAATTCTGGCACAGCCACCCCTCGACGCCGCGCACCGCGACTCCTCCCTTTTTCAAAGGTTTTTTTACCGTTATCTGGTGATGCGCTTGGAGTAGTGATTTCCCCCTTTATCAAAGGGGGGCTGGGGGGATTTCTGGAACTTCCGCCACAGTGAACCGTGGCTAATGGACAATCCGCCGCCATGACTCCCGACTTCGCCTCCCGCCTCATCGCCTGGCAACAAAGCCACGGCCGCCATGACCTGCCCTGGCAGGGCACGATCGACCCCTATCGCATCTGGCTGTCGGAAATCATGTTGCAGCAGACCCAGGTGGAAACGGTGATTCCCTACTACAACCGCTTTCTCGCGAGTTTTCCCGACCTCGCCACCCTGGCCGCGGCGCCCGACGACAACGTGATGGCGCACTGGGCCGGACTGGGCTACTACAGCCGGGCACGCAACCTGCACGCGGCGGCCAGGCGCATCGCCGCCGAACATGGCGGCCGCTTCCCGCGACAGATCGACGCCATTCTTGATCTGCCCGGCATCGGCCGCTCCACCGCCGCGGCCATCGCCGCCTTCGCATTCGAGCAGCGCGGGGCGATCCTCGATGGCAATGTAAAACGGGTGCTGGCGCGGGTCTTCGGCATCGACGGCTGGCCGGGCGAGAAAGCCGTGGAAACCCGGATGTGGGCATTGGCCGAAGAACTCCTGCCCGAATCCGACATTCGCGCCTACACGCAAGGCCTGATGGATCTGGGCGCCACCCTCTGCACCCGCGCCCGCCCGCGCTGCGAGGACTGCCCGTTCAGCGACGATTGCCTCGCCAACCGCCAGGGCCGGCATGGCGAACTGCCCGGTACGCGCCCGAAAAAAAGCATTCCGGAAAAAGCCACAGCCATGCTGATCCTGCTGCATGGCGGCGAAATCCTCCTGGAAAAGCGCCCCGCCCTCGGCATCTGGGGTGGCCTCTGGAGCCTGCCGGAGTGTCCGGCCGACGCCGACCCGGCGCGCGCGGCGGCCAGCCTGGGCTACCACACGGATACCGCCGGCAGATGCCCCGCCCTCATCCATACCTTCACTCACTTCCGCCTGCGCATCCAACCCTGGCTGCTGCCGGTGGAACGCCCGCCCGGCGCCAGTGAACCCGGCCGCCTCTGGCTTGCCCTGGATGACCTAGATGGCGCCGCTCTGCCCACGCCGGTGCGTCGGATACTGGAGGCGATGCGAAAAATGGGGTGATGGTTGAACTCGGAGCAAAGCCGGCTAGTCTTAATACCTGACAATAACGGTCAACTTTAGTGTCGCAATCGCCCGTTCAACCCGTCGCAAAGGAGCAGGAACATGACAACCACGACTGTCTGCACCCCCAGCAAGCACATCGATCTGCCCTGCATCAACAAGGTCGAGTGGTGGCGACCGCTGCTCTGGCTCAGCTCCGGCTGGGATGACTACAAACGCAATTGGCCGAGTTCACTGGCGCTGGGCGCGGTTTTCTCGCTGTTGGGCTTTGTGCTCACGCGCATAGCCTGGTCGCACTCACATATGGCGACGACCTTTGTCACCGGGTTTCTGCTGGTTTCCCCTTTCCTGGCCATCGGCTTCTATGCGCTGTCGCGTCGCCGCGAGGGCACCGCCCGCGAGGCCATCCCGGCTAACGAGAACCTTGCCTCGATCGGCCTCTTCGCGCTGCTGCTGATGTTCATCTTCAGCGTCTGGGAGCGAGTTTCCGCTGTCGTGGTGGGCTTGTACCTGGGGCCGAACCCGGTGCCTGACGCCAGCCTGTCCTGGCTGTTTTCCGGAGAAAACTGGCCCTTCCTGCTCGCCTTCATCGCCGTCGGCGCGCTGTTCGCGGCCTTCGCCTTCGCACTTAGCGTCGTCACCATTCCGATGCTGATGGACCGTCGTGTGGATGTGGTCACCGCCATCATCAGCAGTCTCCATGTCGTCCGTCTGAACCTGCCGGCGATGCTGGTATGGGCCGCGGCCATCGCGCTGCTGACGGCCATGGGTATCGCGCCGGCTTTCATCGGTCTGGCCGTGATATTCCCCATCCTCGGCCACGCCACCTGGCACGCCTACCGCGAACTGGTGGAATAAGGTGCCGGCCGAGCGCATCCGCAGCCTCCAGCAACTCGTCCTTGCCCAGGCGGTTTCGGAAGGTGCCGGGGTGACTGTGCATCGCGGCATCGGCATCCCCGCGTTGCGCAATCTCGACCCCTTCCTGTTGCTGGATCACTTCGGCAGCGATGATCCGGATGAGTACATCGCCGGTTTTCCGGAACACCCGCATCGCGGCTTCATCACTTTCACTTACATGCTCGATGGCCATATGGAGCACCGCGACAGCATGGGCAACCGGGGCGATCTGAAATCCGGCGGCGCGCAATGGATGAAGGCGGCCAGCGGAGTGATTCATTCCGAAATGCCGGGCCAGAGCGAGGGCCGGATGCGTGGCTTCCAGCTCTGGATCAACCTGCCGGCCAGCGAAAAGATCTCCGCGCCGGCTTATCAGGAGTTCGCGGCGGCGGCGATTCCGGAAGTGGTCGATGGCGATATCAGGGTAAGGGTGCTGGTTGGAGAATATGCGGGGCAGCAAGGCGTCATTCAGGATCCACACACCGAGGTGCTGTATCTGGATGTCAGCCTGGCGCCGGGCGCGCGTTTCGAGCAGGTTCTACCGATGACTCACAATTCCTTCGTCTATGTGTTCGAGGGTGATACGCAGGTGGCGGACACCCCCCTGCCGACACATACTCTGGCGACACATACCCTGGCTCTGCTCGGCACGGGTGATACGGTGGTCATACAGGCGGGCGTGAACGGCGCCCGCTTCATTCTGGTGGCCGGCAAGCCGCTGCATGAACCCATCGTGCAATACGGGCCGTTCGTGATGAATACGCGCGAGGAGATCGAACAGGCTGTGGCCGACTATCGCGCGGGCCGCCTGGTGTTCGCTCGATAAAGCCGGCAGGGATGCCGGCGCTACATTACGGCGCTACTTACCCAGCAACCACGCCGCCACTTCCAGATCGCGCGGATAAGTCACTTTCAGGTTGGTCAGGTCGCTTTCCACCAAACGCGGCGAGAGACCGAGTAATTCCAGGGCGGAGGCTTCGTCGGTGACGGCATTGCCGGCCTGTTCCAGGGCCCGCAACAACAGGGCGTGGCGGAACATCTGCGGGGTTTGCGCGCCCCATAGCTTTTCCCGCGACACGGTTTCCTCGATGCGCTGACCCTCATTCGCGCGTTTCAGAGTATCGGCCACGGGCGCGGCGAGAATGCCGCCGACTTCATCTCCGGCCAGTTCCGCCAGGAGCTTGTCGAGCAGCACGCGCGAGAGGCAGGGTCGCGCGGCATCGTGCACCAATACCCAGTCCTCCGCGCCGACTTCGTCCGCCATCGCGCGCAACCCATTGGTCACGCTTTCGGCCCGTGTGCCGCCACCACAGCGCAGCACCGTCAATTTGTCGAACTCCAACCAGTCGGTGTCCGCCCACCAGCCATCCTCCGCCGACAGCACCACATACACCCGGTCTATGGCGGGGTGCCGCTCGAAGGCGCGGATGGCGTGCCAGATCATGGGCCGGCCGTGGATATCCAGATATTGCTTGGGGTGGCCGGCGCTCATGCGAGCACCGACGCCGGCGGCGGGTAATAAAGCGAAATTACGACACATCAGAGGAGGCATTTGTCTTGTATGCGGGCGGGGGTGCCCTAAATTCTAAGTGGAAGCCATTAAACAGTTTGGAGATTGCCATGCAATCCATCCGCCTACCCGCCGTTGCCGGGATGTTCTACCCCGAGAACCCGGTTGAACTCGCCGACATGCTGCGCGGCTTCCTCGCCGAGGCGCAGCCGCCAGCGCTGCATCCGAAGGCATTGATCGCCCCGCATGCCGGCTATATCTATTCCGGCCCCGTCGCCGCCAGTGCTTATGCGCTGCTAAAGCCGCTGCACGCAAGCATCAAGCGGGTGGTATTACTCGGGCCGGTGCATCGCGTCTGGACATCCGCTTTGGCGCTGCCGGGAGTGGATGTGTTTGAAACCCCGCTGGGCCGGGTGGAACTGGATCAGGATGCCATCGCGGCCATAGACGGCCTGCGTCAGGTTCAAGTGCATCCAGCCGCGCATACGCAGGAACATTCCCTGGAAGTGCAACTGCCGTTCCTGCAAAGCGTGCTCGACGACTTCACCCTGGTGCCTCTGGCCGTGGGAGGCGCCAGCCCGGAAGCGGTGGCCGAAGTACTGGATGTGCTCTGGGGGGGCGAGGAAACCTTGATCGTTGTGAGTTCCGATCTCTCGCATTTCCTGGCCTACGACCAGGCCCAACATGTGGACCGCGCCACCGTCCACGAAATCCTTCTTTTCAACAGCCATCTGAGCGGTGAGCAGGCCTGCGGCTGCCATGCGATCAATGGCCTCCTGCTGGCGGCGCGCAGGCGCGGCCTGTCGCCGCATCTACTGGATTTACGCAATTCCGGCGACACCGCCGGCGACCGCAACCGCGTGGTTGGCTATGCCGCGATTGCTTTCACCGAGATTGCCGCGGAAGTTGCCACTGAAGCCGTTGCGGAGCGGCGCCATGTTCACTGAAGAGCAAGGCCGCCTGATGCTTGCCCTGGCGCGCGCCGCCATCGCCCGCGAGTTCGACAAGCCCGCCGCCACCCCGCCCCAACCCGACTGGCTGGAAGCTCCCGGCGCGGTCTTCGTCACCCTCACCGAATCAGGTCGTCTGCGTGGCTGCATCGGGTCGCTGGAGGCGCATCGGCCGCTGGGCGAAGATCTGGAACACAATGCCCGCGCCGCCGCTTTCAGCGACCCCCGCTTTCCGCCGCTGTCCCGGGCGGAACTGCCCAAGGTGCGTGTGGAGGTCTCCGTTCTCACCCCGGCCTCACCCCTGGCCTTCGCCGACGAGGCCGACGCGCTGGCGCAATTACATCCCGGCGTGGATGGCGTGATCCTGGAACACGGCTGGCACCGCGCCACCTTCCTGCCGCAGGTATGGGAACAATTGCCGGAACCGCGCCAGTTCCTGTCCCACCTGAAACAGAAAGCCGGTTTGAGCGGTGATTTCTGGGCCAAAGACCTGCGCTTGTCCCGCTATGGGGTGGAGAATTTCAAGGAAGACCTGGCATGACCATCCCCGAAACCAGCCACCCCGGGCGCTGGTGGCATACCCTCGACGACGGTCGCGTCCAGTGCGATCTCTGTCCGCGCGACTGCAAACTGCACGAAGGCCAGCGCGGCGCCTGCTTCGTGCGCAAGATGGAAGGCGGCAAGATGGTGCTCACCACTTACGGCCGCAGTTCCGGCTTCTGTGTCGACCCGATCGAGAAGAAGCCGCTCAACCACTTCTACCCCGGCACCTCGGTGCTTTCCTTCGGCACCGCCGGCTGCAACCTGGCGTGCAAGTTCTGCCAGAACTGGGACATCTCCAAATCGCGCGACATGGACCGCCTGATGGATGCCGCCAGCCCTGACAAGATCGCCCAGGTGGCACGGCAACTCGGCTGCAAGAGCGTGGCCTACACCTACAACGATCCGGTGATATTCGCCGAGTACGCGCTCGATACGGCGGATGCCTGCCATGCCCTTGGCATCCAGAGCGTGGCGGTCACCGCCGGCTATATCCACCCTGCTGCGGCGGTCGAGTTCTACGCGAAGATGGACGCCGCCAATGTCGACCTGAAAGGCTTCACCGACGCCTTCTACGTCAAGCAATGCGGCGGCCACCTGCAACCGGTGCTCGACGGCCTGATCTATCTGAAACGCGAAACCCGTGTCTGGTTCGAGATCACCACCCTGCTTATTCCCGGTCTCAACGACTCCAACGAAGAGTTGCGGCAACTCTCGGAATGGGTGGGCAAGGAACTCGGCCCCGACGTGCCACTGCACTTCACCGCCTTCCACCCGGACTGGAAACTCAACGATCTGCCGCCTACCTCCGCCGCCACACTCAGCCGCGCCCGCCGTATCGCCCAGGAAATTGGTCTGCACTACGTCTACACCGGCAACATTCACGACGCGGACGGTGGCACCACCTACTGCCCTGGCTGCCACGCGCCCCTGGTCGCGCGCGACTGGTATGAGTTCAACGACTACCGCCTCACCGCCGATGGCCGTTGCCCGCACTGCGCCACCCCCATCGCCGGCCGTTTCCAGTCCTTCGGGCAACCATTCGGATCGCGACGGATACCGGTGAATATGCGCCTGGTTTGAACTGTGGCGCCGGTTGGAAGCCGGTGCTACAGAGTCGTGTCCACCAGCAACCTGCTAGAGTGCGCTCTTTATAGAATCCATCCCCTGTCCCGCGTGCGTTTATCGATCTCACTGCTATTGCTGTTTCTCTCCCTGTCCGCCCAGGCCTCCGTGGATAGCAACTTCCAGGCCGCGCGCGAGGCTTACCAGAAGGGAAAATTCGAGCGCTTTTTCAAATACGCGGACAAGGTTCCCGAGAGTTACCCGTTGGCGCCCTATCTCCGCTTTTGGCGCCTCAAAGCCAACACACCCGGCAATATCGCGCTGCAGAAGTTCATTGACGAGAACCCCGACACCCCCCTCTCCGATCGCCTGCGTAATGACCTGGCGCGCCAGTATGGGCGCGCCGAAAACTGGGCCGAATTTCGCCTGCAATACCAGGCCATCCCACGCCCCGATCAGGAATTGCAGTGTTTCAATCTGCGTCGCCGCCTCAGCGAAGGCGGCAAAGTGGATGCGGAAGGCGTGGCGCTCTGGCGCACCGCGCGCGACCTGCCTTCCAGTTGTGACCCGCTGTTCAGCGCCCTGGCCGAATCCGGCACGCTGACCACGGAGGATCGTCTGGCGCGCCTGCGCCTGGCCCTGGACGCCAACAACCTGCGTCTGGCGCGCGAGGTGAATGCGCTTTTGGGCACGGACCTGGCGATGGAAGCCGATGCACTGGCCCGCGCCCAGCGCGACCCGGAGCGCTTTCTGGAAAGTGCCGTGAACACTGCCGGCCAGCATGAAGCCGCGCTTTATGCACTCACCCAGATCGCGAAGAAAGAGCCGGAAACCGCCGCCCGTATCTGGGAGACACATCAGGCCAAATTCCCGGAAGCCGAGCAACGATATGGTTGGGGCCAGATCGGCCTGCATGCCGCGCGCCGCCATGATCCCCTGGCTCTGGCCTGGTTCGCGCGCGCGGGAACGCCGCAAAGCGAGGCGCAACTGTTATGGAAAGCCCGTGCCAGTCTGCGCGACGGCAAATGGCCGGACGTCTACAACAGCATCGAGGCGATGCCCGAGGCTCTGCGTAATGAGCCGGGCTGGCGTTACTGGAAAGCGCGCGCGCTGAAAGCGCTGAACGCGAACTACCCGGCCAACGTGCTGTTCGCCAAGCTTTCGCAGGAGATCAACTACTACGGCCTGCTGGCGGAAGAGGAGTTACCCACTCGCCTGGAAGCGCGGCCGGCGGAATACAAAGTGACGCCGGACGACCTGAAAATCGCCGAGGAGGATATCGGCCTGAAGCGCTCCTTGCTGCTGCGCCGCCTGGGCGACATGGGCAACGCCACAGGCGAGTGGGAATGGGCGTTGCGTGGCATGAACGACCGCCAGATGTTGGCGGCGGCGGAACTGGCGCGGCGCGAAGGCTGGTATGACCGCGCCATCATCACCGCCGACAAAACACGCGGCGAACACGATTTCGACCTTAGATATCTCGCTCCCTATCGCGACCTGGCCACCGCCTACGCCCACAACAACGGATTGGATGAAGCGTGGGTGTTCGGCCTGATGCGCCAGGAATCGCGTTTTGCCGACTATGCCCGTTCCGGTGTCGGCGCCAGCGGCCTGATGCAGATCATGCCCGCCACCGCCAAATGGATCGCCAATCAACTCGGCCTCGGCCGCAAGGCGCACACCGGCATGAATAACCCGGAAACCAACATCCGCTTCGGCACCTACTACCTGAAACACATCTACGACTCACTCGAGCAGTCGCCGGTCCTGGCCACCGCCGGCTACAACGCCGGGCCGGGGCGCGCGCGCAGATGGCAGGCGGAAACCGCGCTGGAAGGCGCCATCTACGTGGAAAGCATCCCCTATTCGGAAACCCGCGAGTACGTCAAGAAAGTTTTGGCCAATGCCATGTTCTACCGCAACCGTTTCGGTGGTGAGGCACGCACCCTGAAAGATCGCCTGGGCACCATCCCAGGGCACGCGCGCGCCCCGGCCTCGAACGAAGACGAGTCCGCCCCATAGATGGCCTATCGCGGAATGCTTTCCACCCGCGTGGTCCAGCCGGTGATCGGGCCACCCACAACTTGTGCGGTTAATATCATCCACGTTCACCACACCAGCCCAGAATCATGACTTGCAACAACATCTGTGTTCTCGGCGGCGGCGGTTTCGTCGGCTCGCACCTTGTTTCCCTGCTGACGGCACGCGGTCATCGGATCGTAGTACCGACGCGGCGACGCGCGCGAATCAAGCACCTGCTGGTTCTGCCAAGCGTTGAGGTGGCGGAAGCCGACATCCATGACCCCGCCGCGCTGCAATCGCTGTTTACCGGCATGGATGCGGTGATCAATCTGGTCGGCATCCTCCACGAAACCCGGCCCAACGGATTCCATCACGCCCATGTCGAACTACCGCGCAAGGTCATCGCGGCGTGCGCGGCAAGCGGCGTGCGTCGACTCCTGCATATGAGCGCGCTGGGCGCGGATGCCGCTTCGAAAAGCCGCTATCAGCAATCGAAAAGCGCGGGCGAGGCGCTGGTTCGCGAGGCGCTCGATATCGAGACCACGGTATTCCGACCTTCCGTGATCTTCGGGCCGGGCGACAGCTTCCTGACAATGTTCGCCGACTTGTTGCAACTGGCGCCGGTGCTGCCCCTGGCCAGCGCCACCGCCCGCTTCCAGCCGGTATTCGTGGGTGACGTGGCGCGGGCCTTCGCCGACTCACTGGAACGCCGCGACACTTACGGTCAGGGCTATGACCTGTGCGGCCCCACCATTTACACTCTGGCGGAACTGGTGAACCTGACCGCCAACACCCTTGGCATGCGGCGACACATCCTGCCACTGGGCGCGACGGCGTCGTACTGGTTCGCGCGCCTGATGGAATTGAAGCCGGGCACGAAGATCATGACCCGCGACAACCACTACGCCATGTTCAAGGACAACGTCTGCCAAGATGATTGTGCCCAGCCTTTCGGCGCGCCCACCGCCCTGGAAAGCGTGATCGGCTACCTCAAGGAAGCCGACCCGCGCCGCGACTACATGGGTTTTCGTACCCATGCGGGACGCTGATAAAAACCGCCATTCCCGCGAACGCGGGAATGACGAATAAACCCATGCCCCTGACCACCTACATCGTCGGCGGCGCCGTGCGCGATGACCTCCTCGGCCTGCCGCTGCAGGACCGTGACCATGTGGTGGTTGGCACCACCCCGGAGGAAATGGTCGCACTCGGCTTTCGCCCCGTGGGCAAGGACTTCCCTGTCTTTCTGCACCCGGACACCCACGAGGAATATGCCCTGGCCCGCACCGAGCGGAAAACCGCGCGCGGCTACAAAGGCTTCGCGGTGCATGCCGCGCCGGACGTGACGCTGGAGCAGGATTTGCTGCGGCGCGACCTCACCATCAATGCGATGGCGATGACAGAGGACGGCACCCTGATCGACCCCTATGGCGGCCGCGCCGATCTGGAGGCGCGCCTGTTCCGGCATGTCTCCGGCGCTTTCTCGGAAGACCCGGTACGCATTCTGCGCGTTGCCCGCTTCGCCGCGCGCTTTCCCGATTTCACGCTGGCACCGGAAACCCTGGCATTGATGCGGCGAATGGTGGCGGACGGTGAAGTCGATGCCCTCGTGGCGGAACGGGTTTGGCAAGAGTTATCGCGTGGCTTGCTGGAAGCCATCCCCTCGCGCATGTTCCGGATACTGCGCGAGTGCGGCGCCCTGGCCCGCCTGCTGCCGGAAGTCGACTGCCTGTTCGGCGTGCCGCAGCCGCCCCAGCATCACCCGGAAATCGACACCGGCGAACACGTCATGCGGGTCATCGACGAGGCCGCGCGCCAGGGCCTCGGCTTGCCGGCGCGCGTGGCGGCGCTGCTGCACGATCTCGGCAAAGGGGTCACCCCGCCCGAATTCTGGCCGAAACACCATGGCCACGAAGGGCGCGGCGTGGCGCTGGTGAAAGCGCTCTGCGAACGCCTGCGGGCACCGCTCGAATGCCGCGACCTGGCCATCATGGTGGCGCGCGATCACGGCAACGCGCATCGCGCCCTGGAACTGCGTCCGGCCACCGTGCTGGAACTGCTGGAACGGACGGATGCCCTGCGTCGGCCGGAACGCTTTGAGGATTTCCTGGCGGCCTGCGCCGCGGACTTCCACGGCCGCGAGGGATACAGGGAACGGCCCTATCCCCAGGCCGAGTATTTGCGTGGCGCCCTGAACGCGGCACGCCGCGTCGATGCCGGCGCCATCGCCCGGCAGGTGCTGCCGGCGGCCATACCCGAAACCATCCGCCAGGCACGTATCGCCGCCATCGGGGAAGTCCTGAAGCCATGAATCACGACGTCGCCCGGCTCTTTCCCAGCCTCGCGGAACTGCCCGCCGGCCTGGCGCTTGAAGTCGAGCGACAGGCCATGATTCTGAATGCCCCGGCCGGCTCCACGCTATTCGATGCCGGCATGGCCTGCCAGGCTCTGCCGCTGGTACTGGAAGGGCGCATCAAGGTGAGCAAACGCGCCGAGAACGGACGAGAAATCCGCCTCTACAGCGTACAGCCTGGTGAGTTGTGCATCGTTACGGTGAGTTGCCTTCTCGGTGGCGACCCCTATCCAGCCACCGGTGTCGCGGAAACCGCTGTCTCCGCTCTGGTACTGCCACGCGCACTGATTCTGCGCTTGGTGGCGGAGCATCCGCCGTTCCGGGAGATGGCCTTCAACCTGTTCTCAGAACGCCTGACCGGCCTCATGCAACTGGTCGAGGAAGTGGCCTTCCGCAAGCTGGACCAGCGCCTGGCGGCCTGGCTATTGCAACGCGGCCCGCTCATCGCGGTTTCGCATCAGGTAGTGGCGGACGAACTGGGCAGCGTGCGCGAAATCGTGTCACGCCTGTTGAAGCAATTCGAGGAGGAAGGCAGCGTGCGCCTGGGTCGTGAGCGCATCGAGGTACTGGCTCCGGCCACCCTCAAGCTGAAAGTAGCCGGCCTATAGCGACCCGTTTACGGGCCGATCGCTATAGATCCGACGCCACCAGGCCGGTGCGTATGGCGTAACGTGTCAAGCCGGCCACGTCGTGGATATTGAGACGCTGCATGAGTTGCGCACGATGACTTTCCACCGTCTTGACACTGACATGCAACTGGGCGGCGATCTCGCGAGTAGCGTAACCGCGCGCGATCAAATGCAGGATTTCGCGCTGGCGCGGGGTCAGTCGGTCATCCTGATGCGATTTGGCGCTGTGTGTATTGGTGTGCAGGAAATCCTCGATGACGCTCACCGCCTCGCGCAGATTGACCAGCACGGAGCGATGCTTCTCGCTAGCCTGATTGAGCGCTTCCAGTGCCTGCTTCTGGGTGCTGACATCCGTGCAATAGCCGACAAAACCCGTGCACTCGCCCTTGTCGGAAAATACCGGCTGTCCTGTCTTCAATAGCCAGCGATAGCGCCCATCACGACGGCGCAGACGGCATTCCAACGTGAACGGCGCGGCACCGCGAATCACTTCCTCAGCCAGACCGTGCCAGGCGGCGGCATCCTCCGGATGCATCATGGACAGCCAGCCATCACCCAGCGCGTCTTCCTGCTTACGCCCAGTGAATTCCTGCCAGGCATGATTGACATAACGGCAAGCACCGTCGGGACCGGCCACCCAGATCATTGCAGGCACCCAATCCAATACCTGTTTCATGTCAGGTGAAATTTCCGCGCTGAGCGCGACTTTGTTCATATTCGATAACTCCAACAAAAGATAGCGCTAAGACCATCTCTCCAAGTTACAAAATTTCTTATTTGTATAGCTTAAGTAATAGTATCGTGGCGATAAATAAGGGAAAACCTGAATTTCATAGTGCATTGCACCATATACGACGCCGTTCAATCATATGGGTTCCCCCCTTTTCGGCCGTGTGACCAAAGTCACTGATTGGGATAGTGGTGGCACCTACTCTGCCACCACTCCCCACGTGGGGCCTGTTTCCTTGATTGGAGGATCGTCATGAAAGCGAATGTTGGTGGTATCGATCGTATCTTGCGCATCGTCGTGGGCCTGGCCCTCATCGTCTGGGCTGCCGCGCTGGGCGGCCCGATCTGGGCGTGGATCGGCGTGGTGCCTTTGGCTACCGGCCTGTTCAAGTTTTGCCCGTTCTACCCGTTGCTGGGCATGAATACCTGCCCGATGGATAAATGATTCACACCCTGAAATAAACAACGCCCCAGTCTGGGGCGTTGTTTATTTCAGGAACAGGCTATACGCCGGGTTTCGCGATTCATTCCAGTAGCGATAGCCGAGACCATCGAGGAATTCCTGGAACTCCTCTTTCTGTTCAGGCAACACCTGGATACCGACCAAAACCCGACCAAAATCCGCGCCGTGATTGCGATAGTGAAACAGGCTGATGTTCCAGGCATGGCTCATGCTGTTGAGGAATTTCATCAAGGCACCAGGACGTTCCGGGAACTCGAAGCGGTAGAGCACTTCGTTTTCCGCCTGAGGTGCGCGACCACCAACAAGATGGCGGATGTGCAACTTGGCCATTTCGTTGTCGGAAAGATCCAGTACCGGCAGATCGTGTTTCTCCAGCGCCAGTAACAGTTTGTCCACTTCCGCGCGGTTGTGTACCTGCACCCCGACGAAGATATGCGCCACCTTGGCATCGGAGTAGCGGTAGTTGAATTCGGTGATCGCGCGCGCCCCCAGCAAGGCACAGAAAGCCTTGAAACTACCGGGTTTTTCCGGAATCGTCACGGCCAGCACGGCTTCACGTTTCTCGCCCAGTTCGGCACGCTCGGCGACAAAACGCAGGCGGTCAAAATTCATGTTGGCGCCGCTGGCGATGGCCACCAGATGTTTGTTCTTCGATTTCTCGCGCGTGACCCAGAACTTGGCGCCGGCCACACCGAGAGCACCGGCGGGTTCGAGGATCGAACGGGTATCTTCGAACACGTCCTTGATGGCGGCGCAGATGGCGTCGTTGCTGACGCGGATGATTTCATCGACATACAACTGGCAGAGGCGGAAGGTTTCCTCGCCCACCTGCTTCACCGCGACACCATCGGCGAACAGACCGACCTGGGGCAGCACGATGCGTTCTTTCTTGCACAGGCTGCGCGCCATCGCGTCGGCATCTTCCGGCTCGACGCCGATTATTTTAATTTCCGGCTTGAGGCGTTTGATATACGCGGCGATGCCGGCGATCAGGCCGCCGCCGCCCACCGGCACGAAGATCACGTCAATCGGCGTACGCGCCTGGCGCAGCAGTTCCATGCCGATGGTGCCCTGACCGGCGATCACTTCCGGGTCGTCGTAAGGGTGGACGAAGACCTTCTTCTCACGCTTGGCGATTTCCTTGGCATGGTGATAGGCGTCGTCGTAGGAGTCGCCGTGCAGCACTACCTGGGCGCCGCGCTTGGCAACCGCATCCACCTTGATCGCCGGCGTGGTGGCGGGCATCACGATGGTGGCATCGCAACCCAGCACCTGCGCGGAAAGCGCCACCCCTTGCGCGTGATTACCGGCGGAGGCGGCCACCACGCCGCGTTTCAGCTGCGCTTTGCTCAACCCGGCCATCTTGTTGTATGCGCCGCGCAACTTGAAGGAAAACACCGGCTGCATGTCCTCGCGCTTCAACAACACGGTGTTGCCGATTCGACGGGAAAGATTCGTTGCTTCTTCCAGCGGGGATTCGATGGCCACGTCATAGACGCGGGCGAGCAGGATGCGCTCCAGGTAATCGGTCATCACGGTTTGAACAGGTGAAGGAAGGCCGCTATTCTCCCGGCTTGTACCTGAACGACAAAGCCGTAAACAACAAAGAGAGAACGAATCATGATGACCCAAGACGAAATGAAACAAGCCACCGCCCGCGCCGCCATCGAACACGTTCCCGCCGGCATCATCGGCGTCGGCACCGGCTCCACCGCCAATTTCTTCATCGACGAACTCGCTCACATCAAAGGCAAGATCGATGCCGCCGTGGCCTCTTCCGTCGCCACCGCCGAGCGTCTGAAGAAGCATGGCATTCGCGTGATCGACCTGAACGAGGCCGGTGAAATGGAGGTATACGTCGACGGCGCCGACGAAATCACCCGCCACATGGCCATGATCAAGGGCGGCGGCGGGGCGCTTACGCGCGAGAAGATCGTCGCCGCCTGCGCCAAGAAGTTCGTCTGCATCATCGACCAGAGCAAACTGGTGGACGTGATGGGCACCTTCCCGCTCCCCGTTGAAGTCATTCCGATGGCGCGCTCTTACGTCGCCCGCCAGCTGGTAAAACTGGGCGGCAATCCGGTGTTGCGATCCGGCTTCACCACCGACAACGGCAATGTCATCCTCGATGTGCACGGTATGAGCATCCTCGACCCGGTGGCGTTGGAAAGCGAGATCAACCAGATCGTCGGTGTCGTCACCGTCGGCCTGTTCGCCCGCCGCGGCGCCGATGTCTGCCTGATGGGCACGCAGGAAGGGGTAAAGACCTTTACACGGTAATCGGGCAGCGGTGCTCAGCCGAGCGCCCGCTCGATGAAGTAGCGCGGCACGCGGGTGCGGGGAACACGCTCCGAGAACCAGTTGCGGACATCCTCATCCAGGCCGATGCCGTGCATGTAGTTGTACAGCGCCTTGTTCAGCGCGACACCGAGGGCATCGTGGTCCACACCGGTCGGATCGATGAAAGCGACATCGTTCCTGGCGAAAGAAACCGCGGGCAGGGCTTGCAGGGTGACGCCGAATTGCTCCGGGTGTTGGCCGACGGGTGAATGCACCGTACAGGCGAAACGGTGGAAGAATCCTGACTGGATGCACCCAGCCGCGAACAATTGCCGCACGTATTCCAGCGCATCCACCGTGTCCTGCACGGTTTGTGTCGGGAAGCCGTACATCAGATAGGCATGCACCAGAATGCCGGCATCCATGAAGGCGCGCGTCACCCTCGCCACCTGATCGACCGAGACCCCTTTCCGCATGAGTTTGAGCAGACGGTCCGAGGCAACCTCCAGGCCGCCGGAGACGGCGATACAACCGCTGTCCGCGAGTTGCCGGCATAGCTCCGGCGTGAATGACTTCTCGAAGCGGATGTTGCCCCACCAGGAAATCGCGCGATTGCGCCGCTGCAATTCCTCCGCCAATGCTTTTAATGCTTTCGGCGGCGCGGCCTCGTCGACGAAGTGGAAACCGCTCTGCCCGGTTTCCGCGATGATGGTCTCGATGCGATCCACCAGCATGGAGGCGGCGATGCCGTCGTAGCGCGAGATGTAATCCAGCGAGACATCACAGAAGGTGCACTTCTTCCAGTAGCAGCCGTGCGCCACAGTCAGCTTGTTCCAGCGCCCATCCGACCAGAGCCGGTGCATGGGGTTGAGCATGTCGAGGATCGAGAGATAGCGGTCAAGCGGCAGGCCATCCCAGGTAGGCGTGCCCACTTCGGCGAAGGGAATGTCAGGCTCGCCGGAGTCGATGTAGCGGACCGTGCTGTTCTCCCCCCCTTCCCAAAGGGGGGCCGGGGGGGATTTCTCCACGGGTTGAGCGACCGAGGCCGCGACTAAATCCCCCCTGCCCCCATTTTCCAAAGGGGGGTTCAAACCGACGTCACGCGCGAAGGTTCTTACCAGCCGCTCCTGTCCCCGCTCGCCGCGCAGGTGCTCCAGCAAGGCCAGGAGCGGGCGCTCGCCATCGTCCAGGGTGACGTAGTCGAAGTAATCGAATACCCGAGGCTCGCTCAGTTCGCGCAGTTCCGTGTTGACGAAGCCGCCACCGAGCGCGGTGACGATTTCCGGGTGCAGCGCCTTGATCGCCTGGGCGATGCGAAACGCCGCATAGACATTGCCGGGGAAGGGAACCGACACCAGCACCAGGTCCGGCGCATGCCGCGCCACCGCCTCCAGGGTCAGTTCACGCAGGGTGTTGTCGACCAGATTGAGGGGCGCGGCGAGCGCCTCGGCCAGGGGTTCGAAGGTGGGCTGGCTTCGCGCGATCGACTCGGCATAGCGCACGAACTCGAAGCGCGGGTCGACGGCCTCGCGCAGCACGTCGGCGACGTCGTTCAGATACAGGGTGGCGAAGTGGCGGGCACGGTCCTGCACCCCGAGGACGCCGAACGCCCAGGCCAGGGGATCGCCGCCCTCGTCATCGACATAGGCATCGAGCGAAGCGAAGCGCGGCCCTTCCGGCAGGAAGTTCCGCCCGGCGATACGATGCCCGATGCTGGGGTCGCGCCCCTGCAGAAAGGCCACGGCGGGGGTGATGCTGGCGAGATAGCGGTCGAACCGAGCATCAAAGGCTTTCAGCTGTGGCGTGCGCCGGGTCTTCGGCAGCGACTCGATACAGGCGCGGATCGCCACCAGCCCCTCTGGTGAAAACAACCGCAGCACCAGCGCCAAGGCAAGATCTTCCTGCACCGCGTCGATGCCGCGCGAACGCAGGAAACCGGTCAGATAAGCCGTCGAAGGGTACGGCGTATTGAGTTGCGTCATCGGCGGAATGACGGATAAAACGCGCATGGGTGTGTTCAAAACGCTTCCCGTACCCGCAGGAAGCTGGCGAAGCGCGGCAGGCCTTTGGCCGTCTGGCCGCGATAACGGTAGGTGATGGTGGCACCGACGGCGGGCGGCTCGGCGCGCTGGGCGTCGCTGAAGCCGCCGCCGATCCGCAAACGCCGGCCATCCGGCAGTTCCACCAACAGCGCGCCTAGCTTGCCGGCATATTTGCCCTTGCCCGGCAGGTGCGCGACGACCACCGCCTCGGCATCGTCCCAGGGCTTCATCTTGAGCAGGTCGTCACCGCGGCCGGCACGGTAAAGCGCGTCGGCGCGATGCAGCATGAGCCCCTCGCCACCGCCCTTCACCACTTCATCGAACTTGCGCTTGAGCATCCGCTGATCGGTGACGCGGAACTGTTCAACCGCCCGCAACCGCGGCAAATCGGCCTCGGCGACGATCCGGCGCATCGCCGCGACACGCTCGCTGAAATCGCCCTCCGCCCCCGGCAGTTCGAACAACATATAACGCACCCCGCGCCATTCAGCGTCGTCCGGCGTTTCCTTGCGCACGATGCCGGAAAGACGCTCGAACCGGCCGCGCCCTAGCCACAGCTCGCCGTCCAGCGCGCGCGCGGGAAAACCCCGGGTAAACCAGGCTGGCGCGGCGATCGGGCGGCCACTACGGAAGCGCAATTGTTCGCCATCCCACACGGCGCGCACGCCATCGAGTTTTTCACTGACCCAATACCCGGCGGGATCGATGCCGGCGCGGTATATCTCGGCATGAGCCAACGCGGGCGGATCGGACGCCGCTAGCGGCGCGATGGCGAGCAGGCAAGCCGCCAGCAGAAATCTATTCGCCCAGGTACTCATCGAGCGCATCGGTTTCCTGTACGGGCAATTTGAATTTCTCGTCCGCCCATTGGCCCAGGTCGATCATCTTGCAACGTTCACTACAGAACGGGCGCCAGGCATTTTCCGGGCGCCATTCCACCGCCTTGTTACAGGTGGGGCAGGCCACCTTCTTGTATTTCTCCACCATCTGCGTCTCCAAACGAAAAAGGCGGCTTGCGCCGCCTTTGTGGGTCGAGCCCGGATCAGGTCGAGAAAGAAGAACCGCAGCCACAGGTGGACGTGGCGGTCGGGTTCTTGATGACGAACTGAGCGCCTTCAAGGCCCTCGGTATAGTCGACTTCGGCGCCCATCATGTACTGCATGCTCATGGGATCGACCAGCAGGGTGACGCCGTTCTTTTCCATGATCATGTCGTCTTCGTTGGTCACTTCATCGAAGGTGAAGCCGTACTGAAAGCCGGAACAGCCGCCACCGGTAACGAATACGCGCAGTTTCAGATCAGGATTACCTTCTTCCTCGATCAGGGACTTCACCTTGCTGGCGGCACTGTCGGTAAAAGTGAAGGGACTCATTTCGGTCGCGGCATTCATATCGCGATACTCCTATGTCAGGTCTAAGTGCGGGGCATTATTGGCGCCGGGGCGGCGCCCGTCAACCACGAGCTAACTGGGGTTTCCTCTGGAAAAATCAAGGCATTACCGGAATTTGCGTGAGCGCCCTGTTTTCCGGCAGATCGAACATTAGATTCATGTTCTGCACCGCCTGGCCGGCCGCGCCCTTGACCAGGTTATCGATCACCGAAAGGACCACCACGGTATCCCCACTCTGGGGCCGATGCACTGCGATGCGGCACAGGTTGGACGCGCGCACGGAACGAGTTTCCGGGTGCGACTTGGGCGGCAGCACATCGACGAAGTACTCGTTGGCATAGCGCGCCTCGAACAGCGCCTGCAAATCCACGTCCTTGGAGAGCTTGCAGTACAGGGTGGCGTGGATGCCGCGGATCAAGGGGGTGAGGTGCGGCACGAAGGTCAGTCCCACATCATGCCCGGCCATGCGGGTGAGACCCTGGCGGATTTCCGGCCAGTGGCGGTGCCCCGGCACGGCATAGGCTTTGAAGGTATCAGAGGCCTCCGCGAACAGCGCGCCGATCTCCGCCTTGCGGCCGGCGCCGGAGACGCCGGATTTGCAGTCGGCCACCATCCAGCCTGTTTCGACCACGCCGGCCTCGACCAGCGGCAAGAAGCCCAATTGCACGGCTGTGGGATAGCAACCGGGGTTGGCGATCAGGCGAGCGCCCTTGATCTTTTCCCGGTTGATCTCGGGCAGGCCATAGACCGCCTCCGCGACCAGATCCGGGCAAGCGTGCTCCATGCCGTACCATTTCGACCACTCGGCGATGTCCTGGATACGGAAGTCGGCGGCCAGGTCGATGACCTTGACGCCGGCGTCGAGCAGTTCGCGCGTCTGTTTCATGGCGATACCGTTGGGCGTGGCGAAGAACACCACGTCACAGGACTTCAGCGGCGCCTCTTCCGGCGTGGTGAAGGCCAGCGCGACCCGACCACGCAGGGAGGGAAACATGTCCGCCACCGCCATGCCGGCTTCCTTGCGCGAAGTAATGGCGGTCAACTCGACCTCGGGGTGCTGGGCGAGAAGCCTGAGAAGTTCGACCCCGGTGTAGCCGGTGCCACCAACGATGCCTGCCTTGATCATGCTGAGACTCCTTAAAACACAAACGAAAAAGCCGCCCTCGGGCGGCCTTCTCGAACATCCAGCGCAAATTAACGCTTGGAGAACTGCTTGCGACGGCGCGCCTTGTGGAAGCCGACTTTCTTGCGTTCCACTTCGCGGGCATCACGAGTCACCAGACCGGCTTTCTTCAGCGGGCTTTTCAGCTCCGCGTCGTATTCGATCAGGGCGCGGGTGATGCCGTGGCGAACCGCGCCGGCCTGGCCGGTTTCGCCGCCGCCGTTGACGTTCACCATGATGTCGAAGGTGGCTGTACGCTCGGTCAGCACCAGGGGCTGACGCACGATCATGCGGCCGGTTTCGCGGGCGAAATAGATGTCGACGGGCTTGCCGTTGACAACGATGTTGCCGGAACCCGCCTTGATGAACACGCGAGCGACTGAGCTCTTGCGGCGGCCGGTGCCGTAGTAGTAGTTACCGATCATTCAGGACCTCAGATTTCCAGGGTTTTGGGCTGCTGCGCGGTGTGCGGGTGAGCGCCGCCGGCATAGACCTTGAGTTTCTTGATCATTGCGTAGCCCAGGGGACCCTTGGGCAGCATACCTTTGACCGCCTTCTCCAGCGCGCGGCCGGGGAAACGGTCCTGCATCTTGCCGAAGGTGGTCTCGTTGATGCCGCCGGGGTAGCCGGTGTGGCTGTAATACTTCTTGCCTTCGGCCTTGTTGCCGGTCACGCGCAGTTTCTCGACGTTGACCACGACGATGTAGTCGCCGGTATCCACGTGCGGGGTGAAGATGGCCTTGTGCTTGCCGCGCAGACGGCGGGCGATCTCGGACGCCAGACGTCCCAGCACCTTGTCGGTGCCGTCCACCAGATACCAGTCGTGCTGGACCTCGTGGGGCTTAGCGGAGAAGGTTTTCATGTCTATGTACCAGAATGGGGGACTTCGGAAAGCGACGGATTCTATTGGGTTTTCTGTTTTCGTGTCAAACCGGTATTTGCCGAAGGGAAAGCTATCCGGATAATCGCGGCCCATGTCGCTCATTTCCCAACACGCCTGGCTCCTTACCAATTTCATCGCGGCGTTCCTGTTGCCGCCGCTCAATCTGCTTATTCTCGGCGGTTTCGGACTGCTGCTGCTCAAGCGGCGGAGGGCATGGGGCAAGGCTTTGATCGGCCTCAGCCTGGCCGCGCTGTGGCTGCTGGCGACGCCTTTCGTGGCGGGGCATCTGCTCGACGCATTGAAACCACCCCCGCGAATCCTGGATGGCACGGAAGCCGACGCCATCGTCATTCTCGGCGGCGGCACCGACTACGACGCGGTGGAATACGGCGGCGACACGGTGGGCCATTTCACCCTGGAGCGAGTGCGCTATGGCGCCTGGCTGGCGCGCAAACTGGGCAAACCGCTGCTGGTGACCGGTGGCAGCCCCGACGGCGGACGTCCCGAGGGACTGTTGATGCGCGAAACGCTGGAACGAGAGTTCGGCGTGAAGGCTCGCTGGGTGGAAGACCGTTCCAACAATACCCGCGAGAGCGCGATGTTTTCCGCCAAACTGCTGAAAATGGCGGGCATACGGCGTATCTATCTGGTCAGCCACGCCTGGCATCTGCCACGCGCGCTGTCGGAATTCGAACGGGAAGGTCTACAGGTGGTACCGGCCGGAACCGGCTACTCCCTGGCTCGCGGCCCGCGCCCCATGGATTTTGTGCCCAGCGCCAAGGGGCTTTACGACAGTTATCTGGCCATGCATGAAGGCATCGGCCTGGTCTGGTACCGAATTCGAAACTAGGAGAACTCGATGAAATCCCGCGTCAAATGGGTAGAAAACGTCTGCTTCATGGCTGAATCGGAGAGTGGCCACGCCATGATCATGGATGGCTCACCGGAGATCGGTGGCCGCAACATGGGGCCGCGGCCGATGGAAATGCTGTTGATGGGAGCCGGCGGCTGCACTTCGGTGGATGTGGTGATGATCCTGAAGAAAAGCCGCCAGGATGTGACGGCTTGCGAAGTGGAAGTGAGCGCCGAACGAGCTGGTGATCATCCCAAGGTGTTCACGAAGATCCACATGCACTTCACGCTGCGTGGGCGCGGCGTAAAACCGGAACTGGTGGACCGCGCCATCAAGCTGTCGGCGGAGAAGTACTGTTCCGCCAGCATCATCCTGGGCAAGACCGCTGTCATGACGCACGACTTCGAGATCATCGAGGAAGGCGAAGCGCCGGCAAGCAGCTAACGCATCTTCTCACTCGATGTTGCCGACGAGCCACTCCAGCGCGATGCCGGGCTCGTCGAATACCTGTACTTCCGCGTCCACAAACAGACGATTCAGCCAGGCCAGCCAGACCATCCATTCATCGGAGGTCACCACGGCGATCTTGCGGAAATCGTAACGGTGCTCGCGGGAAAACTTGATCTCTTCCCAAGCCACATCCAGGGTGTAACGCACCATGTCGCGCAGATCGAGCAACACGTTGATGCCCCCTTCGAATTCCAGTCCGTGGAGCACGTGCTGTTCAAAATCCTTGTAATCCGCCAGGGTGAATTCACCGATGACGGAAACGGAAACCAGATTCTTTTCGCTGCTGATTGCGATCATTTTCCACTCCTAGTAAGTCGCGCCGCCTGGATACCGGCCAGCACGGTGATCAGCATGCCGATCCAGGCGCTTATCGGCATGGCCATGTTGAAAATCAGGGTGTCCAGAATACCGCCGAATACGACCGTACTGTAGGCGAACGCGGCCACCACCACGGTATCGCCCCTGCGGTAGGCGCGGGTCATGGCGAGTTGGCCCAGCGTGGCGAACAGGCCGACACCCAACAGCAGCACGACATGCTGGCCCGCCGCCGGGACATGCCAGCCGCCATCCAGGCTGGCCAAGAGGCCGGCGCCCAGCACGCAGACCGCGGCGAACCAGAAAACCGTGCGCCATTCCGGCTCGCCCAGGCGCCCGAGGCGACGCACATGGATGTAGGCGAACGCCGCCATCACCCCGGAAAACAGACCGACCAGGCCGGCCACCAGATCTTGCGGCGCGCTGTCCCAGGGCCGCAACAGCAGCGCCACACCGAGAAAGCCGACCGCCACCGTGGCGTACTGCGCGCGACTGGGCCGCTCGTTGAGTTGCCAGGGCATGAGCAGCGCCAGAAACAGCGGCGACGAGTAATTGAGGGTGATGGCCACCGATAGCGGCAGATGCGCCACGGCGTAAAAGAAAGTGGTCAGGGCGAGAAAGCCGACCAGGCCGCGGCGCAGATGCAGGACGGTGTGGGCGCCCAGGAAATGCCGCCCTCCGGTGAAGCCATGGCGCAGCGTCATTCCCGCCAGCAACAGGAGCAGCGCGACCAGGGAACGGTAGAACACCAGTTCGTGGCTGGAGAACCATTGCACACCCAGCTTAACCAGCACACCCATGAGCGCGAATGAGGCTCCGGCCAGGAGCATCCAGGTGGAGCCCAAGGTTCAGGCGTCCGGCATCAATTCGGGCGCTTGCGCGGCGCGCGTGGTCTGTTCCACCTGCGCCACGGTGGGCAACGTCTTGCCTTCCGGTGCCACCTGCAATTCCTCGAACTTGCGCGCGGTCACCAGCACCCGCGTTTCCAGCGATCCGGTGGCGTCGTTGTAGGCCTTCACCGCCTGGCCCAGATTCTTGCCGACACTGTTCCAGTGTTCGCCCAGCTTGCTCAGGCGTTCATACAACTGCGCGCCGAGCTGACTGACCTGGCGCGCGTTGTCGGCCAACGCTTCCTGGCGCCAGCCGTAGTAGACCGCCTTCAACAAGGCCAACAAGGTGGTGGGCGTGGCCAGGATGACCTTCTGCGCGCTGGCGTATTCGATCAGGTCCGGGTCTTCCCGCAGGGCGGCGCCGAAGAAGGCCTCGCCGGGCAGGAACAGCACCACGAACTCCGGCGCCGGCGCGAACTGTTCCCAATAGGCCTTGGCCGCGAGTTGCTGGACATGGGTGCGTACATGCTGAGCGTAGCGGGCCAGGGCACGCTGGCGCGCGTCCACGTTTTCTTCTTCCGTCGCCTCCAGATAGGCGGCGACCGGCGCTTTCGAGTCCAGCACCACACTCTTGCCGCCAGGCAGGCGCACCACCATGTCGGGACGGCGGCCGTCGGCGGTCGCTTCCTGCTCGAAGAAATCGCAGTGATCCAGCATGCCGGCCATTTCCACCACCCGGCGCAACTGTATCTCGCCCCAACGGCCACGTACCTCGGGGCGGCGCAGGGCGGTCACCAAACGATGCGTCTCGTTCTTCAGGTCGTGCTGGGCGGCCAGCAGGCCTTTCACCTGCTCGGTAAGGCCGGCGTAGGCGCCACTGCGCAATTGTTCCATTTCCCGCTGCTGGGCGTTGAGTTTGCCCAGGGTTTCCGCGAGCGGCTTGACCAGAGTCTCCACCGCCTGCTGGCGCGCCGCCAGATCGCCCCGGGCCTGTTCCTGAAAGCCGGCGAGGTTCTGCCGGGCAAGGTCGAGAAACGCCTGGTTGTTGCTCTTGAGCGCGTCGGCGGAAAGGGATTTGAACGCATCGGCCAGTTCGCGCTCGGCATTGCGCAGCAGCAAGGCTTTTTCGCCGGCGCCGGCGCGTTCCTGCTCCAGGCGGATTTCCAGTTCGGCGATGCGCGTCTGCCAGCGCCCGCGCCGCCAGAACAGCAGCACCAGACCCGACATCAGCCCCAGCGCCAGCCCCAGCAGGGCGGCCAGCGTCACATCCATCCGTTCAGCTTTGCATGCAAAGGGAAAGGGCCTGCCGCCACTCCGGCAGACGCACGCCGAACACGCGTTCCAGCTTGTCGTTGTTCAGACGCGAATTGAGCGGGCGCTTCGCCGGGGTGGGGTAATCGCCGCTCGGTATCGGCAGGAGACCGGCTTTTGATTCCGCGCCATCCAGCGCCTGGATCGCCTCGGCGAAGCCATGCCAGGAGGTCTCGCCGGCGTTGGTCATGTGATACACGCCCCACGGCTCGGGCCGGTCGGCGCCGCGCGCGGGCGAAATGTGCTGGGCGAGAATCAGTGCCGTGGCTTCCGCCAGCATGCGGCTCCAGGTCGGCGCGCCGATCTGGTCGGCGACGATCTTCAGTTCCGGGCGCTCTCGCATCAAGCGGCGCATGGTGAGCAGGAAATTGGCGCCGCGCGCGCCATACACCCAGGAAGTGCGGAAGATCAGGTGGCGTCGGCAGGCGGCCTGGATGGCCTGCTCACCGGCCAGTTTGCTGGCGCCGTAGACATTGAGCGGGCCGGTGGCGTCGTCTTCCCGCCAGGGCGTGTTACCGCTGCCGTCGAACACATAGTCGGTGGAGTAATGCACCAGCAGGGCACCCAGTTTTTCCGCTTCCTCCGCGAGTATGCCGGGCGCTGTGGCATTGATGGCGTAGGCCAGATCACGCTCGCTTTCCGCCTTGTCCACCGCCGTATGGGCGGCCGGGTTGACGATGATGCGCGGATTGACCTCACGCACCACGCGGCGGATGGCTTCGGCATCGGCGAGGTCCATTTCCTTCGAGTCGACCGCCACCACTTCGCCCAGGCAGGCCAGGGTGCGGCGCAACTCCCACCCGACCTGGCCGTTGCCGCCAGTCAGCAGAATCTTCATGGGTACACCTCGGCGTCCTTCAGCAAGCTGCCCACCTTGTCCTTGCCCGACAGCGCCGGCTCACCCTCGTTCGGCCAATCAATGCCGACCGCCGGGTCATTCCACAACACGCAGCGTTCATGTTCGGGGGCGTAGTACTCCGTGGTCTTGTAAAGGAAGTCGGCGGACTCCGAAAGCACCAGGAAGCCGTGCGCGAAACCGGGCGGCACCCACAACATGTGTTTGTTCTCGGCCGAGAGTACATGCCCGGTCCACTTGCCGAAGTGGGGCGAAGATTGGCGCAGGTCGACGGCGACGTCGTACACCGCGCCACTGGTCACGCGCACCAGCTTGCCTTGCGGCCGCTGAAGTTGGTAATGCAGGCCGCGCAACACGCCCTTGCCGGAGCGGGAGTGGTTGTCCTGCACGAAATCCAGGTCGAGGCCCAGGCTGGCAAACGTCTTGCGGTTCCAGCTTTCCATGAAGAAGCCGCGCGCATCACCGAACACTTTCGGTTCGATCAGGAGAACTTCGGGGAGGGAGGTTGCTATGACGTTCATGGGGTACGGGAATGGGTGATGGGAACGAGGCCGCAGGTCAGGCTGGCGCGCGGCGACTGACTGACGAGTGTTGTATCAAACAAATGTTTGACGGTTGAGCCGCCAGGTAGCCCGCGGCAACCTGGCCTACGATCAACTTCATGCCGCGGCATCAGAACACCTTTTCTTTCAACATGGCCAGCAGGTACTGGCCATAGGCGTTCTTCTTCAGCGGCGCGGCGAGCTTTTCCACCTGTTCCGCGTCGATGTAACCCTGGCGGTAGGCGATTTCTTCCGGGCAGGCGATCTTGAGGCCTTGCCGCTTTTCGATGGTTTCGATGAACAGGCTGGCTTCGAGCAGGGATTCGTGGGTGCCGGTGTCGAGCCAGGCGTGGCCGCGTCCCAGGATGGAGACGCTGAGTTCGCCCCATGCGAGGTATTGCTTGTTGACGTCGGTGATTTCCAGTTCGCCGCGCGGCGAGGGTTTCATGGTGCGGGCGATGTCGATCACGCGGTTGTCGTAGAAGTAGAGGCCGGTGACGGCGTAGTTGGATTTCGGCGTCGCGGGTTTTTCTTCGAGGCTGATGGCGTGTCCGCTCGCGTCGAAGTCGACCACGCCATAGCGTTCGGGATCATTGACCCGGTAGGCGAAGACGGTGGCGCCGCTGGCCTGGGCGCTGGCGGCCTTGAGGTCGTGGGCCATTTCGTGGCCGTAGAAGATGTTGTCGCCGAGCACCAGGGCGCTGGGGCCGTCTCCGACGAAATTCGCGCCGATGATGAAGGCTTGCGCGAGGCCGTCGGGGCTGGGTTGCACGGCGTATCGCAGGTTGAGGCCCCATTGCCCGCCGTCGCCGAGGAGTTGCTCGAAACGCGGGGTGTCCTGCGGGGTGGAGATGATGAGGATGTCGCGTATCCCGGCCAACATGAGCGTGGTCAGCGGGTAGTAGATCATCGGTTTGTCGTAGATCGGCAGGAGCTGCTTGGAGACCGCGAGGGTGGCGGGATACAGCCGGGTGCCGCTGCCGCCGGCGAGGATGATGCCTTTGCGGGGGTTGGCAACGCTCATGTTCCACTCCTTGCCGTGTAGTTGGTGTCGAGCCACTTGCGGTATTCGCCGCTGGCGACGTTCTCCACCCAGCCCATGTTGTCGAGGTACCACTTCACCGTCTTGCGAATGCCGGTCTCGAAGGTTTCCGCCGGTTTCCAGCCCAATTCACGGTGGATCTTGCTGGCGTCGATGGCGTAGCGGCGGTCGTGGCCGGGGCGGTCCTTGACGTAGGTGATGAGGCGGGTGGCGGGGCCGTCGGGGCTGGGCTGCATTTCATCGAGCAGGCCACACACCCGGTGGACGATGTCGAGGTTGGGCATTTCGTTCCAGCCGCCGATGTTGTAGGTCTCCCCTATCCTGCCCTTTTCCAGGACGGCGCGGATGGCGGCGCAGTGGTCGGAAACGTAGAGCCAGTCACGCACGTTCATGCCGTCGCCGTAGATGGGCAACGGCTTGGCGTTGGTGGCGTTGAGGATCATCAGGGGGATGAGTTTCTCGGGGAACTGGTAGGGGCCGTAGTTGTTGGAGCAGTTGGTGGTGAGCACCGGCAGGCCGTAGGTGTGGTGGTAGGCGCGCACCAGGTGGTCGGAGGCGGCCTTGCTCGCCGAGTAGGGGCTGTTCGGGGCGAAGGGGGTTTCTTCGGTGAAGGCGGGGTCGTCGCGACCCAGGGAGCCATAGACTTCATCGGTGGAGACGTGGAGGAAGCGGAAAGCAGCCTTGTCGGCGTCCGACAAGGTGTTCCAGTAGGCGCGGGTTTCGTCGATCAGATGGAAGGTGCCGACGATGTTGGTCTGGATGAAGTCTTCCGGGCCGTGGATGGAACGGTCGACATGCGACTCAGCGGCAAAATTGACGATGGCGCGCGGCTGATGTTCGGCCAGCAGTTTGGCGATCAGAGCGCGGTCGCCGATGTCGCCCTGAACAAAGATGTGGCGACTGTCACCCTTAAGGCTGGCGAGGTTCTCCAGATTGCCGGCGTAAGTCAGTTTGTCGAGGTTGATGACCGATTCGTGATGCAGTTTCAGCCAGTCAAGTACGAAGTTCGCGCCGATGAAGCCGGCGCCGCCTGTGACGAGAATCATGTTGTCTCCTGATTATTCAAGGCTATTCAGAAAATCCGCGCGGGTTCATGGATTGCCAGCGCCAGGCGTCTTCGCACATTTCATCCAGCCCACGCTGTGCTTTCCAGCCCAGTTCGCGTTCCGCCAACGTCGGGTCGGCCCAGCACTGGGCGATGTCACCGGTACGGCGCGGCGCGAATTTGTAAGGCACTGGGTGACCGGAGGCTTTCTCGAAGGCTTGCGCCATTTCCACCACGCTGTAGCCGCGCCCGGTCCCGAGATTCCAGATACGCACGCCGGGACCTTCAGCCAGTTTTTCCACCGCCTTCACATGGCCCTGGGCCAGGTCCACCACATGGATGTAGTCGCGCACCCCGGTGCCGTCCGGGGTGGGGTAATCGTTGCCCCAGACATTGAGATATTCGCGCCGCCCCACAGCCACCTGGGCAATGTAGGGCATCAGATTATTGGGAATGCCGCGCGGGTCTTCACCGATACGGCCGCTCTTGTGCGCGCCCACCGGGTTGAAATAACGCAGCAGGGCGATGCGCCAAGCCGGGTCGGACACGGCCAGGTCGCCAAGGATCTGCTCGACGATCAACTTGCCGCGGCCATAAGGGTTGGTGGTGGCGCCCACAGGAAAATCCTCGTGGATCGGTACCGAGGCGGGATCGCCGTAGACCGTGGCGGAAGAACTGAACACCACGGTTTTCACCCCGGCCGCCTGCATGGCCTCGAACAGGGTGATGCTGCCGGCGATGTTGTTGTCGTAATACCGGAGCGGCTGTTCCACCGATTCGCCCACGGCCTTGAGGCCGGCGAAGTGGATCACGGCGTCGATGGCGTATTCCTTGAACAACGCGTCAAGCGTGGCGCGGTCACGGATATCGCCTTCCACGAAAGGGAAATCGCGGCCGCTCAATTCCTTCACGCGCCGTAGCGATTCCAAACTGCTGTTGCACAGGTTGTCGAGCACCACGATGTCGTGGCCGGCGGCAAGAAATTCCAGGCAAGTGTGGGAACCGATGTAACCGGCGCCGCCCGTGATCAGGATGGTCAGTTTCATTTTTTTGTTTACCAGAACTGCCAGGCGCCGGTTTGTAACACCCAAAGCCCGAGGATCAGGTTGGTGCAGGCATGCGCGGCGATGGGCGCCCAAAGGTTGTTATAGGTTCGGTACAACCAGGCATAAGCCAGGCCGGCCAGGATGCCGGCGAACCAGAGACTATGTTCGCTGCCGAACAATACACTGGAGATGAGGATGGCGCGGAAACCGACTTCAGCCGCCGAAACGGAAAGAAAATCCTGACGTTCGATCCAGCGCATGAGAAAGGAACGCCAGAACAGTTCCTCCATGAGCGGCACCACCAGGGCTGCGCCCGCCAGGCGAAAAACCACCAGCGGCCAGTCCAACCCGCCTTCCGACACGCGCGGATCGTAACCGGCCGCGCCACCGAGGTTGAGCCAGCCCTGATCCAGGTTGATCCACAGGACGAACACCAGCACACCAAGCAGAAGCGAGACGATTAGCGGCGGGCGCGCGGGGCGTACCAGCAATTCGCGGTACTCGCCCCGGAAATACCAGAGCGCGAGCGCCACCACGACCACCTTGACGGGATACAACCAGCGTGCGTCGAAGTCGACGCCCCAAGCCCGCGCGCCCTGCTCCACGGCAAGAAACGCCATGTACAGGGCAAAAGGAGCGATGCGGGCAAGCATCGGCCGGTTCATAACCACGCTCAAGCCGTTGCTTGCTGAAACTGCTTACTTGGGGCCGGAAAGCGCCTTTTCCAACGACCCATGCTCGGTCGGCTCTTCCTTCGGTGCGCTGGCCTCATGTCCTGCTTCCTTGGCCGCCGCTTTGGCCTCGGCATAAGGCGCCACGTATTCGATCTTGGCCGCCGCGCGCAGCTTGCCGAGTTCGGCCTTCAGCATCTCTCGTTTGTGCATGGTAAGCAGGAAACGTTCGATCGAGGGCTTGGCTTGTTCACGCGTGAGGGGCTGGCTCTGGGAACCGGTAAGCGCCAGGATGGTGATCTGCTTGGGGTTTTCCAGAGTGATGGCCTGACCATCCTTGAGTGGGTGCAATTTAGCCACCAGATCCAGAGGCAGCTGCTCCGCGCTTTTCACGGACTGTACGCCGCGCGCCGGGATGTTCTGCGATTTGAGCCACTGCACCAGTTCATTCAGATTGGCGCCGTTACTCAGCCTGGCCTTCACCGCGGTGGCATTCTCAGGGCCGACCTGAATCAGGATTTCCTGCAGACGATAGATGCGCCGTTCGGCGAACAACTCGGGATGCTTGTCGTAATACTCGGCAACCTCGCTGTCGCTGGGCTTTGCGGCATTTGCTGTCACTTTGTCGATATAGGCCTGGGCGAGCACCTGGCGTTCCGCCGCCTGGAGTGCCTCTTTTACGTTCGCGTCCTTTTCCAGGCCATCCTTTTTAGCCTGTTGCAGGAACAGGCGTTGTTCCAGCAGGGCATTGAGCACCAGATTTGCGGAATCCTGGGCGGGATCATTCACGCCGGCCTTGGTGAGAGCGGCTTCGACACTCCGTGTGTTGATCGCCTCACCATTCACCTTGGCCGCAACCTGGCCAGATGAAGCCGCCTCCCCCTTTTTTTCATTGCAACCGGCAAGGGCAAAGACCAGGACAGACAACAGCACAGACAATTTCATCGTTTGGGGACGCATCGTTTCCAAGCCTCACTTTTTAAGGGTCACGGTGGGATACAACTGGCGGGTGTGAATTATGGTGGCCCGCCCCTCGCCGGCTCAAGCGTTGACCGGCGTATTTTGCGGGGCGAGGTCGGTTTGAAAGGCGAAGCGTAACCCGACAATCAACTGGCCGCCCCGCGAAATGCCTCGATGATGGGCTGCAAGGTGTCGTGTTTGAGCTTCAGCGCGGCCTGATTGACCACCAGGCGCGAGCTGATTTGCATGATTTCTTCCACCGCCACCAGATTGTTGGCCTTCAGGGTACCGCCGGTGGAGACCAGATCAACGATGACATCGGCCAGTCCGACCAAAGGTGCCAATTCCATCGAGCCGTAGAGCTTGATGAGATCGATATGCACCCCTTTCTCGGCGAAATGCAGGCGCGCCGTATTCAAGTACTTGGTCGCCACCCGCAGGCGCGCACCGCGCCTTACGGCGGCTTGGTAGTCGAAGCCGACCGGGGTCGCCACCATCATGCGGCACTTGGCGATGTTCAGATCCACCGGCTGGTATACCCCCTCACCACCATGCTCGATCAGCACATCCTTGCCGGCAATACCGAGATCGGCCGCGCCATGTTGCACATAGGTGGGCACATCGCTGGCACGCACGATGATCAGGCGTACCTCGGGGCGGTTGGTGCCGATAATCAATTTTCGTGAAGATTCCGGGCTTTCGCTCGGCACGATGCCTGCCGCCGCAAGCAAAGGCAGGGTTTCTTCAAAGATGCGGCCCTTGGAAAGAGCGAGGGTGATCTGGGACATGGAAAATGTTCCGAAAAAACCACGGGAGCCAATTCGGGCTCCCGGTGGAAAAAGTTGAGCAAACGCGGGGGATTATCCCCCTTGACGCGACTCAACCAAACAGCAGCGCATTGACCCGCTTCACGAATCCCGCCGGATCGCTGAGCTGGCCGCCGTCGAGCAACACCGCCTGATCCAGGAGCAGGCCGGCCAACTCGTCGAAACGCTCGCCTTCCTCGCCCTCCATGCGCTTCAACAGGGGATGACCGAGGTTCACTTCCAGAATCGGCTGGGTTTCCGGCACCGCCTGGCCCATCTGTTTCAGCATGCGGGTCAGGTTGGCGTTCATGTCACCCTCGTCGGCCACCAGGCAGGCGGGGGAATCGACCAGGCGGTGGCTGGCGCGGGCATCCTTGGCGCGGCCTTCCAATGCTTTCTTCAGGCGCTCCAGGAAAGGTTTGGCCTCCTCCTCCGCCTTGGCCGGCGCTTCCGGCTCCTCTCCTTCCGTGGCAATGGCGGCCAGATCGACCTGGCCACGCGCGACGGACACCAACGATTTGGAGTCGAACTCGAACAAGTTGGACACCACCCATTCGTCGACACGGTCAGTCAACAGAAGCACTTCCACACCTTTCTTGCGGAACACTTCCAGGTGCGGGCTGGACTTGGCCGCCTGCGGAGTGTCGGCGGTGAGGTAATAAATCTTGTCCTGGCCTACCTTCATGCGACCGAGGTAGTCGGCCAGGCTGACACTTTCTTCATCCACCTGGGTGGAACGGAAGCGCAACAACTTGGCGATGCGCTCCTTGTTGGCCTGATCTTCGCCGACGCCTTCCTTCAAGACCTTGCCGAAGTGTTCCCAGACCTTCGCGTAATCCTCCTTGCGGTTCTCCGCGACGTCATCGAGCAGGTCCAGGGTCTTGCGCACACAGCCGTTGCGAATCATTTCCATATCGCGCGTCTCTTGCAGGATTTCCCGCGAGACATTGAGCGGCAGATCGGCGGCATCGATCACGCCGCGGATGAAGCGCAGATAAGCCGGCATCAACTTGCGTGCGTCTTCCATGATGAACACGCGCTTCACATAGAGTTTGACGCCGGTCTTGACGTCGCGGTCCCACAGATCGAAGGGCGCGTGCGCCGGCAGATAGAGCAGCGCGGTGTAGTCCTGGCGACCTTCCACCTTGACGTGGGTCCAGGCCAGCGGGTCCTCGTAGTCGTGGCCGACATGCTTGTAGAAAGCCTTGTATTCATCATCCGTGATGTCGCTCTTGGCCCGCGCCCACAGCGCGTTGGCGCGGTTCACGGCCTCGGTTTCACCCTTCTCGTCGGTGAATTCGACCGGAATGGCGATGTGGTCGGAGTATTCGCGAATCACCGACTTGACCCGCCAGTCGTCGAGGAACTCGGCTTCGTCATCCTTCAGGTGCAGCACGATCTCGGTACCGCGGCCGAGCTTCTCGACGGTTTCCAGCGTGTAATCACCACTGCCCTCGGACTCCCAACGGACACCGTGTTCCTGGGTGAGGCCGGCGCGACGCGTGGTCAGCGTCACCCGCTCGGCGACGATGAAACTGGCGTAGAAGCCGACGCCGAACTGACCGATGAGCTGGGCGTCCTTTTTCTGGTCGCCGCTGAGCTGGCCGAAGAACTCCTTGGTACCCGACTTGGCGATGGTGCCGATGTGCTCGATCACTTCCTGGCGGTTCATGCCGATACCGTTGTCGCGGATGGTAATGGTCTTGGCCTGCTTGTCGACGCTGACCTTGATCTTCAGTTCGGTATCGTTCTCGAACAGCGCCGGATCGGAAAGCGCCTCGAAACGGAGCTTGTCGGCGGCATCACTGGCGTTGGAGATCAGCTCACGCAGGAAGATTTCCTTGTGGCTGTAGAGCGAGTGAATCATGAGGTGCAGCAGTTGCTTCACCTCGGCCTGGAATCCCAAGGTTTCCTTGGCAACGGTTTCGGTCATGGCGGGCAATCTCCCTTGTTGAAAACAGGGGAATAGATGGGGCGAATGGCGGGGGGTTCAAGGGGGATTTCGGATTTCGGATTTCGGATTTCGGATTTCGGATTTCGGATTTCGGATT
>CAZIUC010000025.1:0-61339 GCA_964542455.1 uncultured Thiobacillus sp. | reverse complement strand
GAATAATTCGTGCAGCGGCGGCTCGCGATTCCTCCGCGTAGCGGCTTCGTCCAACTAGCGGTTCAAGTGGAGCGCGCTAATGCAGGCTCATTTCGTGGTTGGCGCCTCGCGCGTGCGTGCTTAAGCTAAACGTTGGGCGTCAATTTCTTAAATGGATGGAGTGATTGACGGCACACTTGCTACAAAGCATCCATTCACCCAAAGGAGAATCGATCATGCGGATAGCAAAGGAAGATGTGGATGTCAAAATGAAAATCCCCGGTGCGGTGATCCGTCAGCAAACGGATTTCGGCGATGCAACTGGATTGGGGAAAATCAGCGGCGAATGTTTCACGCTCTCGGCGGGTGTTGACACGACCCCGTTGTTCCAAGGGCTGGAAGGAGATTTGTGTCAGTGCCCACACTGGGGCTTCGTCCTGCGCGGCCAACTCACCACAACCGACGCTGAGGGCACACAAGAGACGGTCAAAGCGAATGATCTCTTCTACTGGCCACCTGGGCACAACGTCAAGGTCGACGCGGACGCGGAAATTATCATGTTCAGCCCTCAGCACGAGCACAGCCATGTTATCGATCACATGATAAGGAAGGTCAAAGGGTAGTGTCCTTGTGGCGTGCATTCTCCCTAGCACGCATAGGGCGAATCAGCCGGCGTCTTCTTGCCGGCGTTATCCGCCGAATGCCAAATATTCGGCGGAAGGCGCGATAAAGCCGCTTTTCCGGCCTGCCTTACTGGGCTCAAAGCGGTACAAATAACGCCTTTTTCCCTTTGAAGTACCCATTGATCAGCCGCCGATGGATAAACAGCAGACCTTCCATGACGCACTCTTTCAAGGCCTGAATGCCCTGGAGGAAACGTCGTTCCCTCGTACCTGCGGTTCATGCGGTCGGGTGTACGAGACGGCGCAACAGTACTTGCGGGAGACCGGCGGCGTCAGCGGCGGCAAATCAGGGCTGAAGGAAAGCGTGGACGACAACGGCCACCGTTGCGTCGAGGTGTTTCGCAACTGCGTATGCGGCTCTACCCTGATGAACGTCTTCGGCAACCGGCGCGATGGCTCCCAGGCCGGTCTGCGCCGCAGGCAGCGTGTTGATGAACTGATCGCCTTTCTTGTCGCCAACGGCCTGGACAAGGAGGTGGCGCGCGCGGAATTGCTCAAGGTGATGCGTGGTGGACGCAGCGAAATCCTGGCGCGCTATCAGCCGCCGCCAGGTGGCGGGAAGTGACCCTCGGGGTACAAGTAGCCAGGACCGGCCTGGAGCCTGATGGCCCCCGCTCCCGCGGGGGCGGGAGGGGAAGCGCTCAGTGCGAAATGGTAGCCGCCGAGAACCGACACCAGGAATACCCTGCTATGCGCATAGGGCATTCTTGACCTAATCTTTGGCCTCGCCCCAAACACTCCCCCGCTTCGCACGCCATGGCAAAACAGCTCCCCGCACTTTCAACCGCGCCCGTCAGGGTGGTGGGTATCGGTGGCTCGGCGGGGGCATTGTCCGCTTTGCAAGCTTTTTTCGGCGCCCTGCCCGACGATTGCGGCATGGCGTATGTGGTATTGCAGCATCTCGGCCCGGAACGGGAAACCTTGCTGGACCAGCTCCTGGCCGCCTGCACGACGATGCCGGTGCAGCTCTCCAGAGAAGGCATGCCGGTGGCGGCCAACCATGTCTATGTCCTGCCGGCCGGGCAGGTGATGAGCATCAGCAACGGCAAGTTGTATCCCCGGCAACCCGAGAACCTGGCGCATCGGCACAAACCCATCGATTTCTTTTTCCAGTCTCTGGCCCTGGATCAACCCGGGTGGGCGGCCGGCATGGTGCTGTCGGGCACCATCGACGATGGCAGCCAAGGCTTGATCGCCCTGAAGGCAGCGGGTTCGGTGACCCTGGCGCAGGACCCGGCCAGCGCGGAATTCGACGGTATGCCGAAAAATGCGCTCAAGACGGGTAAGGTTGACCTGGTGCTGTCACCGGCCGGCCTGGCGCTGGCCTTGAGCGACTGGGCCAGGACAGGGCACTTGCCGATGCGCGATGAGCGGGGGTTCATGGCGGCCCTGGAGGGGGTGCTTGCCCTGGTGCGAGTTCATGCCCAGCGCGATCTGCGCGGTTACAAACAAGCGACCCTGCAACGCCGCATCGAGCGGCGCATGTACCTGCTCCACCTCACCGACATGGAAGACTATCGGGTCTATCTGGAACAGCATCCGACGGAGCTGGATCGCCTCGCCAAGGATCTGTTGATCGGCGTCACCGCCTTTTTTCGCGACCCGGATGCCTTCGACCAGCTGGCGAAAAAGGTCATACCGACGATATGCGCGGGCAAACCGGAGGACGCGACCGTGCGGGTCTGGATCGCGGGATGTTCCACCGGCGAAGAGGCTTATTCCGTCGCCATCCAGTTGTTCGAGTGGTACGCCCAGGCCGGCCTGGCACCGAGAGTGCAGATTTTCGCCACCGATCTTGACGAGGCGGCACTGGAGGTGGCGAGGGCAGGCCGCTATTCGGCCGTGGCCCTGAGTCAGGTCTCACCTGAGCGCTTGAAGCGCTATTTCACCCGCAACGGCGACGGCTACAAGATCATCAAGCCGGTACGCGAGGCCATCGTCTTCGCCGCCCATAACCTGATCAGCGACCCGCCGTTCTCGAAACTCGATCTGCTGGTTTGCCGCAATGTCCTGATCTATCTGGCGCCGGACACCCAGAAACACCTCATCACCCTGTTCCGTTTCGTCCTGAACAAGGGGGGGTGTCTGTTCCTGGGTAGTTCCGAAACCGTGGGCCAGACCAGCAAGCGCTTCGAGACCATTTCCAAGCAGTGGCGTTTATTCCGCAGCCTGAGCACACCGCGCATCAAGCGGCCCGAGTTGCCCCTGGTTCCCACCACCGGAATGCACCGAACCGTGCCGGTACTGCAACTGGGCAGCGAACTGAGCGCCGATGCGGGACATGAACGGGTGTTCCGGCAGGTGGTGGAGGCACACGGCCCCACCCTGCTTGTGGTCAACCGCGGCAACGAAATTCTCTATATCAGTGGCGCCACCGGACCCTATCTCGATTTCCCGGCGGGTGAACCCACTCATGCGCTTTTCCAGGTGGTCAAACCGGCGCTGCGGGTGGCCTTGCGTTCCGCCGTCAGCCGGGCCAGGCGCGCGGGCGACAAGACAGCGGCGGTGGCGGTGCGAGCCGGCAACGAGGCCGCGCCGGAAGCCGGGGTGCGCATTACCGTTACCTCGGTGACGGGTAGCGACCGGCGCAAGCTGATGTTGATTTCCCTGGAAACGGAGGCCGCCTCCACCGCCTCGCTGCCGCTTTCCCGGCCCGGCGGCGACGACTGGGTCCTGCAGCAACTGGAACAGGAGTTGAACGCCACTCGGGAGGACCTGAATCGCGGCATCGAGAAAATGCGCGCCGGCAACGAGGAACTGAAGGCCTCCAATGAGGAGGCCATGGCCATGAACGAGGAACTGCAATCAGCCAACGAGGAACTGGAAAGTTCCAAGGAGGAACTGCAATCCCTGAACGAGGAACTGGGCACCGCCAATGCCATCCTGGACGTGAAGGTGGCCGAATTGGAGGTCACCAACACCGACCTGAACAACCTGCTGGTCAGCACGGAAATGGCCACTTTGTTTCTCGACCCGGAGTTCAACATCAAACGCTTCACCCCAGCCTGCACCCGGCTGATGCACCTTATCCCCAGCGATGTCGGGCGGCCGCTGTCGGATATCGCCCATCGTCTCGACGATAAGCAATTGTTGCGGGACGGACGCAAGGTGCTGGCCGAGGAGACACCCATCACCCGCGAAGTGGCGGACAGCGACGGCAACTGGTATCTGCGCCGGGTGCTGCCCTACCGCACCATGGAGGGCCGCGCGGTAGGTGTGGTGGTGACCTTTGCCGACGTCACGCCGATGAAGCAGGCGCGGGAAGACATAGCCCGCAAGGCGGCGGAACTGCAAAAACAGGCCCAGTTGCTGCAACACGCGCATGTCCTGGCCAAGGATATGAACGACCACATCATCTTCTGGAACCGAGGATCGGAACTCCATTACGGCTGGTCACAAAAAGAAGCCCTGGGCCAGATATCCCACGAATTGCTGCACACCCGCTACCCGGAGCCGCTGGCGGATATCAAGGCAAAACTGATGCAGGACGGCACCTGGAACGGTGAAGTGGTGCATGTGACTCGTGACGGACAGACACGGGTGGTCGCCAGCCAATGGAACCTGACTCGCGATGAACATGGCAATCCGATCGCGGTTGTCGTGGTCAACAACGACATCACCGAGAGCAAGCAGTTCGAGAGCCGTTTTCTGGAGAGCCAGAGCAACCTGGATTACCAGGCGCACCATGACCATCTCACCAATTTGCCCAACCGGGTCCTGTTCCGTGATCGCCTGCAGCATGCCATGAGTCTGGCGCAAGCCAGCGGTACTCGCCTGGCGCTACTGTTCCTGGACGTGGATCGGTTCAAAAACATCAATGACAGTCTGGGCCATGAAGTGGGGGATCGCCTGTTGCTGGCCCTGGCCAAGCGGCTCACTCAGTGCCTCGGCAATCGCGACACCCTGGCGCGCACCGGTGGCGACGAATTCGCCGTGCTCAGCGAAGGTCTGGAGGAAGTAACGCATGCCTCGAAGCTGGCCCTGGATCTGATCGAAGCGGTAAAAACCCCGATTCAGATTGACGAGCACGAACTGGTGGTCAGCATCAGTGTCGGCATCAGCATCTTTCCCGACGACACGACGCAGATGGATGACCTGCTCAAGAACGCTGACGCGGCCATGTTTCTCGCCAAGGAAAAGGGACGTGCCGGTTACCAGTTTTTTACCCACGAACTGCATCAGCGCGCCAGCCGGTTTCTGGCTATCGAAACGCGCTTGCGCCGGGCCATCGAACAAGGTGAATTGCAGTTGTTCTATCAACCCCAGGTGAACCTGGAAACGGGGCGCATCCAGGGCGCCGAAGCGCTGACCCGCTGGACCAGCCCGGATCTCGGCCGAGTGTCGCCGGATGAATTCATTCAAGTGGCGGAAGACTCCGGCCTGATCGTGCCCCTTGGTGAATGGGCGGTGCGTACCGCCTGCCGGCAAATCGCCACCTGGCGCCAGATGGGACTGGAGCCGCCCCAGATCGCCGTGAACATCTCCGCCGCCCAGTATCAGGACAAGCTGTTCATCACCATGGTGGAAAAAGCCCTGGCGGATTCCAAGGTGCCCGCCAGCCTGCTGGAACTGGAACTGACCGAACGCATTCTGCTGAAGGATGTGAACGTGATCGTGACCGGCATGGTGGCGCTGAAGCGTCTCGGCGTACACCTGTCCATCGACGATTTCGGCACCGGCTATTCTTCCCTCAGCTTTCTACAACGCCTGCCCCTCGACCATCTCAAGGTCGCGCGGGAATTCATCCCGCTGCACCCGGAAGACCGCAGCAACCTGTCCATCGCTCAGACCATCGTCACTTTGGCGAAAACCCTGGGCCTGCGCTGCACCGTGGAAGGCATCGAGACCTCCGCCCAACTCAAGCCGTTCAAGACCTGGGGCTGCGATCTGGTGCAGGGATTTCTGGTCAGCCAGGCACTATCGGCGAGGGAGTTCACGCAGTTGCTGCGTTCCCCGCCGCGCTACGAGCTGTAAATCCGGCACAGCGTGAAGTTCGATGGCGCGCATGGCGCACCCTACGGAATCGGGTAAGGCCATAAAAAAGGCGCTTCTCGCGAAAGCTGATGACGCCGACATGCGAGGTTCCCCCCTTTCCCAAAGGGGGGCTAGGGGGGATTTGCCGACGCCCACGCATGCGCCACCCTTGGAGAAATCCCCCTCAGTCCCCCTTTGGGAAAGGGGGAAGGCACTTGCTCAAGCGTTTCCACGCTCATCCTCAGCATTCGCGAGAAGAGCCAAAAAAACAGGCGACCGAAGTCGCCTGAAAAAATGCTGCTATCGCACGCAGCTGTCCTGCTCAAGGGACTCGGTTAATCAGGTGAGGTAGCGCCACCCGATGTAGAAATGGCTGATCGCGATGCTCAACAACATGAGCGGAAACGCGCCCAGCATGAAGGGAAGGAAACGGATGGGTTGGCCGGCGCGCTCGGCAAAGCCGGCCACCACCAGGTTGGCGGAGGCGCCGACCAGGCTGCCGTTGCCGCCGAGACAGGCACCTAATGCGAGTGCCCACCAGAGTGGCTCCAGGTTGGCCTCGCCCACCACCGGGCCGAGGTTCTGGATGACCGGAATCATGGTGGCGACGAAAGGGATGTTGTCCACCACCGCCGAAATGACCGCCGAGGCCCAGAGAATAACGTAGGCGGTCAGTGCCAGATTACCGCCGGTGAAGCTGACCAGGGCATCCGCCGCCATTTTCAGGGCGCCGGCTTTTTCCACGCCCGCCACCACGATGAACAGGCCGACGAAGAAGAAAATCGTCACCCACTCCACTTCCGCGAAACTCTTGTGCACCAGTTCCGACTGGTGTTCCGCGTTCTGGCCCAGCGCCCGGATCAACAGCAGCAACGCGGCGCCGAAAAGGGCGATGGTGGCGGGCTCCATCCCGAGCGAGTGGGCAAAAATGAAGCCGGTGATGGTCAGCGCGGTAACCGCCAGCGATTGCTTGAGCAGGAGCGGGTCGGTAATGGCGGCGTTTTCGTCGAACGCCATGACCTGCGCGCGCTGTTCCGAGCTGGCGTGCAGCTTGCGGCCCCAGAACCACCAGATCGGCAACAGGGTCAGCAGGAAAACCAGCAGCGCGATCGGCGCCATGTTGATCACGAAATCATTGAAGGTGAGCCCCACCGCCGAGCCGATCATGATGTTGGGCGGGTCGCCGATCAGCGTCGCGCTGCCGCCGATGTTGGAGGCGAAGATGATGGTGAACAGGTAGGGATAGGGCGAGATGCGCAGCGCATCGGTAATCAGCAAGGCGACGGGCGCGACCAGCAACACCGTGGTGACGTTGTCCAGCAGGGCCGAGAACAGTGCCGTGACCACCGCGAACATCAGCAGGAGACCCCAGGGATCGGCCTTCACCAGCTTCGCGGATTTCACCGCGACGTACTGGAACACCCCGCTTTTCTGGGTGATGGCGACGATGACCATCATGCCGGTAAGCAGGCCGATGGTATTGAAGTCGATACCCCGCACGGCCTCGGTCTGATGCAGCACGCCGCTCATGATCATCACCCCGGCGCCGAGCAGGGCGACAATGGCGCGGTTGATGCGCTCGGTGACGATGACCGCGTAGGTCAGAACGAAGATAAACAGCGAAACCAGCAACGGCCCGAGGCCGAAGATGATTTCGCTTGCTACCGGAGGAGCGGCGCCGTGCATCTCAGAGTTCGCCCGACTGACTGGCCAGGAACTGCAGCAATGCACGCTGGCTGAGGATGCCGACCAGGACGTCATGGTCATCCAGCACCGGCAGCGGCCCTTGCGCGCGGGTCAGCAACAGAGCGGCTTCCATCAGTGGGGTGGCCACATGCAAGGTCTCGGCGCGCGGATCGAGCAGCGTGGTTGCCGGCTGATCGAGAATGTTGCGGTAGTGATCGAGCAGCATCGGCAAGGCATCGCCGGCAAAGGCAAGATCGTTCAAGCCATGCTCGGTGCGCGCGGAAAACGGAATAACCCGCTCCAGCGCGATGCCGACGCAGGCCAGACCAACGAAGCGTCCGCCCGCGTCAACCAGCGCGACATGATTGATCCTTTGTTCGAGCATCAGTCCCAGCACGATCCGAACCGAGGTGTCGGCGGCTACGACTTGTGGGTTCGAACTCAGGGCAATGGTGCGTAACGGCATGATCAAGCGAGTAACAGGGGTTGCGTGAGAATAGGGAAACTGGCCGGGCGGCGAATTGGCGCAGCTACGTAAGGGGATTACATATACGCGGCATCCGACGCACGTCCCGGCCGATGCATCTGCTTCATGATGTAAAGCGGATGTATCTCCTGGCCGCGCATTGTGGCAATGCGAACCATCAGGGCTTGCCCGACCAGTCCTTGATGCGTTCCGCCGCCCACTCGCGCCCGCCCAGCCCGAACGCCAGGGCCAAGGCCAGGACCAGACCGCCGAAGGCGATGGTGAAGGCCGCGGTGAGCATGTGGGTGCCGATCTCCAGTTGCTCCAGCGCTATGAACAGGGCGAAGACCTGCACCGCGTATTCCACGCCGGTACTCAGCGTCAGTGCGGACGGCACTTTGAGGCCGCTGAGCCAGGTGAACAGCAGACGGTTGATGAAGCGCGCGAACAAGGTGCCGAACACCAGAATCAGGATCGCCACCACCACATTGGGCAGGAACAGCGCCACCCGGTTGACCAAACCGGCCACCGCATCCAGGCCCAGGCTGTTGGCGGCGGAAACGGCAACGACCATAAGCACCAGCCAATAGGTGAGGCCGGCAATGAGACCGGCCAGCGAGAGTTCCACGCCGCCTTGCCGCAACAGCGCTTCCAGACCGGATTTTTCCGCCATGCGGCCGAAACCCAGCGCTTCCAGGCCGCGCCGCACCCCGGCACGCAGCAGCCGGGCAACCAGCCAGCCGACCAGCAACAGCACCAGGGTTGCCAGCAGTTTGGGCATGAAGATCGCGATCTGGCTCCAGAATGCTTGCAAGGAAGTCAGGAACAGGTCGATTTGAGTTTCCATATCAGTTCTCCAGATTGGTTAGGCGCGGCTTGGCGGCCGGTCGCGGAACAGATTCATCGCTATTCGGCCGGAAGATATCCGCCAGGGGGTTCAAGGCCGCCCGGTCCTCGCGCAGCGGCAGACTTTCGGTGACCGCGCGCATGGATACGACCACTTGCTCGAGTGCTGTGTCCGGCAAACGTTCCAGAGCGGCTTTCAGTACCCCCTGACCATGTTCCGGGGCGGTATCGGCGATGCGCTGGCCGTCGGGGGTCAGGAAATGGACGAGTGATTGTGCTTCCGCGGGCATTTCCGCCCTGACCAGGCCCTTTTCCAGTAGCTCGTGCAGCAGGGCTTCCGCCTTCTGGCGATGGACGGCCATGCTCTTGGCCAGGTCCACCGCGCGCATGCCGGGCGACTGTCCAAGTTCCCAGAGCACCCAGAGTTGCGCGCCGCCGATGCCGTGGCGCGCCTCCACCCAATCGGCATGGCGCCTGACCGCATCCAGCAGCACGCGGAACAGCTTGAGCGCGCCACGAATGGTTTCCTTGCGCCGCGCCCGCGACACGGCGGCGTCCTCGTTGTGTTCGTATGCTTCGAATTTTTTGAACGGCATGGCGCGCATTTTCGGCTGCCGCCCCCCGCGCGGCATTCGGCTCGCAACGTAAGGGATACCCATACAAGGTATTCGCTTAGACTTTTTCGCGTTAGCTGGCGATGCGGTTGGAGCGGTGGTTCCCCCTTTGAAAATGGGGGAACCACTGCCTCGAGTGCTTTCTGTCGCATCACCCGTTAACGGTAAATGAGCCTTCGCTTATGGCACCGCGCGCGGCACCGCCACCATGCGCGCCAGATCGGACAGGCCTCGCGCCTGCATTTTTTCCATCATGCGTGCCTTGAACACTTCCACCGTGCGTGGACTGATGCCCAGTTGCGCGGCAATTTCACGATTCGCCTTGCCGACCAAGGCCAGTTCCATGACCTGTGACTCACGCGGCGACAAACGCGCCATACGCTCGGCGATTTCCTCGGAGCCGGCGGACGCCGCGCGAGTTTGCGCGCTGCCCGTCATGTCGCAGCGACCGAGCGCGGAAGCGCATTTTTCGCTTCGTACAGAAGTGAGATCGGGCCGATAAGACGGATGGATCGCATATCGCTGGTTCTCCTGTGCGCCGACGAATCGGCGGGAAAACCGAGTCTAGACAAGCATGGGCATCATGAAATCGCCGTCATCCCGTAAGCGAATCCCATACGGGATAGCCCTGAGCCGGGGTTCAGACCGTGTCTTTCGATCCACCTTCAAGGCACATGCGCACCAGTTCCGGCAGGCTGCGCGCCTGCATCTTTTCCATCATGCGCGCCTTGAACACCTCCACCGTGCGTGGGCTGATTTCCAGCAACGCCGCGATTTCCCGGTTGGGTTTGCCGGCCACGGTCAGGTCCATGACCTGGCGCTCGCGTTCCGACAGACGCGCCATGCGCGCGGCGATTTCCTCGGAATAGGTGTGTACCGCATGTTGCCTTGCATCGCGCGCCACGGCCTCGCGCACCGCTTCCAGCAGGGCGCTCTCGGTGTAGGGCTTTTCCAGAAAATCGACGGCGCCTGCCTTGAGGGCGGCACGGGCATGGGCGATGTCGCCATGGCCGGTGAGAAACACCACCGGCAGACGCGACCCGCGTTCGGCGAGGGCCAACTGTAGAGCCAGGCCATCCATGCCGCCCATACGCAAATCAAGCAGCATGCAGCCGCGCCAGTCCGGGCTCCAGGCAGCCAGGCAGTCTTCGGCGCTGGCGTAGCTGCGGCAACGGAAGCCGCGAAAGTTCAGTAGAAGCGCGAGTGAATCGCGCACGGCGTCGTCGTCGTCGACGATGGTGATGATGGTTTCGCTCATTCCGGATTCCTGATCATGGCCACGCGATCGCCCCTCGTCTTTGCCCGATCAGGCTTGATCGGCAAGGTAAAACAGAAGCGCGTGGGGCGCATATTGTCCAGCCACAGTTCGCCACCGTGGGCTTCCACCAGGGTGCGGCTGATCGCCAACCCCAGTCCCATGCCTTCCGGCTTGCTGGTGGCGAAGGAGTCGAACAGGCGCTCGCGCATGTCCGAGACCACGCCGGGGCCGCTGTCGCGCACGCAGAAACGCAGACGGTCGCCATCCAGGCGTCGCACGGTGATGGCGATACCCCGCGTTTTCGGGTCACCGCTCTCGATGGCCTCGATGGCGTTCACCAGCAGGTTGTGCAGCACCGTGCCCATCTGCACGCGATCGGCCATGAACAACGGCGGTTCCCCATGCATATCGAGCGAGACGGCGATGCCGGCGCGTTCGGCGCGGCGCCGCGCGGGAGCAAGGCCTTCCTCGATCAATTCGTCGGCGTTCAGGCGTTCCAGGCGCAGCCCGCCGCCCCTGAAGAACTCGCGCAGGCGATGCACCACCTGGCCGGCGCGAGTGGCTTCGCGGTCAATCTTGCCCAGGGTTTCGGCGAGCAGGGCGCCGTGCTGTTCGGGCGCGGCCAGCATCGCCTGGCCGGCGCGCGCGTAGTTGGCCAGGGCGGACAGGGGCTGGTTGAGTTCATGGGCGATGGCCTGCGTCATCTCACCGGCGGCGGCCAGGCGCATGGCCTGGTTCAGTTCGGCCTCGCGCTGATGCAGCTTTTCTTCCGCCGCGCGCCGCGCGCTCACCGTCATGCCGAGAAACAGGCCGGTGATGGCCAGGCCCAGCATCAGCATCTGGAATTCCACCACCGCGACGGCATGCAGCCCACGCCATGCCAGGATCGCATTGATGCCGATATGAGCGAAGGCGAGCGCGGCGGTGGCGCCCTGGATGCCATGGCGCATGGCGACCCAGATCATGGGCAGGAACAGGAGGTAGAAGAACTTGAATTCGTCGGTGTATTTGAGGCCGAAGATCACCGCCAGCGCGAGGGCGATGGTGGATGCCTGCAACAGCATTTCCCGGCTGGGCAGCCAGTTGCGCCAGGTACTCCAGTCGCGCCCGGCATGGACCAGCACCAGGGGCGCGATGATGAGCATGCGGATCAACGCCCCCACCCAGTAATTCACCAGATCGGCGCCCCAGGCCCAGAGGTCGGGCGCGGCTTCCGGGCTGCGCGCGAACACATGCACGCCCGAATCCAGCCAGGCACCGACCACCGCCGCCACGAGAAACCAGGACAGGTCGCGCTGGCTGGACAAACGCGCGTCGATCTTGAGGCCGCGCGTCAGCCAGGTACTGATCCCCAGCAGCCCCAGCATCAACAGCGTGGCGGCCCACAAGGCCGCCATCCAGTTGCTCGGCACGCCGTAGATGGGCAGGCCCAGCAGGAAAGTGACGACGATCAACCAGGGCGCGTAGCGCGCGCCATACAACAACAGAAATGCCAGGGAGAGGCCGAGCGGCGGCGTCCACGGCGCCAGCGTCAGCGGCAGCACGGTTTGCGGGTTGCTGGCGGCGTCCAGGCCCAGGCTGCACAGGGCATAGGCGAGCAGGACTTTCCAGGAAACGAAGAACATGGTGCCCGAGTGTGCTTGCGGTCAGGCGCGCAAAACGCCGCCGGAAAGCGGATCGAGTATGGTGGACGGCGTGCGGCGGCGGCCGACGCGGCCGGGCAGAACCCAGACTTGGTGGCCGAATGCCGCGCGACAGGCGGCGGCGGTTTTCAGGGCGCGTTGTCCGGCGCGATTGGCGCTGGTGGAAACCAGGGCTCTATCCAGCGCGTGGCACAGGCGCGCCGTCTCGGCATGGGCCGTCACCCGCACCGCCAGTTTGTCGTGATGTCCGGTCAGCCAGCGTGGACAACGTCGCGATGCCGACAGCAGCAAGGTATTCGGCCCCGGCCACCATTGCGGAAAACGGCGGGCGAGCGTGTTCGGCACGGGCGCCAGAAAACGCGCGAAATGGCGGAATTCGGAACCGACCAGGATCAGCCCCTTGGCTTGCGGCCGCCCCTTCAACGCCAGAATCCGCCGCACCGCGCGCGCATTGCGTGGATCGCAGCCAAGGCCAAAGCAGGATTCGGTGGCATAGGCGATCACCCCGCCGCGCTGTAACCAGGCACGAAGGCGGCGCGAGTCAGGCAGCGGCACCATTCCAGGTCAGTGTGCCGCCCGCGCCTTGCGTGCCGCGCCCCAGAGTTCTTCCAGGTTGTAATGCGCGCGTACCGTCGGGTGCATGACATGCACCACCACGTCGCCGGCATCCACCAGCACCCACTCGCCGACCTGCTCGCCTTCCACGCCGATGATGTCGGCGCCGGCTTCCTTCAGTTTCTTCTGCACGTTGTCGGCAAGCGACTTCACCTGGCGGGTGGAATCGCCACTGGCGATGATCATCTTGTCGAACAGCGAGGTCAGGTGGCCGGCGTTGATGACGGTGATGTCCTTGCCCTTGATGTCCTCCAGCGCGGCGACGGCGATCTTGGCGAGTTGTTCGGGGGAGGGATAGTCAGACATAGAGGTGGTTCTCATTGAGGTAAGCGATGACGGTATCCGGCAACAGATAGCGCAGGCTCTTGCCGCGCAGGGCGCGATCGCGAATCTGGCTGGCCGAGATGTCCAGTTGGGTAATGCTGTGAAGGAAAACCCGGCCCGCCGGTTTTTCCAGAATTTCGCCGGCCTGTTCCACCCGATGCGTGGAAAGCAGGCGGCGCAAGGGATCGGGAAGCGCATCTTCCCACGCGGCGGCGGAAAAACCAGGGCGATGCGCCACCACGATATGCGCCAGATCGAACAAGCGCCGCCACTCGTGCCAGGTGGTCAGGCCAAGAAAGGCATCCGCGCCCATGAACAACACCAGCGGCGTGGCGGCCGGCAATTCCGCGCGCAGATCGGAGAGCGTATCGACGCTGTAACTGGGCGCGGCGCGGTGAAACTCCCGCTCGTCGAGAACGAAACGCGGATTCCCGGCAATGGCCAGGCGCGCCATCTCCAGCCGATGCCGCGCTTCGGCACGCGGCTGCCCACGATGCGGCGGCCGCCCGGCGGGGATGAGGCGAACCTGCTCGATTTCCAGCGCCTCCGCCAGTTCCTCGGCCATCCTGAGATGGCCGTAGTGGATGGGATCGAAGGTGCCGCCGAGGACGCCTAACGGGTGATGCGACAGGCTTGAAACGTCAGACGAGGTCGTCGAATCGAGTCTCACGCCTTACGCCTCACACGTTCACCCCCGCACATGCCCATCCCCCAGCACCACCCATTTCTGGCTGGTCAGCCCTTCCAGGCCGACCGGTCCGCGGGCGTGGATCTTGTCGGTGGAGATGCCGATTTCCGCGCCGAGTCCGTATTCGAAGCCGTCGGCGAAGCGGGTGGAGGCGTTGACCATGACGCTGGCGGAATCGACTTCACGCAGGAAGCGGCGGGCACGGCCATAGTCTTCGGTGAGGATGGCGTCGGTGTGGTGGGAGCCGTGGCTGTTGATGTGGGTGATGGCTTCATCGAGGCCGTCCACCACCTTGATGGCGATGATGGGGGCGAGGTATTCCTCGTCCCAGTCGGCATCGACCGCCTGTTTCAGGTTGGCCACATGAGCGCCTTCCAGGATGGCCAGCGCTTCCGGGCAGCAGCGTATTTCCACGCCGTGGCCGGCGAGCATGGCGCCGATGCCGGGCAGAGCGGTGGCGGCGACTTCACGCGCGACCAGCAGCGATTCGGTGGTGTTGCAGGTGCCGTAGCGCTGGGTCTTGGCGTTTTCGACGATCTTCACGGCGCGGGCGAGGTCGGCGCGGTCGTCGACGTAGACGTGGCAGTTGCCGTGCAGGTGCTTGATGACGGGCACGCGCGCCTCGCCACTGATGCGCTCGATCAGGCCCTTGCCGCCGCGCGGGACGATGACGTCGACGTAGTCTTTCATGGTGATGAGTTCGCCCACGGCCGCGCGATCGGTGGTTTCGATCACCTGCACGGCGGTTTCCGGCAGACCGGCGGCGGCCAGTCCTTCACGCACACAGGCGGCGATGGCCTGGTTGGATCGCAGAGCTTCGGAACCGCCGCGCAGGATGGCGGCGTTGCCGGATTTCAGGCAGAGGCCCGCGGCGTCGGCGGTGACGTTGGGGCGAGCTTCGTAAATGATGCCGATGACGCCCAGCGGCACGCGCATCTTGCCGACCTGGATGCCGGAGGGGCGGAATTTCAGGTCGTCCATTTCGCCGACGGGATCGGGCAAGGCGGCGATCTGGCGCAATCCTTCGGCCATGCCGGCGACGGTTTTTTCGTTCAGGGCGAGGCGGTCGAGCAGGGCCGGTTCCAGACCGTGGGCGCGGGCGGCGTCCATATCCAGCACGTTGGCGGCAAGCAGCTTCGCCGCGTCGCGTTCGATCGCGTCGGCCATCGCCAGCAGCGCCTTGTTTTTCTGGTTGGTGTCGGCGCGGGCGACGGCGCGGGAGGCAACGCGTGCCTGCTGGCCGAGGGATTGCATGTAGGTTTTGATGTCCATGTCGTTGCTCCTTGGCGTCGGCACCCTTGCCGGCGTCTTTAAAACAGCCGGCTGGAAGCCGGCGCTACGTAAAAGCGGGCGCCTGGCCCTTGTTCATCAGAGCCAGTCCCAGTTGTTTCAGTTCATCCCAGGCGTCTTCGCGCAACAAGCCCTTGGCGGCGCGGTCGAGGCGGGAGAGACCGCGCATGGCCCAGGCCCACCTGCCCAAATCGGCGCGTTGCAGGGCGCGTTCCACCAGGCTTTGCCGACTGTCCCAGACGCGCGTGGCCTGCATCAGGGCGGGCAGGCGTTCGCCCCGGGCCAGGCCGGCGGCGAGACGGTAGAGGGTGCGGACTTCGCCGCCCAGCACCGCCAGCACGAAGGGCAGCGCCTCGCCTTCCGCCCGCAATCCGTCCAGCACCCGGCAGAAACGCGCGGCATCGCCCTTGAGAAAGGACTCGGACAGATCGGCCACATCGTAGCGCGCGACATCGGTGACGGCGCCGCGCACCGCCTCGCGATCCATCTGGCCGGGCGGCAACAACAGCGCGAGTTTTTCGATTTCCTGGTGCGCGGCGAGCAGGTTGCCTTCCACCCGCGCCGCCAGCCAGGCCAGGGTCTCGAGGTCGGCTTTCAGGCCGTGCCGCGCCAGGCGCTCACCGATCCAGTCGGGCAGGCGTTCCAGCGGCGGCGGCGCGGTCTGCACCACGATGCCGCCGCGCTCCAGCGCGGTCGCCCACTTCGTCGCCAGCGTGGCCTTGTCGAGTTTGGGCGTGGTGATCAACAACAGGGTGTCGGCCGGTGGATTGGCCACCCAGGCTTCCAGGACCTTGCCGCCTTCGATGCCGGGCTTGCCGGTGGGCAGGCGCAGTTCGATCAGGCGGCGACTGGAGAACAGGGAAAGTGAATCGAAGCCGGCCAGCCAGCCTTTCCAGTCGAAGCCGGTTTCACTTTGATAAGACTGGCGTTCGTCGTAACCCTTTGCGCGCGCGGCGGCGCGGATGCGGGCGCAGGCTTCGTCGGTCAGAAGCGGTTCGTCACCGCTGACCAGCCAGATCGGCGCCAGGCCGCGCTTGAGATTGGCGTCGAGTTGCTCACCTCGTAGTTTCATAGCGGCAGGTGCATCAGTGCTTGATGTAGGACAAACGACGCAGCGCCTGGCGTAGGGCGTCCTGTTCCATGCCCCGGTTGAGGGCGGCTTCCTCGCTTTCCTTGGCGAGCACCTGGTCGTCGTTGTAGGAAAACTCGCGCGTCAGATAGATGGGCGAGGCGGCAATCAGCTCCACACCGGCGGCATCGAAGGCGGACATCTCAACCCGGTATTCCAGGCGGAATTCCCGCACTTTGCCGCCACCCGAGAGCGACAGGATGTTCTTAGTGCGGGTTTCCGAAGTAAGTTTGATGAGGACCGGCGCGCCGTCTTGTTTCTCCGCCAGCTTCTTCTGGCTGCTCAGCGACTTGCGCAATCCATCGCCCAACGCCGAGCCGGCCGGAGCGTCGACATAGGCGGCCGCGAACGGCAACTGGGCCAGCCCGCGCAACTGGAAACCGCAGCCACCCAACAGGCTGGCTATGGCCAGGATGGCCAGGAGTTTGATTGCGCTGCGCTTCATTTCTTTTCCTCAGACAACGACGTTGACCAGGCGGCCGGGCACGACCACCACTTTCCTGGCCGGCTTGCCGTCCATGAATTTTTGTACATCCGGGCTGCCCAGGGCGGCCTGCTCGATGCTGTCCCGGGACGCATCCGCCGCCACCTTGATCTTGCCGCGCAACTTGCCGTTGACCTGAAGCATCAACTCGATCTCGTCGCGCACCAGGGCGCTTTCATCCACCTTCGGCCACTCCGCGCTCATCAGGCAGGTGCCCGGCTTCAGGGCCTCGATCATGCCGCGGCAGATGTGCGGGACGATCGGGGCGAGCATCAGGACGATGGCTTCCAGGGCTTCCTGCTTCAGCGCGCGGGTCTGCGTATCGCCGCCTTCGAGTTTCATCAGGGCATTCATCAACTCCATGTTGGCGGCGATGGCGGTATTGAATTGCTTGCGCCGTTCGATGTCGTCGCTGACCTTGGCGATGACCGTATGCAGCAGGCGGCGGAAGTCGTGTTGGGCGGGGGTCAACCCACTCAGGTCAAACCCAACCGACCCGACCTCGCCCGCCTCGACATGCTCGTACACCGTCTTCCAGAGACGGCGCAGAAAGCGGTTGGCGCCTTCGACCCCGGCGTCACTCCACTCCAGCGATTGTTCCGGCGGCGCGGCGAACATCATGAACAGGCGCGCGGTGTCGGCGCCGTACTGGTCGATCAGGGACTGCGGATCGACGCCGTTGTTCTTCGACTTCGCCATCTTCTCGGTACCGCCCACCGTCACCGGCTGGCCGTCGGCCTTGAGCACGGTGACGCCTTCGCGTTCCTCCACGTCGGCGGGGTTGATCCACTGCTTCTTTCCCTCGCCGAGGTCGCGGTAATAAGTGTCGGCGATCACCATGCCCTGGGTAAGCAGGTTGGCGAACGGCTCGTTGCTGCTTGGGTTGTCACCAAACAGGCCGACGTCACGCATCAGCTTGTGGAAGAAGCGGGCGTAGAGCAGGTGCAGGATGGCGTGCTCGATACCGCCGATGTACTGGTCCACCGGCAACCAGTAATTGGCGCGCTCATCGAGCATGGCTTCCGCGTTTTCCGGGCAGGCGTAGCGGGCGTAGTACCAGGACGACTCGACGAAGGTATCCATCGTGTCGGTCTCGCGTTCGGCCTTGCCGCCACATTTCGGGCAGGCAGTCTCGTAGAACGACGGCATCTTCTTGATCGGTGAGCCGATGTCGATTTTCACGTCTTCCGGCAATACCACGGGCAACTGGGCGTCGGGTACCGGCACGTCACCGCAGGCCGGGCAATGCACGATGGGAATCGGGCAACCCCAGTAACGTTGCCGGGAAATACCCCAGTCGCGCAGGCGATAGGTGATGCGCTTCTCGCCCAGTTTGAGGTTCTTCAGGACCAGGGCGATGGCCTCGATGGCGTCCTGAGAAGTGCGGCCGGAGAAGTCGCCGGAGTCGAACAGGACGCCTTGTTCCACATAGGCTTCGCGGAACGGCACGGCCAGCTCGCTGTCGACCGGCTTGATGACCGGTTTGATCGGCAGGCCGTATTTTTGCGCAAACGCGAAATCCCGCTCGTCATGCGCCGGCACCGCCATCACCGCGCCTTCGCCATAGCCCATCAACACATAGTTGGCGACGAACACGGGAATCGCTTCATTGGTGAAGGGGTGATAGACCTTGAGGCCGGTATCCATGCCCTTTTTTTCCATGGTCGCCATGTCCGCCTCGGCGACGCTGCCCTGCTTGCATTCGTTGATGAAGGCGGCAAGGGCGGGGTTGTCGGCGGCGGCCTCCAGCGCCATGGGATGCTCGGCGGCGACCGCGACGTAGGTGACGCCGAACAGGGTGTCGGCGCGCGTGGTAAAGACTTTCAGAACCTCGCCGCCATCCTGATGCCGCTCATGCAACGGGAAATGAATCTCCACGCCGAAGCTCTTGCCGATCCAGTTGCGCTGCATGGTCTTCACCCGCTCGGGCCAGCCGGGCAAGTTGTCCAGTTCGTTCAGCAGCTCATCGGCATAGGCGGTGATGCGCATGAAATACATGGGGATGTCGCGCTTCTCGACCAGGGCGCCGGAACGCCAGCCGCGCCCTTCGATCACCTGTTCGTTGGCCAGCACGGTGAGGTCGACCGGGTCCCAGTTCACCGTCGCCATCTTCTTGTAGATCAGGCCCTTCTCGAACAGCCGGGTGAACAGCCATTGTTCCCAGCGGTAGTAATCCGGTTTGCAGGTGGCCAGTTCGCGGCTCCAGTCAACCGCCAGGCCGAGGCGTTTCAACTGCCCGCGCATGTAGTCGATGTTGGCGTAAGTCCAGCCGGCGGGCGCCACGTTGTTGGCCAGGGCGGCGTTTTCCGCCGGCAGACCGAAAGCATCCCAGCCCATGGGTTGCAATACGTTGAAACCCTTCATGCGGTGATAGCGCGCCAGCACATCGCCGATGGTGTAATTGCGCACATGGCCCATGTGCAGCTTTCCAGATGGATACGGGAACATCGACAGGCAGTAGTACTTGGGTTTGCTCAAATCTTCCGTGGCTTTGAAGACTTGTTTTTCTTCCCAATGTTGTTGTGCTTCCGGCTCGATGACTTCCGGGCGGTATTGAGCATCCATCTGAAGGGTCGTATGTGCTTGAAGGAGCGCGAAGTATAGCCACCTCGGTAGCCACCTCGGTAGCCGTCCCGGTCGTCACCTCGGGTGACAGGCTGGCGAGGCCGCGTTTATACTCCCGCGCCCCAGCGGGTTTCACCGGGGTGAGAAGCGAAACATCAAACGTGGTAGCGCGCGCCGCCCGCCGACACGTTTCATTTTTCTCGTTTCATCTTTCACGTTTTTGGGGGAGCACCCATGTCCAAGAAGCATCCCGTCGTCGTCGTCACCGGCTCGTCCGGCGCCGGCACCACCACTGTCAAGCGCGCATTCGAGCACATCTTCACGCGTGAGAAGTTGACCGCCGCCGTCATCGAGGGCGACAGCTTCCACAGCCTGGGCCGTGTCGAATTCAAGGAAGCCATGAAGAAGGCGGAAGCCACCGGCAACCACAGCTTCAGCCACTTCGGTCCGGAAGCCAACGACTTCGCCGGTCTGGAAAATCTGTTCAAGACCTACGGTGAAACCGGCGGCGGCAAGCGTCGCTACTACATCCACAGCGAAGAAGAGGCCGCCGAGCTCAACGCCAAATTGGGCACCAGCCTGAAGCCGGGCGAGTTCACTCCCTGGCAGGACCTGCCTGGCGGTAGCGACATCCTGTTCTACGAAGGCCTGCACGGCCTGGTGAAAACCGACACCGTGAACATGCCGCAACATGTGGATCTGGGCGTGGGCGTGGTGCCGGTGGTGAACCTGGAGTGGATCCAGAAAATTCACCGCGACGCGGCCGAGCGCGGTTATTCCGCCGAAGTCATCGTCGATACCATCCTGCGCCGCATGCCGGATTACGTTAACTACGTGACCCCGCAGTTCTCGCAGACCGACGTGAACTTCCAGCGCGTGCCCCTGGTGGACACCTCCAACCCCTTCATCGCGCGCGACATCCCGACCCCGGACGAAAGCCTGGTGGTGGTGCGCTTCCGCAACCCCAAGGGCGTGGATTTCCCCTATTTCCTGAACATGATCCCCGGCTCCTTCATGTCGCGCCCCAACAACCTGGTGGTGCCCGGCGGCAAGATGGGCTTCGCCATGGAAGTCGTGCTCGGCCCCTTGATCGAGCGCATGGTGGAAGCCAGCCGCAAGGCCTGAGCTTCATCACGCGGTGAAAAAAGCCGGGCTTTGCCCGGCTTTTTTCTTGGCGGCGATGGCGTACCCTACGCGCGTTTTATCGGATTAACGGAATGGCATGCCATGACGAACCCCTGGAAAGACAGCATCTACCTGCAACGCGAGCAGCTCGCGCTGCTCTTGCGGGAACCCCTCGCGCGCCTGGCCGAGCAATGCGCGCCGGCCTGGGGTGAGCGCGAGCCCCTGAATGCGGTGCTGATGGACGGTTTTGCCGGTATTCCCCATTGCACCTTCCTCTACTGCCTCGGCTTCGACGGCGTCCAGATCTGCGACAACATCGGCGATTCCGTGGGCAATGAAACGGGCAAGCCTGGCGTGGTTCCCGGCCACTTCGGACGCGACCGCTCGCAACGGCCGTACATGATGGAAGCGGTACCGGCCTGGGGCTTTCTCCTCTCGGACGCCTATATCAGCCTGTTGAAGCAGCGCCCCTCGCTCACCGCGCTGCAGATCGTGCGCAACCAGGAGGGGAGCGCGCTGGGTTATCTGTGTGCCGATTTCGACCTGCGCAACCTGCCGGCGACCACCAATATCTACGAAGAACCCGGGCACTGGCGCCAAGTCAAGGGCGACCCCTCGATCCGCGGCGCGGTGTTCCTGCAATGCCGCGTCGACAGCCCGATGGACCTGGCGCTGGACAAGGCGCTGGCCATCCTCGAAGAACTCCTGACGCATCGCGGCGTGTTCCAGTGCCAGATCCACTTCTCCAGCAGCCAGGCAACCATCTGGACATTCGAGGACCCCTACCGCTATCGCATCCTCGACCAGGAAGCGCTGAGCGATCCGGACATCTGCCTGGTCTACCCACAGCAACCCTACCCGGCCGACGCCTTGATCCCGGAAGCGGACATAGCGCGCATCCTCAGCCATCTGCGTTCGTTGCGCCTGGCCGACGAGAACATCTATCTGCGCATGTCCTCGATCAATATCTTCAACGGCATGGTCAGTCTCACCTTCTCCTGCGACGGCTCACACTACCTGCGTCACGACGAGTTTCTTGGCAGCAGCAGCCCGTTCGAGTTCGTCAGCGGCAGTTGAAACAACCCGTGTGGCGGGGAAGTTGTTACTTGCCCGCTGCCTTGATCGCCAGCAACTCCACGGCCTGTTCCAGGGTCACCGTGTCCGGATTCATGTCCTTGGGCAAAGTGGCGTTGAGCTTGCCGTGCTGCACATAGGCGCCATAGCGGCCGGACTTGAGGGTGACGGGCTTGCCGTCGCCCGGGTGGGCGCCAAGTTCCTTGCCGGGCTCGGGCGCGGCGCGCTTGCTGGGGCCTTCCGCGCGCGGCTCGAATTCGAAGCTGACCTTGCCGGCCTTGTCGCGCACCAGGAAGGCGGAAAACTTGCGCCGGGTGCGCGCCGAGACGAAGCCGGTCAACAGATCGGTCTTGCCCTCGGCCAATAGTTTCCGCATCTGGGCGCGTTCCACCGGCTGTTGCAGGATCAGCTTGCCGCTGCGGAAATCGCAAGCGCGCTCGGCGCCGACGCTCTTTTCGCAGACGTAGGAATTGCCGTGTTCATAGACCGCCGCGCCGCACTTGGGGCACTTGCCCAGGCTTTCCTGGGCGGAGAAATCCACCGCCTCGGCTTCCTCGCCCTCGCGCGGCTGGCCGAAGTCGAATTCCGGCATCTTGTCGTCGTTGAGGCGAATCTCGGCGTCGAACGGACGCCCCATCTTGTTCCTGAAGCCGGTGAGCGGGCCGATCTTGCCTTCGCGCACTAGCGCTTCCATTTCGGAAACCTCGAACTGGCGGCTGGCGACGATCTTCCAGGTGCTCCAATCGCAGGACTGGCAGGCGAACTTCTTGTAGTTCTCCTTCACCACGCCGCCGCATTTCGGGCAGGGGACGGCGAGGGTGGCGAAGTCGCCCGGCACGGTATCGGACTCGTAGCGTTTGGCGCGCTCGACGATTTCCTGGGTCAGCGCGGTGATGTGGCCCATGAATTCGTCGCGCGACATCTTGCCGCGCTCCAGTTGCGCCAGTTTGTATTCCCATTCGCCGGTGAGTTCAGGCGAGGTGAGTTCCTTGACGCCGAGGCCGCGCAGTAGGGTGATCAGCGAGAACGCCTTGGCGGTGGGCACCAGGTCGCGCCCCTCGCGGTGCAGGTAGACCTCGGAAATCAGGTTCTCGATGATCTGCGCCCGCGTCGCCGGCGTGCCGAGGCCGCGCGCGCCCATGGCGGCGCGCAGTTCCTCGTCCTCCACCATCTTGCCGGCGCCTTCCATCGCGGAAAGCAGCGTGGCTTCGTTGAAGCGCGGCGGCGGCCGGGTAAAGGCGGCCTTGATGTCCACTGTCTTGGTGTCCAGCGTTTCACCGGGCACGATGGGCACCAGGGAAGGCCCGCCATCACCATCCTCGACCTGGGATTCCTTGCCATACACCGCCAGCCAACCGGGATTCACCAGCACCTTGCCTTCGGTCTTGAAGGCTTCTTTCGCGACGCGGGTAATACGGGTAGTGATCGAGTACTCCGCCGCCGGGTAGAACACCGCCAGGAAACGGCGCGTGACCAGATCGTAGAGCTTCTGTTCGATCTCGTTGAGCGACTTGGGCGCCGTGCCGGTGGGGATGATGGCGAAGTGATCGGAAATCTTGCTGTTGTTGAAAATACGTTTGTTCAGCGGCTTCTTCTCATCCAGCCAGTTCTTTTCCAGGATGGTGGCGGCCAGCGGCGCATATTCCTCGGGCAGATTGCCCAGCACTTCCTTGACTGTGGGCAGGTAATCCTCGGGCAGGGCGCGCGCGTCGGTACGCGGGTAGGTGAGCACCTTGTGCTTTTCATACAGCGCCTGCGCCAGGCCCAGGGTGGTCTTGGCGGAAAAGCCGAAACGGCCGTTCGCCTCGCGTTGCAGGCTGGTGAGGTCGTACAGGAGCGGCGACAACTGGCTGGACGGCTTGGTCTCTTCCGTGGCCGTGGCGGGCTGGCCGAGACAGGCGGCGCGGATCGCCTCGGCGCGAGGTTGTTCCCAGAGGCGATAGGACGTCGCGTGTTCATCGTCCTCGATCTTCTTGAATTTCTCGTCGAACCAGCGCCCGGTGTATTCGCCCTTCTCGCCGGCGAAACGGGCTTCCAGTTCCCAATAAGCGCGCGGCACGAACTTGCGGATGCGCTCCTCGCGCCCGACCACGATGGCCAGGGTGGGCGTTTGCACGCGGCCGACGGTGGTGAGGTGGAAGCCGCCGGTCTTGGAATTGAAGGCGGTCATCGCGCGGGTGCCGTTGATGCCGATCAGCCAGTCACTTTCCGCGCGGCTGATGGCGGCGGCGCGCAGGCCGGCCATTTCCGAAGCTTCGCGCAGCGAACCGAAGCCGTCGCGGATCGCGCCCTGGGTCATCGACTGCAACCAGAGTCGGCGCACCGGCTTTTTCGTGGCGCTGTGCTGGGCGATGTAGTTGAAGATCAATTCGCCCTCGCGTCCCGCGTCACAGGCGTTGATCAGGCCATCCACATCCTTGCGTTTGATCAGGCGGGTCAGCAATTTCAAACGGTCCTCGGTCTTCTCGACCGGTTTCAGCGCGAAGCGCGGTGGAATCACCGGCAGATTCGCGAATGACCATTTGCCGCGTTTGACCTCGTACTCCTCCGGCAGGGTCAGCTCCAGCAAATGGCCGACGGCGGAGGACAGGACATACTGCTCGGACTCGAAATAGTCTTTTTCTTTGGTGAATCCGCCCAGCGCGCGGGCGATGTCCTGAGCGACCGAGGGCTTCTCGGCGATGATGAGTTGTTTGGGCACTGAGGCGCTCGTTAGTGGAGGGTGGGATGCCAGCCGCTGTCTTCGTCGCCGCTGTCCGCGATGCCACCGCGCACCAGGTCTTCCAACCAGAGCACGTCACCGGCGCCATTGAGTTTCCAGAGCGCGAGCAGAGCGATCCACTTGATGCGGTCGGCGGAGACCTCGCTGTCTTCCAGGGCCATCGCCTGGTCGATCACCCATTCGCGGGCTTGTGGCGTCAGCAGGTTGCTGCCTTCCAGGAAGGTCAGAAAGCCGCGTCCTTCCGTGGCCAGGCGGCTGATTTCGGCATCGCTGTAACAGCGTACGGACGGCAGGCCTTCAACGGCGTCGCCGGGCGTCAGGGTATCCAGGGCGGCCAGCCAGTTCAGGGCGGCGCCGATATCGTCATCCTCGAAACCGGCGGCGGACAGCTTGCGGGAAAGCTGTTCCGGGTTTGGAAAATGCTCGGAAAACAGATAGGTGTCGTAGAGGTAGAGGAGAATGTCGAACATTATTTAATAGAGTCTTTGGTAGAGGCCGCCGGGCATTCTGGCGACTTGGCCATCCATTTCGGCCGCGAGAAGCCTGACCGAAAGCGTTTCCACCGTCAAGCCAAGGCGGTCGGCGAGCTGATCCGGCGAAAGCGCGCCGCCGGCCAGCATTTCCAGTAGTTCGTCGGGGGCTGAGACGGGTGCCACGGCGGGGGCGGCGGTCGGCAGCCGACGCCCCAGTTCTTCCAGAATATCGTTGGCGGATTCCACCAATTTCGCGCCCTGTTTGATCAGGCGATGGCAACCCTTGGACAGGGAAGAGTGGATGGAGCCGGGAATCGCGAACACGTCGCGCCCCTGTTCTCCGGCCAGGCGAGCGGTGATCAAAGAACCGCTTTGCAGCGCCGCTTCCACCACCAGCACCCCCAGCGAGAGACCGCTGATGAGACGGTTTCGGCGCGGGAAGTGGCCGCGTTTCGGCGCTGTGCCGATCGGGAATTCGGAAACGATGGCGCCCCCCAGCGCCAAGCGGTGCGCCAATTCCCGGTTGCGCGCGGGATAAACGCGGTCGAGGCCGGTGCCCACCACCGCCACGCTGCTCGCCAGCCCTTTGAGGCCGCCTTCGTGGGCGGCGGCATCGACTCCCATGGCCAGGCCGCTGACGATGGTCAGGCCAGCTTCGGACAAGGTTTCGGCGAAGGCCTGGGCATCACGCAGCCCCTGTGGCGTGGCATGGCGGCTGCCGACGATGGCCAGCATCGGCCGCGCCAGCCAGTCCGGATCGCCCTTTACATACAGCCAGGCGGGAGCATCGGCCAGTTCGCGCAATTGCGCGGGATAGGCCGGGTCGGCCCAGGTAATCAGGTGGTTTTCCGGTGCGTCCAGCCAGTCCAGTCCGGGTTGCAGAAGGGCGGCATCCGCGCCGGCGGCAATAGCGCGGGCGAGCTTGTCACCCACCAGCGGCGCAAGTTGCGCCGCGTTCGACTGGCAGATGGCTTGCGCGGAAGGAAAGGCGTCGAGCAAACGACGCGCGCCGTCCGGGCCCAGCCCGGGCACGGCTTCCAGAGTCAGCCAGAAATTGGCGTCGGAGCGTTGCGGCATGATTGGTCGGCTTGCCGGCGGTGATGCCGGTGGAACGGACTACTAGGGATTGCGGGCGCTGTCGCCCAGGGTGATCTGCTCTTCGCTCTTCATCACCAGCGCGTAGGCCACTTTATTGAATACCCGGTAAACGAAAGCCAGGCCGACGCGCGTATCCGGCAAAGCGCTTTTATCGCTCTTGTCCGGAGTGCAATCGCTGGCATGGCCTTCGCCGCCGGCCAGAAAGGCGATCTTGTCGGCGCGCACGCACTTGGGATCGGCCACCGAGCGGCCGGCGCGGAACAGCGCCAGGACATGCCCTGGTTCCAGCCCGTCGCGCATGCCCTTGTCGAGCACCACGGTAGTCCAGGCACCGGCATGGGCAGTGCCACCCAACGTGGCGGCGACTCTGGCGGCGATGGGTTTTTCCGGGGCGTGCGGCACGTAATGCATGGGTTCCGCTTTCCAGGCCGGCAGCAGGCGGTCGCGTTCCAGGATTTCCTGTTCGGAGCGCGTAATGCGCAGCAATTGCGGGTCGCCCGGCTGCACGGTATGCGCCTCGCCGGCATACACCAGCTCGTAAGCCAGCACTTCTTCCTTGTTATCCGGATTCTTGATCGGCTGGCCCAGACGCACGATGCGCCAATCCACCGTTTCGCCATCGCCCTTGCCGGCATAGACACGGTCGTACAGGCCGAACATCACGCGGGCATCGCTGGAACCGAGAATACGCGGCGCATTTTCCAGATCGCTCGGGTCACCCACGCCGCCGCGCGACAGCAGGGGGGCAATGGCTTTCTCGGGAATACTGGGAATGCCCGCTTCCTTGGTGACGATGAGCTCACCATAAGCGCGCGGCGAAAGCTTCACCAGGCGTGGCCCCTTGTTCAGGCTGAGGCGGATATTACCGTCGGCGTCACGGCTGAGCTTCACCACGTCGCCGGGATAGATCAGGTGCGGGTTCTTGATTTCATCCCGATTGAGCTTCCAGACATTCGGCCACTGCCAGGGGTCTTTCAGGAAAGTGGCCGAGATGTCCCAGAGGGTGTCGCCCTTGACCACGACATGTTGCTCGGGGGCGTTGTCCTGGAGGCGAACCTGATCGGCCCAGGCCGGGAAGGTCAGCGATAAAACGGTTATCAGAAAAAAGGTACGCATGGTTCCTGCCTTGTGTTGGTCACTACCTTTATGGTGTTAAAGCGCGAAACACGCTGATTTATAATGGAGCTCGCAGCGAACTTAAACCAGTTTCTCCGAATTTGCACCGCATTTGCACATACCCCCTATAGACCATGGCCCTGCTCAAGATTGTCCATTATCCCGACCCGCGTCTGTACAAGGTTGCCCAACCCATCGCCACAGTGGATGACAACATCAGGGCGCTGATCGCCGACATGGCGGAGACCATGTATGCCGCACCCGGCATCGGCCTGGCAGCCACTCAGGTGGATCGCCATGTACGCCTGATTCTGGTGGACATCAGCGAGTCGAAAAATGACCTCAAGGTGTTCATCAACCCGGAAATCCTCGAAGCCAGCGGCCAGAGCGAACACGAGGAAGGCTGCCTCTCGGTACCCGGCATCTATGACACGGTCACTCGCCCGGAACGCATCCACGTGCGCGCGCTGAACAGTTTGGGGCAAGCCTTCGAGTTGGAGGCTGACGACCTCCTGGCGGTATGCATCCAGCACGAAATCGATCACCTCAACGGCAAGGTGTTCGTGGAATACCTGTCTCGCCTGAAACAGGACCGCATACTCAAGAAAATCAAGAAACAGGCGCGGGAAGCGATGTAATGCGCCTGATCTTCGCGGGAACACCTGAGTTCGCCGCCGCCGCCCTGAAAGCCCTGATCGCCGCCGGCCACGAAATCCCCCTCGTCCTGACCCAGCCGGACCGACCGGCGGGGCGCGGCATGAAGCTCAAGACCAGCCCGGTGAAGGAAGTCGCGCTGGCGCATGGCCTGACCGTGGCGCAACCGGAAAACCTGAAGACCGAAACGGCGCGCCAGCCCATCGCGGACGCGGCCGCCGAAGTCATGGTGGTTGCCGCCTATGGCTTGATCCTGCCGGAAGCCGCGCTGGTCATGCCGCGCCTCGGCTGCGTCAACATCCACGCCTCCCTGTTGCCACGCTGGCGCGGCGCCGCGCCGATCCATCGCGCCATCGAGGCGGGCGATACCCAAACCGGCATCACCCTGATGCAAATGGACAAGGGCCTGGACACCGGCGCCATGCTGATACGAACCGCGCTGCCGATACTCGCCGGCGACACCACCGGCAGCCTGCACGACAAACTGGCGGAACTGGGCGCGCGAGAAATCGTCGCCCTGCTGCCCCGGCTGGAAACGATGGCCGGAGAGAAACAGGACGGCACTCTGGCGACCTATGCGAAGAAAATAAGCAAGGACGACGCCCGCCTCGACTGGAGCCGACCCGCCGTGGAACTGGATCGCCAGATTCGCGCGTTCAACCCCTTCCCCGGCTGCCACGCACAGCTTGGCGACGAACCGATCAAGATCTGGCAAGCACGCCCGGTAGCGGAGATTGGCCAACCCGGCGGCCAGCCCGGCACGGTGCTGACGGTCGGCAAGGACGGCTTGCGGGTCGCCTGCGGCGAGGGTGCCCTGGAAATAAGCGAAGTCCAGAAGCCGGGCGGAAAACGGATGGACATCGCGTCGTTTCTCGCGGGCACACCGCTCATGCCAGGCGACAAGCTAATGTAGCGCCGCATTGGCTTCCAGCCGGCTGTTCTGGGTTGCGAGAACGAGCCGGCTGGCCCTAAAGGATGCCGTCCCCGCGGGACAAAAGCCGGGCTACAAACTCTGATTGAATTTTTTCCGCTCCCCCGCATCTATGGCCTCGATCTAATTCATTACAGGAAGCTCGCAATGCTCAACAACTGGTTGAAAACCACCCTGCTGATGGCCGCCATCGTCGCCCTGTTCGGCGCGGTGGGGATGTTGCTCGGCGGCGCCACCGGCATGTTGATCGCGCTGCTGCTGGGCGGCGCCATGAACCTCTTCGCCTATTGGAATTCCGACAAGATGGTCCTGCGCATGTACAACGCTCAGGAAGTCGGCCCGACGGACGCGCCCGAGTTCTACAACATGGTCGCGGAACTGGCGCAACGCGCCCAGTTGCCCATGCCCAAGGTCTATCTCATCGACGAGGCACAGCCCAATGCCTTCGCCACCGGGCGCAACCCGGAACACGCGGCGGTAGCCGCCACCACCGGCATTCTGCGCATGCTCTCGGCGCGCGAACTGCGCGGCGTGATGGCGCACGAACTGGCGCATGTGAAGAACCGCGACATCCTCACTTCCACCATTTCCGCCACCGTGGCCGGCGCCATTTCCGCGCTGGCCCAGTTCGGTTTCCTGTTCGGTGGCGGCGACCGCGAACGGCCGAATTTCGTCGTGCAACTGGTGATCATGATCCTGGCGCCACTGGCCGCCACCCTGATCCAGATGGCCATCTCGCGCGCCCGTGAATTCGGCGCCGACCGTGGTGGCGCGGAAATTTCCGGCGACCCGGAAGCGCTCGCCGCCGCCCTGCGCAAGATCGAGGCCTACGCGCGCGGCACCCCGCTGGAGACCGCCGACCTGCACCCGGAAACCGCGCAGATGATGATCATCAACCCCCTCTCCGGTGGCGACATGGCCGGCCTGTTCCGCACCCATCCGGCCACCGAACAGCGTGTCGCCCGCCTGCTGGAACTGGCCCGGCGCGGACTCTGACCCTCGCTCCCCGCGGGTGGAACTCCCCCCTCGACACCGCGGCCGCTACCGCCGTGTCGAGGGCCTGTTGCAGGCACAACCCGCCAGGAAAAACCCAACTCTTTGATTATCATCATTCTTGGCGCAAGCCTCGCGACGTAAAACCCTCCCGTCCATGTGGACGGATGAAAACAAGGGGACAGTCATGATGCGTCTGGTGTTGCTACTACTTACCCTCTTCAGCTTCGGCAGCACTTGGGCCGATGACTGTGTCGATTGCCACAAGAAGACCTCGCCCGGCATCGTCGCCGACTGGCAGCTCAGCAAACACTCCACGGCCAAGGACGGCGCCAGTTGCCACACCTGCCACGGCAAGGCGCACAAGAACAAGGACGACTTCAAGCTGGCCAAGATGCCCACGGCGGAAACCTGCGGCTCCTGCCATGACAAACAGGAAGACCAGTTCAAGAAAGGCAAGCACAATCACGCCTGGCTCGCGATGACGGCCATGCCCACTACCCACATGCTGCCCAAGCAGTTCTCGGAAGGCATGAAGGGCTGCGGTGGCTGCCACAAGCTTGGCGTCAGCAAGGAAGAACAGAAGAAACTGCACGCCGAGGGCGAGCACGGCATGGCCTCCTGCGATGCCTGCCACACCCGCCACACCTTCAGCAAGAAGGAAGCGCAGCAGCCGCAGGCCTGCCAGACCTGCCACATGGGCTTCGACCACCCGCAGTGGGAGATGTACTCCGCCTCCAAGCATGGCGTGCGCGCCCTGCTGAAGCAGTCCGGCATCCTCCCGGAGACCGCCTCCGCGCCCACCTGCCAGACTTGCCACATGCAGGAAGGCAACCACGAAGTGCGCACCGCCTGGGGCTTCCTCGCCGTGCGTCTGCCGTTGCCGGATGACCCACAATGGAAGGCCGACCAAGTTACCATCCTGCAAGCCCTCGGCGTGCTCGATCCCACCGGCAAGCCCACCGCCCGCCTCGAAGCGGTCAAGGCCGCCGACGTGGCGCGCCTGACGGCGGAAGCGTTCCAGAAAGAGCGCGAGAAGATGGTCAAGACCTGCACCCAGTGCCACGCCGAATCGTTCGCGCGCGGTGAACTGGAGAAGGGCGACAAGATCATCCGCGAGGCCGATCACCTGCTGGCCGAGGCCATCCGCATCGTCGCCGACCTGTACAAGGATGGCGTGATCGCGAAGCCGGCCAGCTACGCCTATGCCTTCCCCGACCTCCTGGCCTTCCACGACGCTCCGCGCCCGATCGAACACAAGCTGTTCGTCATGCACCTGGAGCACCGCATGCGCACCTTCCAGGGCACCTTCCACGCCAACCCGGACTATGCCCTCTGGTATGGCTGGAGCGAGATGCTGCGCGATCTGGCCGAGATCAAGGAAATGGCCGCCGACCTGCGCGAGAAGCACGCCAAGAAGTAATCCTTGGGCGGCGCCAGCCGCCAACCACACGGGGGCCACGCCAGCGCGGGTGGCCCCCGTTTTTATTGCCGGTAACGCCCTGAAACACCTTCTTGCAAGCGGTAATGGTTCAGACATACCAGACTGACCGCGGCTAACCATAGTGGACTCACCCACCACGCATTCCGCGCGATGGGGCAATCTCAAGGAGTCCAATCATGAAAACCCCCATGAAAACCCTGGCGATCATCGCCTTCCTGTCCCTCGGCGCCGGCGCCGCCCAGGCCGACAACCGTTCCTGCCTGTTCGACTCGCCCACGCCTTCCGCCGCGCAAACCGCGCCGGCCCCTGGCGTCAATCCGGGCGCGCGCATGAACATGCCGCGCGATGCGATGGGAAAAACCGAAATGGGCAATATCGAAGCCGCCCTGCGCGGCGGCCAGATCACCCCCTATGAAGCCGGCCGCCTGATGCGCCAGCAATGGGAAATCGCCCAGTTCCAGCGCGGTTTCCTGGAAGGCGCGCAACCCGCGCGGAGCAACCCTGTCGCGCGCGAAGAAGGCTGTGGCCTCGGTTCTAACATCGACCTCGCGCCCCTCGGTGATATCGCCGGCAGCATGGCGAAAAACGGCATGCAAACCGCCACCAAGGTGATGCGCGCGCTGATGCGTGAAACCGAGCGGCTGATTCGCGAAAAAGCGGCCGCTGAAGGCCCCGAAATCTGATCCGCTTCACTCCCCCCTTTCTCAATCAAAGGGGGGCTGGGGGGGGGGATTTTTGCGGGTTCCGCAGTCCACTCCACGTTGTACAAATCCCCCCTGCCCCCCTTTAGAAAAGGGGGGTTCTCAAACCCCCGCCGCCTGCTGGTCCGCGTGGTAACTGGAACGCACCATCGGGCCGCTGGCGACATTCCTGAAGCCCATTTCCAGGGCGATCCTCGCAAATTCCGCGAACTGCTCAGGCGGCACGAAGCGCTCCACCGGCAGGTGGTGGCCGGAGGGCTGCAGGTACTGGCCGATGGTGAGCATGTCCACGTTGTGGGCGCGCAGGTCGCGCAGCACTTGCAGCACTTCCGCGTCGGTCTCGCCCAGGCCCAGCATGATGCCGGACTTGGTCGGCACGGTCGGACAGCGTTCCTTGAAGCGTTGCAACAACAGCAGCGAATGCGCGTAATCGGCGCCGGGGCGGCAAGCCTTGTACAGGCGCGGCACGGTTTCCAGGTTGTGATTCATCACGTCGGGCGGGTCGGCGGCGAGGATGTCCAGCGCGACATCGAGGCGGCCACGAAAATCGGGAGTGAGAATTTCGATGCGGGTGTCGGGTGAAGCCACACGGGCGGCGCGGATGCAATCGACAAAATGTTGCGCGCCGCCATCCTTCAGATCGTCGCGATCGACGCTGGTGATGACCACATATTTCAAGCGCATCGCCGCCAGGGTCTCCGCCAGATGGCGCGGCTCCTCCGGATCGGGCGGCAGCGGCTTGCCGTGGCCGACGTCGCAGAACGGACAGCGCCGCGTGCACAGGTCGCCCAGGATCATGAAAGTGGCCGTGCCGTGGCGGAAACACTCGCCCAGATTGGGGCAGGACGCCTCCTCGCACACGGTATGCAGCTTCGCCTGGCGCAGGATCGCCTTGAGTTCCACCACTTCCGGCGCCGAGGGCGCCTGTGCCTTGATCCACGCCGGCAACTTCATGCGCGGCTTCGGCACGATCTTGATGGGAATGCGCGCGGTCTTGGCGGCGCCTTTGTGAAGTTCGGAATCGGCCATGTTGGTCACCCCACCGGAGCGGGGATGAAAGAAAGGAGCGCAAGGATAACGGTTGTGGTCACGCGAACGCGACGAAGCCGGCCCGATCCCGGCAATGTCTGGCAAACCCTGCTACGGTAACGGCTTATGGCGAAACAAAGATTCCCGTTGCATCCCAAACACCCCGAGCGCATCTGCTGGGGCTGCGACAAGTATTGCCCGGCGGATTCGCTCATCTGCGGCAATGGCTCCGGTCGTACCGAGCACCCGGTCGAGATCCTCGGCGCGGACTGGCATCTCTGGGAGGACTGGGGACAGGAATCCGAGGCGGAACCAGAGCGGCCGGCGCCGGCATCCGACGCGTGATTGGCCGCGCGCTTCCTCTCCCGACTCAATCCCCCACGTGCACGAACGGCGCCCAGAAAAAGGGGTGCGCGCGCAATAGATGCAGGCGTTCGTCGCGGCTGCCGCGCAGATCGGCTTGCGCCGCGGCCAGGGCCTCCGGGGTGGCGGTACCGGCCTTCCGGCGGCGGAAGAAATCGGTGATGAGGTCGCGCGTGGCCAAGCTTTCCACGCTCCAGTGCGACACCAGCAAGCCACGCGCGCCGGCGTGCATGAAGGCGCGGGTGAGCCCGGCGAAGCCTTCACCGTTGCGCGCTTCCGCCCGCTCGCCCGCCGTGTTGCAGGCGGACAGCACCACCAGGTTGGCATTCATCTTCAGGCCCATCACTTCGCTCATGGTGAGCAGGCCGTCCTCGCCGGCCAGGTCGCCCACCAGGGTGAGCACCAGCGCCGGCTGACCCTTGACCGGGGTGGCGGCGGGAACGGTTTCCTCATCCTCCACCACGACCAGATTGCGGGTATGCCCCTTACTGGCCGGCTCGTCTCCGGGCGTATAGCCCTTGAGCATGGCGAACTCGCCGCCCAGCAATCCGTGTGTGGCGAAGTGCAGGGTGCGCGCCGCGCTCAGGTCGATGTGCTTGACTCGGGACTCCTGGGCGGCTTCGCGCAGATAAAGGCTGTGCTCGCCGCCCAGGATATTCGCTACCGCTTCCACTTCGTCGGCGGTTTCCGGCAGGCGCGGGATGCTGACCTGGCCCCCGCGCGCGACCCCGAGTTCCTGCAACAGGGAACGGGTTGCCGCGCCGGGCTTGGCGTCGGCGCGCTCGAAGACGGGATCGGCGAAGGCGATCAGCGTCTGCGTGAAGCCGGCCGCGGGCTTCTGTTCCGCGCGCTGGATGGCCAGCGCGGCCAGGCTGGGCAGATAGGAAAAACGCCACTTGGCGCCGGCATAGTCGAGGCGGCCGTATTCGGAGAGGTCGCTGGCGCGCGCGGCGGAGAAAGTCCGCTTTTCCGTCTCGCCCCAGCGCGCCACCAGCATTTCATAGGGCAGGGTGTAGAGCGGCCCGTCGCCCACCACCAGGAGATGTCGCCCCGCCGGCAATTGCGCCTCGACCGGCTGCAACAACAGTTCATAGAGCCGGTTGAGCACGGCCGGATCGAGCTGCGCCAGGGCATCGAGGCGGCCGCCGGCCTCCATCGGCTGCCGCGCCGCCGCGACCAGGCGGTCGATTTCCTCCAATTCCACCGGCACACGGATCAGGCGGAAATCCTCGCGGCTGACTAGGAAGACGAGCAACTGCCGATTCAGGCGGAAGTAGGCGAGCAGGGTTTCGTTCGGGCGCAGCCAGCGTTTTTGCAGGTCGTCCACCGTCACCGGGCGCGGCTCCTCCAGTTCCATGAAGCGCGGGAAGTCGCGCCACAGGCGGGATTCCGAGTCATCGCGCGCGCGCTCGGCCTGGGCGATGTCGCGCCGCAAAGACACCACCTCGCGGCGCCAGCGTTCGAGCACATAAGGGTCGTCCATGGGTTTGGCGGGTAGCGCATCATCGCCCGTCTCGTCCAGGCGCGCGATGAGGGTGAAACGGCGATGCAGTTCGTTCAGGCGTGAGAGCGCGGCATCGCGTTGCGCCTTGAGCTTCGCGAAACTGTCGTCTCCGGCCAGGCGCGCCACATCGGCGGCGCGCAGCATCTCGGTGAACAAGCGGCTCTGGGTGCGGGAAATGTCGGCCAGGGCCGCGCGGTCATGACCCTGGCCCGGCTGTTTCGCGTCCAGTTTCACGCGGTTGTTCACCGCCTCGCTGTAGATCGGGCGCAGCGAACACAGCATGGTTTCCCGCCCCGCCTCATCCAAACCGCGCGACAGCGCGAACAGGCGGTCGGCCTGTTTCAGCGCTTTGTCATACAGCGGCTGAGCGGCTTCCGGGCGATCCTGATGCATCAGGAAGCGCCCCTGGGCGCGCAGGGTCTGCGTCAGCACCTCGCTGCTGGCGCTTTTCTCGGCGGCGGCCGTCGCCCGGTTGAACATGGCCTCGGCTTCGCCGGCCTGGCCTTTTCTTTCCAGCAACTGCCCCAGGCCACGGAACGGTTTCGAGGCGGAACCATAGTCCTGGCCGAGCAAGGGCTCGGCGATGGCGACGGCGCGGCGCAGCCAGACTTCCGCTTCGTCGAGCCGGTCGAGCTTGAACAGCACCTGGCCGAGTTGGTCATACGCTTCCGCCGTCGAGGCGTGGCGCGCGCCCCAGGCCGCCGAGGACAGCTCCGCGCCCGCGCGGGCATAGGGTTCCGCTTCTTCGACCCGTCCCTGGCGCATGCGCAGCAGCGCCAGCGCCGAGTTGGCGCTTTGCCGCCAGCGGCCCGCGCCCTCGTCGGTCGCGCCCGCGCTCTTCTCCAGCACCTGGTTCAGGAGACTCTCGGCTTCACTGAAATTACCGGCCAGGACTTGCAGTTTTCCCAGGCGGACCCGCGCGTCCAGCCAGGCCTCCAGCGTTTCCGCATCCTTCGGGCTGGGCGCCCGCCGCACCGCCTCGCGCAAGACCTTGTCGGCGTCGGCATAGCGGCCCTGGGCCTGGATCGTCAGGCCCAACTGGATCTGTGTCTTGATCGCCAGGCGGGAACCATAGCCGTGCGCGCGTTCGGCGCCGCGCAAGGCTTCGCGCAATACGGGTTCCGCCTCGCCATGACGGCCCTGCAGACGCAGTGAAACGCCCAGTCGTTGTTGCGCCGTGGCCAGGAGCTTCTCGCGCGCGCCCGGCTGCCCACTGAAAGATTCGGCCAAGCCGATGGCCTGGCGAGCCAGCGGTTCGGCTTCGGCGGGGTGGCCACTCTGGTTGAGCCGCACCGTCTCCTCCAGAAGGGACTTGATCGCCTCCGCGTTACCCCAGGCGAGGGGAACGTAAATACAGCAGACGTAGAGCAGCGCGCGCAAGAACGTGGGGGACATGAAGCGGCTTCCTCGGGGAAATATTTAATAAAAAAAGTAGTTGACCATAACGCTAAACTTTAGCGACTTGCTAAGGAAAAAACATGCCGTCGAAGCGATCCTTGACTTACCTGCTGGTTCTGCTCTTTCTGCCCGTCCCGGCCTGGGCCAGCCCCGCCAGTTTGATCCGCGCGCAACCCCTGCTCGCCGCGCCCGACGGCCTGGCCGCCGAGGTCGCGCCACTGGCGGCCAATGCCGCCGTGGAAGTGCTGGAACGGCGCGGTGGCTGGAGCCGGGTACGGGCCGACGGCAAGGAAGGCTGGCTGCGCGTGCTGGCCCTGCGGGAAACCCGCTCGACCCTGCCGGCAGCCGGCAACGTGGCGCAACTGTTCCGCGCCGATGCCACGGACGGCAATCAGCGCATCGTCGCCGTCGCCGGCTTCCGTGGACTGCCGCCACCGCGTTCCTCGGCGCATGCGCTGATCTTCGCCATCAGCGCCTACGGCAACGGCATTCCGCCTTTGCCCGGCGTGGCGCACGACGCCGACAACGCCGCGCTGATCGCGCGCGCGCTGGGGGTGCCGGAAGCCAACACCACGGTGCTGCGCGACAACGCGCTCGACCTGGCCGGAATGCGCGCCGCGCTCGACGCTCTGGAAACGCGCGTGATGCCCAATGACGAGGTGTTCCTCTACTACTCCGGCCACGGCACCCGCCTCAACGCCTTCGACGGCCGCGCCGCGCGCTGCGCCGAGGCACTGGTGACGGCGGACGCGCAGGCCTTGATGGACGATGAATTGCAGGACCGATTGCAACGCATCGCCACCAAGGCGCGCCGCCTGGTGGTGTTTCTCGACGCCTGCCACGCCGGTGGCGCCACCACCCGCGCCGTGTTCGGTGGCAAGCTTGGTGGCAGGCTCAGCGGAAAATTCTGGGCGAAGTCCGGCGCGGACACCTGCGAGCGCCCGAGCAATGCCCTGGTGCGCGGCCTGCAAGCGGCCAAGCCGGGCGAGGGCAAGCTCAACTTCATCCACATCGCCGCCGCCCGCGACGACGAGGTGGCGCTGGACGATGGCGATCGCGGCGGGCTGGCCACGCTCGCCTGGCTCGATTGCCTCTCCGGCGCCGCGCGTGACAGCAACGGTTCCGCCGGCCTCTCGGTCGCGGAACTGGCCGCCTGCGCGCAACCGAAGATCGAACGCCAGGCCGCCGGCAACAGCCACTTCGCCGCGCATCACCTGGCGCTGACCGGCAACAGCGCGATGGTGCTGGCCGCGCCCGATGCGACGCCCGTGGTCGCCGACACGGCCGGCGCAATGCCGACGACCGCCGCGGCCGAAACCTCCGCCGTCGCCGCGCTCAAGGACATCCTCGCCAACCGCGACGACCGCCGCGTGGTGCGCCTGGTCACGGATAAATCCAGCTACCGGATCAAGCAGGATCGGGTGCGCTTCAGCCTGACCAGCAGCCATGAGGGTTATGTCTATCTGCTCATGGTGGGCAGCGACGGCAAGAGCTTCGATCTGCTCTTTCCCAACAGGAAGGACGACCGCAACCACATCCTGGCCGGGGAAACCTGGCAACTGCCGCGCCCCGGCTGGGCCATCCGCGCCGGCGGGCCGGCCGGGCGCGACCATCTGCTGGCGGTGGTGAGCGACAACCCGCGCGATTTCGCCGCCCTCGGCATGAAACCGGCCGGGCCGTTTTCCATGCTCGCCACCTCGCCCATGAGCGCGCGTGACATCCAGTTCGTCTCCGCCACCTCGGCGCATGCGGAACAACCGGATTGCGAGAAATCCGGCGCCCAGCGCACGCTGGAAGTGGTCGCCACCTGTTCCGACGCCTACGGCGCCGATCTGATCGACCTTGAAGAAATCGAATAAACCGCCTTGAGGAGACCCACCATGCCCCGCCGCAACAGACTCGTCGCCGCCCTGACCGTGCTCACTTTCAGCACCGCCAGCCTCGCCCAGACCGCGCCGCCCGCCAGCGGCGACGCCCCTCCGCGACAGGAGGCCGAGGGCAAATTCGTCTGGGGCATCCTGATCAAGCTGGTCGCGCCGGTGGTATTCGATTTCTTTTCCGACTGGGTGAAGAAAAAGATTGCCGCCAACTACAAGGAAAACTCCCTGGAATACATGGCCGGCAACGCCGCCGTCGCCGTCATCGTCAACCTGAGCAGCTACCTCACGGGCAAGGACATCGTGCTCGGCGGCGTCGGCGCCAACGCCGCCCCCAACGCCGCGCTCGGCACCCCGGAAGAACCGTTGAAAACCGGCAAGGACGGCGAGAACTTCCAGGGCGTCAACGTCGCCCTGGTCGGCATCGACGAAAACGGCAAGCCCACCGGCTACCGCACCGTGGCCGACGGCTTCACCACCGGCGAACGCTTCAAGCTGCGCGTGCTGTCCACTTTCGACGCCGTGGTGGTGCTGGGCAACATCACGCCCAAGGGCGCGCAGCGCCAGATCTACCCGGCCGCCGTCGGCCAGGCGGTCTCCATCCCGGCCGGCAAGGAAATCCTGCTGCCTCTGGGCAAACAGGAATACCTGCAATTCGCCGGCGACGTCGGCCGCGACCAGCTCACCCTCACCGTGCGCGACCCGCGTTCCCTGCAAACCGGCCAGGCATCCAGCGCGCGCGTCTTCCGCAAGGACGAAAGCTACGGCTCCAACTTCGTGCAGGAAGTGAAGCCTGGCCTGTATCCGGTCATTTCCGAGGCCATCGGCATCGAGCACAAATAGGGCGGGCGAACGTGGCGCCGGCTTCGGGTGGCGCTTGCCGGGAACGCGAGGGGTGTCCTGTGATATAAATCGCGCGTTTTTTCCGGTTATCAGGGGTATTCAGGTGAATTTCGGCAAGTTTGCGGTTTCCGCGCTCTCTCTCGCGCTGGCTTTTTCTCTTTCCGGTTGCGGCAAGTCCGAGAACGCCGGCAACGTCATCAAGATCGGTTCCGTCGCTCCCCTGACCGGCCCGCAAACCCATATCGGCAAGGACAACGAAAACGGCGCCCGCCTGGCGGTGGATGAAATCAACGCCCGCGGCCTGGAACTGGGCGGCAAGAAGGTGAAGCTGGAACTGCTCGGCGAGGACGACCAGGCGGAGCCGAAAACCGCCACCATCGTCGCCCAGAAACTGGTGGATGCCGGCGTGGTCGCGGTGATCGGCCATCTCAATTCGGGCACCACCATTCCAGCCTCGAAGATTTACCACGACGCCGGCATTCCCCAGATTTCCCCTTCCGCCACCGCCGTGGCCTACACCGCGCAGGGTTACAACACCGCCTACCGGGTGATGGCCAACGACGCGCAGCAGGGCAAGGCGCTGGGCCAGTTCGCGGTGACCAAGATGGGCGCGAAGAAAATCGCCATCATCGATGACCGCACCGCCTACGGCCAGGGCCTGGCCGACGAGTTCGAGAAAGCCGCCACGGCGGCCGGCGGTGAAATCGTGGCGCACGAGTTCACCAACGACCACGCCACCGATTTCAACGCCATTCTCACCAGCATCAAGGGCAAGTCGCCCGATCTGCTGTTCTTCGGCGGCATGGACCCGCAGGGCGGGCCGATGGCGCGGCAGTTGAAGCGTCTCGGCCTGACCGCCAAGCTGCTCGGCGGCGACGGCCTGCAGAACGCCAACTTCGTGAAACTGGCGGGCGCCGATGCCGAGGGGGTGGTCGCTTCCTCACCCGGCCTGCCCATCGATTCCATGCCCGGCGGCCCGGAGTTCCGCAAGAAGTTCGAGGCCAAGTACGGCGTGATCCAGGTCTACGCGCCCTATGCCTACGACGCCGTCAACGTGCTGGTGGCCGCCATGAAGCGCGCCGACTCCGCCGACCCGGCCAAGGTACTGGCGGAATTGCCGAAGACCGACCTGCAAGGCGTGAGCGGCCCGGTCAAGTTCGACGCCAAGGGCGACACGGAAGGCGGCGCCGTGACGCTCTATGAAGTGAAAGACGGCGCCTGGAAAGTGCTGGAAACGGTCAAATAAAACATTGGCACATGATGGGGATGTAGGGCAGGTTGACGCGTAGCGGCTACCTGCCGCTCGCTTCGTCAGATAGCCTCCGGCAACCTGACCTACGATAGACGCCCCAGCTCACGCATCACCCACATGGACATCTTCCTCCAACAACTCGTCAACGGCCTGGTACTAGGCAGCATCTATGCCCTGGTGGCCCTCGGCTACACCATGGTTTACGGCATCCTGGAGTTGATCAACTTCGCGCATGGCGAGGTGACCATGATCGGCGCGATGGTGGCCCTCTCCGTCATAGGTGTGTTGATGGGCGCCGCGCCCGATCTGCCCGGCGTGGTGGTGGTGCTGGCCGGCATCCTGGTGGCGATTCCCGCCTGCATGGCGCTGGCCTTCGCCATCGAGAAAATCGCCTATCGGCCGCTGCGCCGCGCGCCGCGGCTGGCGCCGCTGATCACCGCCATCGGCGTGTCCATCATTCTGCAAAACCTGGCGATGCTGATCTGGGGCCGCCAGTACATCTCCTTCCCGCCGCTGCTGCCTCGGGCCAACTTCGAGTTCCACGGCGCCAGCATCAGCCTGTTGCAGATCGTCATCGTCGTCCTGGCGCTGACGATCATGGCCGGGTTGTGGCTGCTGGTGGAGAAGACCCGTCTCGGCCGCGCCATGCGCGCCACCGCGCAATCACGCGAAGTGGCGCAACTGATGGGGGTGAACGTGGATCGGGTGATCTCCGCCACCTTCATCATCGGCGCCGCCATCGCAGCCATCGCCGGCGTCATGGTCAGCGCCTACTACGGCCTGGCGCATTACTACATGGGCTTCATGCTCGGCCTGAAAGCCTTTTCGGCCGCGGTATTGGGCGGCATTGGCAACATCGCCGGGGCGATGCTGGGCGGCCTGTTGCTCGGCGTGATCGAAGCACTCGGCGCCGGTTACATCGGCGACATTACCGGCGGCTTCCTTGGCAGCCACTATCAGGACGTGTTCGCCTTCTTCGTGCTGATCGGCGTGCTGGTTTTCCGGCCTTCCGGCCTGTTGGGCGAGCGGGTCGCCAACCGTGCCTGAGCGCGTGCTTGATGCGTTGCGCGGGCGGCCGCGCCTGGCCTTCGTTCTCCTCGCCGTCCTGCTCGCGGCCTTGCCTTTCATCGCCGGCTTCGGTCTCGGCAACTCCTGGGTGCGGGTGCTCGATTTCGTCCTGCTTTACGTGCTGCTGGCCATCGGCCTGAACATCGTGGTCGGCTATGCCGGTCTGCTCGATCTCGGTTACATCGCCTTCTACGCGCTCGGCGCCTATCTCTACGCCTGGCTGGCCAGCCCACATTTCGGCCTGCATCTGCCGTTCTGGGTGGTGCTGCCCATCGGCGCCGCCTTCGCCGGGCTGTTCGGCGTGCTGCTGGGCGCGCCCACCTTGCGCCTGCGCGGCGATTACCTGGCCATCGTCACCCTCGGCTTCGGCGAGATCATCCGCATCTTCATGAACAACCTGAACGCGCCGTTCAACCTCACCAACGGCCCGCAAGGCATGAACCTGATCGACCCGGTGCGGATCGCCACGTTCTCCTTCGGCAAGCCGCTGCATGTCCACGGACTGACCCTGCCGCCCACCTATTTCTATTACTACCTGTTCCTCGCCTTCACCCTGCTCGCCATCTTCATCGCCCTGCGCCTGCAGGATTCGCGCATCGGCCGCGCCTGGGCGGCGATCCGCGAGGACGAGGTGGCGGCGGCGGCGATGGGCATCAACACGCGCAACCTGAAACTGCTGGCGTTCGCCATGGGCGCCAGCTTCGGCGGCCTGGCCGGCGGCCTGTTCGCGGCGTTCCAGGGCTTCATCAGCCCGGAAAGTTTCACTCTGTGGGAATCCATCCTGGTGCTGTGCATGATCGTGCTGGGCGGCATGGGCAACATCCCCGGCGTGATCCTCGGCGCCGTCCTGCTCACCATGATTCCCGAGGCCCTGCGTTACATCGGCGACCTGCAACGCGCCACCCTGGGGCATGTGGTGGTGGACCCGGCCGATCTGCGCATGTTGCTGTTCGGGGTCGCCCTGGTGGGCATGATGCTGTTCCGCCCCGCCGGCCTGCTGCCGTCTCGCCAACGCAAACGCGAGTTCGCCGCCGAGGATGGCGTGGCCGAGCAGGAACAGGCCAGCCTTTATGACGCAAAAGCGTGATGGCATTACTACAGGTAGACAACGTCACCAAGCACTTCGGTGGCCTCGCCGCGCTGGAGGATGTCTCGTTGTCGGTCGAGGCGGGTGAAATCTACGGCCTGATCGGCCCCAACGGCGCCGGCAAGACCACCCTGTTCAACTGCATGACCGGGCTGTACACGGTGACTTCCGGCGCCGTGCGCCTGGACGGCGCCGAGGTGCAGGCGCTGAAGCCGCATCAGATCGTGAAACGCGGCTTCGCCCGCACCTTCCAGAACATCCGCCTGTTCGCCAACATGAGCACGCTGGAAAACGTCATGGTCGGCCGCCATGCCCGTACCGGCGCCAATGTGCTGGGCGCGGTGCTGCGTTGCCGCAAGACCCGCGCCGAGGAAGCCGGCATCCGCGAACGCGCGCTCGAACTGCTGAATTATGTCGGCCTCGGCGGCAAGAGCCGCGGCCTCGCCAACCACTTGTCCTATGGTGATCAGCGCCGCCTGGAAATCGCCCGCGCGCTGGCCACCGAGCCGAAGCTGCTCGCCCTCGACGAACCGGTCGCCGGTATGAACCCGAACGAGCGCCGGCAGATGGGCGAACTGTTCCGCAAGCTGCGCGACGGCGGCGTCACCCTGCTGTTGATCGAACACGACGTGAAACTGGTCATGGGCCTGTGCGACCGCGTCGCCGTGCTCGACTATGGCCGCAAGATCGCGGAAGGGCCGGCCGAGGAAGTCCGCAATGACCCCGCCGTGATCGCCGCTTATCTGGGAGGCGAGGCATGAACCACACCGCCGCGCTTCTTTCGGTTCACGGCCTCAAGGTCGCCTACGGCGGCATCCACGCGGTGCGCGGCATCGACTTCGAAGTCGCCAAAGGGGAACTGGTCTGCCTGATCGGCGCCAACGGCGCGGGCAAAAGCAGCACGCTCAAGGGCTTGATGGGCCTGGTGCCGCATGGTGGCGCGATCCATTTCGACGGCGAGCGCGTGCAACACGCGGCCACCCATGCCATCGTCGCCCGCGGCCTCGCTCTGGTGCCGGAAGGACGCGGCATCTTCGGCCGCCTGACGGTGGCGGAGAACCTCGACATGGGCGCTTATATCCGCCGCGACAAGCCCGGCATCAAGGCCGACCTGGCGCGCGCCTACGAACTCTTCCCGCGTCTGGCCGAACGCCGCGCGCAACTGGCCGGCACGCTCTCCGGCGGCGAACAGCAGATGCTTAGCCTAGCCCGCGCCATGATGGGCCGCCCGCGCCTGTTGTTGCTGGATGAACCGAGCATGGGCCTGGCGCCGCTGATGGTGAGCAAGATTTACGAAACCATCGCCACCATCGCCGGCGAGGGCGTGACCATCCTGCTGGTCGAACAGAACGCCAATCTCGCCCTCAAGGTCAGCCATCGCGCCTACGTCATGGAAAGCGGCGCCATCACCCTGTCCGGCCCTTCCGCCCAACTCGCGAACGACCCGCAGGTACGCGCCGCCTATCTGGGCGAGTGATGTAGCACCAGCGTTCAAGCACCTTGGGAAAGCCGGCTGGAAGCCGGCGCTACAAGCCTTGTTTCTCAGACTTCCGACACCAGTTAGAATGAGTCTTATCCGGTGCCTCGGATGGCGGCTTGGTTACAAACCGCGCCGCCGGGGAATCAGGCCGGCCGGAGTCCCGTCAATTCAATCGCAAAGAGGTAAGCAACATGGCAGTTCTAGTTGGCAAGCAAGCCCCCGATTTCACCGCCGTCGCCGTCATGGGTGACAACAGTTTCGACGAAAACTTCAATCTGTCCGCCACGATCAAGGACAAGTACGCGGTCGTGTTTTTCTACCCGCTCGACTTCACCTTTGTCTGCCCGTCCGAGCTGATCGCCTTCGATCACCGCCTGAACGAGTTCAAGGCGCGCGGCGTGGAAGTGATCGGCGTCTCCATCGACTCGCATTTCACCCACCTGGCCTGGAAAAACACCGCCATCAACAACGGCGGCATCGGCCAGGTGCAATACCCCCTGGTCGCCGACATCAAGCATGAAATCTGCCAGGCCTATGACGTCGAACATGACGCCGGTGTCGCTTTCCGTGGCTCCTTCCTGATCGACAAGGCCGGCGTGGTGCGCCACCAGGTCGTCAACGACCTGCCCCTGGGCCGCAACATCGACGAAATGCTGCGCGTCATCGACGCCCTGCAATTCACCGAAGAACACGGCGAAGTCTGCCCGGCCGGCTGGAAGAAAGGCGACGAAGGCATGAAAGCCAGCACCGCCGGTGTGGCCGAATATCTGGCCAAGCACGCGGGCGAGTTGTAATACCTGGTAGATGTTCAGGCATGAGAATGGGGGCTACGGTCCCCATTTTCTTTTACACGGATGTGCCATCAAGGCCGCATCCCGCCGAGGAGGTTCCACATGCCCTTCAGTTGCGTCAGATTGAGCTGGATCACCCACGCCGCGCGCGGCTCGACATGCGGATAGAACAGGTGAAGGATTGCCTCGACCTGTATGACCTGGCGCGGGTGGGCTATCTCACCCTCGATGAGTCTGGTTTGATCCGGCAAGCCAATGTCACCGCGGCCATCCTGCTGGGCGTCGACCGTGGCGCGCTGATAAAGCAGCCGATCAGCCGTTTCATCCTTGAGGAAGACGAAGGCCTCTACAAACAACTGTGGCAGCGACTCATAGAAACCCGAGAGCGGCAATCGTGCGAGTTGCGGCTGGTGAAGGGCGGCGGCACGCCCTTATGGGTGCGTCTGGCGGGCGCGGAGTCGCGGGACGAAAGCGGCGCGGTGGTACTGAATATCGTGCTGAGCGACATCAGCGAGCGCAAGCATGCCGAGGCGAAGCTGAGGGAGAGCGAGAATTTCATAAAGGCCATCGCCGACAATATCCCCGCCCTGCTGGGGTACTGGACCCCGGATCTTCGTTACACCTTTGCGAGCAAGGAATACAGCCACTGGTTTGGCCGCTCGATGGAGGAAATGCAGGGTATCGGGCTACGCGAGTTGGTCGGCGACGAACTGTTTCAGGTCCGCGAACCCTATATTCGCGCCGCCTTGCGTGGCGAATCCCAGTCGTTTGAAGGCATGGTGACCAAGGCCGATGGCGAAGCCATGCATGTCATGGCCCAATACATTCCTCACAAGATAGATGACCAGGTGCGGGGTGTTTTTGGCCTGGTGACGGACGTCACGGCCATCAAACAGGGCCAGGACCAGCTTCGGGTGAGCGACGCGGCCCTGAAAGCGGTCTCACAAGGCGTCATTATCAGAGGCCCCGACCAATGCATCCTCTCGGCCAATGAGGCCTTTGCCTCGATCACCGGCTACAGCGCGACAGAAATCATCGGCAAGGACTACTGCTTGCTGGAGGGGCCGCTTACCGATGCCCGGCAGGTCGATCGGATACGGCTGGCCCTCAGGAATGGGGCGGAGTTCTCCGGCGACATCCTCCACTACCGCAAGGATGGCGGCACATTCTGGAACGAGCTGACGATCTCGCCGGTGCGCGACGAGCAAGGGCAGTTGACCCACTTCGTCGGCATCACCCGCGACATCACCGAGCGCAAACAAGCGGAAGAAGCACTTCGTATTGCCGCCGTGGCGTTTGAGTCGCAGGAAGGCATGATGATCACCGATGCCAACAGTGTGATTCTCCGGGTCAACCGCGCCTTTACAGAAACCACGGGCTACACGGCCGAGGAACTCATTGGGCAGACACCGCGCCTGTTCAAATCCGGTCGCCACAATGCGGGTTTTTATGCCGAGATGTGGAAAACCATCAAACGCATCGGGAGCTGGCAGGGGGAAATCTGGGACCGGCGCAAGAATGGCGAAATCTATCCCAAGTGGCTGACCATCACGGCGGTGAAATCGAACGACGGAAGCGTCACTCACTACGTCGGCACGCAAACCGATATTTCCGCGCGTAAAGCCGCTGAAGACGTGATCAAGAATATGGCCTTTTACGACCCGCTGACCCAGTTGCCCAATCGGCGCCTGCTCGACGACCGTTTAAGCCACGCCATGGCGGCCAGTAAGCGCAGTGCCTGCTATGGCGCCCTGATATTCCTTGATCTTGACAACTTCAAGCCTCTCAATGACACACATGGACATGTGGTTGGCGATTCTCTGTTGATCGAGGTGGCGGATCGTCTGCATCGCTGTGTGCGCGAGATGGATACCGTGGCGCGCTTTGGCGGCGACGAGTTTGTGGTGCTGCTGAGCGACTTGAACGCGGGCAAAGCCGAATCGACCGAACAAGCCAGACACGTTGCCGAGAAAATCCGTCACACGCTGGCGCAACCCTATCTGCTGACAACCCGGCACGAAGGGGAAGCCGACACCACCATTGAATATCGTTGCACCGCGAGTATCGGCGTGGCGATGTTTATCAATCATGAAACCAGCCAGGATGACATCATGAACTGGGCGGATGCGGCCATGTATGAAGCCAAAGAGGCGGGTCGCAACCTGATTCGGTTTCATGACTCGACAGCTTGAGCGGCCGCCAGGCTCGCCCGCCCGGCCTCACCTTCCTTATTGCAGCCCGCCACCCCGCAAGCCTTCCCTGACCGTCGGGTAACGCAAGCGGAAGCGCAGTTCCCGCTTGATTCGTCGGTTGCTTAAACGTCGGGATTCGGTCAGGAACGTCCGCATGGCCGGGGTGACGGCGGCGATGACCTGATCGCGCGGCAGGCGCGGCGGGCGGGGCAGGCCGAGGTGATCGGCGACCACGTCGAACCAGTCGCCCATTTTCAGGCCGCTGTCGTCCACGGCGTTGTAGAGGCGGTTGCGGCGCCCGCGGAACAGGGCGGCGATGGCCAGGCGGGCGAGGTCGTCGGCGTGGATGTGGTTGGTGTGGACATCGTCCGCGCTGACGATGGCGGGCAGGGCTTTCCTCACCCGCTCTTCCGGCATGCGGTTCCGCGCGTAGATGCCGGGCGCGCGTAGCACGCATACCCGCGTCCCTCGCCGACCGTAGCGGCGCAATTGCGTTTCGGCATCGGCGCGGCGCCGGGCGCGCGGGTTGTTGGGCCGCGCCGGCCGGGTTTCCGCCACCACCTCTCCGCCACAGTCGCCATACACCCCACTGGTGCTGATATAGATCAATTGGGATAGACTGCCGCGCCCCAGGGCGGCCAGCAGGCGGCGGGTACGCGGATCGTTTTCTCCTTGCGCGGGCGGTGGCGCGAAGTGCAGCACCGCGTCGGCCAGACCGTCCAGGCGCTTGAGACTGGCGCGGTCGTCGAGGTTGCCGAAAATGGGGGTAATACCGACTGCGCGCAGTTCATCGGCACGCAGCGGCGAACGAATCAGACCATAAAGGCGGGCATGTCCCGCGAGAAGTCGCGCGGCGCGCAAGCCGACATCGCCGCAACCCACAATCAGGATACGCATCAGTTTTTCAGCACAGAGAGGAAATCGGAATGTCTCACCAGGTCACCATCCAGCCCAGCGGGCACGAGTTTACCGTCAACGCGGGCGATACCCTCCTCGCCGCCGCGCTCAATGCCGGTTTCTCTCTCCCTTACGGCTGCCGTAATGGCGCCTGTGGCGCGTGCAAGGGTAAGGTTCTGGCCGGCGAGGTGGATTTCGGCAGTTACCAGGACGGCGTGCTGACACCGGAAGACAAGGCCAAGGGCATGGCGCTGTTCTGCTGCGCAACGGCGAAGAGTGATCTCAGCATCGAGGTGAAGGAAGTCGGAGCGGCCAAGGACGTGCCGATTAAAACCCTGCCTTGTCGGGTTGAACGTATGGAGAAACTGGCCGAAGACGTGATGGCCGTTTTCCTGAAACTGCCGGCCAACGAACGCTTGCAGTTCCTGCCCGGCCAGTACCTCGACTTTCTCCTCAAGGACGGTCAGCGACGCAGCTTTTCGCTGGCCAATTCGCCGGAAGAAGATGGTCTGCTGGAACTGCATATCCGCCATGTGCCGGGCGGAAACTTCACCGATCATGTGTTCAATGCCATGAAGGCCAAGGACATCATGCGCATCAACGGCCCGCACGGCAGCTTCTTCTTGCGCGACTCGGACAAGCCTGTGATCTTCGTGGCCGGCGGCACCGGCTTCGCGCCGATCAAGAGCATGCTGGCGCACGCCTTCCACCATGAAATCGACCGCCAGTTCGTGCTCTATTGGGGCGCGCGCGGCTTGCGCGACATTTATCAGCCGGATTTGCCGGCGCGGTGGCAACAGCAGCACGCGCACTTCGACTTCATCCCCGTGCTCAGCCAACCCTTGCCGGAGGACAACTGGCCGGGCCGCGCGGGTTTCGTGCATGAAGCGGTGCTGGCCGATTTCCCCGACCTCTCCGGCTACGAGGTCTACGCCTGCGGCGCGCCACCCATGGTGCAGGCGGCGCGCCGCGACTTCATGGCGCGTGGTCTGCCGGAGGATGCCTTTTTCTCTGATTCCTTCGATTACCAGTCCAGCCCGGCTTGACCACCCAGACTTGACCCCCCGGATTCGATCCGTATAATTCCCGACAGTTTTTGTCAACTTAGCCAAGGTATTGTCATGGACATGAAAGAACAGGTTCACCAGTTGGTCACCAGCAAGCCGGTCGTGCTGTACATGAAGGGCACGCCGCAGTTCCCCCAGTGCGGTTTTTCCGCCAACGCCGCCAACATCCTCAAAGCCTGTGGGTTGACCGACTTCGTCGCGGTCAACGTGCTGCAGGACGACAACATCCGCATCGCCATCAAGGAATACGCCAACTGGCCGACCATTCCCCAGCTTTACATCGGTGGCCAGTTCATCGGTGGCTCGGACATCATGCGCGACCTCTACCAGACCGGCGAACTGCAGAAGCTGTTGGCCGCGGCCCAGCCCGCGTAGCCTTCGTCGGGTTACGGTTTCGCTAACCCGACCTACGTCCCCCCCCAGAAAAAGCCGGCTTATGCCGGCTTTTTTCTTGTGTGTCACTCCTCCTAAAGTTTTATTACTCCCCTGCCGATAACCGGGCCGGAGGGCTTGATGCCCACAACCTTTAGGGGGACGGTTTTGACCTCGAAAAAATATGCCACGTTGATCGTCCTGATCGCCATTCTGGTCGCTCTGGTCGCGTGGTTCGCTGATCCGATCTGGCGTCTGCTGGCGATCGCCACGGTCGCGGCGGTGGTCTGGTTTGTCGCGAGCCGCTATGGCGTGAAGCAACAAAATGAAAAAGCGCCGCTCGACCCGCTGTTCAGTTATCGCTCCGAACTGGGTGTCCTGATCGACGATATGGGTGACGCCAGCCAGCTGCAATCCCGCTCCAGCCATGAAGAACTGGAGCGGGTTAAAAGCCTGCTGGATGAGGCCATCCACAAGCTGATCGCCAATTTCAGCGACATGAACCACCATGTTCAGGCGCAGCGCAAACTGGCCCTGTCCATCGTCAATGGCATGACCGAGGTCGAACAAGATGGTGAATCGGTCAGCTTCTCCGAGTTTGTCAGAGACACTTCGAGGACGATGGAATCCTTCGTCGACAACACGGTATCAACCAGCAAGATCGCGATGGGCCTGGTGGAAACCATGGACACCATCAATAACGAAGTGACCAGCATGCTGGACATCCTCGCCGAGATCGAATCCATCTCCAAACAGACCAACCTGCTCGCGCTCAATGCCGCCATCGAAGCGGCGCGCGCCGGTGAGGCCGGGCGCGGCTTCGCGGTGGTGGCGGATGAAGTGCGCAATCTCTCGCAGCGCACCAACCAGTTCTCCCACGAGATTCGCGCGCACATGGATCAGGTGGGCGGATCACTGATTCGCGCCCACGACTCCATCCACACCGTCGCCTCGATGGACATGAATTTCGCGTTGCAATCCAAGCAGCGGGTGCACGACACGATGATGCGTCTGGAAACCATCAACGCTTCGATGGCGGATGCCGCGCGCGGCATCGACGCGCACGCGGAGGAAGTCGCCGCCGAGGTCAATGCGGCGGTCACCTCGCTTCAGTTCCAGGATCTGTCCAGCCAGTTGATCGGCCATGCCCAGATCCGCCTGGACGCCATCAGCGAGGGGGTGCATGGCGTGGCGCAATCTTTTGCCAAAGCCAAGGACATGGATGCGGCCATGTCCTTGGCGCGGGAACGAGTCGCGGCCCTGTCCAACCTGGACAACACCCGCTTCAACCCGGTCAAGCAGGAAAACATGAATTCCGGCGACATTGAACTGTTCTGAAAGAGAGGAAACGATAATGGCAAAAGTGGTCCTGACGGTTGATGACTCCGCCTCCATCCGACAGATGGTGGCCTTCACCCTCAAGAGTGCCGGCTACGAAGTGGTCGAGGCGGTGGATGGCGAAGACGGTCTGAGCAAAGCGCGCGGAAAAAATGCGGATCTTGTCCTCACCGACCAGAACATGCCGAAGATGGATGGCCTCTCGCTGATCAAGACCCTGCGTGGCCTGCCGCAATACCGCTCGACGCCCATCCTGATGCTGACCACGGAGTCCTCCGACGCCATGAAAGCGGCGGGCAAGGCGGCCGGCGCCACGGGCTGGCTGGTGAAGCCGTTCGACCCGCAGAAACTGCTCGAAGTGGTCAAGAAGGTCCTCGGGTGAAAAGCGGCGTCAAGGGGCAAGGGGCAAGACTCATGGAAAGGCCTTGCCTCCTGTCTCTCATTGCGTGCCGCTTGCCTCTGATTTCGCGGGAGACACCATGAGCATCGACATGAGCCAGTTTTACCAGGTGTTTTTCGACGAGACGTCGGAACATCTGGCAAGCATGGAAACCTTGCTTCTCAACCTGGATGTGGACAACCCCTCTCTGGAAGAACTCAACGCCATCTTCCGGGCGGCGCACTCCATCAAAGGCGGCAGCGGCACCTTCGGTTTCACCGACATGACCAGCGTGACCCATGTGCTGGAAACGCTGCTGGACCGACTGCGCAAGGAAGAACTGCATGTGCGTCCGGACATGGTCGATGCCTTTCTCGCGGCCGGAGACATACTCCGCGCGCAACTGGGGCACCACCAGGGCGGCCCGGAAGCCGATGCCGGCGAGATCGAGGCCGTCTGCGCGCGCCTGAACCAGTTGGCTTCCGGTGCCGCCGCGCCCACACCGACCCCCACGCCCACACCCGTGGCGGAAGTGGCCACCGCCAGCGTGCCCGAAGCGCGACGCGTCCACCTGGTCTGTGATTTGCCGGCCAGCGTCGTGAATGCCCCCGACATGCTGAAAAACCTGCTGGATGGCATGGCGGAAATCGCCGCGCTCGAGTTCTGGCGGCGACCCGACGCCAGCAACCCGCGACTGGAGGGGGTGCTCACCACGCAGAAGAGTGATGCTGAACTGAAGGAAGCCCTGTCGTTTCACCTTTCGCCGGACGAGATCACGCTTTCCGACCCCGACGCGCCGGAGGAAACCAGTGAAGCATCCGCGGCCCCCGCCAGCGACGACAGCTTTGGCTTCTTCGACGATGCGCCCGGCACGCCCCCCGCTACTGAGGAAGCGGCTGACGACAGCTTCGGTTTCTTTGATGACGCCCCGGGTCTGCCCGATACCGCGCTAGACGCCCTACTGGCCGCTCCGCAAACCATCCCGGATGAGGACAGAAGCGGCGCCTACGGCCTGTTCGAGGATGCCGCCGGAAAACGGGAAAACCTGCCCAACCGCGACATTGCCCCCGGCGACAGTCCCGCCGCCATCGAAGGCCAGGGCTATGGCATTTTTGTCGATGCTCCCTGCGGCGTCGGCCTGTTCGATGATGCCCCGGGCAGTCAGCGCATGGTTCAGTCCACCGCGCCCGCCCCACTGGGCAACCCCGCCGGGAGCGCGTCCACCCCCGGTCGCCGCGTCGTCGACAGCCCGGCCATCGAGACCGCCAAGACCGGTCGCCGCGACAACGACAAAATCGTCAACGCGGCCAACAGCGAAACCAGCATCCGGGTTTCCGTGGAGAAGGTGGATCAACTCATCAACCTGGTCGGCGAACTGGTCATCACCCAGGCCATGCTGGCCGAAGCGGCCAGCTACCTCGACCCGGTGCATGCGGAAAAACTGCTTTCGGGCATCGATCTGCTCTCCCGCAACACCCGCGACATGCAGGAATCGGTGATGTCGATCCGCATGCTGCCGATGAGCATGGTGTTCAGCCGCTTTCCGCGCGTGGTGCGCGATCTCGCCGGCAAGCTCAACAAGCAGGTGGAAATGAAGACCATCGGCGAGAGCACCGAACTGGACAAGGGCTTGATCGAAAAAATCAGCGACCCCCTGACCCACCTGGTCCGCAACAGCCTGGACCACGGCATCGAGACCCCGGAAGTCCGGGTCATGGCCGGCAAGGATCCGAAAGGCACCCTCACCCTCAAGGCCAGCCACCAGGGCGGCAACATCGTCATCGAAGTGATCGACGATGGCGCCGGCCTCAACCGCAACCGCATTCTCGGCAAGGCCAAGGAGCGTGGTCTGCCGGTGAACGATGCCATGTCCGACCATGAAGTCTGGCAACTCATCTTCGCGCCCGGCTTCTCCACCGCCGATGTGGTGACCGATGTATCCGGACGCGGCGTCGGCATGGATGTGGTGAAACGCAACATCGAAGGCATGGGCGGCCGCGTGGAACTGGAATCGTCCACGGGCCACGGCACCCGCACGGTCATTCGCCTGCCGCTCACCCTGGCCATCCTCGACGGCATGTCGGTGGGGGTCGGCGGCGAGACCTTCATCGTGCCCATCACCAGCGTGATCGAATCCCTGCAACCCCGCCTCGAAGACATCCGCACCATGGCCGGCGACTCGCGCATGGTGCATATCCGCGGCGAATACCTGCCTTTCGTGTCCATGTCCGAGGCCTTCAACCTGCCCGGCGTGGAAGACATCACCAAAGGCATCGTCGTCGTCGTGGAAGCCGAAGAGGGCAAGGCCGCGCTATTCGTCGATGAACTGCTCGGCCAGCACCAGGTGGTCATCAAGAGCCTGGAAGAAAACTACCGCAAGGTGCCGGGCGTATCCGGCGCCACCATCATGGGTGACGGCCGCGTCGCCCTGATCCTGGATGTGACCGCCGTGACTCGCATGGGATTGGCAAACACACGCCGGAGACTGGCCGCTTAACGCGCGTCTGAGGAGACAAGAATGGAACACAGCGACAACGTCGGAGGCGCCAATTCCGGCGAATTCCTCACTTTCACCCTGGGCGCCGAGGAATACGGCATCGACATCCTCAAGGTGCAGGAGATCCGCGGCTATGACGCGGTGACCAAGATCGCCAACTCGCCCCCCTTCATCAAGGGCGTGATCAACCTGCGCGGCGTCATCGTCCCCATCGTCGATCTCAGGATCAAGTTCAGCCTCGGCGAGCCGACCTACGACCAGTTCACCGTGGTGATCATCCTCAACATCGGCAAACGGGTGATGGGCATCGTCGTCGATGGCGTCTCCGACGTCATCCAGCTGAGTTCCGATAACCTGCATCCGGCGCCCGAATTCGGCTCGATTCTGGACACCCGCTACATCGTCGGCCTGGGCACGGTGGAAGACCGCATGATCATCGTGGTGGATATCGAGAGACTCATGACCAGCGCGGAAATGTCGCTGGTCGAAGCCGCTGTTGCCTGAGGAGAGAAAAACAATGAAAACCTGGCTCGCCAACTTGTCCATCAAAACCCGCCTGATCGCCATCTTCGTCCAGGTCATCCTGGTCATCGCCATTGTCGGCTCCACCGGCATCCTCGGCATGAAGCACACCAAGGAGGGCCTGGAAACCGTGGTCAACGGCCGCGTGCTGCCGTTCAGCCATCTAAAGAATGTAGCCGATGCCTATGCGGTTTCCATCATTGATGCCACCAACAAGGCCAACGCCGGGGTCTTCACCGCCGAGGAAGCGAGCAAATCCATTGCCGATGCGCGCCAGACCATCAAGGACTCCTGGGGGCTTTATACCGCTGGAAGAATCAGCGTCGACGACAAGCCGCTGGTCGAACAAGCCGCCCCGCTGTTCGCCGCCGCCGACGCGGAAATAGACAAGGTTCAAGCCGTGCTGCAAGGCAAGAGCGGCAAGGTGGATGGCCAACTTCACGGCAACATCGGCCCGCTCTACGCCGCCATCGACCCGATCAGCAACCATCTGAGCACCCTGCTCATCATCCAGTTGTCCTATGCCCGCGCGGAATACAACGTGGCGGCGGCCGACTTCGATCATCAGCACATGCTGGCCTGGGTGATCGGCGGCGCCGGTACCGCGCTGGTCCTCCTGTTCGCGGCCCTGCTGTTGCGTTCCATCGTGCGGCCGCTGCAACGGCTGTCGGGCGAGATCGACGCCATCACCGCCGGCAATGCTGGAATCGACGTGGTGGTGGACCGCCATGACGAAATCGGTACCGTCGCGGAAAGCTTCAAGCGTCTGCGCGACAAGTTGCGGCAGGATGTGGCGGTCGCCGAAGCCAGCGCGCAAGAAGGCCAACGCATCCGCTTCGCCCTGGATAACGTCGATTCCAACGTCATGATGGCCGACAATGAGCGCCGCATCATTTATGTCAACAAGGCCACGCAGAACCTATTCAAGCGCGCGGCCGCCGACATCCGCAAGCAGTTGCCGAACTTCGATCCGGACAAGCTTCTGGGCAGCAGTATCGACAGTTATCACAAGAATCCCGGACATCAGACCGGCATGCTGAATAACCTCGGCGGCACCCACAAGGGCACGTTGATGATCGGCGGTCGTACCATGACCGTCATCGCCAACCCGGTCATCGACGACCACGGCCAGCGCCTCGGGTCCATCGTCCAATGGGGCGACCGCACCAACGAAGTCGCCGCCGAGCGGGAAATCGCCAATCTGGTGGAAGCCGCCAGCTTCGGCGACTTCAGCCAGCGCCTCTCCAAGACCGGCAAGGAAGATTTCTTCCTGCAACTCACGGAAGGCATCAACCGCCTGCTGGAAACCACGGAACACGGCATGAACGACGTTGTCCGCGTGCTCAGGTCGCTCTCGCAGGGCGACCTGACCCAGCGCATCGACGCCGACTATCAGGGCCTGTTCGGGCAACTCAAAGAAGCCGCCAACGCCACCAGCATGCATCTTTCCGAGATCGTCAGCCAGATTCGTGAAGCCACTGACGCCATCAACACCGCCGCCCGCGAGATCGCCAGCGGCAACACCGACCTTTCCGGGCGCACCGAGGCCCAGGCCTCCAACCTGGAAGAAACCGCTTCCAGCATGGAAGAGTTCACCAGCACGGTGCGGCAGAACGCCGACAACGCGCGCCAGGCCAACCTGCTCGCCAAGGGCGCATCCGACATTGCGCTGAAGGGCGGCAATGTGGTGAGTGAGGTCGTCCACACGATGGGGGCCATCGCCGACAGCTCGAAGAAGATCGCCGACATCATCAGCGTCATCGACGGCATCGCTTTCCAGACCAACATCCTCGCCCTGAACGCCGCAGTGGAAGCGGCGCGGGCCGGTGAACAGGGACGCGGCTTCGCCGTGGTGGCGAGCGAGGTACGCAGCCTGGCGCAACGTTCCGCCGGCGCGGCCAAGGAGATCAAGACGCTGATCAGCGACTCGGTGGACAAGGTCAACACTGGCTACAAGCAGGTGGAACAGGCTGGCCACACGATGGACGAGATCGTCAACGCGGTGAAACGGGTCACCGACATCATGGGTGAGATCAGCGCCGCCAGCGGCGAACAGAGCCAGGGGATCCAGCAGGTCAATGCCGCGATCGCGCAAATGGACGAAGCCACGCAGCAGAATGCGGCCCTGGTGGAAGAAGCGGCGGCGGCGGCGGAAACCTTGCAGGATCAGGCGACGGCCCTGAACCAGGCGGTGACCGTGTTCAAACTGGAGAGTGGGCATGGCGCGCCACGCAAGCCCATGGCCGGCGTTGCCCAGGTCAAAACACGGCCAGACGGCGGCCGCGCGCTGCCCTCCGCGCAGAAGTCACTGGCCAGCCCGAGGGTGCCAACCTCGGCGCCAACCACGACGGCAACCATGCACGCCAGTGACGTCGATTTCGATGCCATCATCGATGCGCACCAGGCCTGGAAGCAGAAACTGCGCAGCGCCATCGGCGGTGGTGAGGAACGCAACCTGAATCCGGACGACGTCTGCAAGGACAACCTTTGCGCCCTGGGCAAATGGATCTATGGCGCCGGCAAGGAATACGCGCACACACCGGAATACGAGCCTTTGCGCCATACCCATGCCGAATTTCACGTTTGTGCCGCCGATATCCTGCGCCACGCGCAGACCGGCGACAAAGACGGCGCCAACGCCATGCTGGTGGGTGATTTCTTCGATCTGTCGAACCGCACCGTGCAGAACATCGTCGCCATGAAGCGGAATTACAGGAATTGAACGGTCGGCCCGTGAACAGAGAGCACTCGCCATGCGCCAGAATCTCCCCGTGACCGCTAGCGAATACATGCCGCGGGATGGCATGCAGCTCGTTTCCCGCACCAACCTCGAAGGCATCATCACTTTCGTCAACCCGGAGTTCGTCGAGGTCAGTGGCTACAGCGAAGCCGAACTGATGGGAGCGCCGCACAACATCCTGCGCCACCCGGACATGCCAGCGGCCGCCTTCGCCGATCTCTGGGCGACGCTGAAGGCGGGCAAGCCCTGGTCGGGCATGATCAAGAACCGGCGCAAGAATGGCGATCACTACTGGGTCGAAGCCAATGTCACGCCGGAAAAGCACAATGGCCAAATCTCCAGCTACCTGTCGGTGCGGCGCAAACCAACCCGGCGGCAGATCGAGACGGCCGCGGACCTTTACCGGGACATCAACGCCGGCAAGGCTTCTTTCGTGGATAAAGGCGTGGCCGCGTACATCGACAAGCAGTCGCTGGCCACCAAGACCGCCGCGGCCAGCACTCTCATCGTTGCCCTGTGCCTGGGGGTGATGACGCTGTTCTCCCAGGGCCAGACGAAAGCCACGCTGGACCAGATCATGCTGGACAACCTGCAAGCCCAGAACAGGCTCGTGATCGGCATGGTGGAAACCTATAACAGCAACCTGGAACAGGCCGCCACGCGACTCGCCAACTTATTCGACGCCCGGCTCGCGGGGACATTCAGTCTGGATGAATCCCAAACAGTCGAAGTCGGAGGAAACCCGACGCCATTGCTCAAGCACGACGGCGTCCCCCTGAACGGCAACTTCGACCTGGTGGATCAATTCAGCGCGGCCGCGGGCGGCGGCACGGTGGCCACCTTGTTCGCCCGCAAGGGAGAGAACTTCCTGCGCGTCACCACCTCGCTGAAAAAAGAGGATGGCAGCCGCGCGGTTGGCACCCCCCTGGATCGGACACATCCGGCGTACGCCAGACTCATCGCCGGCCAACCCTACGTCGGCAAGGCCAGCCTCTTCGGCCGTGATTACATGACGCGTTACACACCGGTGACCGACGCGCATGGCAAGGTCATCGCCGCGCGTTTCATCGGACTGGACTTCAGCCAACAGTTTGCCGCCCTGAAAACCCAGCTCAAAGGCATCAAGATCGGTCAGTCCGGATATGTCTATGTCCTGAGCGCGGGCAAGAACAAAGGCACCCTGCTGGTTCATCCCGCCAAGGAAGGCCAGAACATCCTGGATGCCAAAGACGCGGACGGTCACGAATTCATCCGGGAAATGCTCGACAAAAAGCGGGGTGTGATCCGCTATCCCTGGATAAACAAGGAATTGGGCGAAACTTCCGCGCGCGAAAAAATTGTCGTTTACGATTATTTTCCGGCGTGGGATTGGGTGGTTGGCAGCGGCAGCTATGTCGAGGAATTCACGGCGGGCAGCACCCGCATCGGCTGGGTGATTTTCATCACCGGCATCATCACCATTGTCATTCTGGCGGCATTCCTGACCATGCTGTCGCGACGACTCGTGGCCCGTCCGCTGCATGCGGTTATCGAAAACATGGATGAGATCGCGCAGGGTAATTACTACGAGTCCATCCCGACCGGGCACAAGGATGAGATCGGTCGCGTCTTTGTCGCGCTGAAAGCCATGCAGACCAAGCTCGGTTTCGATGTAGCGGAATCGCACCGAATCGCCAGCGAAACCCTGCGCATCAAGACCGCTCTGGACAGTTCCACGGTGGGCATCACCGTCTCCGATGCGGAAGACCACCTGATCCACATGACTCCCAGTGCCCGCGGCCTGCTGCAACGCCTGGGCGGACCCGACCTGGAGGTAAACGGTCTGTTCGGCGGCAAACTTTCCGCCTTGTTCCGCGACCCCGCGACCGCCGCCCGCTTCGATCAGGCCGAATTCTCCGGCACCCCGGTCGATATGGAATTCCACGGCCATCATCTACGCTTGATTGCGCGCCCGATTCTGGATGACGCCGGCAAGCAGTTGGGCCGTGTCACCCAATGGATCGACCGCACGGGCGAAGTCGCGGTCGAACAGGAAGTCGCCGCGCTGGTCAACGCCGCCGCCGCCGGTGATTTCAGCCAGCGCCTGCCAGCCGGCGACAAGGAAGGCTTTTTCCTGCAACTGGCGGAAGGCATCAACCGCCTGGTGGAAACCTGCGAACACGGCATGAACGACGTCGCGCGGGTGCTCAAGGCACTGGCCTCGGGCGACCTCACCCAAAGCATCGACGCGGACTATCAAGGCCTCATCGGCCAACTCAAGGACGACGCCAACGGCACCACCGCGCGACTGGCCGAGATCGTCACCCAGATTCGCGAAGCCACCGACGCCATCAACACCGCCGCCCGCGAGATCGCCAGCGGCAATACCGATCTGTCCAGCCGCACCGAGAGCCAGGCTACTTCGCTGGAAGAAACCGCCACCAGCATGGGTGAGATCACCAGCACGGTGAAACAGAACGCCGACAGCGCGCACCAGGCCAATCATCTCGCCAAGGGCGCATCCGGGATCGCCGTAAAGGGCGGCGAGGTGGTCGGCCAGGTGGTGCACACCATGGGTTCCATCGCCGACAGCTCGAAAAGAATCGCCGACATTATCAGCGTCATCGACGGCATCGCCTTCCAGACCAACATCCTGGCCTTGAACGCCGCCGTGGAAGCGGCGCGGGCGGGTGAACAGGGGCGCGGCTTCGCCGTGGTGGCCGGGGAAGTGCGCAGTCTGGCACAGCGTTCAGCGCTGGCGGCGAAGGAAATCAAGGGCTTGATCTCCGATTCGGTGGACAAGGTCAACGACGGCTACAGGTTGGTGGCGAGCGCCGGCCACACCATGAACGAGATTGTCGACGCGGTGAAACGAGTCACCGACATCATGGGTGAAATCAGCACGGCCTCCACGGAACAAAGCCAGGGCATCGAGCGGGTGAATTCGGCCATCGCGCAAATGGATGAGGTGACCCAGCAGAACGCGGCCTTGGTGGAAGAAGCAACGGCAGCGGCTGAGAGCTTGCAGGATCAGGCGGCCAGTCTGACCCAGGCGGTCGCGGTGTTCCGCCTGAATGAAGGGGCTGCGCAATACCACGCCACTTTGACGGTGCCCGTGGGCAGGCGGGCGGGACAGCCGCGCTTCCCGGTCTCCCATTCCGGCGAGGAAGATGACTGGGCGGAGTTTTGACCCCCCCAAAGGAAGGCATTTTCCCGCGATGAGCCTGACCTGAGTCGCCGTGCCCATGCCAGCATGGCGCACGCACGGGAAGTGTCGCGGTGAAGCAGGAAATTGCTCGGGCACCGAGCACAGCGCGCATAGGCGTCGCGATTTAAAAAACAACGTAAATAGGAGCACGCACCATGCGCCAGAATCTCCCCGTGACCGGGAACGAACACATGCTGCGAGACGGCATCCAGATCGTTTCCGCCACCGACACCAAGGGCATCATCACCTTCTGCAACCCGGATTTCATCGAAGTCAGCGGCTTCACAGAATCGGAGCTGATGGGCGCGCCGCACAACATCGTGCGCCACCCCGATATGCCGGCGGTCGCCTACAAGGACCTGTGGGACACCCTGGCGGCCGGCCACCCCTGGTCCGGCCTGGTGAAGAACCGGTGCAAGAACGGTGACCACTACTGGGTGCGCGCCCATGCCAGTCCGATCAAGCAGGACGGCAAGATCACCGGCTATCTCTCGATCCGCGCCAAGCCCTCCCGTTCCGAAGTGGCCGCCGCCGAAGCGCTCTACAAGGACATCCGCGAAGGCCGTGCCAAGGGCATCTATCTCAAGGGAGGCCGCCTGCTGCATACCGGCTGGCGTGGCGTTCTGGAAAACCTCCAGAACATGAGCCTGCGCGCCCGCCTAACCGGCGCCGCGGTCGTGATGGGGCTGTTCCTGGCGATCATCGGCATCATCGGCATCGTCGGCATGAACAAATCGAACAGCCTCATCGAAGAGGTTTATTCCCGCGCCCTGGAGCCGGCCAAACTCGCCGATGAGATTCGCTATCTGCTCGCCGACAGCCGTGGCCAGGTGCTGCTGGGCATGCAGCACAATCCGGACTACCCGATCGCCAAACTGCACGACCACAGCATTCAGATGCACCTCGATGCCATCACCAACAACAGCAACAAGATCAACGCGCTCTGGGACAAGCTCTCCAAGGTGGCGTTCGACCCCGAAGCAACCGCCACGGGCCAGGTGAAGGCCGCCCTGGAAACATTTCAGGCCTCGCGTACCCGTTTCGGCCTGGACGGCATCCTGCCCGCCAAGTCCGCCTTGCAAGCCGCGATGTATGACGAGATCGGCGACATGATGATCGACAACATCAACCCGCTCTACAAAACGGTAAATCAGGACACGCATGCCCTGCTCGCGGCGCTCGACGCCTATGCCACGGAAGCGCGACAGAATGCCGAAGCGCGCGCGGCCAGGATGCGCAATCTCATGTTCATGGTTTTCCTTGTCGCCATCGTCGGCGCCGGCGTGATGGGCTGGTTGCTGGTGCGCGCCATCGTGCTGCCATTGCGGCGAACGATGGATTACTTCGGCAAGATTTCCGGGGGCCGCTACGACAACGCCATCCAGGTCGATCGCCACGATGAAATCGGGAATGTGCTGGAAGCCTTGGCCAACATGCAGATCCGCCTTGGCTTCGACGTCGCCGAAGCCAACCGGGTCGCCAACGAGAACCTGCGCATCAAGATCGCGCTGGATAATGTGTCCTCCAGCGTCATGATGGCCGATACCGAACGCCGCATCATCTATGCCAACAAAGCGGCTGTGGACCTGTTCCAGCAGGCCCAGCCGGACATCCGCAAACAGCTACCCGACTTCGACGCCAGCAAGCTGCTGGGTGCCAGCATCGACGACTTCCACAAGAACCCGTCACATCAGGCCGGCATGTTGGCCGCGCTGTCCAGCACGTACCGCGGCACCATCGTTATCGGTGGTCGCGTCATTGCCGCGGTGGCCAACCCGGTGATCAACAGCGCGGGTAAACGCCTGGGGGCGGTGGTGGAATGGGCCGACCGCACGGCCGAGGTCGCGGTGGAAACGGAAGTGGCCAGTCTGGTGAACGCGG
>CAZIUC010000024.1:0-61701 GCA_964542455.1 uncultured Thiobacillus sp. | reverse complement strand
AGCCCGTGCCTGCAACACTGAGCGGGCATCACCCCCGTAGGTCAGGTTGGCGCGCAGCGACTACCTGACGATCGTTGAGGGGCGCGTCAGGTAGCGAAAAAGCCGCAACCTGACCTACGAGCCCGCGCCTGCAACACCGAGCGGGCATCACCCCCGTAGGTCAGGTTGGCGCGCGGCGGCTACCTGACGATCGTCGAGGGGCGCGTCAGGTTGCGATGAAGCCGCAACCTGACTTACACGAATGTAGCCACTCAGGCTACAACACCACTTTCACCGCCGGGTGCCCGCTCAATTCCCGGTAAAGGTTGTCCAGTTGCTCGCGCGAGACGGCGCGCACGGTGCAGGTGACGGAAAGATAGGCGCCGCCACTGGAGGCGCGCATTTCCACGGTTTCGGCGGCGAAATCCGGGGCGTGGCGGAGAACGATTTCCACCATGTTCCGGACGAAGTCGTCACTGTGCTTGCCCATGACCTTGATCGGGAAGTCGCAGGGATATTCGATCAGGCTGTCTTCACTCATGACCGCCTCCCCCTTTGACAAAGGCTCTTTTCGCGTTAACTGGTGATGCGAACGGACGAGGTCCCCCCCTTTTCCAAAGGGGGGTTAGGGGGGATTTCCGCAGCCGGTAACCAAGCATACGTCGCCAAATCCCCTCCAGCCCCCCTTTGAGAAAGGGGGGAGCCATGTGCCCATAGGTGACGGGGTAAGCCATCATTGCCTTTCCTTCCCGCGCATGACGGTGTGTTTGTAATCCTGGTAGGCGGCGTGCATGCGCCGGAACACGGGGCCGGGGCGGCCGTCGCCGACCGGCTGGCCATCCAGGGTGGTGACGGCGAGGACTTCCTTGGTGGAGGAGGTGAGCCACACTTCGCTGGCTGAACGCAGATCGGCTTCGCTGATCGGCCGTACTTCATGGGCAAAGCCTTCCTGGCGCGCCAGTTCCAGCACCACGTCGTAGGTGATGCCGGGCAGCATGAGGTTGGACTTGGGTGGCGCCAGCAGGAGACCGTTTGCAACGACGAAGATGTTGCTTGCGGAGCCTTCGGAGAGGAAGCCGTCGCGCAATAACAGCGTTTCCGCGCAGCCGGCGTCTACCGAAAGTTGCCGCAACAGGACGTTGGGCAGCAGTGAAGTGGCCTTGATGTCGCAACGTAGCCAGCGGTTGTCGGCGGCGGTGATGGCGGCGACGCCGCTTTCCACCAATTCGCGCGCGGGCGGGGTCAGCGCCAGCGGCATGATGAACACGGTGGGCAGCACCTGCTTCGGGAAGGCATGGTCGCGCGGACCGGGGCCGCGCGTGACTTGCAGGTAGACGCCCTGATCCTCGCTTTCCGCCAGCTCGACGATTTGGGCGATCAGGCTTTCCCATTCCCGCGCCGTATGCGGATTGGCCAGACGAATGCTGTCCAGGCTGGCTTGCAGGCGGTCAAGGTGTTCATGCAGGCGAAACGGCCGCCGCGAATACACCGGAATGACTTCATACACCCCGTCGCCGAACAAAAAGCCGCGATCCATGACCGGAATGCGTGCGTCTTCCAGCGGGAAGTATTGGCCGTTGAGGTAGATGATGGGCATGGGAAAAGGCAAGTCCAAAGTAGGTCAGGTTGCCGAAGGCTACCTGACGCATTGTCGTGTCAGGTAGCGATGAAGCCGCAACCTGACCTACAGGCAATGCCTGAGGCTCATTTGAACATCAGCAACATGTTGTCCCAGGTACGGCCGAGCAGGCCGGCGACGGCGGCATTGTCCAGGGCGACCAGCGGGTAATCCGCGAGATGGCTGCCATCGACGGAGAGGCGCAGGGTGGCGATGCGCTGGCCACGACGCAGGGGGGCGAGCAGCGGCTGCTGGGAAATCACCTGGGCCTGGATGCGCTTGCCGCTACCACGCGGCACCGTGACGTAGAAGTCGGACAGGAAGCCGGCCTTGGCCTCGCTCATGTCACCCTTGTAGAGGCGCATGGTGCTCACGGCCTGATTGCCGGAGTAGAGGCGCACGGTCTCGAAGAACTGGAAGCCGTAGTTGAGCAGTTTCTGACTTTCCATCGCGCGGGCGCGGTCGGAATTGGTGCCCAGCACCACGGAGAGCAGACGGCGCTGGTCGCGCTTGGCGGAGGCGATCAGGCAGTAGCCGGCGCTGTCGGTGTGGCCGGTTTTCACGCCATCCACGCTCGGGTCGATGAACAGCAGGCGGTTGCGGTTGGGCTGGCGGATGCCGCTGTAGGAGTACTCCTTCATCGAGTAGTACTTGTAGAACTCGGGGAAGGTGCGAATCAGCGTGCTGCTGAGGCGGGCCAGGTCGCGCGCGGTGGTGACGTGTTGCGCGTGCGGCAGGCCGGTGGAATTCATGTAGTGGGTGCCGGTCATGCCCAGACGCTTGGCCATGGCGTTCATCATGGCGGCGAAGCCTTCCTCGGAACCGGCGATGGCCTCGGCCAGGACGATGCAGGCGTCGTTGCCGGACTGCACGATCATGCCCTTCAACAGGTCTTCCACCTTGGCCGGCTTGCGCGGGTCCAGGAACATGCGCGAGCCCTCGGCTTTCCAGGCTTTCTCGGAAACCGGGAGTTCCTGGTCCAGCGTCAGACGCCCTTCCTTGATCGCGCTGAACGCCAGATAGGCGGTCATCAGCTTGGTCAGCGAGGCCGGCTCCACCGACTCATCGGCATTTTTTTCCGCCAGCGGCAGCCCGCTGTCGGTATCGGTCAGCAACCAGGCGCGAGCTTCGAGTTGCGGGGACGGAGGCACCGGCAAGGCGGCGGTGGCGGGAAGGACAAAAAATACGAGGGAGAGCAGGAGAGTGACAGCTTTCATTGGGCGCGGGAAGTTGAGGAAAGGGCAAAAGAAGAGGCCGATTATATCGGCTTGGTTCCCCACGCTCGGGTTGGGGAAGTTCTGAAACGGCTGGTTTCATCCACGGTGACCGTGTCCGCCCCCCCCCATTTACCCCTTTGAAAAGGCGCTTTTCGCGTTAACTGGTGATGCGCCTGGCCGATGCACCGCGTGTAGCGCCGGCTTCCAGCCGGCGTCTTTACCGTTACGGCTGTTGGCCGTTTTAAAAGATGCCGGCTGAAAGCCGGCGCTACATGTGGGCTAGACCGTAAGTTAAGAATCAATAGGTTGCGATGTATTTCTCATGAGAGGAACGTTTCTGACGCCCGCACATCCGCACCTGAGCAGAAGATCTGCTCAGCGCTTGCGATGTGTCGGCTGTTCCTTGCGTACCCGCGCAATCAGTTCGTCGACCACGGTGAACAGACCGGCCTGGTCATGCGCCGCTTTGTTGACCACACGGAAGCGGCCCGCCACGGTGATCAGGGGCACGCTATCCACCTTGTAGGCGCGACTGAGTTGCTCGGCACGCGCCACGTGGGTTTCCGTCGAGAAGCTTTTGAAAGCCTCGCTGAAGCGACTGGCGTCCACGCCCTGTTGCCCTACCCAGGCGACCGCGCTGGCCTCCGTATAGAGATTGACGCGGCGGTCGTGAATGGCGGAGAACACGGCATCGTCCAGGCGCTCGAGTTCGCCCAGGCCTTCCAACGCATAGAACATCCGTGCCAGGTTGCTCCAGGCGGCTCGGCCGAAGCTGACCGGCACGCGCTTGAATTCCACGTCCTTGTGCAGCTTTTCCGTCCAGCGTTTGACGGTGGGGTTGAAGTCGCGGCAATGCGGGCAGCCCCAGGAAAAGAATTCCAGCACTTCGATCTTGCCGGGGCTGTCGCCCGGTTGTGGCGGAATGATCGGCAGCCATTCCGGGTCGGCGGCGCGCGCGGGCAGGGCCGTGGCCGCCAGGGTGGCCAGCACGAGGCGATGGAACAGGCGGCGGGAGGGGTCGAGGGGGTCGGCGGAATGGGACATGGCGGTTCCTTGATCAAGAGCTGAAGAGTCTGCGTTCCCGCAGCGGGCGCCAGGCTCGATAGGCCAGCGCCAGACAGACCGCGAAACCGAGCACGGACCAGTTGGCCAAAGACAGTTTCAGGATCGTCATTTCGACTTCTTCGCAGAATCCGGTGGCGAGAAAAAGTTCCGGCTGAAACTGGCCCAGCCATTCCACCAGACGTTCGATCAGACCGAGTTCGCCACCCACGCAGGAAACGCTGCCGGGCGGCTGCGCCTGCAACCAGCTCTGATAAGCCGCCACCGCCAGACCGCCGGCGGCCAGGGGCAAAGCAAAAAAACCGATCCAACGCGCCTGTGGGCGTGGCGCCAGCAACCCGGCGGCCAGACCGGCGCCGGCCAGCAGCAGGTAGAGCAGGCGCTGGAAGATGCACAGGTGGCAGGGATGGAGGTTTTGCCAGGCGGTCAGCACCAGGCTGGCAATGACCAAGCTGGCGCAACCGGCGGCCAATAACAGCCAGAGGGATCGGGGGGAGAGGAAGGATTGCCGCGTCATGGCCCCAATCGTAACGCAGCGAAGCTGCTAGCCGGCCCACCTGAATATAAGCGCCGGGTTAAAATCGCCGTTTTCTGAGCTACCCGGAGTTTCAATCATGTCCATGGCCGACCGCGACGGTCTTATCTGGTACGACGGCAAAATGGTGAACTGGCGCGATGCCACGACCCACGTCCTCACCCATACCCTGCACTACGGCATGGGCGTGTTCGAGGGCGTACGCGCTTACGAAACCCCGGACGGCCCGGCCATCTTCCGGCTTCAGGAACACACCGACAGGCTGTTCCGCTCGGCCCATATCCTCGGCATGAAGTTGCCCTACGACAAGGAAACCCTGAACGAGGCGCAGAAGGCCGCCGTGCGCGAGAACAACCTGAAAAGCGGCTATCTGCGACCGATGGCGTTCTTCGGGCCGGAAGCCATGGGCATTTCCGCGAAGAATCTCTCGGTCCACGTCATCGTCGCTGCCTGGCCCTGGGGCGCCTACATGGGCGCGGAAGCACTGACCGATGGAATCCGCGTGAAGACCTCCTCATTCAGCCGCCACCACGTCAACATCACCATGTGCAAGGCCAAGGCCAACGGCAACTACATGAATTCCATTCTGGCCCACCGCGAAGCCGAAATGGATGGCTATCAGGAAGCCCTGCTGCTCGACGTGGACGGTTTCGTCGCGGAAGGCTCCGGAGAGAACGTGTTCATCATCCGCAACGGCAAGCTGTATACGCCGGACACGACCTCCGCCCTGGAAGGCATCACCCGCGACACCATCGTCCAGCTGGCGGGCGAACTGGGCATTCCGGTGATCGAGAAGCGCATCACCCGCGACGAGGTGTACACCGCCGACGAAGCCTTCTTCACCGGTACCGCCGCCGAAGTCACCCCGATCCGTGAACTCGACAACCGCGCCATCGGCGGCGGCCATCGCGGCCCGATCACGGAAAGGCTGCAAGCGCTGTATTTCGACTGCGTCCAGGGTCGTTCCCCCGAGCACGCCGGCTGGCTCAGCCACGTTTGAGGAGGCGGCCGTGAGCAGGAACCAACGCATCGTGGAAGTGAAGGAATCCGATCTACCGCTGCATTGCCCGATGCCGGGCGATCCCGTCTGGGACGCGCACCCGCGCGTCTTTCTGGCGGTGGAAGAAACAGGTGAGGCACTCTGTCCCTACTGCGGCACGCTGTACAAGCTGCAAGGCTGGGATGGCCATGCTCACCGCAAACACTGAGAGGAATTGCCACATGAAAAGACTCGTGATTACCCTGCTTGCCTGCTGCAGCCTGTCCGCCCTGGCGCAAGCCCCCCAGCCCAGCAAGGAACAGATGCAGCAAATGATGCTGGCGAAACAGATGCAAATGCAGATGATGGCCACCATGTACGACCTGCGCTACTCCCGTTTCGGCTTCGATGAAACCGTCACGGCGATCCGCTCCGGCGCGGAAAAACGCGGCTGGAAAGTGGGTGATGTGCATGACGTGCAGGCCGAGATGCGCACCGCCGGCGTCAAGGATGCGCGGCGCATGAAAGCGCTCGGCCTCTGCCCGGCTGGCGCCAATGAGCGCGTCGCCAAGGCCAGCGGCGGCAAGGCCCCTCCCCTGCCCTGCCGCACCACCGTGTTTGAAACCGCCGACGGCAAGATCAACGTGGTGCACTTGAACCTGCATACCCTCGCCAAGGGCATGCAGGGCGATTTGTCCAAGGTGTTGGGTGAGCTCGCCGCCGAGGAAGACGCGCTGTACAAGGACATCGTCGAATAAGCGCCTCCGCGCCGGAGCAAAGCGCGCGGCGGCGGTGGCTTGCCCGAGTAGCCGTCACAAAAACGACACGATAGTGGGCGATGATCGAAAAAAACTCGGTCCATCCCTCCCATGTCGGTCTTATCCCTGTCGCCACGCGCCCGGCTTCTCTCCCTAAGCATCCTGGCCCTCGTTCTGACCTGCGCCGCCGCGCACGTGGCGGCGGGGGACTTGCAAGTGGCGGGCATCGCGGTCGCGGAACACAGCCGGTTCGCCGGCAAGCGACTGCAACTGAACGGCACCGGAGTGCGCCGGCTGTATGGTTTCCGCGTCTATGTCGCGTCGCTCTATCTGGCGGAACCCGCGCGCGCGGCCAGCCAGATCCTGGAACGCGACCTCCCTCGGCGGCTCCAGCTCGTTCTCCTGCGCGACACCAGCACGGAGCAGAACCTGGACGCCCTCAAGGAGGGGCTGATCGACAACAACAGCGCGGCGGAACTGGACGCCATCAAGCCCGAAGTCGCGCATTTTCTCGGACTCATCCAGCAAGTGCATGAAGTGCCGTCCGGCACGGAAATCCAGTTGGATTACCTGCCCGGGAAAGGCACCTATACCCGTATCGGCAACCGCGACCTTGGGCTTGTCCCGGGTGAACGCTTCAACCGCGCGCTGCTGAAAATCTGGCTGGGCGACAACCCGATCCAACTCACGCTGAAACGATCGCTTCTCGGCCTGGAAAGCCCGGCCCTCTAGTCCGCGTGACGCGACCACGGCATGCTGAAGCAGCGCCTCCCCGAGCTCATTGAACTGAACCGCCTCCTCGACGAGGCGCCAACCGAGTTGGCGGCGCGCGTGGCGCATACGGTCACGGTGGAGGGCGCGGCGCTGCCCATCCATGTCCTGACCCTGGGCAATCCCGATCCGAACCTTCCGGCCATCGGCTATTTTGCCGGCGTGCATGGACTGGAGCGCATCGGTACCCGGGTCTTGCTGGTGTTTCTGCGCGGGCTGTTGAACCGGCTGAAGTGGGACCCGCTACTGCACCGGCAACTGGAAACGCTGCGCATGGTGTTCGTCCCGCTGGCCAATCCCGGCGGCATGTGGCACAACACGCGCTGCAACCCGGAGGGGGTCGACCTCATGCGCAACGCGCCGTTGGATGCGCTGGAACGGGTGCCCTTCCTGCTCGGCGGCCAGCGCTTCAGCGCCAACCTGCCCTGGTATCGCGGCCCGGCCGACGCGCCGATGCAAGCGGAAAGCCAGGTACTGGCGCGGGTGGTGGAAGAAGAACTCGGTCCGCGCCGCTTCAGCCTGGCCCTGGATTGCCACTCCGGCTTCGGCGCGCGCGACCGCATCTGGTTTCCCTACGCCCACACCTCCAGGCCGTTTCCCAACCTGCCGGAAGTCCACGCGCTGAAAGAATTGTTCGAGCAGACCTACCCCTCGCACAACTACGTGGTCGAGCCACAAAGCCGGCAATATTTGGCGCATGGCGACCTCTGGGACCATTTTTACCTGCTTGCTCGTGCCAAGGGCGGCGCGGAGCGGGTGTTCCTGCCGCTCACCCTGGAAATGGGCTCCTGGCTGTGGGTGAAGAAAAACCCGCGCCAACTATTCTCCCGCCAGGGCCTGTTCAACCCGCGCCCCGGCCACCGCCTGCACCGTATCCTGCGGCGCCATCTGCTGTGGCTGGATTTTCTCGCGCGCGCCACCTGCGGCTGGGAAAACTGGCTGCCACACGGCGATGCGCGCTTGCGCCACAAGAAGTTGGCCATGGTCGAGTGGTACGGCTGGCATAGGCACTCATGACGACCTGGGTTTTTCTTCGTGGCCTGACCCGCGAGGCGCGCCACTGGGGCGATTTCCCCGCGCGATTCCGCGCCACATTCGCGGAAGAATGGGCGCAAGGCGACATCCTCACCCCCGACCTCCCCGGCAACGGCAAGCGCTTCTTGGAGACCAGCCCATGCGGCGTGGAAGCCATGATGGAAGCCTGCCGCCGCGATCTGCGCGAGCAGGGCCGGCCACCGCCCTACCATCTGCTGGCCCTCTCGCTGGGCGCCATGGTGGCCGTGGCCTGGGCCACGCGCCATCCGGAGGAATGCCGGGCCGCGGTATTGCTCAGTACCAGCCTGCGCCCCTGGAACCCGTTCCAGCAACGCCTGCGGCCAAGCGCCTACCCCACGCTGCTGCGGCAAGTGCTGCTGAGCGGCGCGGCGCGCGAGCAAGCCATCCTCGAACTTACCAGCGCCCACGCGGCGGAACTGCGCCAGGTCCTGCCGGAGTGGACCGCATGGGCGAGCGAATGTCCGGTTTCACGTAGCAACACCCTGCGCCAACTGCTCGCCGCCGCGCGCTACTCCACCATTGCAAAGCCGGACATCCCGCTCCTCATCCTCGCCGGCGCCCGCGACCGCATGGTCCACCCACATTGTTCGCAACGGCTGGCGCAAGCCTGGAGCGCCACTTTTGCACTGCACCCAAGCGCCGGCCACGACCTGCCCCTGGACGACGGCGACTGGGTGGCACGCGAGGTGAAGGATTGGCTGGCTGCTAAGTGAGCCGCCCCCTTTAGCAAGACACTTTTCGCGTTAGCTGATGATGCGGTTGGAGCAGTGGTTCCCCCCTTTTTCAAAGGGGGGCTAGGGGGGATTTCTGAGACGGCTGCTCAGGCAAACGTCGCTAAATCCCCCTCATTCCCCCTTTAAAAAAGGGGGAGGCCACTCCCTCGCGCGCTTTCGGTCGCATCACCAACCAACGCAAAAGCGCCTTCGCCAGTAGCAACCCTGGCACTCACCCCTCCTGAGCGCGCACCAGCTTGCCGATGCTGAGGCCCTGAACCAGGATCGAGAACACCACCACCGCGTAGGTCAAAGCCAGCACCAGGTCGCGTTCCGGGCCGCTGGGCAGCGAAAGCGCCAGCGCGACCGAAATGCCGCCGCGCAAGCCGCCCCAGGTGAGCACCTTCAACGCCCCCTTCGGCAAACCGAATACGCGCCGCAGTAGACCGATCGGCACCCCCACCGAGAGCAGACGCGCGGCCAGGGTGACGGCAATGACGACAGCTCCCGCCAGCGTCAGGTTGAACGAAAACTGGATCAGGATCACTTCCAGCCCGATCAACACGAACAACACCGCATTGAGGATCGAATCGAGCAATTCCCAAAACATGTCCAGGTGCTCGCGCGTCCTGTTCGACATCGCCAATGCGCGGCCATGGTTGCCGATGATCAGCCCCGCCACCACCATCGCCAGCGGCCCGGACACATGCAAGCGGCTCGCCAGCGCATAGCCGCCCAGTACGGCGGCCAGCGTGAGCAACACTTCCTCCTGGTAACTGTCGATGCTCTTCAACATGCGGTAAGTCACATAACCGAGCACCAGCCCGAACAACACCCCACCGCCGCCCTCCTCCAGCAGCAACATGGCGCCGTGCGCCAGCGTCGGCGTCTCGCCGCTGGTCACCATCGCCAGAATCAGCGTGAACACCACCACGCCGATGCCGTCATTGAACAGCGACTCGCCGGCGATGACGACCTCCAGGCTCTTCGGCGCCCCGGCCGACTTCAGGATGCCCATCACGGCAATCGGATCGGTGGGCGAAATCAACGCGCCGAAGATCAGGCAGTAGGAAAGCGGCAGCGCGATGCCCAGGTAAGGCAGGATCGCCCACAGGCCAAAGCCGACCAGCAGCGTCGAAGCCAGCGTGCCGAACACCGCCAGGATGCCGATCTGCCAGCGGTACGTTTTCAACTCGCTCAAATCGACATGCAGCGCGCCGGCAAACAGCAACAGCGACAACATGCCCTGCATCAGCAATTCCGAAAAATCGACCGAGGCCAGCAGCGACACCTCGTAGTCGTGCAAGGCGCCAAAGCCGAGTTTTTCCAGCCCGAACAGCGTGAACGAAAGCAGCAACGCAATGCCCATGACGCCGATCGTGGTCGGCAGGCCGATGAAACGATGGTTCAGATAAGACAGCAGCGCGGTCAATACCAGGCAGATAACGGCAACGTCGAACATGAATGATTGTTCCTGAGGGGGACAAAGCGTGGCCCACTATAAACGTCAGGTGGCGAGCCCAGACCTGATCTGACCGCCAGTCTCGGATTTGCCTCGGGCCCGAGCGTCCGTCAGTCGTCCGGGCCTTCCCGCATCAGTTGTTGGCGTATCGACAGCAACTCCTGCTGGCGCTTGGCGTCGGTTTCCGGGTAGTGCATTTCGAGCGCCTCGAAGGTATCCAGAATGATTCGGGAAACAATCAGCCGCGCGTTCTTCTTGTCGTCGGCGGGCACCACATACCAGGGCGCGGTCTTGGTACTCGTCGCGCTCAGGCACGCCTCATAAGCCCGCATGTACTGCTTCCAGAATTTCCGCTCTTCCAGGTCCGCCTGACTGAATTTCCAGTTCTTTTCCGGCTCGTCGATGCGATCGAGAAAGCGCTTTCGTTGTTCTTCCTCGGAAAGGTGCAGGAAGAACTTGATGATCCGCGTGCCGTTGCGATGCAAATGGTTCTCCAGGTCGACGATGGAACGATAACGCTCCCGCCAGATCGTTTTTTCGTCGACCAATCCATCCGGGAGCCCCTGGCCACGCAGTATCTCCGGATGCACCCGCACGATCAGCACCTCCTCGTAATAGGACCGGTTGAAGATGCCGATGCGGCCGCGTTCCGGCAGGGATTGCGTGGTACGCCAGAGAAAATCGTGTTCCAGCTCCGTCGCGCTCGGATGTTTGAAACTGAACACCTGGCAACCTTGCGGGTTGATGCCCGACATCACATGGCGGATGGCGCCATCCTTGCCGGCCGCGTCCATCGCCTGAAAGATCAGCAACACCGCATAGCGGTTGGACGCGTAGTGGAGACGCTGCAGCTCGCTCAACTCGTCCACCTGTGCCTTGAGCATCTTTTGGTACTTCTTCTTCGACTTGTAAGCCGGCTTCACCTTGGTTGGCCACTTCTCCAGATCGACCTTGCCGCCTTCCTGTACCTGGAAATCCTCGGACTTGATTTTCATCGTCATCTCCTCGCCGCCGCCAAGGCCGGCATTCGCTAAAAGTAATCGTGGTGTTCAGCTTTCCCGCGAGTGGTCCGCGGAAGCGACTGCATGGACGCCATTGGCCTGTTGCCTCTCCAGAATGACCAGCGCGATTCCACCGAGTATCGCCACGGAAGCCAAAGCCAGGCGCGGGGTAATCGGCTCCCCGAGGAACACGACGCCGCCCAATGCCGCGATCACCGGGACACTCAGTTGCACGGTCGCCGCATGGGTGGCTTTCAAGGAGGGGAGTGCCGTGTACCAAATAGCGTAGCCGATGCCAGAAGCCAGCGCGCCCGACGCAACCGCATACCCGAATCCCGCATTATCCAGAGCGGCGCCACTCAACATGAATACGCTCAATGCCGCCGCGACAGGAACCGTGCGCAGAAAATTCCCCGCCGTAACCTGAAGGGGATCGCCCGCCCCTTTTCCGCGTAATGAATAGATGCCCCATGCCACACCGGCGAGCAACATCAATAGCGAACCGTACAGGGGCGGCGCCGAAAGCCCTGGAAGCAACAGCCCAACCAGCCCCCCGAAAGCGAGTGCCAGGCCGACGAACTGCACTATCAGCAGACGCTCTCCCTTCCAGGCGCCATAACCGATCATCGTTGCCTGTACCGCGCCAAAGAGCAGTAGCGCGCCAGTTGCCGCGGGCAGGCTGACATAAGCAAAAGAAAAGCCGGCGGCATAAACAAACAACGCCAACGCCGATAGCCAATTTCCCTGGCCACCACGCATACCGTGACGCAGATGAACCAGCAGACCAAGCATGATCGCACCGGAAATCAATCGAATGGTCGTGAAGCTGGCGGCATCAATGCTGGTATGTTTCAGCGCGGCCCGGCAGAGCAGTGAATTGCCGGCAAAGGCAATCATGGCCAGCGATGTGAGGGCAATAATGCGCGCAGATGACATTGAACTTCCCTTTGACCTTCAATTCGCGGTGGCGTGGCGACCAACGTCAAAGCTGCAGGGGTACGCGTGAGATGGTTAACATGGAGTGAACCAGCAATTCACGCGTTCCGGTTGGGCACGTTGTTAGTCGGGTAGGTCGGGTTAGCGGCTTTATCGCGTAAGCCAACTGACTAATAACAAAAAAACGTGGTCTGTCCCCTATGGCCTATAAGAAATGGCTGGCGTTCACCGTGCTGTTCGGGAGCGCGCGACGCCCTCCTGGGCGCCTCGATAAATTTCACCCTTCGATAGACTCCGGGCAAACGGTTCTTGGTTCTTGGTAAAGGCTCGGTTCGCGTTACCTGGTGACGCCGACATGCGAGGTTCCCCCCTTTGGAAAAGGGGGGGTTAGGGGGGATTTCTGGACGCGCGCACTCGCGCGAGCCTTGGAGAAATCCCCCCTGCCCCCCCTTTGAAAAAGAGGGGAGGTGCCTTTGCCGTCCGCTTTCGCCCTTATCACCCGCGCGAAAGGGGCCTTGCCTATGAAGGGTTTCTGGACGCTCGCATGCGATCAACCCTTGGAGAAATCCCCCCCTGCCCCCCTTTGAAAAAGGGGGAGGTGCCTTTGTCGTCCGCTTTCGCCCTTATCACCCGCGCGAAAGGGGCCTTGCCTATGAAGGGTTTCTGGACGCTCGCATGCGATCAACCCTTGGAGAAATCCCCCCCTGCCCCCCTTTGAAAAAGGGGGAGGTGCCTTTGTCGTCCGCTTTCGCCCTTATCACCCGCGCGAAAGGGGCCTTGCCTATGAAGGGTTTCTGGACGCTCGCACGCGATCAACCCTTGGAGAAATCCCCCCCTGCCCCCCTTTAAAAAAGGGGGGGAGGTGCCTTGTCGTCCGCTTTCGCCCTTATCACCCGCGCGTAAGGGGCCTTGCCTATGGGGGATTTCTGGACGCTCGCACGCGATCAACCCTTGGAGAAATCCCCCTGCCCCCCTTTGAAAAAGGGGGGAGGTGCCTCTGCCGGCGTCTCTCGTATTTTCAACGTCAGACGCGAACTGAAGCTTTTCAAAATCAATCTTTTACGTTCGTGCTGAGCCTGTCGAAGCAGGGTTTTCATGGCGCGCTCTGGAGGGCGTTGGGTCTGTTGGACAAATGCGGATGGGTCAGTTTCCGAGGTTGGCGGGGTGCGCTGGTAGTTCGTCTGATCAGGCCTACGAAGCCGGCAGGGATGCCGGCGCTACGAGTTAGGGCGATACGGTTTCATGCTGTGGGGGCTGGCGATGGGTGGGCTTCTTCAGGCTTCGCCCGGCATGGCCAGCGCTTCGAAACCGGAGATCACGTCGAACAGTTCCTCGTCGATGCTGCTCTGGCGCAGGCGGTGGAAGGTGCTGTTCAGGTCTTCCAGCAGTTCGTTGATGTTCTTGTCGGCGCGTTGCATCGCCGCGAGGCGGCTGGCGTTTTCGCTGGCTAGGGATTCGGCGCAGGCGCGGAACAGGGAGACGAAGAGGTATTCACGGATGAGCGCGCGCAGGGTGCCGGTTTCGTCGCCCAGTGTCTCGGGCAGGTTCCGCGTCGGCCAGGGAAGTTCGGTGAGTTCGCGTTGCCAGGTTTCGTCGAGCGGCAGCAGCCGCTGTTGGACGGGTTCATAGACCGCGCCGGAGGTGGGGCGGTTGTAGAAAAGATGGAGTTCGCTGATTTCACCCCGGCTGTAGAGCGCCTCGCTCTCCAAAAGGATCTGTCCGACCAGCGGGGTGATGGCCTTGACCGAGTTGGGCACGGTGAAGCTGTCCCGCAAGGGCAGGCCCGCGTCCGCCAGGCGGGCATGAACGCGTTCGCCGACCGGCCAGACCTGGGGATGGCCGGGCAGCGTGGCGAGGGCTTGCAGCGCGTAATCGGCCACAACGTCGTTGAAGCGGCCGACCAATCCTTGGTCCGAACCGAACACGACCGCGCCGACGGGGCCGGCGTCGGCGCGTCCGTTGCCCGGCGCCGGCGCGCTTTTCCGGAAGCAGATGCTCAGGCCCAGCTCGACGCTGCGGGTGTAGTCGGCCAAGGCGCGCACCGACTTTTCGTATTGGCCGATGTTGGAGGCGGCCACGGCTTTCATCGTGCGCACGACGGAGTGGAGATCGCCGGCACTGGCGATCTTGTGCCGCAGGCTGGCGGCGGTTTCGCTCATTGCGGCTCGGTGGGTTCCGTCCAGTCTTCCGCGGCGGGTGCCCGCGCCGCGCGCCCCAGGGCGCTTTCGATCGATCGCGCCAATTTGTCGGCGGCGCCGTCGACGGCCTGGCCCAGGCTTTCCGCCTCGTGGGTCACCGCGATGGGCTGACGGCCTTTGAGGCGGGCTTCGAGCAGGCAGCGTTTGTCGTGTTGGCCGCTTTTTTCGGCGTTTTCGTCGCTCAGGTGCATTTCCACGCGGGTGATTTGCTCGCTGAAATGACTCAGTGCGGCTTCAACCGAGGCGCGCAGGTGCGCGGCCAATGCTTCATGGACTTCGATGTTGTGGTCGCTGTTGATCTGGATTTGCATGGTGTTCTCCGGTTGTGGGGGTGACTGACTCGCTGTCAGGCTCGGTGCCGCGAGATTGCGGCCAGGTGTTCGATCTAATCAGGCCTACTAAGCCGGCGGGACGCCGGCGCTACAGGGGTGCCGTCGGGTTCGGTTTTCGCTTCGGGCAGGAAGTCCGCGAGCGCGGCGCGGGCTATCTCGACGATGCTTGCGCGATCTTCGTCGCTCAAGGTGTCGGCGCTTTCGAAGCGCGCGGCGAGCGCCTCCGGGATGGTCGCCGCCGCGTCGCGCACGGCTTGTTCGGCCTCGGTCATCCATTCGAGCGGCACCGGGTCGAACAGTTTCGCGGTCAGGGCCAGGAGGACGGTGATTTGCGCGGGAACGGACACCGGGGCGAATTCCGGTTGCTTGAGGCAGGCGCGGATGCGGCGTCCGTGTTCGATGGTCTTGCGCGTGTCTTCATCCAGGCGGGCGCCGAAGCGGGCGAAGGTTTCCAGTTCCTCGAACTGGGCGTAGGCAAGCTTGAGGTCGCCCGTGACCGCGCGGTAGGCGGCGCGTTGCGCCTTGCCGCCGACGCGGGAAACGGATTTGCCGACATCGACCGCCGGCAGCACACCCAATTCGAATAGCGCCGGCGACAGGTATACCTGCCCGTCGGTGATGGAAATCAGGTTGGTCGGGATATAGGCGGAAATGTCCTCGGCCTCGGTTTCGATGATGGGCAGCGCGGTGAGCGATCCGCCGCCGAGTTCCGGGCGCAAATGGGTCGCGCGCTCCAGCAGGCGCGAGTGGATATAAAAGATGTCGCCGGGGAAAGCCTCGCGGCCGGGCGGGCGGCGCAACAGCAGGGACAGTTCACGATAGGCGCGCGCGTGATGGGTGAGATCGTCGTAGACGATGAGCACGTCGCGGCCTTGCGCCATGAAATGCTCGGCGATGCTGGTCGCGGCGTAGGGCGCGATGTAGGCGAGGCCGGGTGGGTCGTTGCCTTCGGTGACCACCACGATGGTGTACTCCAGCGCGCCCTGTTCGCGCAGGGTGGCGATGACCTTGGCCACACCGGAGGCGCGCTGGCCGATGGCGCAATACACGCAGAGCACGTTCTGATCGCGCTGGTTGAGGATGGTGTCGAGCGCCACGGCGGTCTTGCCGGTCTGGCGGTCGCCGAGGATCAACTCGCGCTGGCCGCGGCCGACGGGAATGAGCGCATCGATGACCTTGATGCCGGTTTGCAGGGGGATGGTGACCGGCGCGCGGTCCATGATATGCGCGGCGGGGCGTTCGACCGGCAGGCGCGCGCTGGAAAGCAGCGGCCCTTTGCCATCCAGGGGCCGCCCCATCGGATTGATGATGCGTCCGATCAGGCCCTCTCCCACCGGCACATCCACCACATGGCCACGGCGTTCGACTTCATCGCCGGCATGCAGGCGCCAGTAGTCGCCCAGCAGAACGACGCCGATTTCGTCGGCATCGACGTTGAAGGCGATGCCGTAGACCTCGCCGGGAAACTTCAATACTTCCTCGAAACCGACGCCGGGGAGGCCGGAGACTTTCGCGATGCCCGTGGCGATGCTGGTGATGGTGCCGACTTCGCGCGGCTTCAGTCGCGGCGAGAACGCCTCCCGCGCCTGGCTGATCCCGGCAAACGCGCTGTCGAGAACGTCCTGGAGGCGCTCGGGTTCGTTGCTCATGGGTTCGTGGCTTCGGGCTTGGGGGGTTCCGGCTTGGGCTCGGGCTCGGCTTCGGGTCTGGACTGTGCTTTCAGCAGTTCTTCAACGCCGTTTTCCAGGGAGGTCAGGTATTCGGCGATGCTCCACGCCACTTTTTGCCCATTCGCGCCGAGTTCGATCCCGCCGACGAGTTCCGGCGCGGTCTCGAAGCGGATGGCGATATCGGCCGAGAAGGTTTCGTTGAGCGCGTTCTGTATCGCCGCGCGCTGCGCCTCGGGCAGATCGAACGCGCTGCGCACCAGCGCGGGTTCGGCGGTGGTCTTGAGGGACTGGCCGAGGGTGTCTTTAGCCTGCTCGTCCAGTTCGCGCAAGCGGCGCGTGAATACCTCGGCCATGCGTTCTTCCAGGCTCGCCGAGGCGAGGTCGGCCAACGTTTTGCGCGTGATGGTGAACACCTCCTCCTGGGTCCGGCGACGAATGGCCTGCGTCAGGGTATGGCTGTCGTTACGCAAGGTTTCCATCCGCTTGGCGCTCAAGGCATCGGCCGCCTGGCGCGCTTCGTCCAGCAGCCTTTGCCGTTCTGCCTTGGCCGCTTCGGTGGCCTGGCTCATGAGCGTGGCGCGCTGTTGCTCGAACGCCTCGTTCTTGTGCTGGAACTCGTCGCGCTCTGATTTTGCCTCGGCCTTTTTCGCGTCGGCATCCGCGAGTTCAGCGGCGATTCGCTTTTCCCGCGCGTCGATGGCGTCGAGGATGGGCTGGTAAAGAAAGCGCTTCAACAACCACACCAGGATGAGGAAGTTGATGACCTGCGCGGCGACGGTGAACCAGTCGATCAGCATGGCTACTTCCCGGCGACCTGGGCGATGGCTTGATTCCAGAACGGATTGGCGAACAGCAGAATCATCGAGACCACGAAGCAGTAGATGGCTGTGGACTCGATCATCGCCAGGCCGACGAATAAGGTGCGGGTGATGGTGGCGGAGGCGTCGGGCTGCTGCGCCAGTGAGGTCAGCGCCGTCGCGACCGCGCGGCCTTCCGCCAGCGCGGGGCCCATGGTGCCGAAACCGGTGGTGATGCCGGCGATGACGATGGAGGCCACCGCGATGATGGTCATGCTGTCCATGATGTCTCCTTGATGGGTTGCTTCAAGTGGTGGGTTCCGCTTCGGGCTCGGGCTCCGGCTTGCGGATTTGCGTGGCGGCCGCGATGTAAACCGTGGCCAGGATGAAGAAGATATAGGCCTGCACCATGCCGGTGAGCAGGCCGAGCAGCGTCATGATGATGGGAAAGACGAAGGGCGTGATGCTCAGCAGAATGCCGATGATCATCGCCCCGCTCATCATGTTGCCGAACAGGCGAACCGCCAGGGCCAGCGTGCGCGACACCTCGCTGATGAGGTTGAACGGCAGCATGATGACGGTCGGTTCCATGTAGGACTTGAGGTAGCCGCCCAGCCCCCGCCCTTCGATGCCGAACAGCGGCACGGCCACCAGCACGCACAGCGCCAGGGCGGTCGTGGTGGAGAGCGAGCCGGTCGGCGGCTCGAAGCCGGGGAACACGGTAAACAGGGCGGAGACGGCGACGAACAGGAACAGGGTGCCGAGAAAGCCGAGATATTTCCGTGGCTGCGAGAGGCCGACCTCTTCGATCTGCTTCTCGATGGCGGTGACGACGATTTCCAACAGGTTCTGCCAGCGGGAACGCTCCAGGTCGCTGGACAGGTTGCGGGTAATGAGCTTCGCGCCAACGGCCAGCACCAACATCAGCCCCCAGGTGAACACGATGGTGGCGTTGAGTTTGATGAAGCCGACTTGCCAGAAGATCATCGCGTCGGGACTAAGGCGCATGGCGGGCCTCCTCGGTTGACCGGGTCAGCCAGGTGACGATGTAACGCGCGACGACCATTCCCAGGAGGCAGAGCAGCAGGGGCTGCCACTTTTGCGGCCCGCTCGCGCGAGCGACCAGGTAAATGCCGGCCAGCACGATGCTCGCGCGCAACACGAAGCTGCCGATGAACAACAACGCCGGCCGCCGCGCCGTCACGCCCTCGCGCACTGTCCACCGCACTGTCCACCACAAGCCACCGAAGAAAATCCCGCCCAGCAACAGGCCCGCCACACCCGCCAGCCCCAGTGTCAGTGTTTCATTCATCGCGATCCTCCGATTGCTTGCGCATGGCCTGGTCTTCCTTGTCCACCCAATGCCAGGCGTTGAAACAGCCGATGGCCAGCCCGGCCACCAGCAGCGCCAGGGTCCAGGAGCGGCCGCCCGGATAATGCTGGTCCAGCCAGATGCCGAGTGCCGCGCCGAGCAGCGTCGGAATCGCCACCGACCAGCCGATCAGCCCCATCATGCCCAGGCCGAACCAGACCCCCGCCGCGGAGTCGCGCCGGGCCTTGAGCTTGCGCGTCGCCTTGGCGCCGACCGTCTCGCCGAGCGTTGGCTGCAGCTTCGGCTTGGGCATTCCGGGTGCGTCAGCCATGGTGGAAGATCGCCATGCGGCGTATCAGATCGCTTTCCATTTTCGCCAACACCGAGCGCACGCTTTGTTCGTGCTCGTCCAGGGTCAGAAACTCTTGTTCCACGATGCCGCGCAATTGGCCGAGATCGCTTCCGCCCACAGCGCGGCGCACGGAAACGAGCACATCTGGCCCGGTCTTGACCAGCACCCCTTCATCCACCGCCACGTAGACCTCGCCTTCAGATTCTGTTGCGTAGACCAGGATGCCCGGCGTCAGCGCCGCCACGCAATCAAGCCGGCGCGGCAGGATGCCAAATGCGCCCTCATGGGTCTCCGCGACGATGCGCGTCACGCCGGCTGTGTCGGCGAAAATCTGGAAGGGCAGGAGAATCTTGAGATTCATTGCGCGGCCCCCTTGGCTTCGGCTTCTTTAGTGTCGGCGGGTGGCGCGACGGGAAGCGCCTGGGAGAGTGGCTTCCCCCTTTGGGAAGGGGAGAGTGAGGGTGATTTACCCACGTTAGCCTGAGCGTCCGTCTCGGAAATCCCCCCTGCCCCCCCTTTTCCAAAGGGGGGAACCTCCGCTCCAGCCGTATCTCCCGCCAACGCGGAAAAGGCCTTGGGCTTCGCCTTCGCCTCATCCACCTTCCCGATCATGTACAGCGCGCTCTCCGGAACGTCCTTGAATTCGTCGGCCAGGATGCGCTCGCAGCCGTCCAGCGCGTCTTCCAGGCTGACCAGTTTGCCTTGCATGCCGGTGAACTGTTCGGTGGTGAAAAACGGCTGGGTGAGAAAACGCTCCAGGCGACGGGCGCGGGCGACGACGTCGCGGTCCGCCGGCGAAAGCTGCTCCAGGCCGAGCATGGCGATGATGTCCTTGAGCTCGGTGTATTGCGCAAGGGTGCGGCGGATTTCCTGAGCCAGGGTGTAATGCCGTTCGCCGACGATGCCCGGCGTGGCCATCTTGGAACTGGACTGCAACGGATCGATGGCCGGGTACAGGCCTTCGCTGGCCCGCTTGCGCGAGAGCACGATGGAGGCGGAGAGATGCGAGAAGGTATGCACCGCCGCCGGATCGGTGAAATCGTCGGCCGGCACGTAGACCGCCTGGATCGAGGTGATGGCGCCGGTATCGGTATTGGCGATGCGCTCTTCCAGTTGCGCCAGCTCGGTGCCCATGGTCGGCTGATAACCCAGGCGCGACGGCATCTGCCCCATCAGGCCGGACACCTCCATGCCGGCCTGGATGAAACGAAAAATGTTGTCAATCAGCAGCAGCACGTCGCGATGTTCGTCGTCGCGGAAATACTCGGCCATGGTCAGCGCCGCGTGGCCGACGCGGAAACGCGCGCCCGGGGGCTCGTTCATCTGGCCGAACATCATCACCATGTTCGGCAGCACACCGGCGGCTTTCATGTCGCGGTAAAGCTCCTCGCCTTCGCGGCAACGTTCGCCGATGCCGCAAAAAATGCTCACGCCTTCGTGTTGCCCGACCATGTTGTGGATCATCTCGGTGAGCAACACCGTCTTGCCGACACCGGCGCCGCCGAACAGGCCCGATTTGCCGCCGCGTTCCAGCGGCATCAGCACATCGATGATCTTGATCCCGGTCTCGAATATTTCCGACTTGGTGGAACGCCGCGCCAGCGGTGGTGGCGCCCGATGCACGGAACGCCATTGCATCTCGGCCAACGCCGCTTCACGGTCGATGGTGTTGCCGAAGACATCGAACATGCGCGAGAGAATCCCCTTGCCCACCGGCGTCAGCAACGGCCCGCCCGTATCCGCCACCGCCATGCCGCGCGCGAGGCCCTGCGTGGGTGTGAGCGCGATCCCGCGCACATGGCGCGCATCCAGTTGCGCCAGCACCTCGATGACGATCTCTTGTTCCGCGCCCGTGCGCAGCACCGTGTAGATCGGCGGCAAAGAGCCATCGAAACGCACATCCACGACACTGCCGCGCACCGAGACGATGACGCCTGGATTGGCCGACGGTATCGGCTGGAGAGTTGGCTCAGGCGCGCTCATGGAGCGTCGTCACGCCTCTTCCAGCCACTTCCGCGCCGCGTCGGCGTCGGCGTGATCGAAGTAGCGGACCTGCGCCTTGGTAAACGGCTTGCAGAATGTCGCCATGCCGTGTTGCCACTGCGTTTCCCCGACCATCGCCAACTTTTCGATGTCGGCGAAGTGCTCGACACCGAACTTGAAGTCTTCCCAAGCGGCACTGGCTTCCCAGCCGTGGAAGCCGCTCATGTCGAACAACAATCGCAGCTTTCCGTGTTCCCGGACAAGTTGCTCGAACGCGGGCACGAATTGCGCATAATCAGCCTTTTCCAGCTTGCCGCTGACATGAATGTCGAGCATCTTGCCGCCGTTTGATTCATTGAATTGAATGGGCATTCTGGACTCCTTATCCTGGTTACAGCTTAGTCATCATCTCGGTCTTGACGACGGCCATCTGTGCGCCGGCACACGCAGCGCTCGAAAAATGTCCGCTCGATAGGTGCGCTGGCGAACAGAGTAATGCTAGAAACAGGGTGACAATCGATTAAAGTAAACCACCGTAAATTCGGTACAACCCGCATTGGAGAAAAACATGGAAAAGCTCGCTAATGAAGTCACCAAAGAACAATTGCTCGCCGATTTCAGCGTTGTAGTGGCGGACGCGGAGGCGCTGCTGAAAGCGACCGCCAATCAGGGCGGCGAGAAGCTGGCCGAAGTGCGCGCCAAGGCGGAAGAGTCCCTGCGGGTCATGAAGGACAGAATGGTCGACGCGCAGGAAGCCCTGGTGGTCAAAACCAGAGCGGCGGCCAAGGCGACCGACGTTTATGTCCACGAGAATCCCTGGAATGCCGTCGGCGTCGCCGCCGCGCTCGGCTTGCTGATCGGTTTTCTCGTCGGCCGCCGCTAGGCACACGCCATGCCTGAGAAGACACCCGGCGCGGGCAAGGGCTTGCTTGAGTCCCTGACCGCGCTGGCGGCATCGCTGGTTGCCATCGCCTATACCCGTCTCGATCTGTTGTCCTCGGACCTGGAGGAAGAGCGGGCGCATTTGTTCTCGCTGGTGTTGTTGGCCCTGGTCGCCTTGTTTTGCCTCGGGGTGGGCGTGCTGCTGGCAACACTGTTGCTGGTGGTCGCATTCTGGGACACGCATCGTCTCCTGGTCCTGGCAACGCTTACCGGATTGTTTCTGACGGCTGGCGCGGCTGCGTGGGGATACGCCGTCCACAAAGCGAGAACAAAGCCGAGGCTCTTCGCCGCGAGCATGTCGGAGTTATTGAAAGACCGACAGCAACTCGTTTCCCGTCCATGAGAAAAAATCTGGCCCAGTTGGCTGAACGGCGTGAACGCCTGGTTGCCCAGGCCGCGGCGCAAAGGACGGCACTGGCGGAAAGCATCGAGCCGTGGCGTACACCCTTGGCCTGGGCAGACCGAGGGTTCGCGATGCTGAGCGTGCTCAAGCGTAATCCCGTATGGATAGTCGGCGGCGTCGCCATGTTTGCCGCGTTGCGGGTTAACCACCTCGGCAAATGGCTACAGCGCGGTTGGGTCACCTGGCAGGTCATGCAGAAACTGCGCGGCAGGTAACCGGAAACGTCAGGCTGGGCGCGGGGCAGTCGGATCGAGGAGGACATAGCGTGCAAAGCGTCCGGCCTTCCTGTCACCATCGTCGCTGACCAGGATGATGTATTCCTGGCCGTCGATCAAAGCCGGGCTGATGCCTTCGGCGTGCTCGAAACCGGAGAGGCCAGGCACGGCCATGCGCTGCGCGCGATCCCCCGGCTTGCCCGTCCAGAACCAGATCTGAAACTGCGCCTGCTCACGCGCGACAGGTCCGCTGATGAGGAGATAGCCGCCAAGCGAGGCGAAGTAGGCCATGCCGCGAATACCATGCCCACCCAGATCCAGCGTTGTCAAAGTTGCCGAGATTCGGGGGGGTTCGCCGGACTCGAAGATGGCCGTGGGGTTCTCGATGCTGGCGATGAGGGCGTGACCGTCGAGCACGGGGCTGCGGAATCCGACCAGCAGGTGTTGCTGGTCCGGGGTGATCTCCAGGGCTTCGATGTTGAGCCCCCCCTCGGCCTTGACGTCCAGGATCGCGGCCGCTTCCGCCAGCACCGGGTGCGCCGCCATCAAGGCGGACTTGAGGCCTTTGACCAGCATCGGCGCGACCACCCGATCGGCCTCGACGCGAAACCGGAGCAGCTTCTCGCGGGACGGCTTCTCTTCTCCATCGCCGTCGCGCGAATGCGAGGTGAGGGCATAGAACTGGCCAGAACGATCGAGCGCCAGCGCTTCGAGGTCATCGAGTTTCCCGAAATCTTCGGCGGCCCCCACCGCTTCCGGGTTCAGGGGGACACTGCTGACCTGACCATCGGCGCTGAGCGTAACGAGGCTGAAGGGGGTGCGCTTCTCGTCTTCGACGACCAGGAATCGCCCGTCCGGCAATTGCTGGATCGCGGAGGGTTCGTAGGTGCCCGTCAAGGTCTGGAAAGTGGGGAAGATCGTCTGCATGGTCTGTCCATTGTCGCCGCTACGGAATGGGGGTCCATCGGGAACCATGGCGCGATTGCAAATGGCGTGGGACTGTCCAGCCAATATTCGGGGGGCTTCACACGGCCGGCGGCAAAGTGACTTCCATCCATATTGCCGGCAAGCCGGCTGTGAATGCACGAGAAACCTCGGCTTCGAAGGCTACGACAGGGTGTGGTTTTCAGGGGCTCAAACCCAGGTGCCATGTGTCGAGATACGCCACGTTGTACCGCTGTCGACAACGAACACGCCAATCAGGAAGCTCAGTATGGCGATGAAAATACTTGCGAAGAAGGCGGTCCAGAACCCCGAAATCGTGAATCCGCGAACCAGCGACGAAACCAGCAGCAGCATCAGGGCGTTGATCACCAGCAGGAAGAAGCCCAGCGTCACCAGGGTCAACGGCAGGGTGAGGATGACCAACAGCGGCTTGACGATGGCGTTGGCAAAACCGAGAAGGAGCGCGGAAATGATCAGTGAGGGGGTATCCGCGAACCGGATGCCGCTGAACACGTAGCTCGCCGCCCAAAGCGACAGGGACATGACACCCCAATGGAGCAGGAATGGCATCAGGTTGTCGAGCATGTGTGGTGTCCTTGATCAAGGTTCGGCGAGGCATCATAGCAACAGCTGCCTGGAGTCGAACGGGCAGCATCGACTTCGGCGGTGTGACGCGAACCGCAAGCGGCATCAATTGCCGCTTCCCGGATTGTTGAGTTGCAGCGCCGCCAGCCGCGCGTAGAGCCCGCCTTGCTTGCGCAGATCCTCCGGGGTGCCGATTTCCACGATTCTTCCTCGTTCCATCACGACGATACGGTCGGCTTTTTGCACGGTGGCCAAGCGATGCGCGATCACCAGTGTGGTGCGCCCCCGCATGGCCGCGCTGAGGCCCTGCTGCACCAGGATTTCCGATTCCGCGTCGAGGGCGCTGGTGGCTTCATCGAGCAGTAGTAACGGGGCGCCTTTCAGGATGGCGCGGGCAATCGCAATCCGCTGGCGCTGGCCACCGGACAAGCGGGTGCCCCGTTCCCCGAGAAAGGTCTGGTAGCCCTCGGGCAAACGATCGATGAATTCGTCCACCAGGGCGGCCCGGGCCGCGAGCAGGACTTCCGCGTCGCTCGCCGTGGCGCGACCGTAACGGATGTTCTCCAGGGTGTTGGCGGAGAAAATCACCGGGTCTTGCGGCACGATGGCGATGCCTTTGCGCAGATCGCGCAGACTCAATTGGCGGATGTCCTGGCCGTTGAGCCGGATGCGGCCTTCGGACACGTCGTAATAGCGCAACAGGAGCTGGATCAGGCTGGTCTTGCCGGCGCCTGATGGACCGACCAGGGCGACGTTCTCGCCGGGGGCGATTTCCAGGCAGATGTCATCCAGGGCGCTGCTTTGCGGGCGAGACGGATAGCGGAAGGTGACGTGTTCGAAGCTGATCGTCGCCCGCGCCGGCTGCGCCGGTGTTTCAGGTTCGGCCGCTTCATGGATGGTCGATTCCGCGCGCAGCAGATCAAGCAGCCGCTCCGTCGCCCCGGCGGCGCGCATCACGTCGCCCCACACTTCCGCCATGGTCCCGACGCCGCCCGCCACCAACGCCGCATACAGGACGAAAGAGGCCAGTTGGCCGCCGGTCAGGATGCCGTCGGCCACTTGGCGCGCGCCGATCCAGAGCACGAAGATGATCGTTCCCATCACTGCGGTGATGATCAGGGCCGTGAGCGCCGCCCGCACCCGCGTGCGCCGGATCGCGGTGACGAAACTCCTTTCCGTGCGCTCGCCGAAGCGCCTGGCTTCCAGCGGTTCCTGGGTATAGGCCTGTACCGTGGGCATGGCGTTGAGGATTTCGCCCGCCAGGGCCGAGGCGTCCGCGATGCGGTCCTGGGATTCCCGCGAGAGCTTTTTGACCTTGCGACCGATGGCCAGGATGGGCAGCGTCAGCATGGCCATCAACCCCAGGTTCAGGGAGAACAGATAAAAACTGGTGACGGCCAGCATGATCATGCCGCCGATGAACTGGAACAGGCTGCGCAAGCCCATCGAAATGGAACTGCCGACCACGGTCTGGATCAGGGTTGTGTCGCCAGTCAGTCGGGAAAGCACTTCTCCTGTCCGCAAGGTTTCGAAGAATTGGGGCGACTGGGACAGTACCCGCGCATAGACGGCACTACGCAGGTCAGCCGTCACCCGTTCGCCCACCCACGACACGGTGTAATAGCGCGCCGAAACGGCGAGCGCCCAGAAGCCCGCCAAGCCGAACAGGGCGATGAAATGCCCGTTCAGGCCCAATGCGCCGAGTAGGCCGGCACCGGGCTGCTTCCGGTTCCCGAAACCAAAATCGATGAGATCACGAAACGCCAGTGGCACCAGCAGTATGGTTGCGGAGCCCAGGCACAACAGGATGAAGGCCAGCGCGATCCGCGTCCGGTAGGGCCGCAGGAACGGCCACAGGTCTTTCAATGCCGACAGGGGGCGTGGACTTGCCGGAGGGCTTTGGGTGTCGGGGAGCATTCGCCATTGTCGTTCATCTCGTGGCGCTCCGAGCCAATGGGGACGCGGAGTGACCCTCCCTCCTGGCTGAATATCGTTGGCCGGCGCCCCGCCGTCGACAGCCTGTACAACTCCCGGTTGCGCGCGGAGATGCGGCAGGCCAATCCTCAAATGGACATAGTTTTGCGGACAGTCCACAAATAGACTATCTTGGCATGACACGCCATTCCGATGAAGGAGGAAGCCATGTCGTCTCTGGCTCATACCCCCCAGACAAGCACCCCACCGACCAACAAGTCCATGTCCGCGGCCGGCCTGCGTGCATTTTTTAATATCGCCCGTGGCTGGGGCCTGAATGCCGAAGAGCAGATGGTGCTGCTGGGCGCCCCCGGTCGCTCCACCTACTTCAAATGGAAATCCGCCCCGGAAAACGCTGATCTGAAGCGAGACACGCTGGAACGACTGTCTTACCTCCTCGGCATCTACAAGGCACTGCAGATTCTGTTGACGAACCCGGCGGCGGCGGACGCCTGGGTGAAGAAGCCCAATACGGCCCCCTTGTTCGGCGGCAAGAGCGCGCTGGACCGCATGCTGGGCGGCAACATGGGCGACCTGCTGGCCGTGCGCCAGTACCTCGATGCACGGCGTGGGGGCTGGGCTTGACCTACCCCACCGTCACGCTGCGCTGGCATCCGGCCTATCGCGTCATTCCTACTCGTTTCCCCGCCATCGGCTTGTACGACCGGGTAGCCAGCCCCGAGGACTTCGATGCCCTCTATGCGTTGGAAGCCATGACCAACGATCGCCTACGAGACGAAATCGGGGAGATCAGCCTTGTCCCTGCCGAGGAGCGCCTGTTCGGTAATGGCAGCAGCCCGATCATGGCGGCCTTCACTCACCTGAATCCCGAGGGAAGCCGTTTCAGCGATGGTAGCTATGGGGTGTTTTACTGCGCGCATGAACAGGAAACCGCCATCGCCGAAACCCGCTACCACGCCACCTTGTTCATGAGCGCCACCAACGAACCCCCCGTGCGTCTGCAGATGAGGCTTTACACGGTGAAGGCCGCAGGCGAAGTAGCGGATCTGCGGCAAGCGGCCCTCGCCGAGCCACGCATCACTGATCCGGATGACTACGGCTATGCCCAAGCGTTGGGTCGCAAGCTACGGGCCGAAGACACGCAAGGCATCCTCTATCCGTCCGTTCGCAAGCCAGGCGGTGAATGCCTGGCTGCCTTGCGAACGGGGATCCTGAGCAACTGCCTGCATGCGGCGTATCTCGAATACAACTGGGATGGCCGGAGTATCGACGCGGTATTCGAGGTTTCCCTGTTATGACTGGGGCATGCCATGATTCGTTGCCACTTGTCCCGGATGATGGGCGAACGAAAAATGAAAGTTGTGGATGCCGCCCGAGAGACCGGGCTCCACAGGAACTCCATTACCTTGCTGTACAACGTAACGGCAAACCGAATCGACCTTGAGACGATCGAGGCTCTGTGCCGTTTGTTTCACTGCTCGGTGGGGGACTTGCTGGAATACAAAGCGGGAGATCGTGCCTGATGCGTCAGCCTGGTTCCTGCCGCTCGGGGTGTGCCCTTGGTCAATTCCTGGCGACCCGTTTCTGCCATTGACGCCAAGGATGAGACAATGACTCCAATGGTGATTCCTACGTGAACAATCATTCTCCCTGTGCTACTACCGATGCGTCCGCGGATTCCACATCCACATACATCTCGTTTGATGGCGTGGTCAAGACCTATCCGGAAGGGAGGCGCCGTGCCCTCGATGGCGTGAACCTGGTGATTCCCAAGGGGGTGATTTTTGGCCTGCTGGGACCTAATGGCGCAGGCAAGACCACGCTGCTCTCCATGCTGGTCGGCCGCATCATCCCCGCAGCGGGAACCGTGAGCGTGGGCGGGCGCGGCATCACGCGGGAAACCCTGGCGAAGATCGGCATGTCACCCCAGGAACCTGCCGTTTACCCGACGCTGACCGCGCGTGAAAACCTGGAATATTTCGGGCGCATGCAGGGGCTGAGCGGCGCGCACCTGAAAAACCGGGTGCGCGCCTGCCTCGATCTGGCGGAGATCAGCGATTCGGCGGACCGGCGTGTAGAGCAGTTCTCGGGTGGCTACAAGCGCCGCCTCAACCTGGTGATTGCGCTCATCCATGAGCCGGAACTGCTCATACTCGATGAAACCACCGTCGCCATCGACCCGCATTCCCGCTCGCTGATTCACCAGCGCCTGCGTGAATTGCACGCCCAGGGCGTAACCATCGTGCTGTCCACACACTACATGGAAGAGGCCGAGCAGCTTTGCCACCAGATCGCCATCATGAATCACGGGCGAGTCGTGACCCAGGGGGCCGTCGAAACCCTGCTGACCTCGCAACAAAACGACATCATCAAGTTGGCGTTGGACCGGGAGCCGCCTGAGTCGCTACGCTCGCAGTTACTGAACATCCACGGCATCCAGGAAGTCACACTTTCCTGCCGTTACCTTCAGATATCGGCGGAACATCCGGAGCAGGTGGTCAGCTCCATCATGGATGCCCTGTGCCAGGCAGGTATTGCGGCGCAATCACTCAACTTTGGCACGCGCAGCCTGGAGCAGATGTTCCTGGCCATGACCGCGGAGGAGCGGGTGGAACCATGAATCTACGCAGTCTCGCCATGTTCTTCGCCAGCCTGATGAAGGAGATGCGCATCATCTCTCGCGACAAGCTGGCCCTGGTGGTGTTCTTCGTTATGCCGGTGTTGTTCGTGCTGATTCTCTCCCTTGCCCTGCGCGATGCATTCGGTGACCGCCCCGGAACCAGTTTCGCGGTGCTGGTCGCCGATGCGGACGGCGACTCGGTGGGCAAGACCGTAGTGGACTCTTTGCGTGGCAACCCACACCTCACGCTGGAATTGAGCGGGCGCGGCAACCTGAGCGAGGAAAGCATTCGGCAATCGGTACGCGAAGGACGCTACAAATTCGCGGTGCTGATCCCCGGCGACGCCACCCGGAAGGCGCGCCGCCGCGCGGCTGACATCGCCGCCGGCGTGCCAGTCGACATGATCCTGGAGCCGCCGATCAGGTTGCGGCTGTTCTCCGACCCAGCCTTGCGCGGGGATTACCGCGCCGTGATGGAGGGTGGGCTCAACCTGGCCAAATACGCCGTGGAAATGAAGCTGGCGCGCGATCAGCTCGAAGCGAACCTGCATGTCATTCTGGGTAAACAATCCATGACGTTGCCCAAGCTGGACAATATCCACGTGTTCTCCGATGTGCGCAGTGAGACCGTGTCCGGCGGCAGCGGCGGGCAGTTGCCCACCTCGGTGCAGCAGAACGCGCCGGCCTGGACCTTGCTGGCCATGTTTTTCCTCACGGTACCGCTGTCCGTATCCTTCATCCGGGAACGGGAACAGGGCAGTCTGTTCCGCCTGCAAACCATGGCTGTGCCGAGCTGGGCCGTATTGGGCGGCAAGGCGGCGCTGTTCTTCTGCATCAATCAAATCCAGATGGGTTTGATCCTTGCCGCCAGCGTCTACGTGCTGCCGCTGCTGGGTGGTGACCGCCTGGATCCGGGGCAGAATCCCCTGGCACTCATGCTGCTGGGCGGCTCGGCGAGTCTGGCCGCCATCGGTTTCGGCATCATGGTGGCCCTCTTCGCCAGGACCGCCGAACAGGCCACGAGCTTCAGCGCCGCGGCCATCATGATCATGGCGGCACTCGGCGGCGTTCTCGTGCCCAAAGCGGTGATGCCTGTGTTCATGCAGGAGGCGTCCATCATCTCCCCACTGGCATGGGGGCTGGACGGCTTTCTCGAAGTATTCGTACGCGGCGGATCAGTTCGCGATGTATTGCCGGAAGCGGCCAGCCTCATCGCTTTTTCCGCCATCTGCCACGGCATTGCCAAGTTGCGCTACGAACGCAGGCTCTGAAGGACTTATCGAGGCTGCCCGCCCTCGCGTTCGCGGCGCGTGATCTCATGTGCCATGGCTTCCACCTTGGCGCGGGTATCCCCCTGGACAGTCTCGACGGACAGGTTCGCCGGCAACGGCATGCCGGGGATGACCTCGGCACTGTAACTGAGTCGCAAAGCGCCATCTTTGCCCGCTATCCGCCACTCCCCCTCCAGAAACAGCGGATTTCCCTGGACCTTGCTGAAGCTGATCCGTTCCTTGGGAATCTCGACGACGCTGGCCAATACCACCATGGGAATCCCGGGCAACCAGGGCAACGTGGTGCGTTGCGCGACGCGCAAAGGCTCCCGTGACATGACGCGGGAGATTTGCAGGTCCGGAATGAATCGCACCCAACTTTCGTAATCGGTAAGCGTTTCCCAAGCCACCGCACGGCTGGCACTGACCTCCACCTCGCCCTTAACGCGGATTCCGCCCTGTGTGATCTCCACGCTGATACGCGTCGTGTCCTGGGCTACACCCATAGTAGGCATGAGAGTCAGCAACAAGAGAGCAAACAATCTAGGCATAACCATCCCTGCAAAACCTTGCGTGAGCGAGCGCCCAATGACTGAAGCGATGTTGGAAGCGATGAAATTATCCCCCAAGCCCAATGATGGCGGATGACCCGGTATCACGATTGATTTTGCGAACGGCGACCGCTGGCCATGAATAGTCACTGATGAAGTGAACATGTACCCACTTGTTCTACGGACGCACTCACGTCCCCCAACGCCTTTGCCACCGCATCGTCCACGCTCCAATTGGTCAGGGCCGAGGCCGGCAGGTTGGGAATCGCCGCGCGGATAAGCACCGTCCTGGCCGGGTCATGCAGGCGCGCGAGGAGTAGCGCGATCCCGCGTTCATGGGCAAATCCGGCCAGTTCCATCAGGGATTCGATGCTGCTGCCGTCCAGGTCGGGTGAGTCTTCCAGGCTGAGGATCAGGGTCTTCACCGCGTCCGGCGCCTCGATCTGTCGCCGGACGATGGCCAGCATCTGCTCGACATTGGCGAAGAACAGCGGGGTCTCGGGCCGCATGATCAGCACGCCGGGAATTTGTCCCGCCTCGGGGTGCGCCGCGATGTCCACGAAATCATGACCCTGCCCCAGGCGTCCGAGTAGCGACACCTTGTGCTGGGAAAGATCGCGCAGGGTCATCAGCAAGCTGGCTCCCACCGCCGCCAACAGGCCATCCAGGATGCCGAGGAGCAACACGGCGGCGATCGCGAACAAGACGACCATGCGGTCACGTCGCCAGTGGAAATAGACCTGAAGCGCGGCGGGATTCAGGGTGTGGCTGACGGCGTAGATGACGATGGCGGCCAGCACCGGCTCCGGGGTGAGTGCCACATAAGGCAGCAGGGTCAGCACCACCGCCAGGACCGCCAGCGCGGCAAACCAGGCCGCCAGCCGGGAGTGGGCGCCGGCGGCCTCGTTGGCGGAGGTGGCTGAGTAACCGGCACCGACCGGCATGCCGGCGAACAGGCCGGAAGCCAGGTTGCTCAACCCCAGGGCAAGCAGTTCGCGGTCGGCGGAAACGGGGTCGCCATGTTTCAGCGCGAAACTGCGCACGCTGCCGTAAGACTCCGCATACAACACGAACAGCATGGCAAAGGCCAGTTCGCCCAATCGCAGCCATTCGCCCCGCGTGAGCGTGGGCACGCTCGGCGCCTTGAACTGGAGATTGATGTTGCCCACCAGCGTTACCCCATGCTGATCCAGGCCCCAGAATACCTGTGCGGCGACGCCCAGAACGATGACCAGCAAGGAGGCCGGGATGCGTCGATACGGTTTCAGCAGAAACAGCAATGCCAGCGCGGCCAGCCCCATACCGACGCCGGCCGGGTTCCAGCGGCTGAATTGCTCGAAGAGATCGAGGCCGTAGCGCAGGATGTCGTCGTGCCGTGCATGCACGCCCAGGATATGGGGCAGTTGCTTGACGATAATGACCAGGGCCAGGCCGAAGGTGAAGCCACGCAGCACCGGCTTGGCGATGAACGCCGAAATGGCCCCCATGCGCGCAAACCCCGCCACCAGAAAAAACACCCCGGTGAGCAGAATCAGACCAGCGGCCAGAGCCAGTCTGAGGCTGGCATCGCCGCCCGCCAGGGAGGCGGTGGCGGCGGCCAGCACCGCGGCGGAGGAAGAGGTGGCCGAGACGATGGCGAAACGGCTGCGGCCTACCAGGCCATAGCAGGTCAGCCCCGCCAGCAAAGCGATCACGCCATACTCCGGCGGCAGGGCCGCGATGCTCGAATAGGCGACCGCCTCGGGCACCAGCAATCCAGCCACGGCAAGCCCCGCCACCAGGTCGGGCAGCCAGGATGCGGCGGCGGGTTGAGGATCGGTCGGGGACATCGCGGGGTGATCGCGGGATCGAGGTTCCTGAATAAGGAGGCGCGGGTAGTATCCACTTCCCGGAGCGAAGCGCCATAGAGCGGGTCTGTCCCGGCGGCTGGGTTGAAAAAGCGAGGTGAACAAATGGACGTGGCGCTGACAATACGCAAGTTCAACAAGGGCCGGGATCCGGAACGGCTTGCCATGAAGTACGCCAAGATGCGGGCGAGCCCCTTCGTCTTTCTGCGTGGAACTTGCCACTTGTTTCAGCAACGCCTGCCGATCGAACGGGTACTCGATGAGTCGCCCAAAGTCTGGGTCTGTGGCGATCTGCATCTGGAAAACTTCGGCAGCTACAAGGGCGACAACCGCCTTGCCTACTTCGACATGAACGATTTCGACGAGGCCGCCCTGGCACCCTGCGCCTGGGATGTGGCCCGTTTCATGGTCAGCGTTCAGCTCGGCATGGCTGAATTGAAGGTGGACGCGTCCGCCATCGCCACCTTGTGCCAGGTGTTTCTCGACAGCTACGCGCGCGAACTCGCGACCGGCAAGGCGCGCTGGGTCGAGCGGGAGACCAGCGAGAGCCTGATCAGGGAGTTGTTCGACGCCATCCAGTCGCGATCCCGCCCCGAGTTTCTCGATACCCGCACCCTGCGCAAAGGCAAGCGGCGCCTGCTGCGGATCGATGGCGAAAAGGCGTTGCCGGCCAGTGACGCGCAACGGCAACGGGTCACCGCCTTCATGGAGGACTTCGCCGCCACCGAGGACAAACCGGACTTCTTTCGCGTTCTCGACGTGGCGCGCCGGATCGCCGGCACCGGCAGCCTGGGCGTGGAGCGCTATGTAATCCTGGTACGTGGGCGGGGCTCGCCGGATGGCAATTTCCTGCTCGACCTCAAACAGGCTTTGCCTTCATCCCTTGTGCCCACCCTGAAGGTCAAGCAACCCGAGTGGAAGAGCGAGGCGCACCGGGTCGTGGCCGTCCAGCGCAGGGTCCAGGCGGTGTCCATGGCCTTCCTGCGGCCAGTCCGGATGGCCAAGCAAGCCTACATCCTGCGCGCCCTGCAACCGAGCGAGGATCGTGTCGCCTTGCGGCACTGGAATGGCAAACTCGCCCGCCTGGAAAACGTCATGGCCAGCATGGGCGCCACAGTTGCCTGGGGCCATCTGCGCGCGGGCGGACGGGATGGCTCGGCGATCGCGGATGAACTGATCGAATTCGGCGCGAAATCCCGATGGAAACGCCGAATCACGCAAATCGCGGAACATTGCGCGGAGCAGGCGCGGCGTGACTGGTTGGCTTATACGCGGGCGTATGACGATGGATATTTTGGCATGAACAACTCTGCCACGTTGGCGCCTTCCTGAAGCCTTTCGAAAGCGTACCAGAAGCATGATAAGCATCGTCGGGCGGCCTGATATGGAACCCAATCAGGGTCAGCCGGATCATGCACAGCCCCGCTCCACACCTTGCTCAGGGCTTTCCGCTGAGATGGGGAACGTAGCGGAAATAGACCCAGTTTGGTCACAGCCAAACCTGCCAACTTTTCTATGACTACCGGGTTTTCAGGACTAAATGATGCGAGCATATCCAACAAATTCTATGCATAAATAATCTAGTCTCGTTGTGAGACAGTTACCCGCAAATGGCGTCCGCCACCACGAGCTAAACGACTCTGTTGTTGATATCTAATCTGATAGCATTCAAAAATGCGTCACCTGCTCGACACCAATATCATCGTTGCCGCCTTTCGTTCCCGTCTGGGGGCAAGCCATGCCCTGCTACGTCGGGCGTTGACCGGTGAGTTGCAACTGGTCATGCATCACAAACTCGTCAGCGAATACCGTGATGTTCTGTCTCGCGCGGATGTGGTCGGCCCTGACTTGCTAACTTACCCGGAGATGGAGAAGGTACTGGCAAGGCTGCTGGTCGATGCGGATGAGGTCAGGGTGCGCTACCTCTGGCGCCCGAACTTGCGAGATGAGGACGACAACTTCATCTACGAAATCGCGGTGGCTGCCGCGCCTTGCACCATCGTCACGCACAACATCCGGGACTTTGTGGGCGGCGAACTGAAACTCGCGGATGTTTATGTGCGGACCCCGGCTGATGTGTTGCGTTCATTTACGCACTAGAAAGGAAATATCATGAGCAAGAGTGCATTCATGCTGCGGTTGCCCGAGGATGAGCGAGTTCGCGCAAAGCAGGTCGCGGAAGAACTTGGGCTCTCCGAGAATCGCCTGTATGCGGAGTTGATCCACGATGGCTTGATGATCCGCGAGCAACTGCTGTACATGACTCACCTACGGCAAATGGCGGCGCAGGTGTCAACAGAAGACGCACTGGCCATCCTGGACAAGGTTCCTGCGGCGGAGCCGGCGTTGAACGACAGAATGTAGATTTCGTCTCTTCGCCTCGGTGGGAAACCCTATGAGCGCCCATGAAGGGATGCGGCAGCCGTCTCCAAAATTGATCCAGTTGCGACAAGTATGCGGAATCATATCCGCCTTGATTTTGGCTAAGTGCTTGATTTGGCGCGGTCGGCGGGACTCGAACCCACGACCCTCGGCTTCGGAGGCCGATACTCTATCCATCTGAGCTACGACCGCGTTGTCTTGGAACTGCTTTGAGACCAGAGGTCAGTTGTCTTCACGGGGCCAATGGGGCCAGTTACTGGGCCTACACTTTCCAGTGAAGCAATAGCCGCGCAGGATAGCACAGCAACCTTTCAGTCGGCAGGGCGTTGCTCTTATAATCGCGCGGTTTCCCAACTTGAACAGGCTAAGAGTTCGCCATGTCCGATCACATCGAAATGACCAAAACCACGCCTAAGGATTTTTTGCTGGCTACTCTGGGCGGCTTGTTCGCCCCAAGCTTGACGATTTTTCTTATCGTGATGCTGGTATTGGGGGTTCGAGCCGGCATGGGTTCTCCAGATGCCGCGCCCATGGCTGACAAGGCGGTGCGTGAGCGTATTCAGTCTTTCGGTGTTTCCGTGGCGGTGGACCCCAATGCGCCACACATCGAACGCACCGGCGAGGCGGTTTATGCCGAGGTTTGCTCCGGCTGTCATGAATCCGGTGCGCTAGGCTCACCCAAGTTCAAGGACAAGGCGGCCTGGGGGAAGCGGATCGCACAAGGCTATGACACGCTGCTCAGCCATGCGACCAATGGTTTCAACAAGATGCCGGCGCGTGGTGGCGACCCTGATTTGTCCGATCTGGAAGTGGCGCGCGCTATCGTGCACATGGCCAATGCCGCCGGGGCGAATTTCGAGCCGACCCTGAAGAAGGAGCCCGAGCCCAGCGCCGCCGACCTGGCCCGTGGCAAGGTGGTTTATGCCGACAACTGCGCTTCCTGCCATGACACGGGTGTAACCGGCGCGCAGAAGTTGAGCGACACCAAGGCCTGGGCGCCGCTGCTCAAGGAAGGCAAGGCGTACCTGTACAACGCGGCGATCAAGGGCAGCTTCGGCGGGCCGGCCAAGGGCGGCAACGAGAAGTTGTCGGATGCCGACACCAAGGTGGCGGTGGATTACATGGTGGCCGAGGCGAAGGCCGCCGCTGCCGCGAGCACACCGGCCAAGGCTGCCGCGAAGTAAGCTTTTCCGACATCCGCGAAAACGCGGCCTGGGGTTTTCCCCTCGCCGCGTTTTTTATTTTCCGTGACCGCTCAACACACTGGGGCGTTTTGCGTGCGTGTAGCGCCGGCATCCTTGCGAGCGGGGTTAAAAGACGCCGGCAAGGATGCCGGCGCTACAGGGGAGGCCCGTTTCTTCGATGTGATTGTGTCCGACTGAAGCACCACTATTTTCCCAGCATCGCTTTCAGCGCGGATAGCCGGCGCCGCCCTTCTTCCCTGACATCTCCGCCGGGCGTTTGTGGAGCACCCGCGCGTTTGATTTCGTTCTGGTCGATTTCATTCAGGAAACGTGAAGGTTCGCACACCACCATTTCACCGCCACGCTTGCGTTTGCCGCACCAGGTGATGACCAGACCACGGCGCGCGCGGGTGATGCCGACGTACATGAGACGGCGCTCTTCTTCCAGGCGCGGCCCTTCCAGGCATTCCCGATGCGGCAGAATTTCCTCTTCCACGCCGACCAGGTAGACGTGGGGATATTCCAGACCCTTGGCTGCGTGCAGGGTGGAGAGACGGACGGCATCGGGGGCTTCGTCCTTGCGCCCTTCCAGCAGGTTCATCAGGGTGATGGTCTGGGTGAGTTCGATCAGTGTTTTGCCGTCTTCCTCGCCTTTGCTCGTCAGCCAGTCGACGAATTCACGCACGTTTGCCCACTTGGCGCGGGCGGCGCGCTCGTCTTCCGAGTCGTACAGCCATTCCTCGTAATGAACCGCGGCCAGCAGCTCTTCCAGTAGCTTGCCGGCTGCTTCCTTTTCCGCGCGTTCGGCGATGCGGTTGATGAAGTCGCAGAAGGTCAGCAACGGTTCCAGTTGCCGGGACGGTAGATGAGCTTGGAACCCCGCCTCGAAAGCGGCCGAGAACAGGCTGACATGGCGTTGCCCGGCGTGGTCTCCAAGTTTTTCCAGCGTTGCCACGCCGACGCCGCGCCGGGGCGTGGTGGCCGCGCGAATGAAGGCGGGATCGTCGTCCGGGTTGGCGATCAGGCGCATGTAGGCGGAGATATCCTTGATCTCGGCCTTGTCGAAGAACGATTGTCCGCCGGAAAGCACATAGGGAATCTTGGCTTCACGTAATGCCTCTTCAAACAACCGGGCCTGGTGGTTACCGCGGTAAAGGATGGCGTAATCGGCGAAGCGGGTACGGTATTCGAATTTGTGCGCGGAAATGCGCAGGGCGACAGATTCCGCTTCGTGGCGGTCGTCACGACATTGCACCAGTTCGATGTGGTCGCCCAGGCCGTGTTCACTCCACAGGTTCTTTTCGTGCAGGCGCGGATTGTTGCGGATGACGCTGTTGGCGGCCGCCAGGATGCGCTGGCTGGAGCGGTAGTTCTGGGTGAGGGGGATGATTTTCAGGGTTGGGTAATCCTGGCCGAGACGGCGCAGGTTCTCCACGTCGGCGCCGCGCCAGGCATAGATGGCCTGGTCGTCGTCGCCCACCGCCGTAAAGCGGCCGGCGGGGCCGGCAAGCAGCTTCATCATGGCGTACTGGGCGCCGTTGGTGTCCTGGTACTCGTCCACAAGCAGGTAACGCAAGCGACCTTGCCACGTGTTCAGCGCCTCGGGATGTTCCTGGAACAGTTGCACCGGCAGGCGAATGAGGTCGTCGAAATCCATCGCCTGATAGGCGCGCAAGGTGTCCTGGTAGGCCTGATAAGCGACGGCGTATTGGCGCTCGGCTTCGTCGCCGGCGGTTTTCAGGGCGGCGCCGGGCGGCAGCAGGGCGTTCTTCCAGTTGGAGACCACGGCGGAGGCCTGGCGCAGGCTGCTTTTGTCGGTGGTTTTCAGGATGTCGGAGAGGATCTGCTGCGCATCAGCGGCGTCGAGCACCGAGAAACGGGGCTTGTAGCCGATGCGTCGCGCTTCATGGCGCAGGATTTGCAGACCGAGGGAATGGAAGGTGGAAACCGTGAGCCCCTTGCCCTGTTTGCCAGGGAGCAGTTCACCCACCCGCTCTCGCATTTCCCGTGCCGCCTTGTTGGTGAAGGTGATGGCGGCGATGTGGCGGGCGTCGATGCCGCACTCGGTGGCGAGATAGGCGATCTTGCGAGTGATGACACGGGTCTTGCCGGAACCGGCGCCAGCCAGCACCAGCAAGGGGCCGTCGAGATACTTCACGGCTTCGCGCTGTTGCGGGTTGAGGTCGGAGAGGTTGGACGCGGTCATAAATGAAAACGGCCCGCGCGAGGCGGGCCGTCGTCAAGAAAGATAAGTATCAGCGCAGGCCGTTGACGTATTCGGCCGCGGCTTTCATTTCCTGATCGGTCATCTTCTTGGCGATGACCTGCATCATCTTGCCGCCATCGTTGGTGCGGTCGCCGCTGCGGAAATTCTTGAGCTGGGACAGCACATACTTGGAATGCTGACCGGCAAGACGCGGGAACTGGACCGGGATGCCGGCGCCGGTGGGGCCATGGCAGGAAGCACAGGCGGGAACACCACTACCGGCATTGCCACCCTTGTAGATCTTCTGGCCAGCGGCGATCAGGCTGGCGTCCTTGGCCTGACGCGGTTTGGGTTGCTGGGCACTGAAGTAGGCGGCCAGGTTGAGCATGTCGTCATCGGAAAGTTTGGTGACATTGGGTGCCATGATGGCGTTTTTGCGCGCACCGGTCTTGAATTCGCGCAATTGCTTGACGATGTATTCGGGAGACTGCCCAGCCAGCGCGGGATAGGTGGGGTTGGTGCTGTTGCCGTCGGAAGTGTGGCAGGCGGCACAGACATCATTGACGATCTTCTGCGCCTTGGCTGCATCGCCTTTGGCGGTGGGGGCGGGAGCGGGGGCATTGGCCCAGCTATTGGCCCCAAACGTGACGGCAAGCAGCAAGCCAGTGATAAGCGCGTGAAGTTTCATGGTTGATGCTCCTGAATACGGGTTGGCGGCTGGGAAATCGCGGCATTTTAGCGGCCTGTTTGCTATCATGCCAGCCTTTCGAGCGGGTTACCGGGCCACTACAGAGCCATCACATACTGCCATGCTCAACGCCGCCTTCTATACCACCATCGCGCAACTGCGCGAGCTCCCCGCCGACAGCTTTGCCGAAGTCGCGTTCGCGGGGCGGTCCAACGCCGGAAAATCCAGCGCCATCAATACCTTGTGCAATCACAAGCGGCTTGCGTTCGTGAGCAAGATGCCGGGACGCACGCAACACCTCAATTTCTTCCGCGTGGAAGAAAGCCGCTATCTGGTCGATCTGCCCGGCTACGGCTACGCGCGCGCGCCCAAGGATCAGAAACATATCTGGCAGGCGTTGATCGGGGGTTATCTCGGCCGCCGTCCGCAACTGGCTGGCCTGGTCTTGATCATGGACATCCGCCACCCGCTCACGGACCTGGATCGTTCCTTGCTGGACTGGTTTCGTCCCTCGGGCCGACCAGTGCACGTGTTGCTCTCGAAGAGTGACAAGCTATCGCGCAGTCAAGCCTTACCGGTACTGCGCCAGGTGAGCGCGGATCTGCTCGAAGCCGGTTTCAATGCCACGGTGCAATTATTCTCCAGCCCCAAACGTGTCGGTGTCGAAGAGGCGGAAGCGGTGGTGCGCGGTTGGCTGGGCGTGACAAAAAAAATCCCGGTCCAAGGGGAAGAGACCGGGGAAAGTTCGCCTTGATCTTGCACCAAGGCACCCGCTCAGGGAGGAGAAGCGGGAGACGAAGCGACTCGTCTTGCGTATTGAGTAAACAAGGCCAGCGGGGTTCCCGATAGGTTCGGTCGCAGCCTTGGTATTTTCGTTTCAGATGGAGTGTCTTGCGATGTTTGATTTGTCCAGTTTTCCGCGCAAACGCATGCGCCGCATGCGCCGCGACGAATTTTCCCGCCGCCTGATGCGGGAACACACCCTGACCGCGGCAGACCTGATCCTGCCGGTGTTCGTGCTTGACGGCGAGGATCGTGTCGAGGAAATCGCCTCGATGCCGGGCGTGCGGCGCATGAGCCTCGATCACCTTTATGGTGTAGCGGAAGACTGCATGAAGCTGGGTGTGCCGGCCCTGGCACTGTTCCCGGTGATCGACACCGCACTGAAAAGCCTGGATGCCGCCGAGGCCTACAACCGAAAAGGTCTGGTGCCACGCGTCGTGGCCGCGTTGAAAGCCCGCTTCCCGGAACTGGGCATCATCACCGACATCGCCCTGGACCCCTATACCAGTCACGGCCAGGACGGCCTGATCGACGCGAACGGCTATGTCCTCAATGATGAGACCATCGCCGTGCTCACCCGCCAGGCGGAATGCCATGCCGCCGCCGGCGCCGACATTGTGGCACCCTCGGACATGATGGACGGGCGCATTCATGCGGTACGCGAAGCACTCGACGCTGCCGGCCACATCCACACCCGCATCCTCGCCTACTCGGCGAAATACGCCTCCAGCTTCTACGGCCCGTTCCGCGATGCCGTCGGCTCGGCCGGCAACCTGGGCAAGGGCAACAAGTACACCTATCAGATGGATCCGGCCAACGGCGACGAGGCTCTCTGGGAAGTGGGATTGGATCTTCAGGAAGGCGCGGACATGGTGATGGTCAAACCAGGCATGCCATACCTGGATATCGTCCACCGCGTGAAAGAGACCTATCGCGCACCCACCTTCGTCTATCAGGTGAGCGGCGAATACGCGATGCTCAAGGCTGCCGCTCAAAACGGCTGGCTGGACGAGAAAGCCTGCGTGCTGGAAAGTCTGCTCGGCTTCAAACGCGCTGGTGCCGACGCGGTGCTGACTTACTTCGCCCTGGATGCGGCGCGCTGGCTGGCGGAGGCTTGAATCCCGGCTGATTAGATGTAGCGTGTCCGGCGCTCGCGGTCGACGCGGATGATGTAACGCTGAATCTCGGTTTCCACACTGGGCGGCAGCTCGATAAACTGACAGCCGGCCCGATTGGTATGGCGGCCGTTCTTCAACGTGATTTCAAACGTAGTGCACACCGCGAGACTCAAGGCGAACTCACCAGCACCAGGCAACGAAATCCTGCATCCGTGATACGTCTCACCCGCGGTCAGTTCACCGTTTTCCTGATAGGCCAGGATGCCCACCCCACCTATGCTGATATCCACCACCAGGGCTTCCAGCATGCCGGCCTCGGTATTGATCATGCATTTCACCGGGTTGACCACTGAAGTGACGAGTCGGTAATACTCACGCCGCTGCAAGCGCAAAAGTTCGTTCGGGATCGGAACCCGGAACGCCGGCTCGTGGCCATAGACAACAGCCTCGACGCGATCGCAGGAGAACTGCACCCGTACCTGATCATGCGTGGTGGCGAAGGTGGCGTTGTGCGCCTCCAGAAGTTGGGCATTCAACCTCTCGTCCGGGCCATAACCCAGGTAAATGGCATTCTCCTTGGGCTCGATGGCGACGATGGAGGTCAAGAGGAAGTCCTTGCCATTCTCACCATAGGCCGCGACGATCGCCTTGCCCTGCATGACGTCACGCAGTACGCGCTCGATTTCGATGGAGTGCCGCACCAGATAGCGGTCGGCATCCTCGCTAGTAAGCAATTCGATCTTCATAGGTATATTGTATCGGTATGTGCGCCCCTGTTTGAGGTCGCATTAATTGAACCCTATACTCCGTAAGACATATTTCGATTGCACACAATCATTTCATCAAACGCCGTGATGGGGGAGCCATATCAATGGGAATAATGGATCGCTTCAAGACCGCGAGCCGGAGTTGGGCGAAGACTATCGTGGCCTTTGAATCGCCTCCACGGCTGCGAGAGGTGGGTGGGCAAGTGCGTGAACCCGCGCCCGAAACAAGTGGACAAGTCACTCGTGAGGATCAGTTCAAGATTCGTCTGGCACATAACGACGAACGCTCGCGGGATGCCAAGTTTTTTGTGGAAAAGCGCTATGGCGAAGTGGGCTACCACGGTGTCGGCGGCCCTGGATCAAGCAGTTGTCCCGACAGTATTACCTTGGCGACCTACCAGGGAGAACAGGTCATCGGCACACAGACACTCGGTTTCGATGTAGGCAACGGCCTGCTGGCCGACGAACTCTACAAGATCGAAATCGACATCCTGCGCGCGCGCGGATGTACCGTTGCCGAAATAACAAAATTTGCGCTGGATACCAAGCTGACCTCAAAGCGTTTCCTGGCAGCCATGTTCAATGTGTCATACATCTACCTGCGCAAACTATGGCGCTACTCGGATGTCGTCATCGAAGTCAATCCTACCCACGCCGCTTTTTACAAAAGGATGCTGGGATTCAAGGAGATCGGTAGTGAGCGCCTGTGTCCGCGTGTCCACGCGCCGGCGGTGCTGCTCTGGCTGGATCTGGTGGAGGTGGAAAAAAAAGTCGCTGTAGTCGCGGGTCAACATGACCTCGCCAAGCAGGACAGAACGCTATACCCCTATTTTTTCGCGCCTCAGGAAGAAGCGCGCATCACCGACCGCTTGCTACGCGCCGAACCCAAATAACAACCAATGATCGCCACCTTCGATTACAGCACCGCCTTTTCCCGAAACATCGGCTGGGTTACCGAAACCGAGCAGCAACAACTATCAGAAAAACGGGTAGCCATCGCCGGCATGGGAGGCGTGGGCGGCTTTCATCTATTGACTCTGGCGCGCCTCGGCATCCAGCATTTTCACATCGCCGATCTCGACACTTTCGAGTTGGCAAATTTCAATCGTCAGGCCGGTGCCACGCTGAGCAGCCTCGATCAGCACAAAGCCGAGGTGCTGGCGCGGATGGCGCGGGATATAAACCCGAACTGCGAAATCAAGATTTTTCCTCAAGGCGTCCATGCGGAAAATCTGAACGAGTTTATGGCGGGGGTCGACCTCTACGTCGATGGGCTCGATTTCTTTGCTTTCCAGGCGCGCGAAGCGATGTTCCGGTTTTGCTCCGAAAATCACATTCCAGCAACGACAGTAGCTCCGCTGGGCATGAGCGCGGCCTTGCTCAATTTCATGCCCGGTGGCATGAGTTTCGAAGCGTACTTCCAGCTCGAAGGCAAACCAGAAATGGAAAAGGCCGTGCGCTTCCTTATCGGTCTGGCTCCAGCCCTGTTGCATCGCCCCTATCTGGCCGATGAGACACGCGTCAATCTGGCCGCCCGCAAGGGCCCCTCGACCGTGATGGCCTGCTCGCTCTGCGCCGGCGTGGCTGCGAGCGAAGCGCTCAAGATTTTGCTCGGCCGCGGTAAAGTCTGGGCGGCACCTCATGGCATCCAGTTCGACGGTTACCGCAACCGTATGGCCCACACTTGGCGGCCGGGCGGCAACCGCCACCTCATCAACCGCCTTGCCCTCGCCATTGCCAAACGACAACTGGGGGTCTGACTTGCTCACTCTCCCCGCTCACATCGAGCGTATTCTCGATCTGGCCCGCTGGGCGCCTAGCGGCGACAACACTCAACCCTGGCGTTTCGAAGTACTGGGCGATGAACACGTGCTGGTACACGGTTTCGATACACGGAACCATGTAGTCTACGATCTCGATGGCCACGCCAGCCACTTGGCGCTGGGAGCGTTGTTGGAAACCATGACGATTGCCGCCAGCACCGAAGGGCGTGTAGTCAGCATCCAACGTCGTCCAGACACCCCGGAAACGCGCCTGCTATTCGATGTTGTGTTTCAGCGAAAAGAAGGCTTGGCATGTAGCCCTCTGGCGGCCTGCATCGAAAAGCGCGTGGTTCAGCGCCGCCCCATGTCTACCCGACAGCTGAGTTCCGAAGAAAAAAAGGCACTCACCAAGGCGCTGCCAGAAGGTTATTCCGTGGTCTGGCATGAAGGATTTATCCAGCGCTGGCGCATAGCCAAATTCATGTTCGACAACGCCAAAGTACGCCTCACCATCCCCGAGGCCTACGCCGTCCACAAATCGGTGATCGAATGGGGTACCCAATTCAGCACTGACAAAATTCCCGACCAGGCCGTAGGCGTCGACCCGCTGACTGCGCGTTTCATGCATTGGGCCATGGCAAGCTGGGGGCGTATCAGATTCTTTAATACCTATCTCCTGGGCCACCTACCGCCCCGGATTCAACTGGATCTGCTCCCCGGCCTGCGTTGCGGCGCCCATTTCGCCCTACTTGCGCCCGCCCCCCTCAAGACAGTCGATGACTACATTGCCGCCGGTCGGGCAATGCAGCGCTTTTGGCTAACCGCCACGCTTCTGGGCTGGTTGATCCAACCCGAAATGACGCCGGTGATTTTCACCCGCTACACCAGACAGCAGATCACCTTTACTACGCTGGCCAAGGCTGTGGCCCTCGCAGCGGCCCTGAACCGAAGACTGCTTCATGTGCTTGGGACAAACGAAATAGAAACGCTGTTCTTCATGGGCAGGACGGGAGCGGGACCTGAACCAAGCGCACGTTCACTGCGGAAACCCCTGTCGCAACTCCTTGGCGATGCCGCGAGGCATCAGACTCTCCCCTCGTAACCCACTCAGAAAAGTGTCGGTTTTCTTTACTTCAACTCATCCACCAGAACGGCCTAAATACATAACACGATGATTATTATGACTAATAAATAGCTGGCATGGGTCGTGCTATATGTAACTCAGCCGCGGCCAACAAACCCGCACCCGCTAACCTGAATTTGGAGATGATCATGAAATTACGCACACTGACCACACTGGTCGCCCTGGCTTCCGCAATGGGTGCTGGCGCGGCTTCCGCCGATGTTCTCAACAACTGGTACGTCAACCCTAACGGAACAGGGATCGGAACCGCGCGGCAAATTTCGGAGTATTGGGATATCACAGGTAATGCCTTCATCGACCTGACCAACGGTCCTGGCACCACCTTCTCTTTCACCGAATTCGGTGCTTTCCAGTCGACTGGCGCGGACGGTGGCGCAGGCTGGGGCAGTTTTGGCCGCGAAGTGACCGCGCTGCTGAGCGCCACGGGCGTGGGCAATTACGCCAGTGGGTTCATGTTTACCAGCGGTACGCTGAGCCTGTATTCGGACACCTCTTTTGACTACGGCACACTGTCCGCTGGTGTGGGCCCCGTCTATGGCGCCAACAATGGCACGCTGCTGGCGACCCTGTCAGTCCTACCTGGTGGCGGCGGTCTGGTTGATTCTAACGGCAATCCGGTTTCGAACGGCATCGTAACGCTGCTGAGCGAGTTTACCTACATGGCTCCGAACACCTGGTTCATGCCTAATGGCTCGCCGATGGGCTTGACCGATACAATCGCCTTCGCTTTTACCAATGCCAACCCGATCAGCAATCCGACGGCAACCGCCGTACGGGAAATCATTTGTGAAGGCGCGGGTGCCACACCCGGCGCCACCAACTGCGCCACCGGTACTGGCTACGCAAACGTTGCGCAAGACTATGTTTTCGTGAGCAACAACGGCCAATTCAAGTTGAATACTGTTCCGGAGCCGGGTTCACTGGCCCTGATCGGTCTTGGCATGCTTGGCCTGGGGTTTGCCTCCCGCCGCAAGTCCTAAGCCACTTGCCAGGGTGATGTTGATGGAGCCAAGCAAGTACTGAAGCTTGACTCCATCACCCCCAAAGCCCTATGGAAACATAGGGCTTTTTCTATTGCTGAGACTGAACAGGGCAGACCGAGGGGAGCAAGCAACCAGAGGCTTGGAGCCTGCCTCATAAGCATTTCACCCAACATCCGCGGACAAGGAACGGTACTATGTGCAGCAGCGGCATGAGGTTTGTTGTGCGGTATCAACGAGGTGCGACTGATGAGGCTAAGTCAATTGGTATCAGGATCGATTCGACGCGTACTTGCAGGTGTTGTCGGTCTTCTTTACATGGCATCAGCCTGGGCCGATCCAGCCGGCGAGCAATTGGCCCAGAAGGTCTATGACCGAGACAACGGCAAAGATGCCACCTCTCTGGTGAGTATGACGCTGACCGAGAAGGGTCGCAGCCCCAGGCTGCGCAAGATGATCACTTATCGCCAGGACAAGAAGGCCGGTGAGATATCAACCCTGATCCGTTTCACGGAACCGGCGGATATCGCGGGTACGGGTCTGCTGACACTGGACACCGCGGCCAAGGAGTCGAATCAGTGGATATTTCTGCCCGCGATGGAGCGAGTGCGGCGCATTGACTCCAACCGCAAGGGCGGACGCTTCGTCAATTCGGACTACTATTACGAGGATTTGCGTGACCGCAAGGTGGCACACGACACACACCGTCTTGTCGCGCGTGAAACAATCAGCGGTGTCGTCTGCGACATTCTTGAAAGCGTGCCAGTCGAGCCCGGCAGTTCGGTCTACAAGAAACGCATCACATGGGTCGACCCCGTCACATTCATACCCATGCGCATCGATTTCTACGAGAAACGTGATGATCAGCCCAGCAAACGCTGGCTGCTGGTGAAAAAAGCAAAAATCCAGGGCTATTGGACCTTACTAGACAGCACGCTGACCGACCTGGATAGCGGACACCAAACCCGTCTTACGGTGGAAAAGATTCTTTATGACCGCCACTTGCCTACCCGCCTGTTCACTTCACAGGCACTGGAAGACGAGGATTTCGAGCAGGAATACCGCCCGTGAAGGTGGCTAATGCTTCGTTTTGGATCCACGCGCCCTTAGTGGCGAAAACCGTGATGGCCTTGGAAAAACTTCGTCTGGAACAAATCGCCGCGGGGTTGCTAGCTATCGCGCTGGCTATACCCGCCTTGGCAATTGATGCCGTATCAACAGATGACGAGTACGTTGCGGCCAAACCCAAAGGAAAGAAGCAACAGGCAAGCGGGCCGGTCTTGAATATCGATGATCTTCGCGCCGAGTGGGGCGGCTTTCAGAACGATGCAGCCCCGGCGGGCGCTATTTTTCTGCATGGTGCCGTGAGTCTGAAAGGGAAGGCGGCTGGCGGATGGGAATATGCACTAGGCGCTCGCCTAGATGACTATGGTCAGAATGGCGGCCAGAACTATAACGACGCCACTCTGGATTACACGGAAAACTATCTTCGTTGGCGTGATGCGGACACGCGCGTCACCTTGGGGACACAGAATGTATTGTGGGGTCGTGTGGACGAAGCCCCCCCGGTTGATCGCCTGAGCCGAGCCGATCTTTCGCGTTTCGTCCTGGACAAGTTACCGGAACGGCGACGCGCGATACCGGCCATCCGATTGGAACGTTTTTTCGATGATTACAAACTGGATGCGGTCTGGCTGCCCAACTTCACGCCCGCGGTCCTGCCGGATTCCCATAGCGTTTGGCACCCGGTGGATCGGATCAACGGTCGAGTTCTGGGTATGACGGGGATTCCCGCCGTACTGATCCAGAATGCCAGCCTAAGCGAGGATAAGGGGGACGGTGGCGGTGGCGGCATACGCCTGACCCGTGCGGGAGACGGCAAAGTCGACTATGGTTTCAGTCTCCAGTACGCGCGCCAATCGCTTCCCTACTATCGACTGGCCACACTGGTTCCAACACCGGAGTTGGTTGCCGTGCATCCTTACAGCTGGGTCGTGGGGGGTGAACTGGAAACGCAGAAGGCGGGAGCAACATGGCGCCTGGAGGCAGCCTGGAGCAGTGACATTCCCGTCACCACAGCGGCGGCTTCGCAATATCGCACCGAGCCAGGCGTCGATCTGGTCATGGGAGCGGAGTTTTTCCCCGGCGATGGCGATACCCGGCTGACTGTGCAGCTGGCGGGACACAAAACATTTACCGTGGAGCCGGTGCTCGACCGCACGGAGTTCTATGCCGTGAATGGTGAGATTGAACACCCCTTCGCGCATGGCCGTTGGCGCGCCAATCTGCGCTTTTTCGCAGGTCTCAATGCGCGGGATTTCTATTTCAATCCCAAGCTGACTTACCTGGGCATCGATCAGCATGAACTCTACCTGACGGTGCATGAATTTAGCGGCGAGGAAGGAACGATGGGAGGTTTCCACAACAAGCATGACTTGGTGGCCATCGGCTGGAAAGCCAGATTCTGAAATCTCTCCCATCTCAGGATGTGTGATCCAAGCTCGGGGCAAGCAATATGACCAAGGCATTCTTGCGCAATCTCCTGCGACCTCGCATGCTGAAGCTGCGTGCCGCGCTCTTCTTGCTCGTATCCATACATGTCCTGGCCATTTTTCTGTTACTGCGCCTGGAGATCAATAATTCTCCTGAAGTCTACGTTCCCCATGACGCTCCTTCTGCCCAACTGGAGAGATCGTTACGCGCGGAATTCCCCAATGATGAGAATCTGATCGCGTTATTCGATGGCCCGGATCTCTATTCCGAGCCATTCCTGGCCGCCTTGCACCGAGTAGCCCAACGACTTGAGCAGCACCCGCTGGTGGACCGTGTGTTTTCCGTGACCACTATCGACCATATCGCCGGCAGTGAAGATGGGTTCACGGTCGAGAAACTCATCGACCCCGAGCGCTTGGCCGAGTCCACTCCCAGTGAACGCAAAGCCCGAATATTGGCTGATCGTTTTGCGCCGGGCCTTCTTGTCACCAAAGATGGCTCCGCGTTGGCAATGGGCGTACGTCCAAAGAAGCTGGAGAAAAGCAGTCAGCGCGCGGCGGTTGAGGCTGCATTCCATGAAGCGGTGCGGGCGGAGGGACTTGAAAGCCACCTGCTCGCGGTGGCGGGACCGGTCCCGCTGGATGCGGCGGAACTTCAATCCATGCTCCAGGACGGCGCCAAATTCACCCCTTTGGTGGTTGCTCTGGGTCTGATACTGCTCTATTGGGTAGTGGGTCGCCTGGTTCCCATGCTGGTGGGAGCGGTTGCCATGAGTACGGTCGTAATCAGCGGCGTTGCGATTGTTGCGGCCTTGAACCAGCCTTATACGCTGGTGACGGTCATGGTGCCCACACTGCTTGCGGCTTATACAGTAGCCAACCTGATCCACCTCTATTCGGCCATGCTACGCCTGCGAAAATCAGAGAACGATCATCAGCGGCGCATCCTGCGCGCATTGCGCGAGGTTCAGGAACCCACTTTCTACAATGTGTTAAGCACCGTAGCCGGCATGCTTAGCCTGACGTTGATCAGCATCCCGCCCATTAGGGTTTTTGGTTTGGCGTCCGCTTTCGGCGTAGCGCTGATTTATCTGGTGCAGTTCTACCTGTTACCCCCCCTGCTGGCCAAATGGGACAGAAAACCCTGGCCCGCCAGCGGTAGCGGGTTCGCCTGGACGCGACGCATCTCTTATGGATTGGCGAGTTTCAGCATGCGCCGCGCTGGTTGGGTGGTGGCTGCGTTATTCCTCGCAGCCTTGCTGGCGGCCCCACAAATTACCAAAGTGGCCTCGGAGACGGATTTGCTGAAGTTCTTTGACGATGAACACCCACTGACTCGCGCCACCAATCTGATCGAAAAACGTCTACTGGGGGTCACCACCTTGGAAATCGTCGTCGATGCGCCAGCGCGGGATGCATTCAAGAAGGTCCATACCCTGAAGCAACTGAAGGCAGTTCAGGCGTGGGTGGAGACATTACCCGAGGTGGACCGTACCACCTCCATGATGGACATCGTAGAAGAGATGAACTGGGCGTTTCATAGCGAGGATCTCGCCTATCGGGCTCTGCCGGAAAACGACAGGATGCTCAGCCAACTTCTATTGATTTACGACGGGCAGGACTTGAATGATGTGGTGAACCGCGAATATCAGCGCACCCGTATTCTGCTCAATCTCAACGTGCACGGCGCCAATGCCATCGAAGCCGTGATCACCAAGATCAATACGCACTTGGCGCAAACGCAAACGCCGGACTTGCGCTGGCAGATCGGGGGTTATGGACGGTTGTTCTCGGACCAGGAAGATCTTCTGGTGATTGGCCAGGAGCGAAGTTTCATGGGCGCTTTCGGACAGATATTTTTGATCATGTTGCTGCTGTGGCGTTCATTTCCAGCCGCGGTCATCGGCATGCTGCCCAATCTGGCCCCTCTGTTCTTCGTCTTCGTGTTGATGGGGAGCACTGGGATTTATCTGGATATGGCCACCGTGCTGATAGCTGGCGTGGTGCTGGGAATTACCGTCGACGACACTATCCATTTTTTCCATCACTACCTGGAAAGACGAAAGGCGGGTTGTAGCGCGGTATTTGCACTGGCGCGCAGTTTTGATGCATCCGGTCGCGCGGTGGTTGCCATCTCATTGCTGCTGGTGGCTCAGTTCATGCTGCTGGCGACCTCCCACTTCCAGCCCACATCCCACTTTGGCCTGATGGCCTCCACCGGGCTGCTGGCCGGGCAAATACTCGAACTATTGTTGCTGCCCGCCTTGATCGTGCTGTGGAGCCGCGTCAAGACGGGGTCTCGCTGGACTTCGCTATAAAGCAGCGCTAAACGCCCAAGATATCAGAGGCCCTTGAGCATGGCCTTGGCGTTTTCAAGGTCAGAAAATTGCCCGCCGCCGGCTATGGCTGCCGCAAGCTCCTTCTTAGCTTCTGACTTCTTGCCGGCGCGGGCCAGTGCCACCGCGTAGTGGTAACGAATACCGCCGGCCTTGGGGGCCAAGGACGTCGCGCCACCCAAAAGATCAACAGCTCTGGAAATCTCGCCTTTCTCCACCAGAATCCACCCCAGTGTATCCATGATGTTGGGCTGATTTGGACTTAGCTTGAGTGCTTGTTCCGCTATGGCCTGGGCACGCGCATCCTTTTCGCGCTGGTAAAGAGTAGCCAGGTTGTTCAGGGCTAGTGTGTTGTCAGGCGCGGCTTTTAGGAGGGCCTCATACTGAACGATGGCATCTCGGTTGCGCCCTGTAGCCAGGTAATACTCCGCAGCATAGCCGCGAACAACCATATCCGAGGGATGCTGGTTGATCCAGCCGTTCAGATATTGCTCCGCGGCCTTACTCTCGCCAGACGGGACCAGAGCGCGATGCAACTTGATCAGGCTGCTGGCTCCCGCGCCGAGCTCAATGGCGCGCTTATAAGGCTTGATGGCCAGAGTGAATTTTTTCTGGGCCAAGTAGATATCGCCCTCACGTTCAAAACCAAAAGAAGATTTTGGCTGTTCAACCTGCGCTTGCCTGGCGATGGCAAGCGCGGATTCCGGCTTGGCATTTTTCATTTGAATCCGCATCAAGGCATCCTGCGCCGGCGTGAAATTTGGATCAATTTTCAGGGCTTGTTGCAGGCTTGCGTTTGCGGCGCGCACATCCTCGGCAGCCAGTTGCGCCAGGGCAAGATGATAAAAAGCTTTCGGTGAGCCATTTGATATCGCCGCCAGACGTGCATAGGTTTCGATGGCTGCTTTCTTGTCGTTCGCGGCCAGTTGGGTACCGCCAAGAAGGTCAAGTGCTTCCGGGTTCGTCTGGTTTTGGTTCACCGCGGCTCGCGCCTGGGTCAGGGCTTCGGCACTTTTCCCTCTGGACAGGTAGTACGTGATCATCTGTCGGCGGGACTGGAGATCCTTGGAGTCCGTCTTGATGGCCTTTTCCAGCCAATCGAATTGTTCTTTTTCCTGCTTCCCGGCGGCGGCCAGTTCAGCCATGGCCAACATGGCCGGCACGCTGTTTTTATCCGCCGCCAAGACGCCTTCCAACCACTTGCGGGCGGCTTTCGGGTTCCCGTCCTGCATGTCCAGACGAGCCAGATTGGTAGCGGCGGGGAAAAACTTGGGATCGATGGCCAGTGCCTTTTCGAGAGATTTACGTGCCGAAACAAAGTCCGTCTTGCCTATGTAGGCAGCCGCGCGGAGATTGTGGGTAATCGGATTGTTGGGCAGCTTTTTCTCAAAAGCATCAATAGCTTGCAGCGCTTGGTCGAAATTGTGCTTTCCCAGTTGCAGCATGATCAGGGCCATGTCCGCCTGCCCGGGCTTGTTGCTCAATGTGGTCGCTTTTTCCATCGCCGAGATAGCCGTTTCCGCTTCTCCTTGAGCCATATAGCCGGCCGCCTGCTGGCTTTTGAAGGATGGGTTCTTTGGATCCAGGTTGACCGCGCGATCCAGATAAACCATGGCCTTGGCGTAGTCGCGAGTCTTGAGATAAGCCTCTCCCACCATCGCAAGAATTACAGCGTCATTCTTATAAGTATCGAGCAGGGGTAAAAGCGTGTTCAAACACCCTTGAGGATTGTTCATTTTCAACATGCTCGCCGCCAACAATCGGGACGCCTGAAGATTGGTGGGGAGCTGTGAGAGCACGAGTTCCGCGGCTTTGCTGCTTGTCTCATAGTTGCCCAGTATGTAGTTGGTGGTGCCCTCCAGTAACCGACTGGGCAGATGATTCGGCATCAGCCTTATTACATTCTGGATCGTGTCGTTTGCTTTCTTGATATTGCCGCGACGTACATCGATGGTGGCTCGAGCATATTGGACCAACGGATTGCCAGGGGCGAGTTTCTCAACACTGAGGAGTGTCTTGTCTGCCGCATCGATATCCCCCCCCTTTTCGTACAGATCCACGAGGGAAAGATGAGCGAGAAAGTGCTTCGGATTAATTTCCAGTATCTGCTGATAGATTTTGGTGGCTTCAGGATCCTTGTTGTCCGCTTTCAGTAGCCGGGCCTTGAACAGGAGAGCCTGTATATGTTTGGGGTCATGCTGCAGGGAGACGTCCAATAGCGACATAGCCTGGCTTGGCTGCTTATTAATAACAGCCAGTAGCGCTTTGGCCAGTTGCAAATCTTGCGAGAAATTCGTTAGCCCTGAGCGGGATAGCGCCTGTTCGCCCTCGCTGATTGCCGCGGCGGCTTCATTAGGTTTGTTCAATCCGATCATGGCGTTGGCGCGTTCGGCCTGTACGCTGGCCAGCGTCTGAGAGCCAAGCCCACCTTTGGGAATCTCGAGGTCGATAGCCTGTTGGAATTCGCCCAGCTGAACCAGGGCGTGCAGTAGCGAAGGTAGTATTTGCTCCGGCGAAGCACCAATTTCCAAAGCCTTTCTGAGTGCTTTTTCACTAGCGGCCCATTGTTCCTGGGCCTGAAACGCCTGTGCCAGCAAGATACGCGCCTCAACATTGGAGGGCGCGCTTTGCAGGGCGCCTTTCAATTCAATGGTCGCGGTCGTGTAATCCGCTGCTTGCATGGCTTTCTTGGCAGCCTGGATCCGACCTTCGGGACTCTTGTCAGAGCAACCAGCCAGGAGCATCACAGTGGCGAGCGAAAGTGTGGCAATCAACTTGGAGGGCTTGGTCATGTGCATATCTGTGCTCATTTTTGTGTCATTCCGCGAAGCGCTGAATCAGCGGTTGATAGGGGACTACAAAATCCATAAACAGGTGGCAATCCGCGGCGGCAGGACGCAAAAACATCTTGCGGAGCGCGAATTCTGACATCAAGTATTTTCGTTATGGGTGCTATCTCCAAACTTCGCGCGGCAACGCCTGGCTCGAATAAACTCGGCCTATCAGGGAGATAAAGGACATCATTTCGGCCATCCAGATAGCAGACCTGAAATTTCAGGTTGATGCACACCACCCTCTTTATCTTTGCGAAACCGGCACGCTACTAACAGAAAAACGGTTGGCAGTTTACCGCTCATTGGGGTGATGGCGGTGAAGACATGCACCACTCGGTCGCGCTTGCAGGCAACGACCTGATGCGTTGGCGTTTTCTCGCCAAAGCGGGACTGGCGCGTGTTCTGTGCACAAATTGCGAACCTGGCGGGTGAAGGCGGCAGCACCACCAGCAGCACGATCAAGGGTGATATCGACCAAGCGCAGCCGCCCAGCCGGCCTTCGACGGCATTGAAGTTGGTGCCAGAAGGACTTCTTCCGGCATGCCCTGAACCAGACGATCGCGCCATCAATTCACCCAGCAAGCGCCAACGCATCGCCATGCAAGCGGATGATTCGAGCGGCATCATCAGGCGCCAGTCCGGTTCAAGGGCTTGAGCAGCTCATCTCCCTCCGTTGCCCGGGGCAGCAAGACAGGGCGCGCACTACTCGATGAAATCCTGTCACGTTGTCCGTTCCGAAACACCCCCGTCATTTCCTCAAATACACCCAGTCTATTCGTTCATAAGAACTTTCGATTAAACCAATATCGCGGGGGCGAGGGCTTTGCGAGTACCATTCGCGCCTATTTTTGGCGGCGCTCAACAACTGGCGTCGCCATGCCGATTTTTCAAGCTATGTTGCAAATCCTCACCCATCGGAGGCGATACATGACGTCTGTAGTGGCGACCAACCAGACCATTCTGGTCGTGGGCGGCGGCATTTCCGGCATGACAGCCGCTCTGGAAGCGGCCGAAACCGGGAAGCAAGTCGTGCTGGTGGAAAGTAACCCGTACCTGGGCGGCCGTACCGTTCAGCTCTACCGTTATTTCCCCAAAATGTGCCATCCCACCTGCGGCCTGGAAATCAATCTCCGCCGTTTGAAGGCGAACCCGCGCATCCAGGTACTCACCCTCGCGGAAGTGACCGGCATCTCCGGCAGCAAGGGCGCTTACAGCGTCTCCGTGAAGTTGAAGCCACGTTACGTGAACTCCAACTGCACGGCCTGCGGCGAATGCGGCAAGGCGGTTCAGACCGAGATCGACGACGCCTTCAACTACAACCTGGGCAAGATCAAGGCGGCCTACCTGCCGTCCAGCATGGCCTACCCGCAGCGCTACGTGATCGACCCGTCCATCATCGGCACCCCTGACGCCGATCGCGCCAAGGCCGCCTGCAAGTACGACGCCGTCGACCTGGAACAGAAAGAAGAAGTCATCAGCCTGAACGCCGGCGCCATCGTCTGGGCCACCGGCTGGCAGCCCTACGCCGCCGAGAAGATCGTTTATTACGGCTACGACCGCTTCCCCAACGTCATCACCAACGTCGAGTTCGAGCGTCTGGCCGACCCGCACGGCCCTACCGGCGGCAAGATCCTGCGGCCAAGCGATGGCAAGGAAGCCAAGAACGTCGCCTTCATCCAGTGCGCCGGTTCGCGTGACGAAAATCACCTGCGCCATTGCTCGCGCTTCTGCTGCATGGGTTCGCTCAAGCAAACCCACTATGTGCAGGAAGCGTTCGGCGACGAAGGCAAATCGACCATCTATTACATCGACATTCGCGCCATCGACCGTTTTGAAGATTTCTACCAGAAGGTGCAGGCCAATCCGAACGTGTCCTTCGTGAAGTCCAAGGTCGCCCGCATCACCCAGGAAAAGAACGGAGACCCGGTCTGCAACGGCGTCGACGTCGAAGGCTACAAGCGCTACGCCACCGCTCACGATCTCGTGGTGCTGGCTGTGGGCATGGAACCCTCCGTGAAGGGCATGGATATCCCCGCCGAGGTGATGTCCGACTCTTCCGGCTTCATCATGGCCGACCCCGCCAACGCCGGTATCTTCGGCGCCGGCTGCGCCACCAATGCGCTGGATGTGAATCGCTCGGTGCAAAGCGCGACCGCCGCCGCGCTGCGCGCCATCCAGGTCGTCAACAAAGTTGCCCGTGCGGAGGTTTAAGACATGGCTGACGTAAAGACCGCTGCATATATCTGCAAGGGCTGTGAAATCGGTACCCGTCTGGATACCGACGCCCTCGTTAAAGCCGCCACCAAATCCGGCAAGATGAACATCGTGCGCGAGCACGACTTCCTCTGTTCCGCCGAAGGCGTGGCGATGATTCAGAACGACATCGACAACGAAGGGGTTACCCACGCCGCCCTGTGCGCCTGCTCGCGCCGGGCCAAGACCGATGCGTTCAACTTCCCCAGCATCGCCATGAGTCGTGGCAACCTGCGTGAAGGCGTGATCTGGATTCGCCCCGACACCGAGGCGGCGCGCGAAACCACGCAGGAAATGGCGGAAGACTATGTCCGCATGGCCTGCGCCGAAGTGAAAGCCATGCAAGTGCCGCAAGGCAACCCGAACACCGGCTCGGTGAAGACCCTCCTGGTGGTCGGTGGCGGCATGTCCGGCATGACTTCCGCGCTGGAATCCTCCAAGGCCGGCTACAAGGTGGTCCTGGTCGAGAAGACCGGCGCCCTGGGCGGCTGGGCGGCCAAGCTGCACAAGCGCGTACCCACCCGTGAGCCGTTCAAGGCGCCGGAAGACAACGGCGTGAGCGACCTGATCGCCCGTATCGAGGCCGACTCCAACATCAAGGTCTACCTCAACGCCACGATCGCCAAGACCGACGGCGCACCCGGCCGCTTCAAGGTCGAAATCGCCATCGAATCAGGCAGCGTAGCCAATGAAGACATCGGCGCCATTGTTCAGGCAACCGGCTTCACCCTGTACGACGCCAACAAATTGCCCGAACTCGGTTATGGCAAGTCGCCCAATGTGGTCGATCAGGCCGGTCTCGAAGCCCTGGCTTGCGCCGCCGCCGCCGCCGGCAAGCCGATCTGCCGCCCGTCCGACGGCCAACCTGTCAACAAGGTCGTGTTCGTGCAGTGCGCCGGCCAGCGTGACACCACCGGCAAGCACCTGCAGTACTGCTCCGGCTTCTGCTGCAACACCAGCATCAAGCAGGCCATGTACTTCAAGGACAGCAATCCGGACATCGACACCGTGGTGCTGTTCACCGACCTGCGCACCCCCGGCAACGGCGAAGATTTCTACCGTTCCGCGCAGAACAAAGGCGTGATCTTCTCCAAGGGCGTGGTCTCCGACGTGTCCGCCGCCGGCAATGGCTGCTCGGTCAAGTTCAAGGACCTGATCCTGAACGAGGAAGTCGACACCCAGGCCGACCTGGTTGTACTTGCCACCGGCATGGTGCCCACCAGCGGCCCCGATCTCGACCAGTTGTCCGAGGCCAACCGCGTGGCCGAGGGCGGCGAAGAAGGCGCCAAGCAGCATGTCGTCGAATTGATGTCCAAGTCCGTGCTCAACCTGACCTACCGTCAGGGCCCGGACGTGCCGCAGTTCAAGCACGGCTTCAACGACAGCCATTTCATCTGCTTTCCCTACGAAACCCGCCGTACCGCCATGTACACCGCCGGACCAGTGCGCCGTCCGATGGATATTGCCCAGTCCCAGGAAGACGCCACTGGCGCCGCCATGAAGGCGATTCAGGCGATGGAAAACGCTGGTCTCGGCAAAGCGGCCCACCCGCGCGCCGGTGACCTGTCCTTCCCGACCGTGCGTCTGGAAGGCTGCACCCAGTGCAAGCGTTGCACCGTGGAATGTCCGTTCGGCGCCATCGACGAAGACGAAAAGCGCTTCCCGCTGTTCAACGAGTCGCGCTGCCGCCGTTGCGGCACCTGCATGGGCGCCTGCCCGGTGCGCGTGATCTCCTTCGAGAACTACTCGGTCAACACCGTCGGCAGCCAGATCAAGGCGGTCGACGTACCGGACGAGTTCTCCGAGAAGCCGCGCATTTTGATTCTTGCCTGCGAGAACGACGCCTACCCCGCGCTCGACATGGCAGGCATGAACCGCCACGAGTACGACCCCTTCGTGCGCGTCATCCCGATTCGTTGCCTGGGTTCGGTCAACACCATCTGGATCACCGACGCGCTCAACGGCGGCTACGACGGCGTCATGCTGATGGGCTGCAAGCACGGAGAGGAATATCAGTGCCACTTCGTGAAAGGCTCTGAACTTGGTCGTTACCGGCTGTCCAAGGTAGGTGACACCCTCAAGGGCATGAACCTCGAAACCGAGCGGGTCATGGATCTGGAAGTGGCGATCACCGACATCGCCACGCTGCCGCAGAAGATCAACGACTATGCGGCCTTGATCAAATCCTTCCCCCCGTCACCGTTCAAGGGCTTCTAAGCCAGGAGAAGACAGATGAGCGATCTCAATCAAAAGATGGCGGCCAGGTACCAGAACAACTTCCTCAAGGAAATCGAGGAACAGGCCGAGATGGGCGAGTGGGTCAAGATGTGCATGCAGTGCGGCCTCTGTTCCGGCTCCTGCCCCACCAACTTCCAGGCCGGCTGGGACCACCCGCCGCAGGAAATCTTCATGATGATCCGCGCCGGCAAGCGTGACGAAGTGCTGAAATCCAACTCCATGTGGATGTGCACCTCCTGCTACAACTGCTACGTGCGCTGCCCGCGCAAGGTGCCGGTCACCCACGTCATGCACGGCATCGCCGAATATGCCTACCGCATCGGCCAGTCGCCCAAGAACCAGCCGACCCAGCATCTTTCCAAGACCTTCTGGGACAACTGCACCAAGACCGGCCGCGTCAACGAGGTCAAGCTGACCCAGTCTTTGTACTTCAAGGACGGCATCGGCGCCGGCATCAAGAAGGCGATGGAAATGCAAAGCGTCGCTCTCGGTCTGGTCAAGGCCAAGCGCCTCAACCTGATGGAAGCCGTCGGCATCGCCCACAAGTGCAAGGACATCAAGGGCATCCACGCCATGCTCGCCAAGGCGAATGAACTGGAAGCCCAACGCAAAGCTGAAAAGGCAAAGGCGTAAGGAGAAAAACCAATGGCACGCAAGGAATACGCTTTCTACCCCGGCTGTTCGTCCCAGAAGGGCGCATCGGCCTCCAACTACCTGACCTCGGTCGAGTCCATGTGCAAGACGCTGGACATCAAGATGACCGAGATTCCGGACTGGAACTGCTGCGGCGCTTCCGTCAGCTACGCCGAATCCGGCGAACTGCCGCGCATCGCCATGAACGCGCGCAACTTCGCGCTGGCCGAGGAGCACCTCCCCGGCCAGGACATCGTCGCCACCTGCGCCGCCTGCTGGCTGGGTTCGCGCGAATCCAAGGAACGCCTGGAGCACAACTCCGGGCTGATGGCCGACACGCAACTCGCGCTGAAAGAAGCCGGCTTGCAGATCAAGGTCATCCCCGAGATCAAGCACATGGTGGAAGTCCTGATCGAAGATTTCGGCTACGACGAATTGAAAAAACCGGTGAAGAAGCCGCTCAACGGCATGAAATTCGCCGGATACGTCGGCTGCCAGACCAACCGTCCGTTCGGCATTGTCGGAGAGTCGTTCGAGAACCCGATGTATCTCGACAAGCTGATCGAAACCGTCGGTGGCGAAGCGGTTCCCTACGACCAGAAAGCCACCTGTTGTGGCGGTGCCCTGGCGTTCTCCGAGCCGGAAAAAGCCCAGGCGCAGATCAAGGACATCATTGAAGCGGCCTATGACGGCGGCGCCGAAATGATCGTCACCCCCTGCCCCCTGTGCCAGGCCAACGTCGAGGTATACCAGGGCTCGATCAACAAGAAGTACGGCACCAAGTTCGACATCCCGGTGCTCTATTACTCCCAGTTGATGACCCTCGCCTATGGCGGCACAGCCAAGGAAGCCGCGCTCGACGGCAACGTCGTGCGCGCGCGCAAGCTGGAAGAGTTCGCCGGCAAGTAGGGGGCCCACCAGCGGGCCGAGCCGGCGGATTCATGCCGGAAAGAACGGGGGCTTCGGCCCCCGTTTGCTTTGGCTCTGTGCGCGTTAACTGGTGATGCGGTTGGCGCTGTGGTTCCCCCCTTTATCAAAGGGGGGCTAGGGGGGATTTCTGAGACGGCCGCACAGGCAAACGTCGCTAAATCCCCCTTTCCCCCTTTGGGCAAGGGGGCTGCCACTCCCTCGGGCGCTTTCTGTCGCATCACCAGGTAACGGGAAAAGAGCTTTTGTTTTGCTCTCGCGCGTTGGCTGTGGAAGTTATGGTGTGCGTTGCCGCGACTACTCCCCCGAGGGCTGGGAAGCATTTCCCGAGCAACCAAGGTCGATTTGGCAACAGCCTAACCCGACACGCCGCGTGTCTATCCACATCCATTACGGGCATGCGGCCCACGTAATATGCGTGGATAATCAAGCGGAACCATCCTTCCAGGCTTTGAACATGAAACAGAACATCACCCTATCCCTCGACGAGCAAACGCTACATCAGGCACGCCAGTTGGCCGCACGGCGCAAACTGAGCGTCAGCAAACTTCTGGCGGAAGATATCGCCCAACAAGTTCAGACAGATCAGCGCTACGAGCAAGCCAAACGCCAAGCCTTGGCCTGGTTGGCGCAAGCACCCCTGAATTTAGAAGGGCAGCATCTGGATCGAGAGGCGGCCCATGAGCGGTAGAGATTTACCCCTCGCCTTCGTCGACACCAACATTTTGCTCTATGCGCATGACCATCATGCTGGTGACAAACAAGCCGTCGCGGCAGGGTTGCTTGCCGCGCTTTGGGAGGGCAGATGTGGCTTGCTCAGTCCGCAGGTTCTCCAGGAATTCCTGGTCAATGCGATTCGCGAACTGCAGCGCCCAATCGCACTGGCGCAAGCCCGCGATATCGTCCGCGCCTACGGAGCCTGGGTTGTACACGATGCCAACGTTGAAGACATTTTGCGCGCCACCGAGTTGATGGAACTCACCGGTTACAGTTTTTGGGATAGCCACATCCTTGCCAGTGCCGAGGCGTCAGGGGCGGAATTGTTGTATTCGGAAGATATGCAGCACGGACACAAGGTGGCGGGGTTGGAGATACGCAACCCGTTTGCGCCTGCCAATCGTGCCTGACCCAGACCCCACAATCGACGTATCGATTGGATGTGTGTAAGACCAAATAACTATCGATTTATATTCAGTCAAACACATTCAGGATCAAGTGAGTGTGGTCACCGAAATATCAGGTTGTCATTCCACAAGCCGTGCGTGAGCAACTCGACATCGAACCGGGCAACAAAATGCAGGTGATCGTCTACGCAGGGCGGATCGAGATGATCCCGGTCGTCACGCCGCAATCCCTGCGTGGATTTCTACAAGGCGGAGACCAGACCCTCGCCAAAATCACGGCACACCACGCCGTTTACCCGACCTCCTTCTGATGCCGCAGAGCCAGGACGGTGACAAGATCACTCTCGTAGCGGTACAGCGCAACATAGCCGCTGTCGCCAAAGTCGATCGGCAACTCCCGGTATTCAGGCTCCATGTCATCGGCTGGCCTACCTATCCGCGGATACTGTCCAAGAACCTGAACGGCCTTGGTGATGGCAACAGCGGCACGCTTTGCCGCTGCGGGATTCTTTAGGCGCAAGAACTCGCGCAATCGCTTCAGGTCACGCAGCGCGGATGGCGCAAATTTCACTCGTGACATACGGGCGCAACGCTCTCGTTTTCTTCGCCCCAGGTATCAAGCCATGTGATCACCTCGTCCCCGGTCACATGCAAACCGGTTTCCTGACACTCCCTCCAAGCGTCGATGGCGTCCCGCCGGAGCGCCTCGCGCTTTTCCTCCCTGTCCACGTACTGGCGGATGGCTTCCAGAATCAACCAGTGAGGGGTACGGTTACGCACCTCCGCAAGTCGCTTCATGCGTTCCTTGGTGCTCTGGTCAATCTTGATCGTCGTGGGGCGGATGGCGGCGGCAGTCATGACTTTTCTCCTCCATTGGTAATAACAGGTGCTACCTTATAGCACGACCCAACGACATTGGTCCTTATGTAGCGTTATCGTGTCCAAACCCATTCACCGCACGCGAGAGGGCGCGGGCGATCCGGCCATGAACGGTTGGCGTGACGCCTGATCGGGATGCCCATTCGCGGCAGCCAGGTGACGAAAAACGTCAGTTTAGGCGTGGTGCTTGAAGGCGCTGGAAGTCGCGGCGCGCGGCCGTATCCCTGTAAAAACAGTGGGCTGCATGCGGATGGGTGCGGATAGGTGAACCTGGCATGGTTCCCGCTTAGTGGATCACACCATGCCGAAACGGATTTTCCGGCGGCGGGCTAGAACCCTCACTTAGCACCAGGAGATCATCATGATGAAACAACTCGCTCCCCGCTCCGGCCAGGCCGGTTTTACCTTGATCGAACTGCTGATCGTCGTGGCCATCATCGGCATTTTGGCGGCGATCGCGGTGCCCTCGTATCAAAACTACACGAAGCGAGCAAAGTATTCCGAAATCGTGCTGGCTTCCGGACCGGCCAAGACCGCTGTCGACATCTGCCAGCAATCCAACCCCAGCACAGATTGCAAAGGAGTGACAGGTGCCGGCATCACAACCGGCTTGGGAGCCAATGTTAAAAGCATCAGTATCACAAATAGCGGAACAGGTGTGGCGGGCGACATTTACACACTTACTGTTACACCTTTATCAACCGGCCCATCCGGCTTTGCGGAAGCTGAAACTTACATAATGAAAGGAACAGTTGGTGTCGGTGGCGCCACAATCACTTGGGCAAAAGACCCCACCAGTGGTTGCGCAACGGGTGGTATGTGCTGAGGTTTACCAGCCGCCTCAAAGAGTATTAGGGGACGAGCAATAGGGGGTCGCGATAGGGCCAGCGGTTACCCGCTGCCCCCCGCACAGATCCGTACGTGC
>CAZIUC010000023.1:0-62845 GCA_964542455.1 uncultured Thiobacillus sp. | reverse complement strand
CCGTAGGTCAGGTTGCGGCTTTATCGCTACCTGACGATCGTCCCTCTGATTGAATGCATGAGGCTGGATCGTCAGGTAGCCTTCGGCAACCTGACCTACTGGCAGAATGTATGCCGGTGCTACAAAACCTTTGAGACTGAACATGAGCCAAACAATTGAAATCAAGGTGCCGGATATCGGCGGCTTCAAGGACATCGCCGTCATCGACGTCCTGGTCAACCCCGGCGACAGCCTCGCCAAGGACGCCTCCCTGATCACCGTCGAATCAGACAAAGCCGCGATGGACATCCCCTGCCCGCAAGCCGGCGTGGTGGAGAAGTTGCTGGTGAAGGTCGGCGACAAGGTGTCGGAAGGCTCGCCGATCATGATGCTGACGCTATCGAGCGAGGCATCGACCGCCGCGCCCAAACCCGAGGCCGCCCCCACCCCCTCTGCCACCCCTATCCCGCCGCCCGTGGCGGCGCCGGTGCCCGCTCCCGCCGCCATGCCGAGCAGCGACCTGCACGCCCAGGTCCTCGTCCTCGGCGCCGGCCCCGGCGGCTACACCGCCGCCTTCCGCGCCGCCGACCTCGGCCTCCAGGTCGTGCTGGTCGAGCGCTATCCCGACCTCGGCGGCGTCTGCCTCAACGTCGGCTGCATCCCCTCGAAAGCCCTACTGCACGCCGCCAAGCTCATCACCGAAACCGAGGAAATGGCCGCGCACGGCGTCAGCTTCGGTAAACCCCAGGTGGACCTCGACAAACTGCGCGAGTGGAAAGCCCGTGACGTGGTCGCCAAGCTCACCGGCGGCCTCGGCGCCCTGGCCAAGCAGCGCAAGGTCACCGTTGTGCACGGTAACGCGCAATTCACCGGCCCCAACAGCCTGCGGGTCAGCGCCGCCGACGGCGGCACGAAAACCCTCTCCTTCGACCACGCCATCATCGCCGCCGGCAGCCAGCCCTTCAAACTGCCCGGCCAGCCGGACGACCCGCGCGTCATGGATTCCACCGGCGCCCTGGCGCTGGCAGACGTGCCCAGCCGAATGCTGGTCATCGGCGGCGGCATCATCGGCCTGGAAATGGGCACGGTGTACGACGCCCTCGGCAGCAAAGTCACCGTGGTCGAACGCGGCCCCGCCCTGATTCCCGGCTGCGACGCCGACCTGGTGCGCCCGCTCGCCAAGCGCATGGAAAAACGCTTCGAGAAAATCCTGCTCAACACCGGCGTCACCGCCATGGAAGCCAAGCCCAACGGCATCCACGTCAGCCTGCAAGCGGGTGAGAAAACAGAAACCCAGGTGTTCGACCGCGTCCTGGTCGCCATCGGCCGTCGCCCCAACGGCAAGCTGATCGGCGCCGAAGCCGCCGGCGTCCAGGTCAACGACCAGGGCTTCATCGCCGTGGACAAGCAGATGCGCACGAACCTTCCGCACATCTTCGCCATCGGCGACATCATCGGCCAGCCCATGCTCGCCCACAAAGCCGTGCACGAAGGCAAAGTGGCGGCGGAAGTCATCGCCGGCCACAAGGTCGAATTCCAGGCCCTGGTCATTCCCTCGGTCGCCTACACCGACCCGGAAATCGCCTGGGTCGGCGTCACCGAAACTGAAGCCAAAGCACAAGGCCTCGCGATCGAGAAAGGCGCCTTCCCCTGGGCCGCCAGCGGCCGCGCCCTCTCGCTGGGCCGCACCGAAGGCATGACCAAACTGATCATGGACAAGGAAACCGGCCGCGTCATCGGCGCCGGCATCGTCGGTGTCCATGCCGGCGAATTGCTCGCCGAAGCCGTCCTCGCCATCGAAATGGGCGCCACGGCGGAAGACATCGGCCTCACCATCCACGCCCACCCCACCCTCTCGGAAACCATCTGCTTCGCCGCCGAGATGGCGGAAGGCACCATCACAGATTTGCTGCCGCCGAAGAAGAAGTAGCGGTTTACTGTTGTTGCCAACGCGAAGGGCCGCTGATGCGGCCCTTCGCGTTTCTGGGACGAAGGCAGGAGCGAATTCACTCGTGCCAGCACCCTCCAACAGGGCAAACCGCAGCGGTTCAACTTCTCCCTCATCCGCACAAGCGAGCGGCCATCCTGCTCGCCCATAATTCCACTTGAGTTTGATAAAAATGAAGCGTTAAATCGCAAACACATGATCAGCACGGTAAGAATGCTGAAGTGTTTTACCCTGGGCTTGATGGACTATTTCAGGGTTACCCTCTTCAAGCCCGCACTTGATAGTGCAGCAGACATAGCGGAGACAAGAAGAATCGGGAGATGGAGGATTCATGGCCATGATCGGTGTTACCGGACAAGCTGCATTAGACGAATCAACAGGTTGGTGCATGACGCCAGATTACCAGCCGTGTCCAGTAACACTTTTACGCCGACAAATGTCGGCGATATTACGTTAGACGCTAGCCCAGTCCAATGATAACCATCCGCCAATGCATCGAAACGGACCTTCAGCCATGTGGGGCACTTCTACAAGAAATATATGCAGAGCCACCCTATGAAGAGCGTTGGCCAGAAAGCCGGGCCACGGCATATCTTGAATCGTTTTTTCGCATTGATGCTGATGGAACCCTTGTTGCCACTGAATATGAAGACAAGATAGTCGGTGCTGTGTTTGGCTTCAGTTACCCTTGGCAGGTCGGTTCCATCTTTTTCATCCAAGAGTTATTTGTTTCAGAGCAATACCGAGGCAAAGGAATTGCCGGTAATCTTGTAAGGCAGGTGGTAGAGAGAAAAGGCGGCGATTCACATGTGGCTTTAATTGTGCGCGAAGGAACAGTCGCCGCCAGGTTCTACGAGAAACTCGGGTTATCCAAGAGCACACTGTATGAACTTCGATCAGGGAAACTCCGCGTCTAACAAGCGCTTCGAGTGGGACGCTCCAACAGCCGGCTTCGCCGCCTGTTTCCGCGCCCCTCAAGCTAAACGTTGGGCGTCATGAGCGGCAATCCTATGCAACTGTTACGTGCCTTAGTAATTGGAGTCATTTTCGTCTTTCATCTTGCGGGCTGTGGGTTCGTACACGACGAAAAGATCGCGGGGCCTTATCGCTTGGTTGCGATCGACATTTCGGCTCTATGTGATTCGTAGTGGGTAACGCCCGCAAGGCCGGCGGGCAGGTCACGCCGATCACCTGGCATACCGGCAATGATGGCGTGTGGGAGCGGGTTCGCGATGCGACCGCCGCAATCGTCGTAGGAGGCCCGCTTGCGGGCCGAAGCGCCCGGTAGGGCGCAATGGTGGAACCCCCGCCCGAGCGTGCGTTTGCCCTTTGCGGCTGCCGCCGCTTCGGCCCGCAAGCGGGCCTCCTACGGCTGCGCGTTACCCACTACGAATCACATAGAGCCGACATTTCCGAACAAATGGGTGTCTGTTACACGTTGGAGAAAGGCGATTGCATCGGACGTATTCCGGAAACCGTATTCTCTGTTGGGTGGAACGAGCGCTTCATCGTTGCCAAACAACATCCATCAAACAATAGGTCGGTTACGAACTACTTCATTCTTGAAATGGCGCGAGATAGCAAACTTGCTGACCCAAGTGCGAGTGTCACAGGTCCGTTGTCTGCCGCTGCATTCGAGGAAAGGGTTGCCTCGCGAGGGTTGCCGCCGTTCACGAAAACTATCGAGGCACTGAAATGACATGCCGCCCAACCCAACATTCCACCGGACCTGCGCAAAAAGCCGCGCAGTCCGGTGAATTCAAACGTTGGGGGAGGTATCTACTATGAAACGCTCGCTAATTGCCACAATCTTGTTGATCTTTCTCATGCCCTTATCGGCATGGGCGCGCGGGGGCAGTTGTGGTAAGGGACCCCTTTGCGATATATCGGCTATCGTGGTTCTTGGCTTAATTATTTTGGCCATTGCTGAAAGTCGCAATTCCAAGTCGAAAGACCGAAATAATTCGAACCAAAACAAGAATCAATCAAAGAAAGAAACGCCATAAATATATCGAAAATTGCAAATTAAGAGGCCGGGCCAATGCCGTTAAGTTAAGCCCAAGGCCGCCAATCTGGTGTCGTTCAAGGTCCGTTTTTTCAACAAGTTACGAACGCTGAGCTCTATGCAAAATCGCTAACTTAACGGCATTGGGTTCGCCCCTATTCCCTAAACTATTCCCGCTAGTGTGGATACACCGCTGCCCCAGTGGGATCGGGATTGCCGTTGCTGTCTGTGCACCGGCCCGCCCAGTTGTAATTTGAGTAATTGCTGCTGGCTACGCAGGGATTGGATGACGAACCCTTGTCGGAGAACGAACGCATCCTACTCACTTCCGCTCGGCACGCCGGGCTGGCATTGCATTCGGCTATGGCTCGCTCACGTTCCTTTGCATGAATAGCCAGACTTTCAGCGACAGTCATCGTTCCGCCATTGGCAACATTGGTAAACGGGATGCTGCCAACACTCGATATGTATTGATATTGCCTGGTTGTGTAGGTACATCCTCGCGGCGCGGGGTGCTCCCTGATCGCGCGCTCGGCCTCCCCTGTGGCACCAAGATTGATAATGGCGGCTCCCTGGCCGCAGGATATATAGCCCGCATCAACGTGCGATGCAGATATCTCGCCTTTATTGCCTCCCTGGAAGAATTTCTTGGAGACATTGACCTGGACATAGATTTCTTCAGAAGAAGTGCAGCCGGGTAAGTTGGACCGTGTCGGAACATTGACTGCATTTCCCTTGAGAATAAGATAACGGAGCCCGCCACAGATAGTGGAGGTGGCTTTCACCCGTTTAGCGTTAGCCCAGATGGGTGCGTCAGCCTTGGCGGGACTCGACAGTTGAAACATGGCTACGGCAGCCACCGTTCCTATCAGCAGTATCCTGGACGACTTTGGTTTCATTGGAATCTCCGGTCAGCTTGAATATCGGTTGTGATACTACAGAAGCTAATGGGTGTCTGAGCGCCTTGGTTCTGAACTAGGGAAGTGCTGATTTATTCCCTACCCGTCGTTCCCGCGTAGACGGGAACCCAGTTAAATCAACAATCTGGATGCCCGCCTGCGCGGGCATGACGGAATCAATCAGCGTCTCCATAGGGGAGATTTCTGAAGCCGAAGCGCTGGCACGCGTCGCTACCCTCCCTCACTCCCCCTTTGAGAAAGGGGGAAGCCACTCCACCACGCGCGTTCATGAAACGATGAAACTCGAACAGGGCTGACCCGACCCCCTCTCCCGTGCGATGCTTACGTCTTTGCCCGAGTGTGGGCGGACTGACCGGGAGACAGCGCATGGCAACGAACAAGTGGGTTTATGCCTTCAGCGAAGGCGACGGCAAGAACAAGCATCTGTTGGGTGGCAAGGGGGCGAATCTGTGCGAGATGACGCAGATCGGCCTGAATGTGCCGCCGGGCTTCGTGATTACCACCGAGGCCTGTCTTGCTTTTCTCGATGACGCGCGGCGCGCGCTGCCACAGGGGGTGATGGACGAAGTGAGGATGCAGTTGCTGCGGGTGGAGACCGCCAGCGGCAAGGTGTTCGGCGGGCGCGACAACCCTTTGCTGGTTTCCGTGCGTTCCGGTTCGGCGATGTCCATGCCGGGCATGATGGACACCATTCTCAACCTCGGCCTCAACGCGGAGACCCTGCAAGGGCTGATCGCCCAGACCGGCAACGAGCGTTTCGCGCAGGATGCCTATCGCCGTTTCATCCAGTTGTTCGGCAAGGTGGCGCTGGGGGTGCCGGAGGAATTGTTCGACGCCGAATTCAATACGGTGAAGGCCAAGGCCGGCGTGAAGAATGATGTGGGCCTGTCCGCGCGCGACCTGGCCGAAATCGCCGATCGTTTCCTGGAGGTGGTGAAGAAGCACACCGGCCAGCCCTTCCCCGCCGACCCCTACGAGCAACTGGAGATCGCCATCAAGGCGGTGTTCAACTCCTGGGGCGGCAAGCGCGCGGTGGATTACCGGCGCGAGTTCAAGATCACGCCGGCGATGGCCAACGGCACGGCGGTGAACGTGGTGGCGATGGTGTTCGGCAACATGGGCGATGACTCCGCCACCGGCGTCGGTTTCACCCGCGACCCCGGCACCGGCGAGAACGTGATGTTCGGCGAATACCTCACCAACGCCCAGGGCGAGGACGTGGTGGCCGGCATCCGCACGCCGAAGCCGGTGCTGGAACTGGAAAGCGAAATGCCGGACCTGTACCGGCAGTTGGTCGAACTGCGCGACCAGCTCGAAGGCCACTACAAGGAAGTGCAGGACTACGAGTACACCATCGAGAAAGGCACCCTGTTCTGCCTGCAAACCCGCAACGGCAAGATGAACGCCACCGCGCTGGTGCGTACCTCGGTGGAAATGGTCAAGGACGGCCTGATCGACAAGACCCAGGCGCTGATGCGCATCCAGCCGGAAATGCTGGAACAACTGTTGTTCCCGCGCCTGGACCCGAAAACCAAGGCGGTGGCGGTGGCGCGCGGCCTGCCCGCCTCGCCCGGCGCGGCCTCGGGCATCGCCGTGTTCGATGCCGACCGCGCCGAGAAACTCGGCCGCGCCGGCGAGAAGGTCATCCTGGTACGGGAGGAAACCAAGCCGGAAGACATCCACGGTTTTTTCGCCTCGCAAGGCATTCTCACCAGCCGCGGCGGCAAGACCTCGCACGCCGCCGTGGTGGCGCGCGGCATGGGCAAGCCCTGCGTGGCCGGCGCCGAGGGCATTCATGTCGATGTCCACACGCGCCAGGCCATCGTCGGCGACAAGGCCTTCGGTGAAGGCACGGTGATCACCCTCGACGGCACCACCGGCAACGTCTATCTGGGTGAAGTGGCGATGATCGAAGCCGACTTCTCGCCGGAACTGGACACCCTGCTGTCCTGGGCCGACGACATGGCGAAGCTGAAAGTGATGGCCAATGCCGATACCCCGACCGATGCCGAGCACGCCCTCAAGTACGGCGCCATGGGCATCGGCCTGTGCCGCACCGAGCGCATGTTCAACGCCGTCGAGCGCCTGCCCATCGTGGTGGAAATGATCGTCGCCGAGAGCATCGGCGACCGTCAGGTCGCGCTCAACAAGCTGCTGCCGATCCAGCGCGCCGACTTCGCCGGTATCTTCAAGGTGATGGCGCCGCGCCCGGTCACCATCCGCCTGCTCGATCCGCCGATCCACGAATTCCTACCTAGCGCCGATCAACTGGTGGAAGAGCTAGACCAGCTCAAGCACTTGCGCGACACCCTGCGCGGCATGCGGGTTTTGTCCGACGCGGTGGACTTCATGTACCGCACCCGCGACACCCATCCACAGGTCGCGCTGCCGGCCGACCCGGTGCTGGTGGACGAAGCCATCCAGAAGAAGGAGGCCATGCTCAAGAAGGTGCGCGCCCTGCACGAGATCAACCCCATGCTCGGCCATCGCGGCGTGCGCCTGGGGCTGACCTTCCCGGAAATCTACGCCATGCAGATCCGCGCCATCCTGGAAGCCGCCGCCGAGTGCCAGAAGGCCGGCATCGAGGTGCACCCGGAAATCATGGTGCCGCAGGTGTGTACCGCGCAGGAACTGAAGCAGGTGAAGTCCTGGGTGGAAGGCATCCGCTCCGACGTCGAGGCCACGGCCGGCGTGACGCTGAACTTCAAGTTCGGCTCGATGCTGGAAGTGGTGCGCGCCTGCATGCGCGCGGAAAAACTGGCCGAAGAAGCCGAATTCTTCTCGTTCGGCACCAACGACCTCACCCAGGCGGTGTTCTCGTTCTCGCGCGAGGACGCCGAGAACAAGTTCCTGCCCATGTACAACCAGCACAAGATTCTTCAGGACAACCCGTTCGAGGTGCTGGACGTGGAGGGCGTCGGCAAGATCATGAAACTGGCGGTGGATTGGGGCCGCGCCACCCGCCCCGGCATGAAGATCGGCATCTGCGGCGAACACGGCGGCCACCCGGCCTCCATCCGTTTCTGCCACGCGGTCGGCTTGACCTATGTCTCCTGCTCCGGCCCGCGCGTGCCGGTGGCGCGTCTGGCGGCGGCGCAGGCGGCCATCGCCGAGGCGGCGCGGGACAAGCGCGCCTGAGCCCTGGAGCCCTCCCCCCTGGGGAGGGCCAGGGATATCTCAAGCAATTCCGTCAGCGATCGACAGCGTGACGCCCTATTCCGCCCTCATTAGCGCAACTTATTGCCGCCTGATGAGTCATCCTCTCCGTTTGTCACTTCCGCATCCCTTGTGAAAACAACCGCTCTGGCCGCAGGCCTGCTTTGCGCAAGCCTGGCTCAGGCCGCCGACACCGGGGAAGCTGGTGTTTCTTCAGCTCCCTTGGCACCTTCTCCCACCGTCACCCGCTGGGCTGACCGCTGCACGGATTTGACTACCAGTGGCTGGGCGTTCAAGGCGCCGCGCAATTTCCTGCAGTGGCTGGATGTATTCAGCGACCCAGGCATCTGGCTGGAGTTTGGCCGTCGCGGCCTGGACCCGCAGTCCTATGTGCGCAGCTTGTCCACCCTGCTCGACCCCGGCACACCGAAGAATTTCCTGGAATGGACCGACCCGGAGATTTATGACAAGTGGGCCAGGGCGGCGGCGGAGCCGGACTTCTATACCGCGGTCGATGCCATTCTGTTCGACCCCGGCCGTTTGATGCGCTGGGTGATGCTGCCCACGGACGCGCGCAGCTGGAATCTGCTGGGGACGGCGATCAGCCCGGACACCCTGGGGAAATGGCTGACAGCGCCGTTCCACCCGAAGACCCAGGATCTCATCAAGAAGGCGCTGGACCCGGAGACCGCGCTGAAATGGTCAGAGGCGCTGACCAACCCCGAGAACTACCCCGCCCTCAAAGCCACTCGCATCCCGATCTCGGGCAGCAAACGCCGCAACCCCTATGTGAATGTTTCCGGGATTCCAGAGCAAAAAACCTTCTGAGACGTTGGAGGAATGACTTCCCCCTTTCTCAAGGCTCTTTTCCCGTTTAGGGGTGATGCGGTTGGTGGCGGTGCCCCCCCCTTTTTCAAAGGGGGGTTAGGGGGGATTTCTGAGACGGCCGCACCGGCAAACGTCGTTAAATCTGATGAAGCCCCTACCCTTCGGTACCCCTTATTTCCCCTTTGAAAAAGGGGAGCATGCGCCCGGAGCTACTCCCGCCGCCAGGTCGTTCCTTGTGCAGCGTCTTCCAGCACGATGCCGGCGGCTTTCAGCTCGTCGCGGATGGCGTCCGAGCGTTTGAAGTCTTTGCCTTTGCGGGCGGCGAGGCGTTCGTCGATGAGGCCCTGGATGCGCTCGGGGGTGTAGTCACCGGCGTCACCGGGGCCGGCCTGCATGAAGGCTTCCGGGTCGCGTTGCAGCAAACCAAGCACACCGCCCAGGGCTTTCAGCAGCCCGGCCTGGACGGGGTCGCGGCTTTTGTTCACTTCGGCGGCGAGGTCGAAGAGGACGGCCATGGCTTCCGGGGTGTTGAAGTCGTCATCCATCGCTTCCTTGAAGCGGGCTGGCTGTGGGGCATTCCAGTCGATGTCGACAGTGCTCGCGTCGACGCCGCGCAGCGCGGTGTAGAGCCGGGACAGCGCGGCCTTGGCGTCGTCGAGGTGATGATCGGAGTAGTTGAGCGGGCTGCGGTAGTGGGCGCGCAGGATGAAGAAGCGCACCACTTCGGCGTCGTATTTTTCCAGCACTTCGCGGATGGTGAAGAAGTTGCCCAGGCTCTTGGACATCTTTTCGTCGTCGACGCGGACGAAACCGTTGTGCAGCCAGTAGTTGACGAATTTGCAGTCATGCGCGCCTTCGCTTTGGGCGATTTCGTTTTCGTGGTGCGGGAATTGCAGGTCCTGGCCGCCGCCGTGTATGTCGAAATGCGCGCCGAGGAGGTCGCTGCCCATGACCGAGCATTCGATGTGCCAGCCGGGACGTCCCTCACCCCAGGGCGAGGGCCAGGACGGTTCATTCGGCTTGGCGGCTTTCCACAGCACGAAGTCCATCGGATCGCGCTTGTACGGATCGATCTCGACCCGCTCGCCGGCGCGCAGGTCTTCCAACGTTTTGCCGGAGAGCTGGCCGTAGGTGGGGAAGCTGTTCACCGCGTAATAGACATCGCCATTGGCCGCGGCGTAGGCATGGTCCCGGTCGATCAGGGTCTGGATCATGCTCAGCATCTTGCCGACGTATTCGGTGGCGCGCGGCTCGTGGTCGGGCGGCAGCACGCCGAGAGCGGCGCCGTCTTCGTGCATGGCGTCGATGAAACGCTGGGTGAGCGCGGTGAAGGCTTCACCGTTGTCGAAGGCGCGCTTGATGATCTTGTCGTCGATGTCGGTGACGTTGCGCACGTAGTTCACGGCATAGCCGGAAGCGCGCAGCCACCGGGTGATCATGTCGAACACCACCAGCACGCGAGCGTGGCCGAGATGGCAGTAGTCGTACACGGTCATGCCGCAGACATACATGCTCACCTGGCCGGGCGTGATGGGGACGAAGACTTCTTTCTTGCGGGTGAGGGTGTTGTGCAGGGTCAGTTGGGTCATGGGAATGAAATGAGCAGTTGGTGGGCGGCCGATTCGGTTCTAGGAAGCCACGGCCCAATTTTCCAGCAATAGTCCGGGAACGCGCTCGAATTCCCGCAAGTTGTTGGTCACCAGGATCAAGCCCTGGCTGCGAGCCTGGGCGGCGATATGGAGGTCATTGACGCCTATGCAACGCCCTTCTCTTTCCAGCGCGGCGCGGATGGCGCCGTAATGCCAGGCGGTTTCGCCGGCGTAAGGAAGCACGGCGAGACGGCTGAGGAAATCCTCCACCACCGCCAGATTGCGTTCCGGAAATTGGCTTTTTTCCACGCCATGCGCCAGTTCCGCCACCGTGATGGCGGACACGGCCATATGCCCCTGGTGGCGGTTGAAGACTTCCAGCAATTCCAGAGGGCGACGCTTGATCACGTAGATGACGATGTTGGTGTCGAGCAGATACTTGAGCACGGCCTACAACATCTCCCGCTCTTCCTGCTCCTGGCCGGCGCGCTCGGGCAGGAAGTCGTCGCTCACCTTTCCCGTCTGAAGAAAGAAGCTGTCCCAGGCCCGCTCGGCGGGCGCGATGATGCGTTCCTGCCCCAGCACGCGGACATCCACCTTCTTGATGGACTCGGGAAACCGCGCCTCCGCCGGCAGGCGCACCGCCTGGGTGCGGTTGTTGGTAAATACGGTGCTGGTGGTCATGGATGCCTCGTGCGATATACGTACGCAATATACACATCGTGATCTGCCCGGTCACGCGCGGGATCAAACCTGCCAGATCGCCTCTCTGTCACTGCCCCCTCGTTCCCACGGCGGAGCGTGGGTGCCAGATCGTGCTTGGTTCAGCCCGCAAGCAGGCCTCCTACCAAGTTACTTGCTCCAGGAATCCTTCAGCGTCACGGTGCGATTGAAAGCCAGGCGCACGCCGGGGGGGGTGCCCACACCGTGGTCGAAGCGGTCGGCGCAGAAGTAGCCGAGGCGTTCAAACTGATAGCGGGTTTCCGGTTCGGCATGAGCAACACAGGCTTCCGCCCAGCCATTCACCACTTTCAGGGATTCGGGATTGAGGAATTCCAGGAAGTCGCGGTCCTTGTGGCTGTCCGGTTCCGCGTCGAGGAACAGGCGGTCATACAAGCGCGCTTCTATCGCCAACGCATGCGCGGCGGAAACCCAGTGGATGACGCCCTTCACCTTGCGGCCCACGGGGTTCTTGCCCAGGGTTTCATGGTCGATGCCGCAGCGCAGCTCGACGATATTGCCGGCGGCATCCTTCACCACTTCTTCGCACTTGATGACGTAGGAGTAGCGCAGGCGCACTTCGCCGCCGGGGGCGAGACGCTGCCAGCCGGCGGGCGGGGTTTCGGAAAAATCGTCCCGCTCGATCCAGATTTCGCGGCTGATCGGCACTTCGCGCTCGCCGAATTCCGGGTGGTTGGGATGGAAGCCGGCACTGCGCGCGGCGGTCACGCCTTCCTGATAGTTGTTCAGCACGACCTTGAGCGGGTTGAGCACGGCCATCACGCGCGGCACCTTGGCTTCCAGGTCTTCGCGGATGCAGCCTTCCAGGACGGCCATGTCGATCACATTGTCGCTCTTGGAAACACCGATACGGCGGGCGAATTCGCGAATGCCGGCCGGGGTGTAACCACGCCGACGCATACCGTGGATGGTGGGCATGCGCGGGTCGTCCCAGCCATCGACATGGTGCTGCATCACCAACTGGTTGAGCTTTCTCTTGCTGGTGACGGTGTAGTGCAGTTCCAGGCGCGAAAACTCGATCTGGCGCGGGTGCGAGGGCACCGAGAGCTGATCCAGCACCCAGTCGTAGAGCGGGCGGTGGTCCTCGAACTCCAGGGTGCACAGGGAATGGGTGATGCGCTCCAGCGCGTCCGAAATACAGTGGGTGTAGTCGTACATCGGGTAGATGCACCACTGGTCGCCGGTGCGAATGTGGTGCGCGCGCTTGATCCGGTAGATCACCGGGTCGCGCATGTTGATATTGGGGCTGGCCATGTCGATTTTGGCGCGCAGGGTGCGCGAACCATCGGCGAATTCACCCGCCTTCATACGCCGGAACAGGTCGAGGTTTTCCGCCGGGGTACGGCCGCGACAGGGGCTTGCCCGCCCCGGCTGGGTCAGTGTGCCGCGATATTCGCGCATTTCCTCGGGCGTCAGGTCATCGACATAGGCCAGGCCCTTGCCGATCAACTCTTCCGCGTAGTCATACAGCGCCTGGAAATAGTCGGAGGCCCAGCGCACCTCGCCGTTCCACTCGAAGCCGAGCCAGCGCACGTCTTCCTGGATGGCGATGGCATATTCCTCGGTCTCTTTTTCCGGGTTGGTGTCGTCGAAGCGCAGGTTGCAGGTGCCCTGGAAATCGAGGGCCAGGCCGAAGTTCAAGCAGATCGATTTGGCGTGGCCGATGTGCAAATAGCCGTTGGGTTCGGGTGGAAAGCGGGTAGCGATAGCGGCATGTTTGCCACTGGCCAGATCGGCTTCGATGATGGAACGGATGAAATGCTGAACGGGTGCGGGATCGCTCATGGCTTGATCGGAAGGGGGGAAAGACGAGGGAGTAATTTTGAAATGTGCCCTGCGGGGGCTAGAATTCGCGCGGTCTGGAGGCTCTCTCCATCACCCGCAAAACCGCGAAAAGCTTAGCACACATGGTCACATCCCGTTTCTCCCGCGTCTTACCCATCGCCCTCCTTCTTGCCTGGCTTCCCGCGGCGGCACTTGCCGCCGCGCCCAATGTCCAGGACGCCAACCAGGCTTTCCGAAAAGGTAACAATACCGCCGCGCTGGAGAAGGTGAACGCCTTCCTGGCCACCAATCCGAAAGATGCCCAGGGGCGCTTCCTCAAGGGCCTGATCCTCACCGAACTGAACCGCTACAACGACGCGGTAAAGGTCTTCTCCGACCTCACCGAGGATTACCCGGAATTGCCCGAACCCTACAACAACCTGGCCGTGCTATATGCCGCGCAGGCCCAGTACGATCGCGCCAAGACCAGCCTGGAAATGGCCATCCGCACGCATCCCAGCTATGCCACCGCGCATGAGAATCTGGGTGATATTTACGCCAAGATGGCCTCGCAGTCCTACGACAAGGCCTTGCAACTGGACAAATCGAACACTTCGGCGCTGACCAAGCTGGCGATGATCCGCGACCTGTTCAGCCCGGCTCAGATGCTGGACGCGGGCAAGAGCAAGACGCCAGTCAAGGCCAGCGCGACGAAAACCAGCCAGCTCGCGCAGGCCACCAGCGCATCGGCCGAACCGGTCCGCCCGACGCCACCCGCCACCTCCGCCAAGGTGGAGGAGGCCGCGAAGCCCCAGGCCGCACCTGTTGTGACGAGCAAGCCCGCCGAAGTAGCCGCTGTGGCGCTTGATCCCAACGCGGAGATTGAACGCACCGTCCATGCCTGGGCCGATGTATGGAGCCAGCGCGATGCCGAAGGCTATCTGGCCTTCTACGGCAAGGACTTCAAGGTGCCCGGCGGGGGCGATCGCGCGGGATGGGAAACGGAGCGGAAAGCCCGTGTCACCCGCCCCGAATTCATCAAGGTGGAACTGGACCGGATCAGGATCAAGCTGCAAGGCGACACCGCCCAAGTCAGTTTCACTCAGAGCTACACCTCCAACACCTATAAAGATAAGGGCAAGAAAACCCTGGTCCTGGAAAAGCAGGGTGACGCCTGGAAAATCGTCGAGGAGCGTTGAAACACATGGGCAAATGGCTATCCACGCTCGCACTGGTTCTGCTGACCGCGCTGCCCGGTCTGGCCGGAGCCAACAGCGAGGTGCCCATCATGGTGGCCAGCGCCGACATGGCGCGCTATCTGCCCTCGCCCGATGGTCTGATCGCCAAAACGCTACAGGACATCCGCAGCAACCGCCTCGATGACGCCCTGCGGGAAGTCAACCGGGTCATCTCGCTGCGTCCCGACTTCAAGCTTGCCCACCTTATCAAGGGCGATCTGCTGATGGCGCGTTCGCGCCCACTTTCCGGGATCGGCACGATGACATCCCGCTCGGCGACTTCCGCGCAATCGTTGTCCGATCTGCGCGATGAAGCGCGCGTGCGCCTGCTGCGTTATATCGACCAACCCGACCCGACCCTTCTGCCGCGCCAGATACTGCAACTCGCGACGGAACAGAAATACGCCCTGCTCGCCGACGCCTCGCGCGCCCGCCTCTATCTGTTCGAGAATGTGAATGGCGAGCCGCGCCTGAAAGCCGACTTCTATATGACCATCGGCAAGAACGGCACCGACAAGCGCACGGAAGGCGACAAACGCACGCCGATGGGCATCTATCAGATCGCGCGGGAGCTGCCGCGCAACAGTCTCGCCGATCTCTATGGCATCGGCGCCTTCCCACTGGATTACCCGAACGAATGGGACCGCTCCCAGGGCCGTAGCGGCCATGGCATCTGGCTGCATGGCGTACCTTCCGACACCTATAGCCGCCCGCCCCGTTCCAGCGACGGCTGCGTGGTGGTGACCAATCCCGACCTGAAGGAAATCAGCCGCTGGGTACAGCCGGGCGCCACACCGGTCGTGCTGGCCGAACGCACCGACTGGATCGACCGCGAAACCTGGGAACAGGCCAGAAACGACCTGCTGGCACAACTCCAGTCCTGGCAGACAAGCTGGCAGGAACGTGAAGCTGATCGCTTCCTGGGCCATTACGCCAGCGACTTCCTGAATGGCGAAGGCCGCGCCTGGTCGGAAAACAAACGCCGCAACATCACCGACAAAACCTGGATCAAGGTGGAGCTGGAAGACGTCAGCCTGTTCCTCTACCCGGGCGTTGAGGATGGCAAACCCATGGCCTATGCCGAATTCACCCAGCGCTACAGCAGCGACCGGCTTTCCAGCGTCAGCCGCAAACGCCTCTATTGGCAACTGGACGCGGGCCATTGGCGCATCGTCATGGAAAAGACCTCGGAATTGCCCACCCGACTCGCGCAACGCTGACCTCATGCCGACCCGAAACCTGATTCGCTTCATCCTGGCTTTTTGCCTGCTCTCTTTCACCGCCGCGAGCCACGCGGCACCGAAATCCGCCGCCTCCAAGCAACCCAACCGAGCCCACACCATGATCAAACTGCAAACCAACTTCGGACCCATTACCCTGGAACTGGACGCAAAAGCCGCCCCCGAGACGGTCGCCAACTTCGTGCAATACGTGCGCGACGGCCACTACAACGGCACCATCTTTCACCGTGTGATCGACGGTTTCATGATCCAGGGCGGCGGCTTCACCGCCGACATGGAACAGAAAGACACCCGCGCGCCGATCAAGAACGAAGCCGATAACGGCCTCAAGAACGTCGCCTACAGCATCGCCATGGCGCGCACCCCCAACCCTGATTCCGCCAGCAGCCAGTTCTTCATCAACCTCTCGAACAACGATTTCCTCAACTTCCGCGAGCCTTCCGCCCAGGGCTATGGCTATTGCGTGTTCGGCCACGTCAGCGAAGGCCAGGACACCGTCGAGCGCATCCGCAAGGTGCGCACCGGCATGCGCGCGGGCCACCAGGATGTGCCGGTGGACAACGTCATCATCGAAACGGCCGAGGTTGTGGAGGACTGAACACCGCCATGTCACAAGTGGCTTCGGCCACCCTGTTTCTTTCCGATCTGCATCTCACCCCGGAACGCCCCGGCCCAGCCGAGTCGTTCCGGCGCTTTCTGGCGCAACGCGCCCCAGACGCCGGCGCGCTCTACCTCCTGGGTGATCTGTTCGACGCCTGGGTTGGCGACGACGACCTTACCCTGCCGTTCCATGCCGAGGTCGCTGCTGACCTGAAACGCGTCGCGAAGAACGGCGTCCCCATCTTCTTCCTACCAGGTAACCGCGACTTCCTCGTCGGCCCCGGCCTGGCCCGCGCAGCCGGCCTGACATTGCTGCAAGACCCCACCCGCATTGATCTATATGGCACCGCCACCCTGCTCGCGCATGGCGACGCCTGGTGCACGGACGACACGCAATATCAGGCTCTCCGTGCCCGGATACGGGAACCGGCCTGGCGCGCCGATTTTCTCGACAAACCCCTGATGGAGCGCCACGCCATCGCCGCCGCCTTGCGTGAACGCAGCGAACTGGACAAGGCCGGAAAGCGCCCGGAAATCATGGATGTAAACCCGGAAGCCATCGCGGCGGCATTCCGGCACCATGGAGTCAGTCGCATCATCCATGGCCACACCCATCGACCCGCGCACCACACTCACAGTATCGATGGCCACCTCTGCGAGCGTTGGGTGTTGCCGGACTGGTACGACTTGGTCGGCGGCTATCTTGTATGTGATACCACGGGTTGCCGTGCCGAGTCTTGGTAACTGAAGAGTGGAAATCATGCCCTTTGTTGCAAAATCTATCGTTATCTATTGAGTCATATCAACCACACGGGGAACCCATACGGCTCAGAAGGGTCATTTTGATGCAATATGTCAGACTCACTCCGGCGGCAGTCGAAAAAAGCGTCGGACCACCGATTTTTCAAGGACGGCCAAATGAAAGCATTCCCTCAACTTCTGAGTTGCCTACTCATCGCCTCCGTTGCTTTGCTCAACAGTGGCGCGGCCTTGAGCAGCGATGCACAAGCTAACGAAGAACTGAACAAGTCCTCAACTGGCGCCACACCCAAGAAAGCCAAGAAATCTTTCAGAAAAGCGAAAACCGCGCAGAAAAAGACCAAGAGATATCACAGCCTGGCAAAACCTGTCGCCCAGGCGCCAGCCAGCGTAGTTCCGCCGGTCGTTGCCGAGAATGCGTATCTGCCCAGCTCAACGGCACCCGTTGTTGCGAAAGCGAATATCTATTTGCCCGCCGCCATAACCACTGCCAGCATCGCGTCCGTTCCCACTCCCGTCGTTGCCGCCACCATCGTGGCAACGGCCAGCGTACCGAGTTCCGATTCTCCCAAGAGGCCAGCAGCCGCGCCGACCGCCCCGTTGGTCTTGGCCAAATCGCTGACGCTGACCTCCACCGCGGCCAGCACCCCGGTAGTTGCTCAGGAGGCACCGGCAGTGGTTCAGATAGCCCCGGTGGTGGCTCAGAAGGCCCCATCCAGCAATCCATGGGATACCGGAAGCGCTGCCAGCGGGCAAGCTCCAGCGCGGAAGGCTGACACGATCATCGCGAGATCACGCAACCCCTATCTGGCCTACAACGCGGCCTACAACACGACCTACAATCAGCCATTTACCGCGTTCAACCCGGCTGAAAGCCTCAGTCTGCTATTCAGTGGCCTGCTGTTTTCACTGCCCTCGCTGCCTTCAGTCAGCCTGCCCAGCCAGGCGGCATACAATCAAACAGCCACCACCTCCAACGCTGCCGCGGCCACCGACCTGCGCCTGATATTCAACAGTTTGCGGGATTACCTGCCCGAGCCCCACCTGCCCTCACCGGACATAGACATCCTCCCGAGCATCACAAAAGTCTATCCGACCGGCGAAAGGCCACTGTATGTTCTGACGTTCAAATGCCCCACCGAACTGGTTGGCATCACCCCTCCTCCGACCAAGGCGCTGCGTTGGCTGATTTCCAGTGGCATGGAAGCCATCAACAGCACCAATCTGCTCTCCTTCAGCATGCAGCAGGTTTGCCAGTAACTCCACTGCGAGGGATCTGATACCTGGATCCGGCTAACCAAAGAAAAACGGGCCACAAAGGCCCGTTTTTCTTTGGTTCTATCAAAGGTGGATCAGTGCTCGCCCTTGGTCTTGCGCACCCCGGCGACACGGTTGCCCTGTTTCTGAGGGCCACCCATCGGGAAGATGTCATGCAGGTAACGGCTATTGCCGTGCTCAGGCCCCCAGACCTCGCGGAAGTGTTTGACCATGTCACGGACCTGGGCCTGGACGCTGTGCTCCTCGTAGAACTCGCGGATGAAGTGAATCACCTGCCAATGCTCGTCAGTCAGCACAAGACCTTCCTTGTCGGCCTGGGCGCGGGCGAAGCCCTCGCTCCAGGCGTCCATGTCGAGAATGTAGCCTTCCTGGTCGGTCAGTACTTCCTGGCCATCGACCAGCACCGAGCAGGTGTAGATGGCGTAGGGGCTGGTGCTGTCGCGGGCATCTTCCCGGTAGTTGACTTTTTTAACGTGCAAGGCAGCTTTCGGGTCGAAACGCATGATGGCCTCCTGCAATTCAAATCGGTTGACAAAAATACTTGAATAGATTGCTCTGGTAAGCATGGTCAACTTTTACCGGAAACCCGACCATGACCTTTGTCAATTCAGCCCGGACGGCCGTGGCCGGCCGGGTGAACTGAACACCGCTGTTGTTACGCGGGGCGCTTGGCGCGAACGACCTGGTAGGCGCGGAACAGGTAGCCGAACGGCGCGCTCCAGATGTGAACCAGACGGGTGAACGGGAAGAACAGGAACACGCTCATCCCCAGGAAGAGATGCATCTTGTAAACGGTATCGACGTTACGCAGGAGTTCCGGGTTGGGTTGTAGCGTAACCACGCTTTGCACCCATTCAGCCAGACGCAGCATCACGGTGGCGTCGCCATGTTCAGCGTGGCCGACAGATACCGGCAGTGTGGACAGGCCCATCATCAGGGTAAGCAGTATCCAGCCCAGGATATTGATGTCCATCCAGCGACTGGCGGCGCGCACCCGTTTGTTGAACATGCGGCGCATCCAGAGGATGACGCCACCGATCAGCGCCAGCGTACCGAAGATCGCGCCGGCCAGGATGGCAATACCCTGGTGCGCCATGTCGGAGACACCCAGCGCCCTGAACACACCATGCGGAGTCAGCAAGCCAACGAAGTGGCCGAAGAAAATGGCGATCACCCCGATGTGAAAAAAGTTGCTTGCCAGGCGCATGCCGCTCTTGGAGAGCAGTTGGCTGGAATCGCTTTTCCAGGTGTATTGCTCGTGGTCGAAACGAATCCAGCTACCCAGTACGAAGGTAACCAGACAGAGATAGGGGTATACCCCAAAGAGGATTTGATGCAGGTCCATGATCTGTACTCCTTTCAGGCAGCGGCCTTGACCAGCAGGCTGCGTTGTTCGACGAGGCGGATGAGGGGGGCGTAGGGGCTTAGCGCTTCTTCCAGGTTGCTGGCGAGCTGGTTCAGTATCTTGGCCCACTGCGACATGAAGATGCGCGCCTCGTCCGCCGAGAGCATTTCCGAGAACTCCAGCATCAACGGCAGATAGTCCGGAATCTCGTTGCTGGCCCCTTCATTCGCCGCCAAATCATTTGACAGCATCTCCATGCCATATTCCTTGTAGAACACGGACAAGTCGATCAGCGCCGGGCCCCGATTCTTGTCGTCGCCGAACAAGTGGTGGGTGAGATTCAGGGCATGTTCCGGCGTGAGATCGAAGGTCTGCACATACGCCGCCTGCATCTCGGTCAGGTCGAGGCTCTCCAGATGATTGAAGAAGCGATCCAGCACCAGCCATTCGGCGGCCTCGAAACCGCGCTTTATTTCAACACGCAGTTCCGGGATGGCCTCGATCAGGGCCTCATCCGGGTAATCGAGCAGTTTGGATAAAACTTTGTAGAACATGGTGTTCTCCTTAACGCTCGTCCGAGGACGGGGCCGGATCGCGGGATTCCACGGTTTCCTTGCGCCGCTCGGGGAACAGGGAATTCGCGGAAATGCCGGGCGAGGAATCGTTACCGAAGGTGAAGCCGTTCTGGCCCTGGAAGGCATAGAAATCTTCCAGTCGGACTTCTTCGTGGCCGGAAGGGATCACGAAGCGGTCTTCGTAATTGGCGATAGCCAGGTAGCGATACATCTCCAGCGCCATCTCCTCGCTCATGCCGATCTCGTCCAGTGCGCGCGTATCCGCCTTGCCCTCGACGTGGATCGAACGCTGGTAAGCGCGCATCGCGATCATCCGTTTCAGGGCGGAGACGATGGGCGCTTCCTTCCCCGCTGTAAGCAGGTTGGCCAGGTATTTCACCGGCAGGCGCAGATTTTCCACCGGGGGGATGACGCTGCCCGGATCGGAGGACAGCCCGCCCTGGTCGATGTGCGATTGCACCGGCGACAGGGGCGGCACGTACCAGACCATGGGCAGGGTGCGGAATTCGGGGTGCATCGGGAAGGCGATCTTCCAGTCCACCGCCATCTTGTAGATGGGCGATTTCTGCGCGGCGATGATCCAGTCTTCCTGGATACCGTCGAGACGAGCCTGCTTGATGACCTCGGGATCATTCGGATCGAGGAAGATGTCGAGTTGGGCCTGATACAAGTCCTGCTCGTTGGGGACCGATGCCAGTTCCTCGATCTTGTCGGCGTCATACAACATGATGCCGTTGTAGCGGATGCGGCCGACGCAGGACTCTGAGCACACCGTCGGCATGCCGGATTCGACGCGTGGGTAACAGCCGATGCACTTCTCCGCCTTGCCCGATTCCCAGTTGTAAAACACCTTCTTGTACGGGCAGGAGGAGATGCACATGCGCCAACCGCGGCACTTGTCCTGGTCCACCAGCACAATGCCGTCTTCCTCGCGCTTATACAGCGAACCGGACGGGCAGGAAGCAACGCAGGCCGGGTTGATGCAGTGATTGCAGATCCGCGGCAGATACATGTGGAAGGTGTTCTCGAACTGCTTGTAGATCTCCTTCTCCAGGTTGTGCATGTTGCTGTCCTTGGAGCGCTTCTCGAACTCGCCGGCAAGGTCATCTTCCCAGTTCGGGCCCCAGGTGATCTTTTCCATTTTGTCGCCGGTGATCTGTGACACCGGACGCGCGGTGGGCGCGGCTTCAGACAGCGGCGCGTTCTGCAGATGCGCGTAATCGAAGGTGAATGGCTCGTAGTAATCGTCGATTTCCGGCATGTCCGGGTTGGCGAAGATATTGGCCAACCGTGCCAGCTTGGAACCGGATTTCAGTTGCAGCTTGCCGTCTTTCAATTCCCAGCCGCCGCGCCATTTCTTCTGATCTTCCCAGTCCTTGGGATAGCCGATGCCGGGCTTGGATTCGACGTTGTTGAACCAGACGTACTCGACGCCCTTGCGGTTGGTCCACACGTTCTTGCAGGTAACCGAACAAGTGTGGCAACCAATACATTTATCCAGGTTGAAAACGAATGCGAATTGCGCTCTGACTTTCATTTCAATCTCCTTGTGGGAGCGGCCGTGGCCGCGATCACCGCAAATTCACGCCGCTAGGCGCTCCTACAAATTCTTGTTAACCACCAAGGCCCTCGGGAAGCGACGACCCAGCCATGAGACCCGTAACCTCTGAACCCTGGCGGTTAAACCCTTTGAATCCCCTCCCCAGTCATGGGGGAGGGAGAAAAAAACTACTTCTGCCCGATACCCGGGGGGTTCAACTGCGCTTCCCGTTCCGGCGTCAGTGGCCGCTCCAGCCAGTCGATGTTCTGATCCTCGACCTTGTGCAGCACAACCACTTCGTCGCGCTGACAGCCCACCGTGCCGTAGTAGTTGAAGCCGTAGGCGAGTTGCACATAACCACCGACCATATTGGTGGGCTTGACGATGACCCGGGTGACCGAGTTGAGAATGCCGCCGCGCTTGCCGGTTGAGGGGCTACCGGGCACGTTCACGTTCTTTTCCTGGGCGTGGTACATCATCGCCATGCCGCGGGGAACACGCTGCGAGACCACCGCGCGGGCCATGGTGGCGCCGTTGGCGTTGATCGCCTCGACCCAGTCGTTGTCGGCGATGCCCACCGACTTCGCGTCGTCCTCGGAGATCCACACATAAGGGCCGCCGCGGAACAGGTTGAGCATGCGCAGGTTGTCCTGATAGGTGGAGTGGATGCCCCACTTGGAGTGCGGGGTGATCCAGGACAGCGTCAGGTGCGGTTTCTTCATCACGCTGGCCGGCACCTTTTCCTTGGCCTTCATGTCCACCGGCGGCCGGAAGGTGCAGAAGCCTTCGCCGAAGTCGAGGAACCACTCGTGATCCTGGTAGAAGTGGGCGCGACCGGTCAGGGTGCGGAACGGGATGTGCTCGTGGATGTTGGTGTAGCCCGCCGTGTAGGACACATGCTCCGACTCGATCCCGGACCAGGTCGGCGCGGTGATGATCTTGCGCGGCTGCGCCTGGATGTCGCGGAAGGTGATCTTGTCCTCGTGGCGACCGGCATAGAGGTGGTGGTGGTCGATACCGGTTTTCTTCGACAGGGCGGACCACGACTTGTGGGCCACCTCGCCGTTGGTTTCCGGCGCCATGCGCATCACCGAATCGCACACCGCGATATCTTCTTCCAGGGACGGCATGCCTTGCGAGACACCGGGCTCCTTCACCGTGCGATTGAGACTGGCGAGTTCCGCGTATTCCTGATCGGTATTCCAGTCGATGCCCTTGATGTTGTTGCCGAGCTTGAGCATCAGGGGGCCGAGGCCGATGAACTTGTTGTAGGTGCTGGCGAAATCGCGCTCCACCAGCTTGATCAGCGGCATGGTCTTGCCGGGGATCGGCTCGCAATCGCCGCGCTTCCAATCCTTCACCTGGCCCAGCGGCTGCGCCATCTCGAAGGCCGAGTCGTGCTGCATCGGCAGCGCCACCAGATCCTTGCGGGTGCCCAGGTGCTTGGCGGCCAGTTTCGAGAAGGCCTTGGCGAGGTGCTTGAAGATCTGCCAGTCGGACTTCGACTCCCAGCCCGGGCTCACCGCTTCACTCAGCGGGTGGATGAAGGGGTGCATGTCCGTGGTGTTGAGGTCGTGCTTCTCGTACCAGGTCGCGGTGGGCAGGATGATGTCGGAGTAGGCGCCGGTGGAATTGAGGCGGAAGTTGATGTCCACCATCAGGTCCAGCTTGGCGGTCGGGCCCTTCTCGTGCCACTTCACTTCCTTGCAGTTGTTGCCGTCGCCGCCTTCGCTCATGACGCCGTTCTGGGCGCCCAGCAGGTGCTTGAGGAAGTACTCGTGGCCCTTGGCGGAAGTGCCGATCAGGTTGGCGCGCCAGACGATCAGGTTACGCGGCCAGTTGACCGGGTTGTCCGGGTCGGCGAAGGACACATCGAGCGCGCCGGACTTGAGTTGCTCGGCGATGTACTTGGCCGCGCCGGCTTCGTCGGTCGCGCCGGCCTTGGTGGCCTCGGCGGCCAGTTCCAGCGGGTTGCGGTTGAAATGCGGCGCCGACGGCAGCCAGCCCATGCGGGTGGCGGCCACGTTGTAGTCGGCCAGACTGTAACCCTTGTTGCGGTTCTTGCCGGCGGGAGACAGCAAGTCGTCGGCCTTGACCGCCTCGTAGCGCCACTGGTCGGTGTGGAAATACCAGTAGGAAGTGGAGTTCATGTGGCGCGGCGGGCGGTGCCAATCGAGACCGAAGGCGATCGGCGCCCAGCCGGCCTGCGGACGCAGCTTTTCCTGGCCGACGTAGTGCGCCCAGCCGCCACCGCTCTGGCCGACGCAACCGCACATATGCAGCAGGTTCATGATCGAACGGTAGGACAGGTCGTTGTGATACCAGTGGTTGATCGCCGCGCCCATGATGACCATGGACTTGCCCTTGGTCTTGGCGGCGTTGTCGGCGAACTCGCGCCCGGTGCGGATCAGATCGGCGCGCTTCACGCCGGTGACCTTCTCGGCCCAGGCCGGGGTGTAAGCGACGTCGGCCTGCTCGTAGGAACTGGCGACATTACCGCCACCGAGACCGCGGTCGATACCGTACTGGGCGATTTGCAGATCGAACACCGAAGTCACCAATACTTCGCTGCCGTCGGCCAGTTTCACCCGGCGCGCGGGCACGTTGCGCGAAAGCAGATCGGGCTCATCCTCGGTGAAGTGGGGGAAGGCCACCGAGACAATTTCCACCCCATCCTTGCCTTGGCAGGTGAGTTCGGCGCGCATGTCGGCCTGGTTGGACTGCTTCTCCAGCAGGTTCCACTTGCCTTCTTCGCCCCAGCGGAAACCGACCGAGCCGTTGGGTACCACGAAAGCGCCGGACATCTCGTCCCAGACGATGGTTTTCCACTCGGGGTTGTTGGTTTCATTCATGCCACCCAGGTCGGAGGCGCGCAGGTTGCGGTCGGTAACGTAGCCACCTTCGTGCTCGCGCAGGACCACCTGCATCGGCAGGTCGGTGTACTTGCGGGCGTATTCCTGGAAGTAAGGAATCTGCTTGTCGATATAGAACTCGCGCAGGGCGACATGGCCCATGGCCAGGAAGGCGGCGGAGTCGGTACCCTGCTTGACCGGCATCCAGAGGTCGGCGAACTTCACATATTCGGCGTAGTCCGGCGCCATCGACACGATCTTGGTGCCCTTGTAGCGGGTCTCGATGGCGAAGTGCGCGTCGGGCGTGCGGGTCATCGGCAGGTTGGCGCCGGTGATGATCAGGTAGGTCGAGTTGTACCAGTCGGCCGCTTCCGGCACGTCGGTCTGCTCGCCCCAGGTCTGCGGGCTGGCGGCCGGCAGGTCGCAATACCAGTCATAGAAGGAACCGCAGGCGGCGCCGATCAGGCTGAGGTAACGCGAACCGGCGGCGTAGGAAATCATCGACATGGCGGGAATCGGCGAGAAACCGTAGATCCGGTCCGGGCCCCACTTGTTGATGGTGTAGACGTTGGCGGCGGCGACGATTTCGGTGATTTCGTCCCAGTTGGTCCGCACGAAGCCGCCGAGGCCGCGCACGCTGGTGTATTTCAGACGCTTGGCCGGGTCGGCCTGAATGGCTGCCCAGGCTTCCACCGGATCCTTGCCGGTCTTGCGCTCGGCCCGGTACAGGTCGAGCAGGCGGCCACGAATCATCGGATGCTTGATCCGGTGCGGGCTGTACAGATACCAGGAGAAGCTGGCGCCACGCTGGCAGCCGCGCGGCTCATGGTTGGGCAGGTCGTCGCGGGTACGTGGGTAGTCGGTCTGCTGCATCTCGAACGACACCAGGCCGTTCTTGACAAAAATCTTCCAGGAACAGCCGCCGGTACAGTTCACGCCGTGGGTGGAACGCACCACCTTGTCATGGCGCCAGCGGTTGCGATAAGCGTCTTCCCATTTGCGGTCTTCGATGGTCATCACACCGTGATCGCCGGAGAACGGCTCGCGCGGGTGGGTGAAGTAGGTCAGGCGGTCGAGAAAGTGACTCATTGTTTAGCTCCTTGCGTGTTTCGTAGGTTGGGCTAGCGAATTGGTCGCGTAACCCAACGTCCTTGCCAGGTTGTGTTGGGTTGCGGCGCGAAATCCGCGCCTAACCCAACCTATGGGATTACGGGTTCTTGAACTCTGCCTTCGGGCCCAGGTAGTACCACCAGTTCAACACCAGGCAGACCATGTAGAAAATGGCGAAGCCGTAGAGGGCGTTTTCCGGGGTGGAAGCCTTGATCTGCTCGCCGAACACCTGGGGAATGATGAACGCGCCGTAAGCGGCTACCGCCGAGGTCCAACCCAGGGCCGGGCCGGCCTGTTCCTTCGGGAACACCTGGGAAATGGTGCGGAAGGTGGAACCGTTACCGATGCCGGACATGGCGAACAGCACCAGGAACAGCAGGAAGAAGGGCATGAAGAACTCTTCCGGCGTGGCGGACTGGTAGGCGGCCTTCATGTAGTAGGCAACGCCCAGAGCGGCACCCACCATGACAATGGTGGTGAACTGGGTCACCTTGGCGCCACCCACCTTGTCGGCGATCCAGCCGCCGATGGGACGGATCAGGGCGCCGATGAAGGGGCCCATCCAGGCATACATCAAGGCGCTGGGGCCATTGGGGTTGACGGCGGTATGAACCATCACGCCTTCCGGACCCATCACGTGGGTGAAACCGAAGATCACCTTGATCGCCAGCGCAAAACCCGCCGAGTAGCCGATGAAGCTGCCGAAGGTCATGGTGTAGATGATGCTCATCACCCAGGTGTGCTTGTTGCCGAAGATCTTGAACTGGCGTTGCAGGTTGGGCTTGATGTCGCCGGGGATCATCTTCATCAGCATGACGGTGGCGAACAGGATGCCGGCCAGCACGAACCACTTGGCCCAACCCGGAGCGGCGAGGCCAACCGGGGCGGGCAGGATGATGTAGAGGCCGGCGGCGGCGGTGAGGAAGCCGATCAGCAGCATGCCGGTGATCTTGGACATGGCGCCAACGGGATTACCGGGATGCGGGGTCACTTCGTCGGTGGCGATGTTGTTCATGCCGAACCAGCCGATGACGGCCAGGGGGACGAGCAGGAACAGCCAGACGTAGCCGGCATTCTGGATGTAGGTCAGGGCACCCGCCGGCTCCTTGCCGATCAGGCTGCCCGAAGGCTGCACCAGAGCCACGGGGTCGCCACCCATGGCGCCGAGCATGGCCATGGTCATCACCAGCGGGATCAGGATCTGCATGGTGGTGACGCCCGCGTTGCCCAGGCCGGCGTTCAGACCCAGAGCCAAGCCCTGCATCCGCTTCGGAAAGAAGAAGCTGATGTTGGACATGGAGGAGGCGAAATTACCGCCGCCAAAGCCGGACAGGAAGGCCAGGAACTGGAACACCCACAACGGCGTGTTCTGGTCCTGCAGGGCGACGCCGGTACCGAAGGCCGGAATCATCAACAAGGCGGTAGTGAAGACGATGGTGTTGCGGCCACCGGCGATACGGATGAAGAAGCTGGAGGGAATGCGCAGGGTGGCGCCAGTCAGGCCTGCGATGGCGGAGAGCGTAAACAACTCCGCCGGCTTGAACGGGAAGCCGGCATTGATCATCTGCACCGTGATGATGCTCCACATCAGCCAGACGGCGAAGCCGCACAACAAGCTGGGGATGGATATCCACAGGTTGCGGTTGGCGATGCCCTTGCCAGTGGATTCCCAGAACTTCTGGTCCTCCACATCCCATTTCTTGATGTTTGTACTCATCTCGATTCTCCGTTGCGTTGAGGTGGGTTATTCCAGGATGTCGGCTTCCGCCGGCGTCTGTCTCTTGACCAGATGGTCCATCTTGCGAACCTCGGTGGTGTACATCCAGATCAGCGACACCCAGACCACGCCATACATGAGCATGAAGGCCGAGGAACGGATGCCGGTGAGGTCGACCAGGGCGCCGAACATGATCGGCAGCAGGAAGCCGCCGAGGCCGCCCATGAGGCCGACGATGCCGGAGATGACGCCGATGTTGTGCGGGTACTCGTCGGAGATGTACTTGAATACCGAGGCCTTGCCGAAGGCGAAGGCGACGCCGACGGTGAACAGCAGGGCGGTAAAGACTTCCGGGCCGAGGTGAATGTTGTAGGTATGCGGGCCGGCCACGGTCTTCACGGTGAACTCGGTCTGCGGGTAGGACATGATGAACAGGCAGATCCAGGACACCCACAGCACCCACCAGGTCACGCGATGGGCGCCATACTTGTCCGACATCCAGCCACCCACCGCGCGCAGCACGCCGCCAGGCAGGGAGAAACAGGCCGCCAGCAGCGCCGCCGTCTTCAGGTCGAAGCCGTATTCGGTGACGTAGTACTTGGTCATCCACAGCGCCAGCGCCACATAACCGCCGAAGACGATGGAGTAGTACTGGCAGTACTTCCACACCACCGGGTCTTTCAGCGCCTTGAGTTGCTCGCGCACGGTGACGTGGGCCGGCACCTTGTGCGCCGGGTCGTCATAAGTGAACAGCCAGAACAGGATGGCGGTGACCAGCATGGCGGCGGCGTACACCTTGGGCACCATGGTCCAGCCGTAGGCCACGACGATGCTGGGCGCCACCAGCTTGGTCAGCGCCGCACCCGAGTTGCCGGCGCCGAATACCCCCATCGCCATGCCCTGGCGCGCCTTCTCATACCAGCGGGCGCAATAGGCGATGCCGACCGAGAAGGAACCACCGGCCAGACCGACGAACAGGCCGATGACCAGGAAGTGCCAGAATTTGGTGGCGTATTCGATCATCCAGATCGGCCCGACGGTGGACAGCATCAACGCGAAAAATACGATGCGTCCACCGAACTTGTCGGTCCACATGCCCAGGGGCAGACGCACCAGGGCGCCGGTCAGCACCGGCATGGCGACCAACAGACCGAACTCGGTCTCGTTAAGACCGAGTTGCGCCTTGATCGGGATACCGATGACGGCAAACATCATCCACACGGCGAAACACACCGTGAAGGCCAATGTACTCATTACGAGCACCGAGAGCTGTTGCTGCGAGCGTGGCGTCATTGCATCTCCCATCAGATCAAAAAACCGTGATGTCCGAAATGGATAGGACGAAGTTTCCGCGCATGAAAACCGTCTTGAAAGAGGGGGTAGAGCAGGGCGAGGTAGGCCATATACCTCTTAAGTGATAGGGTGGTAACTGAATAAATCTTTGTTATCTATACAATTCGCGCAGTCGAAATCGCTAATTTGATAAGCCCTGGCGCAGTGGTGGTATTTCCTCAACCTGTGCGAAAGACTAAAAGGAGTAGCAGGTCCCCTATTCGAAACTGGCCGAATTTCGCCTCTCGATACAAACCCTTACTCGCCTATGCGCAAAACCCGCCCCAAGCTCCTTTCCTGGAATCTTCTGCAAAGCTCACTGCTTCTGCGCATCGGCGGCGCCATCGCGGCGATCGCCCTGTTGGCGATCGTAGGCATGTCGGTGTCCGGACTGGTGGCGGAATCCACCCAGGGCAGCGGCGAAGCGATCAACCGGGCGGGCAGCCTGCGCATGCAGAGCTGGCGCATGGCCAGTCTCTATCTCGCGTTGCCCTTGCCTGAGGGTCGCGATGGCGCGGCGCGCATGGCCAAAGCTATCCATACCTTCGAGACCACACTGGCCGACCCGACCATTCATGCCATGCTGCCACGTGTGGGTGACACACAATTGACCACGACCTGGCAGTACACCCTCAAGGAATGGCGGCAATCGATCCGCCCACGCTTCCAGGCCGTGGTCGATGGCCGCGCCACGCATCCCGATCTGGCCGCGCGCAACGCCCTGCTCGACGACATGACCCGCTTCGTCGACCACCTCGACCGCATGGTCAAACAGATGGAAAACACCACCGAGGCGAAAATCCGTGTCATGCGCATAGTTCTGGGCGTGGCCCTGCTGCTCACCGTGATGGTGGTACTCCTGATCGTCTGGCTGATCCATATGCATCTGGTGCAACCCCTGAAGCGCCTGCTGGAGTTATCCGCCAGTGTCGGCCAGGGTGATCTTTCCGCGCGCACCCTCCACACCGGAGAAGACGAGCTGGGCCAACTCGGACGCGCCTTCAATCTGATGGCGGAGGATCTGTCCAAGCTCTACCAGGACATGGAGCAGCGAGTGCTGGAGAAAACAGGTGAACTGACCCGCAGCAACCAATCTCTGGAACTCCTGTACCACTCCATCGCCCGCCTGCATGGGGCGCCACCAGGACGCGAAGCCTATCTGGCGGTATTACGCGACATCGAGGAACTGCTCGGTCTGGGCCACGGCATCGTCTGCCTGGGCGAGCATGGCGGCAGTGGCGGCCGCGCGGTGGCCAGCACCATGCAGGTGGGTGACGCCAACCCCTGCGCCAAGGCGGAATGCCTGTGGTGCCACGCCAGCGAGCAAACCCGCATCAGCATCACGGAAAACTTTCACCGCCACCTCACCCTGCCCTTGTCCGACGCCGAGCGCCAGTACGGTGTGCTGATCCTGGAAATACCCGAGGGCAAGCAACTCGATGCCTGGCAGGTGCAGTTGCTGGAAGCGCTTTCACGCCACATCGGCGTCGCCATCGGCGCGGAGCGGCGTATCGAGCAGAACCGCCGCGTCGCTCTACTGGAAGAACGCGCCGTCATCGCCCGCGAACTGCATGATTCCCTGGCGCAATCGCTGGCCTACATGAAAATCCAGGTCAGCCGCCTGAAAGCCGCCATGACGACCTGCTCCGGAGTGACCACCTTCACCGACGAGGTACTGGAGGAATTGCGTACCGGCCTCTCCGCCGCCTATACCCAGTTGCGCGAACTTCTCTCCACCTTCCGTCTCAAGATGGAAGGTCAGAACCTGCATTCCGCGCTGGAACAGACCGTGGCCGAATTCGCCCAGCGCGGCGATCTGGAGATTGAACTCGATATGGCGCTGGACCCCTGCCCGCTCTCGCCCAACGAGGAAATCCATGTCCTGCAGATCGTCCGCGAAGCGCTCGCCAATGTGTTGCACCACGCCAACGCCACGCTCGCGCGCGTTACCCTCTCCTGCCAACCGGAAGGCACGGTACGCCTCCTGGTGGACGACAATGGCAAAGGCATCGTCAAACCGGCCGACCCGCACCACTACGGCATGACCATCATGGAAGAGCGCGCGCGCACCCTGCATGGTCGCCTGAACTTTGAAGCGCTGCCGGAAGAAGGTACCCGCGTGGCGCTGGAGTTCACCCCGAGCCGAGGCGCGACTAGCACCAAGCGAATCCTGCTCCAGACCAATTGAAACCAAAGGGATCACTCACATGACCGACTCCGCCCCGCAACGCCTGCTGATCATCGACGACCACCCCCTGTTCCGTCGTGGCGTCATGCAACTGGTGCAGATGGCTGGCCAATTCGAAGTCGTGGGGGAAGCTTCCAGCGGGCAGGAAGGCATCGATATGGCAAAACAACTCGAGCCGGACATGGTGCTTCTGGACCTGAACATGAAAGACATGAGCGGACTGGATGTCCTCAAGGTGCTGAAATCCTGGGACAACGATCCGCGCGTGGTGATGCTCACCGTCTCCGACCAGGCGGAAGACCTGATCGGCGCCCTGCGCCTCGGCGCCGACGGCTATCTATTGAAAGAGATGGACCCGGAGGAACTGGTCGGCAAACTCAAGGAAGCCGCCGCCGGCCAGGTGACGCTGACCGAACGCCTCACCCGCCTGCTCGCCCACTCCCTGCGCGAAGACAACCGCCCGAAAGACCCCGACCAGGCCGGCCTCACCGAACAGGAAGGCCGCATCCTGGAACAGATTTCCCTGGGCAAGAGCAACAAACTCATCGCCCGCGAACTCAACATCGCCGAAGGCACGGTGAAGGTCCACGTCAAACACCTGCTACGCAAACTCAACCTGCGTTCGCGAGTGGAAGCCGCGGTGTGGGCGGTGGAGAAGAAGCGCGGGGCATAGTCGCCGAACCCGACAGGCGCCGGTCTCGAAAGACGACCGCGCTTCAAGCAAATCGAGTGGTCAAGCGCCGTTTCCAGGACCATTCTCGGCACCTGTCTGAGAGATGTTTTCCTCGCCTTCCGGGAGCCGGATCACGCCCGAGGTGTAATTGAACTCGAACACCTCGCCGTAACGCCCCCACTCGATCGCCACGCGCAGCACGCGCCGCGCCTCGGCCTCGCTCAGGGTGAAACGCAACAGCTTGAGAAACAGGTTTTCCGGCAGGTCGCCGGAGGGATCTTCTTCCAGGCCGTGGCGGATGTAGGCCACCAGGGGCACATGGGTCAGGATCTGCTGGCCGAATATCTCCTGGCGCAAAGTCTTGCTTCCGGCCACATAGCGTTCGCCCAGGGAAGTGATCAGGATGTCGCCCTGGCTGAGCTGGGCGAAGCCGAGCAGGGCCAGGGCGCTGGAGACATGCAGCAGATCGTCGTCGGCGAGCTCCGTCTCTTCAGCCAGATGCGGCAAGTCCGCGCGGCCGCGAAACGGCTCGTCGGCGAGCCGTTCCAGCACGCCCTCCATGCGAGCGACGCCGGCATCGGGAAGCCGGTCGCCCAGTTTCAGCTTCACCTCCTTCTCGCTCAGCCGCCCCGGCCGCCGCGCCTCACCGGCGGTCATCAGGCTGTAGACCTCGTCGATCAGGGAACGCACCGCGACGCTTTCGGTGTCACGCGGGCGTGGCAGGTCGATCGCCAGTTCGCAGCGGATTCGGCCCGGATCACTGGCGAAAATGAGCACCCGGTCGGCCATCAGCACCGCCTCCTCGATGTTGTGCGAAACCACCAGCATGGCCTGGGTAGGCATCTGGCCGGACTCCCAGAGATCAAGAATTTCATCGCGCAGACGCTCGCCGGTGAGCACGTCGAGCGCGGAAAACGCCTCGTCCATCAGCAACACTTCCGGCTCCAGCACCAGGGCGCGGGCGATGCCGACGCGCTGCCGCATGCCGCCCGACAGTTCACGCGGCAAGGCGCCCTCGAAGCCGGACAGGCCGATCAGTTCGATCGCGGCGCGCGCCTTGTTTGCCCGTTCCTCGGGCGGCAAGCCGCGCGCCTCCAGCCCCAGCTCCACGTTCTTGCGCACCGTCAGCCAGGGGAACAGGGCGAAGGACTGGAACACCATGGCGATGTCGCGCGCGGTACCACGCAGCGGCAGGCCCTTGTAGAGCACCTCGCCGGTATCCGCGCCAATCAGGCCGGCCATGATGCGCAACAGGGTGGATTTACCGGACCCGGATTTACCCAGCAACGCGACGATTTCCCCGCCGCGCAGGGTGAAATTGACGCCATCCAGCACCGCGCGGGCGGAGCCGCCGGCGGAGCGGAAGGATTTGCCGACCGCCTTGAGTTCGATGAGAGGGTTTGCCATGACTCGTGCTCAGAAATGCAGACGTTGTTGCGACATCCGGTACAGACGACGCCAGAGAAAATGGTTCAGGCCCATCACGAAGACGCACATCACGCCGATGCCCAGGGCGATGCGCGGGAAATCGCCAACGGCGGTCATTTCGGCGATATAGCTGCCGATACCGTGGGCCTGGAGCGTGGTATTTCCCCATGTGACGTACTCGGCGACGATGCTGGCGTTCCAGGAACCGCCGGTGGCGGTGATGGCGCCGGTGACGAAGCTGGGAAAGATCGCCGGCAACAGATAGCGGCGCCAGCGCAGCCAGCCGGACAACCCCAGGTTGCGGGCGGCGTCGCGCAACTCGCCGGGGATGGTCGAGGCGCCGGCGATGACGTTGAACAGCAGATACCACTGGGTGCCGAGAATCATCAGCGGTGACAACCAGACATCCGGGTTCAGGTGGAAGCGGACGATCAGCATCACGGCGATGGGGAAGAACAAATTGGCCGGAAAGGCGGCGAGAAACTGGGCGACCGCCTGCATCCGGCTGGAAAGGCGCGGGTTGAGGCCCACCCAGACGCCGATCGGCACCCAGACCACGGCCGCCAGTGAGATCAGAATCAGCACCCGGGCCAGGGTATACAGCCCCAGCGAAAAGACCCGCCCCGCCTCACCCCAACCCACTTCCGTATGGATGAAGTGGAGTAGCGTCCAGATCGCATAGAACGCCGCCGCCGCGATCATCGCGTCCCATATTCGCTCGGACACGAAAAAGAAACGCGGCAACCGGTTCGCCCGCACCGAAGTGCCATCGTGGCGGCGGCGAAACAGCGGGAAGGAACGTTCCAGCAGTTTCACCGCCGCGCCCGCGACGCCCTGAATGCGTTCGGTGCGACGCAGCCAGGCCAGCAGCCAGGAGGGGGGAGCCGCTTCGCCGCCGGTCTCCTCGAAACGGAACTTGTCCGCCCAGGCCAGCAGCGGGCGGAAGAACAACTGGTCGTAGAGCAGCACGCCGATCAGCATGGCGGCGATCGCCCAGCCCACCGCCGCCAGATCGCGCGCCTCGATCGCCAGGGCGATGTAGGAACCGATGCCGGGCAGTTTGATGTTCTGATGGGAAACCGCGATCGCTTCGGAAGCGACCACGAAGAACCAGCCGCCGGACATCGACATCATCATGTTCCACAGCAGTCCCGGCATCGAATAAGGCAACTCCAGGCGCCAGAAGCGTTGCCAGGTGGAGAGCTGGAATACCTCGGCCGCCTCGCGCAATTCCTCGGGCACGGAGCGCAACGACTGATACAGGCTGAACGCCATGTTCCAGGCCTGCGAGGTGAAGATGGCGAAGATGGCGGCGCACTCCACGCCCAGCAGGCTGCCCGGAAACAGGGCGATGAAGCCGGCGACGGTGATCGACAGGAAGCCCAGGATGGGAATGGATTGCAGGATGTCGAGCAGCGGCACCATAACCTTCTCGGCGGCGCGATATTTCGCCGCGAGCACGGCGAAGACGCAACTGAACAACAGCGAAATACCCAGGGCGATGAACATGCGCAACGTGGTGCGCAGCAGGTAGTAAGGCAGATGGCCCGGATCGAGCGACAGCGGCAACACCTCGCCCACCTGATAGGGGCGCGCCATCTGTTCGGCGCCATAGGCGAGCAGGACGAACCCGGCCAGGATGATCGGGAGCAAGGCCCAGTCCCAGCGATTGCCGCCCGCCTCCACGACCTGCCGGGGAAAAAACTGCCTGTATTGAGCCATCGCTATGCCTCGCTCAATTCCTGGAAGCGGGGACGGCCGGCGCGAGGGATTTCAGGATCAGGTGGGCCAGGCCGGCGTAGTCGCCATCGAAGTGGTGGCCGCCCGGCAACGTGATGCGGTCCTCCATCGCAACGCCCAATCCGGGACACAGACTGTCATGCTCATCGCTGCCATGCACGCACAGCAAGGGAATGTCCGAGAGTTGGGCAACCTCGCCGCGGGTATCCAGGCCGACATCCGTCCCACCCAGCCAGTCGCTCAGTTTGAATTCGAAATGCGCGCGCTGACCCGGACCCAACAGGACGATTTTTTCGATATGCGCCTTCAACTCCGCGGGCAGTCGCCTGGCCAGAAAGGGCAGGACATCAGCGCCGAAGGAATAGCCGATGAGCACGATCTTGTTCCGCTTCAGCGCGGCCTGGTAATGCGCCAGGATGCGGGCCAGGTCCCGAGCGGCCGTATCCGGTGTGCGCGGGGTCCAGTAATAACGCAGCGAGTCCCAGCCGATCACGGCGATACCGCGCGCCGCCAGCGCGGCCGCAAGTTCCTGGTCCAGGCCGGCCCAGCCGCCATCCCCCGTCAACAAAACCGCAAGCGTGTCGCCCGACTGGCCGGCGGCGACTTCGCGCAGCGGCAGGTCGGCCACGCTCGTCCCTCCCGGGACGGGTGTGGACGCCGCTGGCCGGGCAATGCGCGCAAACGCTTCCTTGAACTGCGGCATCCAGTTGCGCGGCACGGAGAAGCCGTGGCCCACCTTGGGCAGACTGACCAGGCTGGCCCCCGCGACTTTGCCGACGAAGTCGCTGGCCGAAGGGAGCGAGCAAACCTGGTCCTGGTCGCCATGCAGCGCCACCCAGGGATCGGCAAGATGGGGGACGGGGTCGAAAATCTGACCCAGCTTAGCGTCGCTCTTGAAGCTCAGGCCCGCGCCCTTGCACAGCGATTTGCGCAGCAGCAGATCAGGACAGAAACCCAGGCTGATCGCGCCGGCGAAGGTGTCGCCGGGAGCTTGCACCAGGGTGGCGTAGGCCAGGGTGGCCCCCGAGGAGTAGCCGACCAAAACCGGCCGATGGAACTGGCGATAGCCCAGCTTCTTCTGTACGAACTGCCCCAGGGCCTCGAAGTCCCCCGCCGGGTAGGCGCATTTTTCCTGCCCCGCCTCCAGTGATTTCAGGTAGTGCCGAATATCGACGCCCACGACCAGGGTAGCGAGCCCGGCTCCATCGAGTCCCGCCAACTCCCGCGCCATGTCCACCACACCCAGGTTCCAGCCGCCGTCGCCGGAGATGAACAGCACCACCTGCTCGGGTTCGGCGGCGGGCGCGTAAAGGACGATATTGCCGAAGCGGCCGAACTCCAGGCTGGACACTTCGATCCCGCTGGCGGCATGGCTCGGCGCGGACAATGTCAGCAGCAAAGCAGAGCAGGTCACGGTCAAACGGCGAAACAGGTTTTTCATGCGGCTTTCCTCAACGGCTGAATGTCCCCTTGATCCCGCCCGAGATCAAGGCCGCGACATCCAGCAGAATTGTCGGCAAGCCCATTCCACCAGGGGCGGCGAGATATTTTGGGCGCCAGATGGGGTCGAATTTATTCTTGTAGGCGCGCAGGCCTTCAAAGTTATAGAAGTGCTCGCCCTGCTGATAGAGCAGCGTGCCCAGGCGGTGCCAGAGCGGCGCGAGGGGATGGCTTTCCAGGCCGGAAAGCGGAGCCATGCCGAGATTGAACTGCGCGTAGCCCTCGTGGGCGCCCCAGAGCATCAGTTCCACAAACAGATAGTCCATGACCCCCTTGGGCGCCTCGGGCAGGTGGCGCATGAGGTCGATGGACAGTTCGTGGCGTCCGGCGGAGGCCCAGACATTGGCGAAGGCGACGATGCGACCTTGCGCGCGGATCAGGGCACAGGGGAAGTGGGCCAGATACTCGGGCTGGAAATAGCCCAGGGCGAAGCCCTTTTCCCGCGTGTGCTTCTCCGCCAGCCAGCTATTCGAGACCCGCCGGAGTTCGTCGATGAGCGCCGGCACGGCTTCGGGCGGCATCATCTCGAAACTGAGACCATCCCGCCGCGCGCGGTGATGGGCCTGGCGCAAATCCTTGCGCGCTGGACATTCCAGCGAAAATCCCGGCAGCGGCACCACGCCCTCCTCGCCCAGTTTCATGGCGCTCAGGCCCAGGTCCAGGTAAAGCGGCAGGTTTTGCGGCTGCACCTGGTAAAACACCACGCGCCCGCCATGACGGTCCGCCATCTCCCGGAAACGCCAGGCCAGCGCCTCACGGGCGGACTCCGGACCGACCGGATCACCCATGGCGATCCAGCTCAAGCCGCGCACCTGGTACATGATGAACGCATCTCCAGCGGGGCTGAACAGCAACTGCTTGTCACCGAGCAGGGCCAGGGCGGCCTCGGTCTCGGGGGCAGCGGCGACGATGCGCGCGGCTCGCGCCAGGTCTTCCGCATCCATGTTGCTGGCCGGTTCGGGCGGCGCCGGCCGCAACAACCGCGTCAGGCCCAGCCCGGCCAGCGTCAAAAAGAGCAACAAGGAGGCGCGCAGGGAGCGGGGCGCATCCCCCTTGAAGGCGAAGTGCCACCAGAGCTCCTCGGAGTAATTCACATGCTTGAAGGAAAACAGCCCCAGCCAGAAGGTGGCGACCAGAACCAGCAGCACGGTCAGCAACCAACCTGGTGAAAAACTGCGCGCCATGATCGAGGCCGGCCGATTGAAGGCTTCGCGCCCCATCCAGAGGATACCCAGCACCATCACGGATAGTATGGCCTCTTCGTAATCCAGGCCCTTGATCAGGGAAGCCAGCACGCCCAGCGTCAGCAACCAGAAGGCCAGGTGGTACGCGGCATCCACGCGCCGATACAGGGCTCGCGCCAGAATCACCAGGCCCAGGCCGGCGAAGCTGCCGGTAAGGTGGGAGAGTTCAAGTAGGGACAAGGGCACGAATTCGCGCAGCAGGGCCATGCGCTCGCTCAGCGCGGGCGTACTGCCGGAAAACAACAACACGGCGCCGGTGATGAAGACCGAGACCGCGACGGTCATGGGCGCCATCCAGGCGAACACCCCACGAACTTTATCCAGTTCCTCGGCGAGCTTTTCACGGCGCTCTTGCGCCAGGCTGGTGGCCGCGAGCAGCGCCGCCAGTGCCAGGGGCACCAGGTAATAAAGGGCACGATAGGCAAGGATGGCGGCCAGCAGGCCATCTCGGGGCACGTCCGGCAGGGCCAGCAATAGCACCGTCTCGAACACCCCCAGCCCGGCGGGGACATGGCTGATGATGCCCGCCACAACGGCCAGGACATAGACACCCAGGAACATGGGAAACGACACCGCGGCCGTAGCGGGCAGCAGCCAGTAAAGGGCCGCGGCGGAACAGGCCAGGTCCGCTCCGGACAGGAGCAATTGAGCCAAAGCGATGCCGGGGCCGGGCAGGCTGATTTGCCAGTTGCGCAACTGGATGGGGGAGCGGCGGAGCAAACCGAACCCCACATAGAGCGCCACCAGCATCAGCAACAGGATGCTGAAAATGCGCGTGCCCGCTTCCCCCAGGTGGAGCAGCAGGCCGGCCTCAACCGGATCAAGAAACATGGCCAGGGCACAGGCGAACGTCACACCCACGCCGAAAGTCAGCCCGATCAGGGCCGCCACGCCGGTGACTTCGGTAGCGGAAAGTCCCGCTGCCGTATAAGCGCGCAGGCGGATCATCCCGGCCGAGAGCATGGCCATGCCCAGGTTATGCCCGACCGCGGTGGCGATGAACGAGGTCAGCGCCACGCGCGGATAAGGCAAGGATTTACCCAGGTGGCGCAGGGCCAGGACGTCGTAACCGGTGAGCACCCAATAACTGCCCAAGGTACTCAGGGCGGCGAGCAACAAGCCGCTGGCGGGTACCCGGTCGAAGGCGCGACGGATGTCGGACAAGTGGATATGCGCCAACTCCCGATGCAGCATCCAAAGGGCGATCACGAACAGGCCCAGGCTCAACGTCGCCACCAGGATGTGGCGACGCGGGTACAAAACCTGCTTGACCGTGGTGAGCGGATTCAAGCGGTCATCCCAGGCCCGCGATGATGTTCACCGTGAGGGCGATGATCACGACATTGAAGAAAAACGCCAGCAGGCTGTGCAACAGCGCGAACCGGCGCATGGCGCGGCTGGTGATCTGGACATCGGACACCTGGAACGTCATACCCAGCACGAAGGCGAAATACACGAAGTCCCAGTAATCCGGTTCTTCGCTGCCGGGAAATGCCAGGCCGGGCAGCGCGGGGCCATGCTGGCCGTAGTAGTCATGGGCATAGTGCAGCGTGAATATCGTGTTCACGAACACCCACACCAGCACGATGGTACTGACCGACAAGAGCACTTGTAGCGGCGAACCGCCCGTTTTCGTATGCAGTTCCAGGCTGAGCGCGACCAGGGTGGTGAGAGAGACCACCACGCTGGTCGCGAGGACCACCCAGCGCCCTTCCCGCTGCTGTTCCGCCCGCCGCTGTATCGAAGCCGGCGTCGAGCGGGACATCATCCTGAAGGTCAAAACGATGAACGAGGCCGCCGCCAGATTGAAAGCCAGCAACAAATCGCCTCCCGGGTTGCTTTGGTAGGGCGACACCAGAAGAAACAGCAGGAATACGAAAGCAGCGAAAGAGAGTCTGGGCCGGGTCCACACATGGCGTGTCCGCTGGCGCAGCCAAGTGGACAGGGTGTTGAGGTGAGAAGCTTGATTCATGAACCGATTATTCCCTGTTTAAGACGGCCACCCTCGCTATCTGGCAACGATCGTCGCGCGGCAGCGGGGTGCGGCATCCACGTCCCAAAACCCATGCCTGTTCAGTCCGTTGCCGATTAACCTAGAAACGGCCGTTTCTAGGATTAACTCCTCGGCGATGGTGGAATCCAGGCTAATCGGCCATGCCGCTTCGCCCGCCCGCATTTTTGAGCAATTGCACGCTGGCCGTGAGTCGGCGGTTCTGGATGTCCAGCGCGCCGCGTTCGGCGGCGAGTTCCAAGGTTTGCGCGCTAATCACGTTGAGGGCGCTGACAGTGCCGGCGCGGTATTGGTCCTCGGCGATCTCGCGGGCGCGGCGGGCCGCCGCCAGGGCCTGCTCCTGTTCCCCGGCTTCGCGCCGCAAGAGACGGGCGGCGGCGAGGTTGTCCTGCACCTCCTGGAAGGCGGTCAGCACGGTCTGGCGGTAGGTCGCCACGGCCTGGTCATAGCCGGCGCGGGCCTGTTCCACCGCCGCGTCGCGCGCGCCGCCGTCGAACAGGGCGAGCGCCAGACTGGGACCGAGCGACCAGATGCGGCTGGGCGCGTCGAACAATTTGCCCAGCGCGCCGGAGCGGAATCCGGCGCTCGCCCCCAGGTCGAGCACGGGATAAAAGGCGGTGCGGGCCAGGCCGATCTGGGCATTGGCGGCCGCCGCCAGACGTTCGGCGGCGGCGATGTCGGGACGCTGTTCCAGCCAGGTCGAAGGCAGCAGGGCCGGAGCGTCCGGTACTGGCGGCAGAGGTGTGGCGGCCAGCACGAGCTCGCCGCCGCCCAGCAGCGCCGCCAGGGCATGGGCGAGTTGCGCGCGTTGCAATTCGATTTCGCTCACCTGGCCGCGCACACTGCCCAGTTGCGTCTCCGCCTGAGCGACATCCAGTCCGGAGGCGACCCCGGCCTCGCGGCGCACGCGGGTCAGGGCCAGGAAGCGCGTGTCGGCCTCCAGGGTGCGTTGCAGCAACTGCTCTTGCCGCTCGACGGCGCGCCACTGGAACCAGGTCTGGGCCAGCAGGGCCTGGGTCGAGAGGCGCGCGGCGGCGAGGTCGGAGGCGGAAGCTTCGGCGCGCGCCTGAGCCGCGTCGATGCCACGGCGGACCCGGCCCCACAAGTCGATTTCCCAGTTGGCGCCGGCGGCCAGGCCATAACTATCGGCGGACACCCCTTTCGCGCGGGCGCGGCCAACATCCGCCGTTCCACTGACAGTCGGCAGGCGCGCGGCGTTTGCCGCGTCGAGACCGGCGCGCGCGGCGCGGTATTGCGCCTCGGCGGCCTTGAGGTTCTGGTTGTCGAGTACCAACCGCGCTTCCAGGCGGTCGAGTTCGGGGTCGGCGAACACGCTCCACCAGCGTTCCGGCACCGTGAACTCGCCCGGCGTCACGGCGCGCCATTCACTTCCCGCCTCGCTGAACCGCGCGGGCAGCTTCACTTCCGGGCGTTGGTAGTCGGGGCCGATGGCACAGGCGGAAAGCCACAGCAGGGGAATCAGCGGCAGGGCGCGCGCGGCGCGCCCTGCGGAATATCGATAACGCACGGTTTGCTCCTTCATGCGGGTTGCGGCACCGGCAATGCCGGCCGCCGCATCACCAGGCCACGCAGGCGGTCCATCAGCAGATAGACGACCGGGGTGGTGTAGAGGGTCAACAACTGGCTCACCAGCAGGCCGCCGACGATGGCGATGCCGAGTGGGTTGCGCAGTTCGGCGCCGTCTCCGCTGCCCAGCGCCAGGGGCACGGCGCCGAAGGTGGCGGCCAGGGTGGTCATCATGATCGGCCGGAAACGCATCCGCGCGGCGCGGTAGATGGCGCGCGCGGCGCTCACCCCCTGCCGGCGCTGCTGGCCGATGGCGAAGTCGATCATGAGGATGGCGTTTTTCTTGACGATGCCGATGAGCAGGATGATGCCGATCAGAGCGATCACGTCGAACTGGGTATTGAAGGCCATCAACGCCAGCAGCGCGCCCACTCCGGCCGAGGGCAGCGTGGAGAGGATGGTGATGGGGTGGATCAGGCTCTCGTAGAGCACGCCCAGTACGATGTAGACCGTCAGCAACGCGGTGATGATCAGGATCGGCTGGCTGGAAAGCGATTCCTGGAAGGCCTTGGCGGTGCCCTGGAAACCGCCGTGCACGCTGCTCGGCACGCCCATTTTCGCCAGGGTTCGGTCGATGGCCGCGGAAGCCGCGCCCAGCGACATGCCCGGTGGCAGGTTGAAACTCAAAGTGCTGGCCGGGAAAGTGCCCTGGTGATTGACCGCCAGCGGGGTGTTCGTGGTCTCCACCCGGGCGATGTCGGAGAGCGCCACCTGGCCGCCATTCGGCGCACCGAACCAGATCGAACGCAGGGATTCGGGGCTCTCCAGCCAGGTGGGCGCGAGCTCCATCACCACCCGGTACTGGTTGAGCGGGTTGTAGATCACCGACACCTGGCGCTGGCCGAAGGCATTGTTCAGGGTCGCGTCCACGGCGCGCATGGTCAGGCCCAGGCTGGACATGCGCTCGCGGTCGAACACCAGGCGGGTCTGCACGCCCTTGTTCTGCTGGTCGCTGTTGACGTCGGTAAGTTCCGGCATCTCCGTCAGGGCGCGGCGGATGCGCGGCTCCCAGGCGCGCAGGTCGGAAAGATGGTCGGCCTGGAGCGTGTATTGATAGGCGGCATCGCTCTGGCGACCGCCGATGCGCACGTCCTGCGCCGGGTTCAGGATCAGGCTGGCGCCGGGTTCGTGGCCCAGCTTGCCGCGCAGCCGCGCCACCACCTTGTCGGCGGAAACCTTGCGCTCCTTCAGCGGCTTCAGGGTGAGGAACATAAAGCCGGAATTGCTCTGGCCGCCGCCGGTGAAGCCCACCACCGTATCCACCGCCGGATCGCGCTGGACGATGGCCATGAGATTGAGCATCTTCTGCCGCATCGCCAGGAAGGAGATGCTCTGGTCCGCCTTCACGCCACCCATGATGCGGCCGGTGTCCTGGGTCGGAAAAAAACCCTTGGCGATGGTGGCGTAGAGGTGGAAGTTCAGGGCGATGGTCAGGCCCAGCAGGACCAGCATCAAGGCGCTGTGGCGCAGCGACCAGGCCAGGCTGGCGCGGTAGCCGCGCTTGAGACGGCGCAGCAGACGGGCGCTCCAACGCGCCCACGGTCCGGGGGCGGCCTGGGCTGGTCGGGGCTTGAGCAGGTGGGCGCAAAGCATCGGCGTGAGCGTCAGCGAGACCACCATGGACACCAGGATCGAGGCCGCCAAAGTGACGGCGAATTCGCGGAACAAGCGGCCGACGATGCCGCCCATGAACAGGATGGGGACGAACACCGCCACCAGCGACAGGCTGATCGAGACCACCGTGAAGCCGATCTCGCGCACCCCGGCCAGCGCCGCCGCGAACGGCTGTTTGCCGGCTTCCAGGTGGCGGCTGATGTTCTCGGTCACGACGATGGCGTCATCGACCACGAAGCCGGTGGCCACGGTCAGCGCCATCAGGGACAGGTTGTCGATGCTGTATCCGGCCAGGTACATCACCGCGCAGGTGCCGATCAGCGACACCGGCACGGCGATGCTGGGAATCAGCGCGGCGCGCGCCCGGCGCAGGAACAGGAACACCACCAGGATCACCAGCCCCACCGCGATGGAGAGCGTGCGTTGCACCTCGCGCAGCGAACCGCAGATGGTCGGGGTGCGGTCCATCACCACCTTGAGGTCGATGGCGGCGGGAATGCTGGCGGCGAGGCGCGGCAACAGTTCGCGCACGCTGTCGACGGTCTTGATGATGTTGGCGCCAGGCTGGCGGTAGAGGATCAACAGCACCGCCGGGCGGCTGTTGGCGGCGCCGAAGGTGCGCACATCCTGGACCGAGTCGCGCACATTGGCCACGTCGGAGAGGCGCACCGCCGCGCCGTTGACATAGCGCAGGATCAGCGGCCGGAAGTCCGCCGCCGTGTGGCTCTGGTCGTTGGCGCCGAGTTGCCAGTGGCGCGCCCCGTCTTCGAGCGCGCCCAGCGGCCGGTAGGCATTGCTGGCGACGATGGCCGCGCGCGCGTCGTCCAGCGTCAGGCCGGCATGGTTGAGCGCGCCGGGGTTCAGCTCCACCCGCACCGCCGGCAGCGCGCCGCCGCCGATATTGACCTGGCCGATGCCGTCCACCTGCGACAGGCGCTGCGCCAGCACGGTCGACGCGGCGTCGTACATTTGTCCACGCGACAGCGTATCGGAGGTGAGGGAGAGGATCATGATCGGCGAATCAGCCGGATTGACCTTGCGATAGGTCGGCATCGACGGCAGCCCCGAGGGCAGCAGCGAGCGCGCCGCCTGGATTGCCGCCTGCACGTCGCGCGCGGCGCCGTCGATGTTGCGGTCGAGATCGAATTGCAGGGTCACGCGGGTGCTGCCGAGCGAACTCGACGAGGTGATCTCGGTGACCCCGGCGATACGTCCCAGAGTGCGTTCCAGCGGCGTGGCCACGGTCGCCGCCATGGTCTCCGGGCTGGCGCCGGGCAATTGCGCCTGCACCGAGATGGTGGGGAAATCCACTTGCGGCAGGGGCGCGACCGGCAGATGGAAATACGCCGCCACCCCGGCCAGGACCAGCCCCAGGGTCAGCAACGTGGTGGCGACCGGCCGATGGATGAAGGTGGCGAAGAAGTTCATGCTGGTTCAGTCGCGGCGCGGCGCGCCTTGAACCGTCGCGCCAGCCTATCGAACGCCAGATAGATCACCGGGGTGGTGAACAGGGTCAGCACCTGGCTGACCGCCAGGCCGCCGACCATGGCCAGGCCCAGCGGCTGGCGCAGTTCCGAACCGACGCCGCTGCCCAGCATCAGCGGCAGGGCGCCCAGCATGGCGGCCATCGTGGTCATCAGGATCGGCCGCAGGCGCAGCAGGCAGGCCTGGTAGATGGCCTCGCGGGCGCCGAGGCCCTGCTCACGTTCCGCGCTCAAGGCGAAGTCAATCATCAGGATGGCGTTCTTCTTGACGATGCCGATCAGCAGGATGATGCCGATGACGCCGATCACGTCCAGTTCGCCGCCGGCCAGCCGCAACGAAAGCAGGGCGCCGACCCCGGCCGAGGGCAGGGTCGAGAGGATGGTGATCGGGTGGATGGCGTTTTCGTAGAGCACGCCCAGGACGATGTACATGGTCACCACCGCCGCCAGGATCAGCAGCAGTGTGTCGCCGAGGGAGGCCTGGAAAGCCTGGGCCGCGCCCTGGAAACTGGTCTCGATCGAGAGGGGCATCCCCATTCCCGCCTCGGCCGCGCGGATGGCGTCCACCGCGTCGCCCAGCGAGCTGCCGGCCGCCAGGTTGAAGGACACGGTGGCGGCCGGGAACTGGCCGACGTGGTTGACCAGCAACGGCGTCTCGCGCTCCTCTACCCGCGCCACGGAAGTCAGCGGCACCTGCCGGCCCGATGCACTCGGCACATAGAGGCCGTCGAGCGCGGCGGGACCGGCCTGAAACGCGGGCTTCACCTCCAGCACCACCCGGTACTGGCTGGATTGCGTGAATATGGTCGAGATCAGGCGCTGGCCGAAAGCGTCGTAGAGCGCGTTGTCGATGGCCGCCACCGACACGCCCAGGCGCCCGGCGGCGTCGCGGTCGATGTCGACGAAGGCTTGCAGGCCGTTGTTCTGCAAATCGCTGGCGACATCGGCCAGTTGCGGCAGTTGTTTCAGGCGTTCCACCAGCTTCGGCGTCCACTCGGCCAGCGCCTTCGCATCCGGCGAGCCGAGCATGAACTGGTATTGGGCGCGGGAAACGCGATCCTCGATGGTCAGATCCTGCACCGGTTGCATATAGAGGGCGATGCCGGGCACCTGTTTGGTGGCCGCGGCCAGGCGCCGCATCACGACGCTGGCCGACTCATGGCGAAGCGCCGCCGGCTTCAGGGCGATTTGCATGCGGCCGCTGTTGAGGGTGACGTTGCCGCCATCGACGCCGATGAAGGAGGCGAGGCTTTCCACCGCCGGGTCCTTCAGGATTTCAGCCGCCATGGCCTGCTGCCGTTCGGCCATGGCGGCGTAGGAAATCGACTGCCTGGCCTCGGTGATGCCCTGGATCAAGCCGGTGTCCTGTACCGGAAAAAAACCCTTGGGTATCCAGACATAGAGCGCCACGGTCAGGGCCAGCGTGGCGACGGCCACCCACAACGTGGCGGTCTGCCGCTCCAGCACCCAGGTCAGCGCCCGGCCGTAAGCGGCGACGATGCGCTGGAACCCGGCGTCCGGCCGCTGTTCCGTTTCGGGCCGCAGCAGGCGGGCGCACAACATGGGCGTCAAGGTCAGCGACACCACCGCCGAAATCAGGATGGCCACCGCCAGGGTGATGGCGAACTCGTGGAACAGCCGCCCCACCACGTCGCCCATGAACAGGAGCGGGATCAGCACGGCGATCAGCGACACCGTCAGCGAGATGATGGTGAAGCCGATCTGTCGCGACCCCTTCAAGGCGGCCGCCATCGGCGTTTCTCCGGCCTCGACGTAGCGGGTGATGTTCTCGATCACGACGATGGCGTCGTCCACCACGAAGCCGGTGGCGATGGTCAGCGCCATCAGGGTCAGGTTGTTGATCGAGAAGCCGGCCAGGTACATGACGCCGAAGGTGCCGACCAGCGAAATGGGCACCGCCAGGCTGGGAATGAGGGTGGCCGACAGCTTGCGCAGGAACAGGAAGATCACCATCACCACCAGGCCCACCGCCAGCAGCAGCGAGAACTCCACATCGGCCACCGAGGCGCGGATGGTGGTGGTGCGATCGGACAACAGCGCGACATCGACGGCGCCGGGCAGGCTGGCCTTGAGCGCGGGCAGGGCCGCCTTGATGCGGTCGGCCACCGCGATGACGTTGGCGCCGGGCTGGCGCTGCACGTTGAGGATCACCCCCGGACTGGCGTTGGCCCAGGCGGCCAGACGGGCGTTCTCGGCGCCGTCGATGACATCGGCCACCTCCTTCAGGTGGATCGGCGCGCCGTTCTTGTAGGCGACGACCAGGTTTTCGTACTCGTCCGCGCTCTTCAACTGGTCATTGGCGTCGATCGCCGAGGCGCGCAGGGCGCCGTCGAAGCTGCCCTTGGGAAGGTTGACGTTGGCCGCGCCCACCGCCGCGCGCAGGTCTTCCAGCGACAGGCCATAAGAGGCCAGTGCCTTGGGGTTGACCTGGATGCGCACCGCCGGGCGGCGGCCACCGGCCAGGCTGACCAGGCCCACCCCCGGCAACTGCGAAATCTTCTGCGCGATGCGACCCTCCGCCAGATCGTGCAATTTCGGCACCGGCAACGACGACGAGGTGACGGCCAGGGTGAGGATGGGCGCGTCGGCCGGATTGACCTTGCTGTACACCGGCGGCATCGGCATGTCGGTCGGCAGCAGATTGGAAGCGGCGTTGATCGCGGCCTGCACTTCCTGTTCGGCGACGTCGAGCGTGAGGTCGAGGCCGAAGCGCAGGGTGATGACCGAAGCGCCGCCGGAACTGGTCGAGGCCATCTGCTTCAGGCCCGGCATCTGGCCCAACTGCCGCTCCAGCGGCGCGGTGATGGAGGCGGTGACCACCTCCGGGCTGGCGCCGGGATACAGAGCCATGACCTGGATGGTCGGGTAATCCACCTCCGGCAGGGCCGAGAGCGGCAACAGCCGATAAGCCACCACGCCGGCCAGGAGAATGGCCAGCATCAGCAGCGACGTCGCCACCGGGCGCAGGATGAACAGGCGGGAGGGATTCATAGGTAATTGATGCTGAACACCAGGGCCAGGCTGGCGAGTCCCATCAGGATCATCGCGGCGAGGAACAGCCTCTCGGCGGCCACCTCGATACGATGCAACCGGCCGCGCGAACGCGAGCGCAGCGCCCAGTAGGCCAGCAGGCCGGAAATGACGAACATCACGGCATCCACGCCGACCAGATTGTCGATGAGGGTTTCCACGCCGCGCATGGTGATGACCACGCGGATCAGGCCGATCGCGGTCAGGCATACGCCCACCATCGCGGCGGACACCGTGAAGATGTGGAGGCTCATATCCTCATCCAGGGGTTGATCGCGGTGGTCGGACGGCATCGACTTATCAGTCATGGCGCGAAAGCGTCTTGCTCTCACAAGGTTTGCCCGGACACGCCCGCCGGTTTGTGGCCCCCTGGCTTGCCAGCACCGCCCTTGCCCCCTTTTCTGCCACCGTTTTTGCCATTCATCGCCCCCGGCGCGATGACCTCCACCCTGGCGCCATCACGCAACTTGTCGGTGCCGTCGCTGACCACCTTGTCGCCGGCCTTGATTTCACCGCTCACCGCCACCTGGTCGCCGTCCACGGCGCCGGAGGTGACCGGGATCATCGCCACCGTGCCACCCGCGTCGACGCGATAGACGAACCCGCCCTTGTCGCCGCGCTGGACGGCTGCGACCGGCACGGCCACGACTTGCGGCAGGGTGTCGAGCAGCAGGCGGATGTTGACGAACTGATTGGGAAACAACGCGCTGTCGCGGTTGGCGAATTCGGCCTTGATCCTGATGGTGCCGGTGCTCGGATCGATCTGGTTGTCGCTGGTGAGGACGCGGCCGTCCGCCAGGTGGTTCTTCTGCTCGCGATCCCAGGCCTCGACCGTGATGTTTTCACGCGCCGCGAGACGGCGATTGATCGCCGGCAGATTCGCTTCCGGCACGGAGAACAGCACCGCGATCGGCTGCAACTGGGCGATGCTGGCGAGGCCGTTGGCATCGGACGCATGCACCTGGTTGCCGGGGTCCACCTGGCGCAGGCCGATGCGGCCGGAAGACGGCGCGGTGACGTGGGTGTATTCCAGTTGCAGTTTGGCGTTGTCCACCTGGCCGCGATCCACCGCCACCGTCCCCTGGTACTGGCGCGCCAGCGCATCCTGGGTTTCCACCTGCTGGCGCGGGATGGCGTCCTTGGCGAGTAATTCCCGGTAGCGCGCCAGATCGATGCGGGCGTTGTCGAGCAGGGCGCTATCGCGCGCCAGTTGCCCCTGGGCCTGGGCGAGTTGAATCTGGAACGGACGCGGGTCGATCTCGGCCAGCGGATCGCCCATCTTCACCATCTGGCCTTCGCGGAAGGCGACCTTGAGCAGGGTACCGTCGACCTTGGCGCGGACGTTCACCAGATTGCGCGGCGTGACCGTGCCCAATGCGTTCAACCAGACACGGATGTCGGTCTCTTTCGCCACGGCCACCGACACCGGCTGCGGGCGCTTGCCGCCGGCGCCTCCCCCAGGCCCGCCGCCCGTGGCGGGCGCGGTCTGTTCATGGTGGTCGCTCCAGTACCAGACGCCGCCGATCAGGCCGGCCAGCGCGGCGGCGATCAGGGTGGCGCGGAGTGGATGGTGGCGGGAAACGGCGGTGTGAGTATCCATGGCGGGCGTGGTTGGCATGAAAGTAGGCGTTATTCGCTTCGAGGCAGATGGATTGTGACCAGCAATCCCCCTTGCGGGTGATTTTCCGCCTTGATTCGGCCGTGCTGGGTCTGGATGGCGCGGCGCGCGATGGCGAGGCCCAGGCCGACACCGCCACGGTTGCGATCGCGCGCGGCATCGACGCGGACAAAGGGCTCGAAGATGGATTCCCGCATGTCTTCGGGAACGCCCAGCCCTTGATCGCGGATCCAAATGACATTTTCGACCCGTCCGTCGGCCCCACTTTCCTCGGCCAGGCCGATCTCGATCAGGCCAGCGTCGGGCGAATGCAGGATGGCGTTGCGCAAGACGTTTTCCAGCACGCTGTGCAGGAGCATGGGGTCGCCGAGGCCAAGCGCGGGGTGGGGGCGGGGAAATTCGACCCGAATCCCCCGACTGGCGCCTTCGAGCCGGGCGTTCTCGGCCATTTCCATCAGCAGCAGGCTCAGGTCGAGGGGCTCCAGGGCGACATGGTGCGCCCCGGTGTCGAGACGCGAGAAGGTGAGGATCGCGCCGATGAGTTCGTTGAGGCGTTCGGTTTCGCGCTCGATGCGATCCAGTTCGCGCTCGTCGCCCTTGCCGTGCTGCCGGGCCAGGCCTAGCGCGGCCTGCACCCGCGCCAGGGGCGAGCGCAATTCATGCGAGACATCGCGCAGCAGGGCGCGTTGCGAATGCAGCAGGGTATCGAGGCGTTCCGCCATGTTGTCCAGGGCATGGGCGAGATCGACGATCTCGTCGCGGCGGCCACCCAGGCTGGGGCCGACCCGTTTGCCGAAGTCGCCGGCGGCATAGGCCTGGCTCGCCTGACGCAGGCGTTCCATCGGCGCGGTCAGGTAGCGGGCCAGGAGCAGGCAGACCAGGCCGCTCACCAGCGTGGCCAGCACCAGCGGCACGGCGATGACTTTGGGCCGCGACAGGAAGCGGCCCAGATTCGCGCCCTGAAAGTCGGGGACCAGCCAGTACTCGGAGCCATCCGGCAGGCGGATGCCGCCGCGCGGTTCGTCATCGACCGTCGCGATCCGCTCGCGCCGCAGATGCCGGTGCAGATGGTTCAGGGCGCGGGCGGACACCTCACGCCGCAACAAGTCATGGCCGTCACGGTCGAGGACCAGCAATGGCACCAGTTCATCGGCGTCGAGCCTGGCCACCCACTCGCTCAGTCCAGCCTTGCCGTTGCCGGCGGCGGCCGCCCGCGCCGCCTGGATGCGGCTGGCGTATTCCGCCACGGGACCGGCCGCCTCGCGCTGGGCGCGGGTGCGATCAAGGTAGAACGAGGCGGCGAACAGGCAGGCCAGGGTAAACAGGATCAGGGTGGTCCAGTAGGTGAGGAAGAGTTTCCAGAACAGGCGGTGCATGCGGGTTTCCGGGATCAATCTGGGATCATTGCTGGATGTACTGGTAGCCGATGCCGCGAATCGTCTTGATGCGCTCGCCGCCGTCGGCCAGGGGGCCGAGCTTGCGGCGCAGATTGCTCACGTGCATGTCCAGGCTGCGGTCGAAACTGCTCAACGGCCGCGCCAGGGCGTACTCGGACAGTTCGGATTTGCTCACCACCCGCCCCGCCTCGCGCAGCAACAGTTCCAGTGTGCTGAATTCGGTGCTGGTAAGGATGATCGGCCGCTCGCCAAGCCATACCTCGCGGGTACCGGCATGCAGAGTCAGATCGCCGTTTTTCAGCGGCTGCGCGTGGGCGTTTTCGTCCGCGTCCGGGCGCGGCTCGCTGCGCCGCAGCACGGCGCGTATGCGGGCTTCCAGCACACGCGGGTTGCAGGGCTTGGGCAGGTAGTCGTCCGCGCCCAGTTCGAGGCCGATGATGCTGTCGACGTCTTCGCCGCGCGCGGTCAGCATCAGCACCGGCGTGACCTTCTCGGCGCGTAGATCGCGCAGCACATCCAGTCCGTTGCGGCCGGGCATCATGATGTCCAGGATGACCAGATCGAACGTCTCCGCCAGCGCCCGCTTCAGGGCCAGGAGGCCATCCGGAACGGTCTCGACCTGGAAACCATTACCCTCCAGATACTCCTTGAGCATGTGGGAGAGTTCGAGATCGTCGTCGGCGAGCAGCAGCTTGGGCATTGAGACTAGTAGTCAGTCACGCTGAAACGAAGACATGAAACGGCGGCTTTTTCCGCCATGCATCGTTGCATCCCCTTGCCGTATACCCCATACGGCGGCGGGGCCGCGCCTCGCCTGACGAAAAAATCCATCCATTTCATATCTATCTCCGTTTCAGCGTGACTGACTACTAGCGCATGAGAGGTTTCCGACCCGGATATTAGAAGTTCCGGCCGCGCCGATGGATGGCTTTCCGCATTCTTTACATGACTTTGCGCGCGCTTTACGTCCTCTGACACGCCCCCGGCCTACGATGAACTCAAGGCTGTCGGCAACACCGCCGTGGCGCAGGAATTATCAACCACCGATAGGAGCGATCATGAACATGAACATCCGCAAAACCTTCCTGGCCACCAGTGCCATCGCCCTCGGGCTGCTCGTTCAGCCCGTTCTCTCCCAGGCCTTCGATGGCGAGCAGGGACAACGCTGGCATCAGTGCCGCGACAAAGCGTCCGGCGACGCGCGAAAAATGCGAGGCTGGGAACGCCTGGCGGACCGACTCGCCCTGACACAGGAGCAGCGCCAGGCCATGAGCGCCATCAAGGACAAGTACCAACCCACATTGCTCAGCCTGCGGCAACAACTGTCGGACAGCCGCGCGGCACTGGAAAAACTGAGCGCGACGGATGCCGGGTTGCCTGAACTGGCGGCGACTCAAGGCAAGGCCATCAGCGACATGATCATCGCGCGCAAGCAAATGCGCTCGGAAATGGACAAGGTATTGACCGAGGAACAGCGCCAGAAAATGAACGGGCTGATGGAACACCACCGACATACCCATCACCGGGATACCGTGATGGACAAGGGCTGATCGTCCGGTTCCGGGATATTCGCCAACCCGAAAGGAGTCATCATGAAAATCGCAAAAGTCGTACTGGGCCTCGCCCTCGCGGCGGGTACCCTGATCAGTGGAGCCGCGCTGGCCGATCGCGGCCATAGCCACGTCAACTTCGGCATCAACCTCGGCATCCCGCTCGGGCCCTGGTATTACCCGCCCTACTACTACCCGCCTTACTACTCTCCCTATCCGCCCGTCGTCACCTTGCCGGCTTACCCCAACGTCATTGCCGCCCCGCCCGCCGCGCCGGTCTACGTCGAAAAGGGCGGGGAAGCCGCCGGCCCGACGGCGCCGTCGTCCAATTACTGGTACTACTGCCCCGATACGCAAAGCTATTACCCCTACGTCAAGGAATGCCCCAGCGCCTGGATGGCGGTGCTTCCGCAAACACCCACGCAGCCCGGCCCCCGCTAGTAGTCAGTCACGCTGAAACGGAGACAGAGATGAAATGGATGGATTTTTTCGTCATGCGAGGCGCGGCCCCGCCGCCGCATGGCGGTATACGGCAAGGGGATGCAACGAAGCATGGCGGATATAGGCGCCGTTTCATGTCTTCGTTTCAGCGTGACTGACTACTAGGAGACGACCATGTTTAAGCCCATCCGATTTGCGCCATTCGCCCTGCCTCTGCTGCTCGCAGCCTGCGCCACGGTGCCCGATGGCCCTGGCGTCATGGCGCTGCCCGGCACTAGCAAGACAACGCAACAGTTCAATAGCGACGACGCCTATTGCCGACAGACGGCCATGCAACAGAGTGGCGGCAGGAGCGCGAATGACAACGCCGTCGACAGCGAGGTGCGCGGCGCGGCGCTGGGCACGTTGATCGGCGCGGCCGCCGGGGCCGCATTGGGTGGACATGAAGGCGCCGGAGTGGGCGCGGGCACCGGCCTGGTGTTCGGCGCGCTGGCCGGCACCGAGGCGGCGGAACGTTCCGCCTACACCACCCAGCAACGCTATGACGTCGCCTATGCCCAGTGCATGTACGACAGCGGCCACCGGGTGCCGGTCTCCGGCCGCCTGGTCGTGGAACACCACCGCGCCAACCGTCTGCCGCCGCCACCCTCAGCACCCTATCCGGCGAGCCTGCCACCCCCTCCGCGAATGGCCGCGATGCCGCCGACACAAGCCATCAACGACCAGCTTTTCGTCTATCCAAAGGCCGGCCAGAGCGACGCCCAGATCGCGGCGGATCGGCGTGAATGCTCGAACTGGGCAACCAGCCGGACCGGGTACGATCCCGCCCGCGAACCACCCGCCGATTCTCGCCACGGTGATTACCAACGTGCCACGGCCGCCTGTCTCGAATCGCATGGCTATAGCGTGAAATGAACCACGAATCCGTACTCAAGGAGCCATCATGAAGCATCCCGCCCTGCCCCTCTTGTTGACCGCGCTGGCCGCTCTGACCAGCATTCCCGCCCACGCTGACCGCGACGATCACGGTCGCTTCGATCGCAACGACCGGCATGACGACCGCCGTATCGCCCAACCCTACCGTTCCACGCACTGGGTGCTCGACTCGCGCTTTCATCACAACCACTACTATCCCGCGCCCGGCTATTCCGTCTCCGTATTGCCGCCCGGCTTTCTCGACATCAGCTTCAACCGAGGCCACCTGTTTTTCAGCGCCGGCGTCTGGTTCCGCCCACAGGGGCGCGGCTACATCGTGGTGGCGCCGCCGCCCGGCGCCTACCTTCCCCTCCTGCCACCCGACTACACGACGGTCTGGGTAGGCAATGCGCCCTACTATTACGCCAACGGCGTGTATTACAGCGCCGCTCCGTCCGGCGGCTATGTGGTCGCGGCCCCGCCACCCGACTCGCAAGTGGTCATGCAGCCCCCGCCGCCACCCGCCATAATGGCGCCGCCGCCCCCGCCCGGCGCGATGCCGCCGCCTTCTCCCGCCCCCTACCCGCCCGGCGCCGAGGACGGGCTGATCGTGTATCCGAAAAATGGCCAGAGCGCCGGAAAGATGGCGGCCGACCGCGCGGAATGCACCAGTTGGGCGGTCAATCAGACCGGTTACGACCCCGCCAGGTCGGCGGCGAACGACCCCCGTCGCCCGGACTTCCAGCGCGCAGCCGGCGCCTGCCTGGAAGCGCACGGTTACACCGCGAGATAACGCGGAGCCGTGGCGCGCCGGGAGCTGCGACAGGCCGAGCTCCCGGCAGATACATAACGGGTGCGTTTAACCACGGATTTCATGGCTATCCCGAATTGTCCAGTTGCCGAGGCTGGCGCGGGTAGCACTATCTCCGTTGATTGGGCTGACAAACAGTTCGGACTTATTCGAGCACCAGCGATACCGTCGCCATTGCCGTCTTCTTGTCGATCTCGAACCGCACTTCACAATACTCGTTGATCTCATCGACCGGGGTCGGGTCGTCCGCGCAGCTACAGCCGGCGATGATCCCGGTGTAGAACAGCCCCGCCTTCACGCGCAGGCAATCCGCTTCGTCGACCACGCTGATGATCCGCGCGCTCAGCTTGTCCGACCTGGCGTGACTGCTTTGCGTCAAACCCTGTTGCAACGGCAGCAGATCGGCATCCAGGCGTTCGATTTCGTCCTTCAGGACGGCCTCGAATTCGGGGCTTGGCCAGGCGCTCAGTGCTTTGCTCAATTGGAGCATCGGTATTCCTTGCTGATTTGTTCAACGCGCGCCACTTTACTGCCCGCCGTGTTTCGAGCAAGCCATGAAAAACGGGCCGTTGAGGCCCGTTTTTCATTTCAGTTCGACGGATAAGACTACGGCATGGTGATGTAGCCGATCAGCACCAGAGCCAACAGGCCGAGGCCCGCGAAAATCAGGATGGCGGCCAATACCTTGGAGCCGGTCACCACACCCTTTGTGGGCGGTTTCACCAGATACTTGTCGAGTTCGCCACTGGCGAGCAGGCGTTCGTACTCGAGCTGGTGCTCGTGCTTGAACTCTTCCAGCGGCACGGCCCCAGTGAAGATGGTGGTGCTCATCGGGAATTTGTCCGGCCGGAAGTGCACGTTGAAGAAGTGCACCGAGAACAGGAACACGGTTGCCAGCAAAGCCTCTTCGGCGTGCACGATGGTGGCGATATTGAACACCCAGCCCGGCAGGAGGATGGCCGTCTTGGTCGGGAAGAACAGCATCAGACCGGAGAAGCCGATGATCGCGGCACCCCAGAACGGCGCCCAGTAATCGAACTTCTGCCAGTAGCTCCAACGGTCGAAGCTCGGACGCGGCGCCTTGCCCAGGAACCAGCGGAACATCGCGCCGACATCACGCAAGTCCTGCATGTTGGGCACCAGCGAGGTGGGGCCGAACCACTGGAAGGTCTTGCGATGGCGCCAGATGTTGAGCACGGCGGTCACGAAGTGGAACAGGAACACCGCAAGCCAGGTGGTCGCGGCGGTGCGGTGGATGATGGCTTCCACCTTCGGCCCGCCGAGCAGTCCGATCACCGTCTGTGCCCAGTTCGTGTGCGAGAACAGCAGGGTCGTGCCGGTCAACACCAGGGTCATCGTGCTCACCGCGAACAACAGGTGAACCAGACGCCAGGTCGTGGTGAAACGACGGAAGTAGACCGTTTCGGGTTTGGCCGGGTCGGGCATGTAGCCTTTGCCTTCCTGGCGATCCTTGTATTCCCGGTGGAGCCAGAGGATCACGTGGGTCCAGAAGAACAGGAACACGCCGATGATCAGCGCCTGCATGAACTTCGCGGTGATCCAGATGCCGGGATACTTCTTGAAGTCATGCGCGTTGCCGTGCGCGTGGAAGCCGAGGAAGTTCGCGGTCGCGTCCTTGTGGCAGGTGTTGCAAGTCTTCAGGCGGTTGTTCTTGTGCACCGTGGAAGTGGGGTCGTCCACCGCTTTCAGTTCGTGGCCACCGTGGCAATCGAAGCACTTGGCGGTGTGGGTGTAGCCGAGACGGTTGACCTGGCCGTGGTAGGACGAGAAATAGGATTTCTGCTCTTCCTTGTGGCAATTGCCGCAATTCTGGGTGATCGCCAGTTTCATCGCATCCCCCTTGGGCGAGGCGATGTTGTGAGTGGTGTGGCAGTCGGAACAGACGGCGGCCTTGGGGTCTTTCTTCTCCATCACCGCCTTGCCGTGCACGGAGGTCAGATACGCCTCCTTCTCTTTCTCGTGGCAGCGGCCACAGACCTCGGGGTTTTTCAGACGATGCTCGGCGCGCTGTTGGCTGCCCAGGGTGCCGATGTTGTGCGCTTCATGGCAGTCGACGCAGGTGGCGTTGACCTTGCTGCCGTCCAGCTTGTTCGGCTGTGCGTGGACCGAATGCATATAGCTGTCGATCTGCTTGATGACCACGCCCAGGCGCTTGTATTCGGGGTTCGGATTGTCTTTCTGTTCCGCCCAGGTCTTCTGGTGGCACTCGGTACAGCCGACGCGCTTGGGCAGCGGCTCCGCGTGCGGCAATTTGCTGATGTTGTTGTGGCAACCCACGCAGAGCTGTTTGGCGTGAACGCTGTGGCCGAACACCTCCTTGTCCACGAAAATGTTGATTTCCGTCCCGTCGGGGCGCTTGACGATTTGATCTTCCTCATCGCCGTGGCACTTCATGCAGCGCTTGTTGGAGATGACTTTGGGGGCCGATTCCGCGCTGGCTTGCTCGGCGGGATCGTCGGCGCCCTGGGAGATGGGCGCGGCCAATAGGCAAAACACGGTGGCCAACATCCCCACCAGCGATCTCAAGGCATTGCTTGCCATTGTTCTTCTCCTGACTCGACGCGGCCGAAGCGACATGAAACCCTGGGGCTTTACTGTCTCGGCATCACAACCTTTGACAACAAAACCGCAACGGCTACGCGTTGCGGTTCGCTCGATGCATTCCGTGGTTGTCCGGAATGCGGTGTGTGCGGGGGCCGCGAGCCGGGGTTACCCGGACATTGCGCGGCCACTCCGCAGCGCGCTGGTTACAGCGACAGAATCCACTTCACCATGGCTTCGGCATCCTTGACCGGGATGTCCTCCTCGGCATCCATCTCGGTTTTCGGCTTGCCCAGCTTCTTGGCCCAGGTGTCTTTGCTGCCCTTCTTGATGCTGTCCACCAGTTGCTTCTCGATGCCCTTCTTGCCTTTGTATTCCTTTGCGATTTCCTTGTAGCTGGGGCCTTCCTTCTTCTTCCTGGTGGCGCCCGGCTTCACGTCCAGCTTGTGGCAATCAGTACATTCGTATTTATCAGACAGTTCCATGCTGGCAAGCGCGGGGGTGGAAACGAAACCTGCCAGAGCCAAGATCATGATGTAACGCATTGTCAGCCTCACCGGAAAAAAGTTGGTCGATACAAGGTCTCTACCTCTTCTGGCAAAGACCGCATCAGCGTAGTTGAAATATTCGTACCATTCAATATGTTTATTGATGGATAGAATTTAATAATATTTATACATAATCAATTACTTATTTTACTGAATGGCGGCCAAACCCACGCCATCCGGCAAACCACGCCGCCCGCTCGGCGACTCGGAACGAGGCTTATCGGTCGAGCGGGGCACCGATCACGAAGCGTTGGTAAGTGGCGGGAAGTTCGAACAGGTCGGGTTGCGCGGTTCGCGTCGTGTGGCTTTGGTAGATCCGGCCGCGGCCATCCCAGTAACGAATCGCCAGGGGCAGACCCTGCTGGTATTCCAGACCCGCCAGGCGCACGTCCACAACCAGCGTACAAGGCTGGCGTAACGCCTCCGGCGTGCCATTCCAGGAATCGGCCTGATTGCCGGCCAGCGCGCGGCGGAAATCACGCAACAGGCGCGTCTCGGATTTCAGAATCGGCGCGCTCTTGAATTCCATGCAAAGCTGTTTGTTCAGACGTACCTGAAACAAGACATTGGCGTCGCTGGCCTGGCGTTCCTGGGAAAGTTTCCAGCCTTGTGGCCAGGCCGCGGTTTTCACCACCTCCCGCATTGAACGCGCGGGAATACCAGTTAAGCGGCGTTCGCCATGCGCCACCAACCAGACCATGCCGGCACGGCGGTCGTACAGGATGAAGTCCTCATCATCGTGGCCGTAGTCCATGCGCAGACGCTCGCCCAGGACCAGGACGCGACTGGTATACGCCGACTGATCCGGCTCCTGATCCAGATAGCGAATTTCGGTCATGTCCGCCGCCACCGTGTTCCAACTGAGCGCGCACAAACCCAGCAACTTCATCAGGAAGTTCATGCGTCGAGCCCCGCGAGACGCTCCAGCAGGACAACGAGCGCGGACGAATCCAGGTCACCCACGCCCGCCGCCACCAAAGCGTTCATCATCTGCCCGGCCAGCGCAGCGCCCGGCACCGCGACGTTGGCCAGGCGAGCCTCGTCGAGGACGATACCCAGGTCCTTCTGGTGCAGACGGGCACGAAAGCCGGGCGTGAAATCCCGCGTCAACATGCGCTGGCCATGCGCTTCCAGAATCCGGCTGTAGGCGGAACCGCCCAACAGCGCAGTGCGCACCTTGGCCGCGTCGACCCCTTGCTTGCGGGCGAAGGTCAGCGCCTCCGCCACGCCCAACAGCGTGGTGGAAACCACGATCTGGTTGCAAACCTTGGCCACTTGGCCGGCCCCGCTTTCTCCCACATGCACGATGTTCTTCCCCATCACCTGAAACAGCGGCAGAACCCGCGCGAAAGCGGCCTCGGAGCCGCCGACCATGATGGACAGCGTGGCCGTCTTCGCCCCCGCCTCGCCGCCGGAGACCGGGGCGTCCAGCCAGGCCACGCCCTGTTCCGCCAGACGCCTGGCGAAACCACGGGTGGCCGTCGGAGAAGTGGTGCCCATGTCCACCACCACGCTGTCGGCGCGCAAACCGGCCGCCGCGCCTAAAGGCCCGAACAGCACGGATTCCACCGCCGCGTCATCGGAGACATCAAGGAACAGCACATCGACCGTTTGCGCGACGGAAAACGGCGACGCCGCCAGCGCCGCGCCGGCTTCAAGCAGTGCCAGGGCGCGCTCGGGAGCGCGGGCAAAAACCCATAACGCATGACCAGCCTTGCGCAGATTCAGCGCCATGGGCCGTCCCATCGCGCCGAGACCGATAAAACCGAGATTCATCATGGCGGCAAACCCAAAACGTAATAAACATGCATGGTACTTAGATCACGTCCACTGGATATATCCGACAAAAAACCTAGGCTAAGTAAAGTCAGCCCACTGGCTTCGACTGAATGAGGAGACCCACCATGAACACAAATGCCGAACCCCAGACCACCGACGAGCGCCGCCAACACCCCCACCTGCGCGCCATCTACCCTGAAGCCCGCATCCATATCGATCATCTTTTCCACAACCGTCATGACTGGGCGGGTAGTCCGATCGACTATCTGGCGCAGCGCGTCATCCACGAAAACTACCCGCACCTGCATGGAGAAGACGTGCGCATCCTGGTCGGAGCCATCGAACGACTGCATCAGGAAATCGCGGAACAGCAGTTGCGAAGCTGAAGCCGGTAATGGCGCGGTTGATTGCTCAGCCCTGGCTAAATGGAACACCAGAATCGGCCGTTTCCGATTTTTCGCGCAGCCGCTTTCAGCGCGCTCGTTGCGCGGCGTGCACGCCGATGAACAGCGCCGGAAACCAGGCCAGGGCCCAGGGTAAAGGATGGCTATGACAGACCAGGGCGGCGATGCCGCTGCTGAAACAGCATGACATTGCCGAAACCCGCGCCACGTCCACCCGTGTAGGCCACCAGTTGCGCGGCCGCGCCACCCCACAGCGCACCGCCGCCGCACCACGCCGCGCCATGTAGATGACGGCACGGCCGAGGCGCAGGGCGCGGTCGATCAACCAGTCGATGGCGGCTTCGACCCATGCAAATGCTTATGGGTAAGTGGTGCCCTGCCAGGGTAGGTCATGGCAAACCCAGGAGCAGTGGTGGCGGAATAAACCTGGAAACGGCCTCCCCCGCCCCCCTTTTTTTAAAAAGGGGGGCGGGAAGATTTCCGGGGGAATCAATTAGTGACGTGTTCCCCGCACGAAAGTCGTTGGGATTATTCGTGTACGGCCGAGGGAGGTTCGCCGGCCACCCGGTTGCGGCCGGACTCCTTGGCCGCGTAGAGGGCGGAATCGGCGCGATCGATCAACGTAGCCATGACTTCGCCGGGGCGGTATTCGCTGACACCGATACTGGTGCTCAGGTGGAGGCCGGCATCGAACACGGCGGACTCGATGGCCAAGCGCAACTTCTCGGCCATTTTCAGCGCGTCCTTCAGGTGCAGGTAAGGCGACAGGATCAGGAATTCCTCTCCTCCCCAGCGCCCGAAAATATCCGAGCCGCGCAGATTGGCCTGGATGATTTCGCTGAAGCGTTTGAGTACCGTGTCGCCCACCGCGTGGCCATGGCGATCATTGACCTGTTTGAAATGGTCCAAATCCAGCATCAACAATGCCAGCGGGTGGTGGAAACGCTGCGCGCTTTTCATGATCCCCTCGCCGCGCAGCTGCAAGCCGAAGCGGTTGAGGATGCCGGTGAGCAGGTCGGTCATTGACATCTGCCCCAGATCGCGGTTCTGCCTGAGGATCTTTTGCTCCTGGATGTCGATGCGACGGATCAGGAGGGCTATCACCAGATAGATGCTGGAGAGCACCACGAAAGTGACCAGCGTGAGCACATGAGCCATCTGGTCGCCGGCCTCGATGATGTGCTGAAAAGGCACCCGGATCGAAATCAGCGCGCGGATGGCATTGGGGTTCTCATGGAAACCGGCTTTGTCGCCATACCTGGCGACCAGTTCCTCCGGCGCGTCGGCGGGATTGCCGTGGCATTTCATGCAGCCTTTATCGGATCGTTCGATGGGGACCGCGAGGTAAAGCCATTTCCGCCCCTCCAGATCGACCACTTTCTCGTATTCGCCCAGCGTATTGGCGTTCATCCGCCGCAGCAGTTCCTTTTCGCCGGCATCCGCCTGATTCACCGGGTTGCGCGGATTTTCCGAGGCGAGCTTGAAGTAGATCGGCTCCAGGCCATTCTTCATGCGTTCCTGATTGAGCAAGTCCTTCATGCTGCGCGCGATGAAAGTGAAGGACATCACCTGTGGAGAAAAGTAGCCCTTGTACAGTTTGCCCTCGTCTTGCAGACGATAAATCTCGGGACGTTGGACTTTGGTGACGTAAGCATGGGTCGCGCGATGCACCAGTAGCGCATTGAGTGCCTGTTGCTTGGCCTCGCCCACCGCGTACTCGTCGGCGCGCGCGTGAAACAGCGCCACCAGCCCAACAAACGCGAGGGAGAACAAGGCAAATAATGCAATCAGGACATTGCGGTAACGGGGCAGCATGTTTGGATTACGCGGTTATCGGGCTGACTAGGTCTGTTTACATATACCCGCACCGCTTGTGCTACCGCAACCAATACGGCGCAACGATCAGGCGAACAACACCACGCCCCAGACCACCAGCACATCGACCAGGGCGATCAGCACGGCGGCGCTGCCGATGTCCTTGGCGCGCTTGGCGAGTTGATGGTTTTCCAGGGAGATGCGGTCCACCGTGGCTTCGATGGCGGAGTTGACGAGTTCGACGATGAGCACCAGGAAGACGCTGGCGATCATCAGGGCGCGGCCGATGGCGGCGACATCGAGGATGAATGCCAGCGGGATGAGCACCAAGGCGAGCAGTGCTTCCTGACGGAAAGCGTCCTCGTGTTTCCAGGCGGCCTTGAACCCGGCCAGGGAGTAGAAAAGCGCGTTCCAGACCCGCTTGAGGCCGGTCTTGCCTTTGTGCGGGCTTTCTCCGGCGTTCAAACAGGTTTCCAGACCAGATCGAGTTCGCGCGCGGCCTTGACGTCGTCGAGGCGGCGCACCGGCAGGGTGTGGGGCGCGCCCTTCACCAGTTCGGGTTCCAGTTGCGCCTCATCCCTGACCTTGACCATCGCCATGACGAAGGCGTCCAGGGTTTCCTTGCTTTCCGTCTCGGTGGGTTCAATCAGCAGGCACTCTGGCACCAGCATGGGGAAATAGGTGGTAGGCGCGTGGAAGCCGTAGTCAAGCAGGCGCTTGGCGAAGTCCATGGCGGAGATGCCGGTGGCGTCCTTGAGCTTCTTCAGGGTGACGATGAACTCGTGGCTGGCGCGACGTTCCGGGAAGGCGAGGTCGAAGCCAGCTTTGCCCAATTCGGCGGCCAGGTAGTTGGCGTTGAGGGCGGCGAATTCGGCCACCCGCAGCATGCCCTGCCCGCCCAGCATGCGGGCGTAGACCCAGGCGCGCAGCAGCACGCCCATGTTGCCGCCGAAGGTGGAGAGGCGACCGATGGATTGCGGGCAGTCGCCTTCCTCCGCCCAGCGGTGGAAGCCGCGATCCTCCAATACATAAGGAATCGGCAGGAAGGGCTTGAGACGTTCCGAGACGCCCACCGGGCCGGCGCCGGGACCGCCGCCGCCGTGCGGGGTGGAGAAGGTCTTGTGCAGATTCATGTGGATGACGTCGAAGCCCATGTCGCCGGGCCGCACGCGACCGAGGATGGCGTTGAGGTTGGCGCCGTCGTAATAGCTGAGGCCGCCGGCCGCGTGGACGATTTTCTGGATTTCGACGATGGACTGCTCGAATACCCCCAGGGTGGACGGATTGGTGAGCATGAGGCCGGCGGTTTGCGGGCCGACGGCGGCGCGCAGGGCTTCCAGATCGACATTGCCCTGGCGGTCGGTGGGAATTTCCCTGACCCTGTAGCCGCACATGCTGGCGGTGGCGGGGTTGGTGCCGTGCGCGGCATCGGGGACGATGATTTCCCGCCGCGCCGTGTCGCCACGGGCATCGTGGTAGGCGCGAATCATCGCCACACCGGCGAACTCGCCGTGCGCGCCGGCCATCGGCGCCATGCTCACCGCCGCCATGCCGGTGACTTCTTTCAGCATTTCCTGCAACTCGTACATGGTGGCCAGAAAGCCCTGCCCGGTCTCCACGTCCGCCAGCGGATGTCGGGCCAGGAACTGCGGCAGCATGGCCAGGCTGTTGCAGGCGCGCGGGTTGTATTTCATGGTGCAGGAGCCGAGCGGATAGAACTGGGTGTCGATGCTGAAGTTCTTCTGGGAGAGGCGGGTGTAATGCCGCACCACGTCCAGTTCCGAGGTTTCCGGCAGCAGCGGCGGGCTCTGGCGCAGCAGTTCGCCCGGCAGATCGTCTGCCGCGGGCGCGTTGTAAGGTGCCTGCGCGTGGGCGCGACGGCCGGGATGGGCGTGTTCGAAGATGAGCATGGTTGGATTTCGGATTTCGGATTTCGGATTTCGGATTTCGGATTTCGGATTTCGGATT
>CAZIUC010000022.1:0-63851 GCA_964542455.1 uncultured Thiobacillus sp. | reverse complement strand
GCAACCATCGACATACGTGAAAAAGGGAACATCAAATTCGGTGACCACACTCAGCGGTGGCCGGGATGTTCTCGCTCCTCATCCCGGTGATGGCCTATGCCATCCTCAAGGGCGGCGAGGTGGCCATGTCGGGCCTTGCAAGCCAGCTCATGGCCCCGGCCACCAGTGCCGCCCAGAAGGCGGGTAGCGAGGCGGGCTTGGGCAACTTGGCCATGGGCAACGTGCGCTACGACACCTTCGCGGCCCGAACCTCGATAGCCAACAGCTGGAATACACGGCCAAGCATCGACAGCGGGACTGCGGGCGGCTACCAGCACACGGACCCGAGCCTGCGCGAAACCACCAAGGCCACGGGATCGGTGCGCCAGGACGCCGACACCCTCGCCGCCGGCATGCCGGTGGTCCAGGCCACCCCCACCAGCCTGGGCGGGGTGTTGTCCGCCAGCGCCGGCACCGGTGCGGCGAACACCAGACGTAGCGAGCATGGCGCCACGGCCGGTCAGTCTTACGGCGGCAGCGTCACCAAGGCTGATGCGAGCCACTACAGCGAGTCGGACAGCGCCCGCTTCATGCGCGAGCTGACCCAGGCGGTGAACCGGGATTGGCAGACCCGGTCTGGATATGGCCAGACCTGGGGTGCCGGCAGCCAAGGCCAGGCCGGCACGGAAATGAGGGCGGAAGAACTGACGCGGCAAGCTGAACGGGGACAGGTGACCAGCCGGGCCGGGCTCGATGCCCAGGCCGGCACCGTGGGCAGCCAAAGCCAGACCCACAACCCCAACCTGGTACCCAAGCCCGGCAGCGCCATGCCAGCCCAGGGCGTGCCGGCCGGACTTCAGCCCGAACCAGTCACATCGGTGGGCACCCGAGGTGCCTTCGGGCCCAGGGCGGGGGTCAGCATCGACGCGGTGGGCGTGGCGGAGCTGGCCTACACGTCGGCCACCGGAGCCAGCAACCGGTACGGCCTCAATCGAGAGCAGGCGGCCGAGGTGTTGCGCCAGGCTTCCCGCTCGATTTCGGCCCAGAATAGCGACCGTGGCGTGAAAACGGCAGCCGAGGATTTCACCGCCCGCCTGGACCGGGGTTTCACCGTGCAGGAGGCACGCAGCATGGAAGCAGGTTTGCGGGACGCGGCATCGGAGTCGCGGGAACGCTCTCTATCCACCCAGGACCAGTCCCGCCACGACCTGGACACCTGGGTGCAGGCCTACGCGGCCGGCCAGGGCATCGGCCCTGCCGCCCTGGCAGATATCCGCCAGACCGATCCCGCCCGCTTCCGTGCCCTGGTGAACGAGGCCCATGCCGCCTGGACGGCAAGTGGGGAGGGTTCGGCCCACCTCACCCAGGACGGCACCATTGGCGCTCCGCGTGCGCCGGATGAAGTCTTCGGTCAGGGGGTCGGGGATCGTAATCGGTTGCTGACCGAGGGGTGGTCCGAGCTGGATACCCGGCACGCCGCCCATGAGCAATATGTGCAGGGACGGCAACCGGCATTTCCCGGATCAGCCCCCGATCTCAAACCCACCATCGCCCGGGTGAGTGCCGATGAACAGGCGGCCTTCAGGCAGTACCAAGCCAGCGAGGCGGGGCAGAAATACCAAGGCGGTGTCGCCATTCTGGCCAACCAGGCGGTGAAGGATGAACACGGCCCCCTGGCACCGTTGCGGACCGCCCTGGGCATCCTGGCCCCCAAGAGCCCGGAGGAAGTGATGGAACGCATCCATCATCTGTCGGCCGCCGATCCCACCGTCCGCGCCCAGATCGAGCACTTGGGGGCTACACAGCAGCCAAGCGCGCGTCAGATCAAGGGTGTGGCCGAATACATCGAGGCCAGGGCGGCTGCCACGGAACGGTAATCACCCTTCAGTGGCCATGCCGCCAGGCGTTGTTGACCGAGGTGGCATAGGTGGGATTCCAGTAGGGATCCTCCTCCTGGCCGGCTTCATCCCGTCCGCCAGGCCATCCATCAGCCGGCGCGGCATCGCCTTGCGCCATAGCATCCTGACCAGCCGCGCCCACCCAACCGACAGCACGCAGCCTGCCGCTGTCGAGGCCGAGCCGGCGAACGAGCCAGCCCAGGACGAAGCCCCCGGCCACGAGCCAGACCAGTGCGGTCCATACCGCATCGGCAATGCCATGGATATAACCGTGAGGGCCCAGACCGTTCAACACATAGAAGGCCACCAGGGCGATCCACGCCAGGGCGACCAGGCTGGTCACGGTAATCGGTTTGAAAATCATGATCTGAATTCCTTTTTCTACTGGCGCATGCGCTCGAAGATGGCGACACGGGCACCCGCACCCTCATCGCTGAACACCTGAATCAGACGCCAGCCCTGTCCGTAGAACTCCTCCAGGGAATGCTGGCCATGCTTGCCGCAGTTCATCATGGTCTCGGTCAGTACCAGCGGCTTGTCCTTGGGCTGACGCAGCATGTCCTGGAGGGAGAGCTTGCAGGCGGCGACATCCATAGCCGAATCACTCGCGAAGGCGGTCACCGTCAAACCAATGCCGGTAGTAACCATCAGCAACGCCCAACGGAACTTCATTGTCGCCTCTTGTTTTCTCTATGCCATAGATTCATCTGTGACAATGGTCAACCCCTCCATAGTTTCCGCTCCATCCTCCTCGGAATGGAACCATAGCCCTTTCCCTAAATCGTAGGTTCCAATTTTCATCAATACGCTGGTTGCAGTGTTGTTAGCCACCTCCCTGCCAAGCAGTTCGGAAGCTTTCTTTGCGACATCCGCCGCCAACACTCCACCATCAAATAAGTCGAATGACTTTTCCACAGCCTCGCTCACGGTCAATCGCCTAGGCCCTTCCCATTCCGGCAAATATACATATCCGCCTTTACCTGGCTTGACGCGTTCCGTGCGGATAGCCAGGGCAACCAGCATGATGGGATTTACCGTTGCTACCAAGTCACGGTTGGCCTTGAGTGATGGAACGATTTCCGAGGTATGTAGACCTGATCCCTTTTCTTTCAAAACAGAGATCATCTCTTCAACAATTGCGTTTGCATGATCTTCGTCGAATGGAATATCGCGCCAAAGCATTCCCCATTCGTTCTCGCCAACCCGAATAAGCGGATCAGCCTGATGTATCTGGAAGGTTGAGCCAAGCCCTCGGTCCCTTGAGATGGTCTCCCGAATGTCTGAGGCGAACATTGGCGATCCATGCTGCTGGAGCAAGGCGATGATCGCTTGCCAGATGTTCAATCGGTCGGAAGTTCCCAACGACGACTTCGTCTTAGTTGTCCAAACCATGCGACCCAAATAGGCCAAGACCATCGACGACTCAAGAATCACGTTCAGGTCATATTTCGAAAGTCTGCCCTCAAAGTCCAAGCCACGGGCCTCTAGTTCATCGCAAATCTCTGCTGCATGCCATTGCCGTCCGGGCGTCTCCGAAAGCATCTCCTCAACCTCCCCAAGTACGCGCGACTGCTCCTCCTTGGACAGATCAATGTGCTTTTTAAGGCCGTAGATCCCTCGGCCCAAGAGATAACCGACGTTGGCTGCGGCGTTTGCCGCCCTTCGGACGTCGATGGGGCGCCCCTTCGACGCACAGCGCTTGGCGATCTCCGAATAGTGCAAGGGTGTGTCAGACTCGGACAACACCGCTTCCACCAAGCTTTCCGCCCCCATCCCGTAGCTGACCAGGACCCTTTCGCCGCTCGGCCCCTCCGAAAAATGGGCCCAGCGGGTCACTGTGTCCCACAGCAATGGGCGAAGCTCCTCCCCATTTCCGACCAACTGGCTTTCGATTAAAAGCCTCGTTTCCAATTCACTTGGCGCCTTTTCCCGTTTCGACAAGGACGCCAGTAAAGCCCGAGAGGCTCTCTCCGCCTCGTTCCATTCGTCTTGGCGAAGCATTGAGACATATGACTGCCCACTGACGCGGATAACATCGAATTCAGGAGGACCGATGAAATGCTCTAGCGCGAACTCGAAGGGGCCGGACAATGTGTCCGCACCGGCAAACCAAGGGTCGAGAACGTCTAGCGCCAGCAGAGGAAGGGGCGTCTGCCTTCCCTCAAGCATCCTTGCCAACCCCTCCTTGAGATGCGCTTCCCACACAGGCATTCTCAAGATGATCTGATTGATCGCCTTCGACTCGATCTGCCTGATGCGTTCGCGCGTCACCGAGTGGTACTTGGCGATCTCCTCTAAAGTTTTCCTGCTCCCGCCGATTCCCATTCTTTGTCTGAGTACGGAGGCATCTCGCGCGGTTATCAAAGTGAAGGCCAAATGAATTGCCTCGCGAAATGATCGCGGCCCCAACACATCATATGGTGGTTCGTTCTTAATTTTGGCTTCGCGCTGCGGCTCTGGCTCGCCTTGCGGCTCATGGGCATCCGGTCTCGGGATTTCTGGAAGATGCGCCTGCCTGAAAGCATGGGTGTCGCAGAAAGCGCTTCCATGCTCAAACGCAATGAATATCGCCTCCGATATATCTGAGACTGTTTTGCGCCCCAAATTTGGGACATGCATTAAACCTGCCGCCCCAATTCGAGCAATATCGGCCACCGTTTCGGCGCCAATTTCCCTCAAACGGTTCGTGGCTCGGACTGGCAGATAAAGGGCTTTCGTCGGTAGCCGTATGATCCACGGTGGTGCGAACATCAATCCGTCCACCATGATGTCGCGCGAAGGGGGATATCCGGTAAGCGCTTTGAATCGATAGGCGCCAAGACGATTTCTGGTGCCAGAGGGTAACTGGCTTTCCTTCTGCTGATAAAGGGCCTCGCTCAAGATGGAGTACCTAGAGCATTCGGCGAAGAGATCGGGTGATTCTCGCTCAAGATCCTTAAGCCAATCGAGCGGGCTCTTTGGAATCTCGGAAGGAGCCTCCACCATGGGCTCTGGTCTTGGCACTTTCCAGGGCTCCGGGGCCGCCTGCTCGACAGGCGGCTCTTCGATCACATATCCCCAGCCTGATAAGGCTAAGTAGACTGGAAGATTTTCGACGACTGAACAGGGGCGCTCCGCAGACGAGAAAGCTTGAGGCAACGAGAGCTTCGCAGCCCCCGTCAGGAGCACTCTCCCCTCATAGTTGGAGCAGACCAGGTCAAACGATGAGGCATCCGGACGCCAGAACCCAACATGAACCACCCCCGAAGCCTTGGCATCGGAATCGAGGGCTGCCTTCCAATCAGATGTTAGCCCCTCTAGATTCCGATGAGAGGTGACGCTCCAAGTCCCGTCGCCTCGTCGGATAAGCAAATAGGCCAGCAGGTGGATCATGCCTGGGCTTGCTCCGCCTCCTGGGCCTTGGCCAAGATGGCCCCAATATCAAGCTCGCCTTTGTCACTCATCGCTGACATCTCGCGTACGCCCCATTCAGCGAGCCTTTCGGCCCAGCGATAGACCGGCGTGCTGCCCGTCTTCAACAGGGATCGGATCGTCGTGTAGACCTGCTTGTCTGGATCCAGCGTGCCCACGTTAAAGATTGTCGTCCGCTGCCCTGATATCTCTTCTGGTATAGCCCCATGGGCCAGGGCAAGGGCGATCCCAAACCGATAGGCGTCGGCCATCTCCGCGAAGTTTCCGTTCTGCTTGTCCTCTGCCAAGCGCTTGAGCATCGCATGGGCCTGATCGCTCAGCCCGATGGTCGTGGGCTCCTTGGGGGTAAGGTCCGTCATGATTGCATCACCTCGATCTTGGATTGGCGCGTGGACACCTCGCGAATGGCGTATTCCTTGCCAACTCTCTCCGCCACCGGGGCCAAGTCCGTCTCCTTACGAACCTCCCCGTCATGCACAAGCAGGACCAGTTGGCTCGTCGTCTCTGGCAAATAGCGCAGGATGTTGCTTCGATGCTTCAGGTCGAGCCGGCCGAACGGAGTGTCCATCACGACCGGCCCCGCCGCCCGCCCCGTCCTCGCCAGCCCGTCGATAAGCGACAGGGCCACGATCTGCTCGGCCCCGGCGCTTCGCACGCCTACCTTCTCGCCGTTCTCGTCGATGATCGTCAGGCCGTAGTTCACGTTGATCTCCAGCCCGCGATACTTGGCCTGCGTCGTCAATCGCTTGAAGGTGTCGGTCGCCCTCTCCTCGACTTTGGAGCGCAGGTTGTCCCGCAGCCTTTCGATGCTTTGGGTGAACACCCTCACGAGTCCCTGGCACAGCTCGACCTTCGCAGTGCTTCGGCGCTGCCTGGCCGCCGGCTGGTTGGATATCTGCTTCGAGAGGATCTCGAGTTCATTGCGGATGCCCTTCAGTTCGGCTTCGGTCTTGCTGATATCTCCGTCAATTTGCCCCTCGTTTCGTACCAGCATGTCGCGAATTCGGCGCTTGCTGGCGATCTCCTCCGTGTCGTAGCCCCGAATCTTTTCCTCGATCCTCTCGATCTCGTTGTCGATCTTGGTCAATTCGACGGACAGCGTCCTCTCCTCGGCTTTGAGCGACTGAATCCGGTCCCCAACCCCTGGGCGCAAAAGCTTGTCGATCTCGCGCATCTCGCTAGAAATAATGGCCAGGTCCTCGTGGCCTTTCTTCAGCCCGAGCAGATCCCCCTCGCATTGAGCGAGATCGGCTTGCTTGGCAGAGCGATTCTCAACCAATGGCATCTGACCGCAAGTGGGGCAAGGCTCGTTGCTCAGAAGCTTCTTCAAGCTCTCGATCTGCGCCTCGAGTCGCCCCCTCTTGTCCATGTTCTCGTAGATACGCTCCTGCTCATCCCTCAATTGCCCTTGCCGGACGCGCAGCTTCGGCTGAACCAAATCGATCCATGCCTTTCGCGCCAAGTCGATGCGTTCCGCAGCGATTTGCTCTAGCCGTTTGACGATGTCATCCTGTCTGCGCTTGAGCGTCTTCGATTCCGTTTGGGCCCGATAGACCTCCTCGACCTTCTCCATCTCATCGTCGAGCCCTTCTCGCTGAGCGCGGATCCCCTTCTGCTGCTCCTTGAGGGCCTCGATGGCTCGCTCCTTGGCCCCTTGCTTCTCCTGCAAGGAGAGTTGGTGTTCCGCCAAGGCCGATAGGCTTTTGACCTGAGCCATCTCCTTCGATTGCTGGCGCTGGGCCGTTCGCAAGATGGTCTCGGCCTCGTCGCGCCCGCGAATAAGCGTCGGGACGCCCAGGACTTGTTCGATCGCCTCCTTGATGTGCTTGCCCTGCTCGTTGCCCTCCATGAGTAAGGTCTCATATTCCTGAAGCAGCTCTCCGTCGAAAAGGAAGAATCGGGAAACCTGCTCCGGGACATAGCGATTGATCTCGGACTCGACTAGATAGCCGGGCAAGACCATGTCGTCCTTCTGAAGGCTGACCTGGACACTGAAATCCTCCGGCCGCGAAGGAATGCCGACATGCTCTCTCCGATCAGCCCGCCGATGCAGCGAATACGAATGCCCGTCCGCCTCGAAGCGGATGCGCACCTCCATGCAGTAGTCGCCCGCGCTTGCCGCGTCCTTGTTAAGCAGATCATTGAGCGGGATCTCCCGCAGATGCCGGCCATAGGCCCTTCCGTAGAACCCCCAGCGCAAGGCGTTCAGGAAGCTGGTCTTACCTCGCATGTTGTCGCCGAAAACGATCATGACATTGCGATGCTCGTCCATCGGGAAATCAATGCGGCATTCGCCCTTATAGGGCATGAAGTTCGTCATCGCGACGGATAGGATCTTCATTCCGCCCCTCCAACCTGCTCATCGATCAGCCTCTCCATAAGATGAAGCGACTCGTTGTTGTCCTGGGAAAATTGATGCTTCTTTTGTATTTCGTAGGCCTTCCTGAGAAACTCGATCGGGATATCGGGAGCTACATCTTTGGCCGTTTCGACCAGGGTCTTCCAAACCATGTCGTCACGCTCTTCCGCGCTCATTCTTCATCCTCCTCAATGCCGGTGTCATCCGGAGCGTCCGGATCAAATCCCAAATTGGCCGCGATTCGGCGCAGTTCGACCGCCGCGTCTGCGTTGATGGCCGACTTGGCAAACTCGATCGCCCGGACAAACTCACTCTTGAGCAGTGACGTCTGCTCAGGCTCGTCCTCCAAGCTCACTGGGACGACTATGGCGTCATGGATGACCGCCAGGTTCTTCCACTTGGCCTTGCGCAGCACGCGCCCGCGCCGCTGAATGAACTGCCTCGGATTCTGCGACGAGGCCAGGATCAAGGCATGGTCCACCGCCGGGATGTCCACACCCTCGTCAAGGCACTTGATCGAAACCATGATTCCGCCAAACGTCTTGAAGTGGGCGAGCGTGGCATCCTTGTCCCCCTCCATGTCCGTATGATATCGAAGCGGCTCAAGACCATTGGTCTTCAAGGCGTCGATAACCTCGGCGAGCTGATTCTTGTCCTCGCAGTAGACGAGCCAGCGCTGCCCCTCGACAAAAGAAGATTTAAGGATGTCAGAGGCAAGTGGAACCTTGTTTGCAGCTTTTTTCGCGATACGCGACCTTCGGATTAGAAGCATCTTGGCTGCCTCGGACAACCCCTTCTTCCCGTCAGAGCCTTCCTCCTGCCGAGCCATCTCCCAACGAATCTTGAGCGTGAGGGCCTTCCATTCTTTGACCTCCTCGGCCATGAGGCGAACAGCGTGGGGTTTGTATTCGTATTCAACGAGGCGCCCGGCCCTGATGGCATCCTGAAGCGTGACAGGCGGGGGGATGACGGGGCCGAAATAGTCAAACATCTTGCGCGTCCCGTCCGGATCGCCGTAGCGGATGGGCGTTGCGCTGAGGCCAAGGCGAGAGCCGGTCTTGAGCGTGTAGAGCTTGGAGTTTTGTGGGCTTCCAGATTGATGGACCTCGTCAGCCACCACCAGGAGATGAGGCCCTCCCTGGATCGCCGCGAGGAATTCATCGCTGGAAGCTGTCTGCATGGTTGCGATGACAGCTCGCTTGCCCAAGTCAGGGGATGGGTCGGTCATGCCGCGAAGCCGACCACCCTGCCTCCACCGATCATGCCCTGCTCCCGCCAGAAGGATCGTCATCCCCGGCAATTCATCCCTTGCTTCATGGTTCCATTGTTCCAGAAGCAACCTACTTGGAACCACGATGAGGGCGGGTAACCCCTTTTCTACATGTTCCCGAACAGCCATCAGAGCTGTGAAGGTCTTTCCACTGCCAGTCGCATGTTCAAGCACCCCGTGGCAACCGACAGCTTTCCAGTCCGCTATCGCCTTGGATTGATGAACAAGAGGCTTCCGTCCTGTGGCGATTGGCTTTTCGACGGCCCTGATCTCTTCCATGTCCACATCCCCCAGATCTTCCATGGCCACCTCAGCGATGCGTCTTTTGGCGGCTTCGGGAAAGGCGATTACTTCAACTCCCTTGGCTTGTCCCTCCCATAGGCGCTCGAAGTAAGCTTCATGCTTTTGGCATCTGTTAGCGTCCGATGGGCCGGACCAATTGCAGAACACCTCGATCGCTTCAAGGTTCCCTCTTTCATGCCACCCTTTCCAGGTCTCGTTCGCCGAGCCGAGAAAGCTGACCTTGTTACCGAAGTCGTCTACGAATATCCCAATTTTCTCGTGGTAGATCCCTTGGTCATCCGGTCTAACGGCGATTCGGACATCCAAAGCTCCGACGGCGATCATGGTTGCCAACACTCTTGTTCGGTAATGGGTCGTCTCATCAGCTAAGAGGCGATCAATCTCGACACACAAAGCATCACCTGTTCTGTTGGCTCTGAGAGAGTATCCCTCCTCAATGCTGGAGAGATCCTCATCCGTTATCGACGGAGAGCATATGAGTCGAATCTTCCCCCCACGTTTCGCGAACTCGATAACGTCTTCTCCGACGATCAGAAAGATGGACGAACGGAAATAGCCGACGGCTCTTCGATAATCAGACGCCAGACCAAGGCATGGACGATAGAACTCGGCCACGGGATCCGCTTCTCCCGTCCGATACTCGGTCGCCAAATGAATCGAGCCTAACCCAGCGTAAGACAACATCGCCTCATCTGTTGTGTTTGTAGCCTACTGACCTCATGTTGAATCCTCCCGTTCAAATGAGCCATGGTCATCAAACCCATTAAACCTAATCAGTGACTGCTCTACATAGGTATCTTGGGCATCTATGCCAACCCAATGCCGCCCGGCAACCGCTGCTGAATAGCCAGTGGTATTGCTGCCGGCAAATGGGTCAAGAACCAGGTCGCCCTTGTCCGTCAGAAACTCAATGAAAAATGATGCCAAACCCAGGGGCATTCGTGCAGGGTGTGGCGTGATTCCGCGTTTCTTGCACTCTCGATGGAAATAGTCGTTCGAGGCGCTGTTCGCCATCGAAAAGACATTAGGCAGCCTGACTTCCCGCTCAGGATCTAAGGTATCAATCTCAAATAGGTTGTGTGCTATCGAACCACCCTGGTCATTGAGAAAGCTCTTTTCACTGATTATGTGCTCAGAAGGGCGTTTGCCGGCATTGTAGCTGCCCCTTTGCAAAAGGCTCTTCATCGATTTGCTGTACGGACGTAGCACCTTCGAGTTGTCAGCTTTCGGGAAATCCGTTTTGGCGAGCCACCACACATGTGTGAAGCTGTCTACTGTGCGTATGCGGTTAACGGTGACCCACTGGGCGGGTGACGGCAATCTAGAAGGGTTGTAGCACACAAACTGCTGGATCAGACGCAAGCCAGCATCCTTGTGGCGAACAAATCCAAGTAGAGACTCCAAGTGCAATAGCGACTGGACAGGTCTGCCGTGCTCCCAAGCATTGCCGATTTCAAGCACAATGGAGCCGTCATCCGTTAACAGGTCGGAAAATACGGGGGCAAGCGCAGTGAACCATTCCAAGTATTTTTCCCCAGTCAGGTTTCCGTAACTCTTTTTGTTGTTCAGCGGATAGGGCGGTGAGGTCAGGATCAAATTGACTTTGCCCTTCAAGGCTGTGAAGTCCTTACTTGCAAGAAGATGCGCGGAGTCCCCTAGGAAATAAACACCACCCTTACGCTCGTAGGCGGTGCAGTTTTTTGGCAGAAGTGCTAGTAAGTCCACTGTTTGTTTATTCATTATCAACCCTGGCTTCCAATGTCAGATCTAGTCGTCGCCAAAGCGGATCAACTTGCATCCGATCGCATCCAGGCATTGAACAAAGAAGATGGCGCTAAACTTCCCACGATTGATCTTGTTGGTCAGGTTTTCTGGGGTGTCGTCGACTCCAATGCTATGTAGAAGAGTCGCCAATTCCTGGTAGCTGATGTCACGCCGCGTCAATTCAGCCTTCAGCAGGCCCTTCATGTACGTTGACCACTGCTCTTGGGTTCTATTTGGCATTTACTAATGGTTTAAAAAAATCATATATGATGTATTACATCATAATATGATAGCTACGCCAACTGCCCAACAGTTACTCGAACAAGGTCGAGAAGGTCATGACATTCCCCACCCAGCCCCGGCCCGCCAGGGATAGTCGTGGCTACCGCCAGCCGCGATGGCCGCCAACACTGGTAGCAGGAAATTGCACAGGTCGCTGACCACGGTCTCCAGTGGCATCGGGTCAAGCGCATTCTTGCGCAGGAAGGCCCGCCACTGATTTTCCTTCTGGGCGTCGTGGGTGAATTCGTCGGTCAGACCGATCGGCATCCCCTCGGGAATGGCCGTGCGCCGACGTTCGAAGGTGGCCTGGACTGCATGCGAGAGAATCGATCCGTCAAAGTCCGAGTGCATGGCCAGTATCCAGAGGTCGAAGTAGTCCTTCATGCGGCTGTTGAGCATGCCGAGCGAGGTCAGTGCTTCCAGCTTCTCAGCCACCACCGTGTAGCGAGGATAGACCCGTAAATGAGGTTCGGGCATCTCGCCCAGGATGACGGGGTAGTGAACCTCTTCGGGGCCGGGCACGACGGCATCGCCAAACCCGATATCGAGTTGTATCGGGCAGCGGGCACTGTCCAACAGGCCCATGAGCGTCACACGGACACCCGCGTAGTTTGCGTCCTTGCGGATCTCGGCCGCCTTCACGGACTCGGGTTGGAAGACGATGCCGTCTTCCACCTCGATTTGGCAAACCTCGCGGAATAGCGCCTCAAGGTGCGGAATTTCGGCTGATCCGAATCCCAGGAAATCGGCGTCATGGGTCGGTCTGTGCGGCACGTCGAACCAGAGATCGAACAGCAGCGCTCCCTTGAGCAGGAACTGGTCGCGCTGATTCGAGATACTGAGGCGGTAGAGCATCCGTTCCAGGGCATAGCGGGTCAGCAGCAGGTTGTAGTCCAACTTCTCGGCCCGAGCCTTGTTGAGGAGGCGGGCGCGGATCGAAGCGGCAATATTGCTGGGGCTCATGTCAGACTTTCCATGTACGGGCGCATCACATTGGCCACGCGGCAGACCTTGGCGTACCGCCAGAGATCGTCACTGGTCATGCGCTTCTCCCGCCAAGCCTCGCGCAGCGCTTCCAGGGCAACGTCGAGGCCGATCTTGTTCCGGTATTTGAAGCAGTCGGCGACGGTCTTGGCAACGCCGGTCACGCGGACCGCCACGCCATCCACAACCTGCTCCTCGACGCCTTCGGTGAGCGCGGCCCCGGAGAAACGGACGATGCGCAGCGGTGGATAGTCGAGTTTCGGTGCAATCGCCTTGTTATCGATGGCCAGCCAAACCTCGAAGGGTGCCTGTGTCGTCAGGCCATGGAACCGCAGGGCCGAGAGCAGACAGACGACGCCCTTCGGTACCCTGCGTGCCACCTCGGCCAGCGCGCCATGGGCCGAGACGGGGCGCCCCGGAAGTCCATACAGACCCCGCCCGATCCGCTCAAGCTCTCCACGACGGACGGCGCGGGTCAGCGCGACCCTGGGGATACCCAGAGGGGCGAGGTCGCGGGGACGTATCAGTCCCTGATTTCGCACCAGATCAATAAGTCTCTCGGCAGTCGTATCCATGCCTTGCATGCTGTTGCATTTCTCCGGCATGTGTCAATAACTGCCTATTTATTGGAACATACGAACCGCCCCAAGACACCATTGATGGTCACATACAAAAAAAGCCCGCACTTCCCTCACGGGACGCGGGCTTTTCCGTTTCGACTGTCGACCTCACCCCACCAGCTGCCTGGCCAGGGCCACTTCGATGGCGTCCCCGTCCTGGTTCAGCACGTCCAGGCCCGACTCGGGCATGTCGCCGCTGGTGGACTGGGATACCGCGATCTTCTTGGCCATGAGTTCCAGGCAAGCCATCTGGGCGCTACCCCGATAGCCCAGAAAGTACACGTCCACGTCCGCTTTCTGGCCGATCCGCCAACTGCGCCGGGCGGCCTGTTGCAGGGTATAGACGTTGTAGCCCGTGGTCAGGAAGACGATGGTCGGAAATTCCAGCATGTCCAGGCCGGTCTTGACCAGTTCGGGGTTGGTGATGAGCACCTCCACGCCTCGGTCTACCTGCTCGAACAGCCAGTCTTCCCGCTTCGCGGCCTCCACGCTGGCCCTGAGCACCGCCGTCTTGAAGCCGTGCCGGTCCAGGGTGGCCTTGAGCCGGCTGGTGGTGTCCCGCGTGCCGGTATAGACCGAATACACGAGCACCCGCCGGCCCCGGGCCTTCTCCGACTTGCACAGCTCGACGAGCTGCTGCTCCTTGGGCATGGCCTCGGTCTCGCCGAACTGGGCGGGCACATAGGCCAGTTGCTGGCGCGTGTGGGGATGCACCACCCGCTCGTCGCGGAAACAGCAGTCTGGCCAGGCCAGCAACACGTTGAGCACCACCCCCAGCAGGCTCTTGTCGCCCTTGCGCAGGGCTTCCTTGAGTTCGGCCTTGAGGCTCTGGGTGAGCTGCTCGTAGGCCTGTTGCTGCGCCTCGGTCATGGCCACCGCCTCGAAGTGCTCCCGGTAGGGCGGCAGCACGTCGGCGCCGATGTCCTTGAGTTTCAGGAAGACGGTGCAGGGCACCACGTAGCGCATGATCCCCTTGGGCCCGAAACCCGGTCCCTTGGAGGTGCGATGGGTGATGTTCCTGCCCCTCGCCGTGCGGTGGGAGGCGCTCTCAGACTCCTTGTAGATGTCCTTGAGCACCCCATGCTCACGCATGAACTGCATAGCGGCCGGGCCCAGGCTGCTGCGGGCGGAGTAGCCGAAGCCATCCTCGATCATCGCCCGGGGGTTGAGCCGCCAGAGCAGGTAGAACAGATCGTCGGCATAGCCGCCCATCAGCGTGCCGGTGAGCAGCAGGGTCTTCCTGCACTTGCGCGCCAGCACCCCCATGGCCTGGCCCTGGGCGGAGCCCTCGTTCTTGTACTCGTGCCCCTCGTCCACCACCAGGAGGCCGAAATAGCCCTGGGGCAACTGGCGCTTGATGAACTCGGTGGGCTGGTATCCCCCCTGTCCGAACGCGAACTCCATGTTGGCCATGGCCCGCTCCATGCGCCGGGCCTGCCGGTCGTTGAAGAACAGGTCGCCGTCCTCGTTCATCAGGTTGATGAACTCGAACACGTTGTCCTCCAGCATGCCGGTGAGCAGATCCTCGCCGAAGGCGGAGACCAGCCGGTGGGCGGTCTTGTCGCCGATGGTGGGGATCTGGGTCAGGGCTTCCCGCAGCATGTCCGCCTTGGACTTGGCCTGGCCGACCCGGTGCACCAGGGTCCACAGGCGTTCCCCGCAGGCCGGGCAGGCGCGGCGGGTGGTGTTGAGCTCCATGGAAGCCAGGGAGGCGGGCAGCGGTTCGTCGTCTCCCCGGGTCAGCAGATTCCCACACTTCGGGCAAGCGGCGTAATCCACCCGCTGACGGTCATTGCCTTCCCCCACCACCAGCTTGCGCGTGATGAAGGCCGGCTTCCAGTTGAAGCCCATGCGCATGCGCACCCGGCCCATGACGAAGAACTCCGGCACCGTAGGCGGCCGTTGCATGGCGCGCAGCTGCAACAGTTTCCGGAGAGTGTCCGGACCGTTGAGGATCCAGACCCGGGCCTCGGGCACGGTCTCGCGGATTTCCCGACGCCACTTGTAGACCAGGTGGGGCGGCGCGATCACCAGGGTGCGGCTGTAGCCTTCCTGGTGCATCACGGCGGCCACGGCGATGGCCATCATGGTCTTGCCGGTACCCATCTCGGCGTTGATGACGGCGGCGGGATGGTTCTCGTCCACCAGCAGCCGGGTGACGGCCTGGACAACCTCCCGCTGGGCCGGAAAAGGCTTGCGCAGAAGGTCCTCCATGACCGATTCCCGGCGCGGATCAAACTGACCGGAGTAGACGGCGGGGTTCTGGGACTGCACCGCATCCAGCAGGCCGTCACCGAACTCCTCGATGAAGCGGGTCAGGGGGATATGTTGGTCTTGCGTGTCGAAGGCATCGACGACGCGGATTTCACTGTCGATCTGAGACATGGTTTCTCCTCGAAATGAAAATGCGGAGAAACCAGTCCCCGGCGGGGAAGATTTCCCCGCGAGGGTGGATGAGATGGGTCAGGATGACTCAGGCTGCCATGGCCAGCACCGGCGCCGGGGCTTCCTGGGTCAATACGCCTCCCTTTACCATCCCGGAAACGATCTCCGGGAAGTGGTCAGGCAGCCCGACCCGGGCGGCGTTAATGCGGCCCAGGGGCGGATATGGGGTCTCGCCCATCAGGGTGACCACCTCGTCCCTGGTCCGGGCCAGAACCGCCTGTTGCCAGGTATCCAGCAACGGCACCGGCGAGAGCAGCTTGTATAGCCCCCAGACCCGAGACCAGATGGCCTCCTCCTGGCCCGAGGAACCACCGTCCCCGTCCACCAGTACCCAGGCCACCCGATTGCTACGGTCGGGGCGGGTGAGGATGGGGTCATAGAGCCACAGATGGACCAAGTTGCCGAACAGGTTGTCCCGGGGCAGCTTGCCGGTGAACTTCTCCAACCGGTCGGCATTGCCCACGTGCACCCGATGGGACTCACCCGCCGGATCCTGAAGATGGAAGCTGTCGAGCCCGCCATCCGTCACCTTGAGGGTGAAGGCGGCGAGCAGTTGCTGGATGGCGGTATCCCGCCCATAGAGGGAAAGGAACATGAGCTGCCCGGCTTCATCCCGCACGCAGGCGTCGGCGTAGAGGTCGGACAGTTCCTTGAGTTTGAACAACATGGCGATCTCCTATGGAAAGCGCGGAGATGCCCTCCCCCTTGGGGAATGGCTTCCCCGCTGGGGTTGAGACAATGGGGCGCAGCGGACTCAGATCATTCCGCGTTCCGCCATGGACAGGGTTTCCCGCCCGGCGACGATGAAGTGGTCCATTACCTTCACATCCACCAGGGACAGGGCCTGACGCAGCTGATCGGTAAGCCACCGATCCGCCTGGCTGGGTTCCGCCACCCCGGAGGGATGGTTGTGGGCGAAGATGACACCGGCGGCGTTGTACTCCAGGGTGATCTTCACGATCTCCCGGGGATACACACTGGTCTGGCACAAGGTGCCCCGGAAGCATTCCCGGGCCGCGATCAGACGGTTCTGGGCGTCCAGGAACAGCACCACGAAGGCTTCGTGGCCCAGGGGCGAGAGGCTGGCCAACAGGTACTCCCGCACCGCCCGTGGCGACGCGAGGGCATCCCGCTGCAGTAGGCCTTCCTCCAGCCCGCGCCGGACCAGCTCGCGGGCGGCGTCGAGCCGCAGGCGGACCCGCTCCCAGGCCCGGACGGGCGCGGATTCGGATACACGGTGATCCACGCTGGCGGACTGGCAGAACAGTTGATAGAGGGAACCCTGGTTCTCCTGCAATAAGTTGTCAGCGGTGTTCTCGCCGACCAGGGTGGACAACAGATCGAGATTGGACATCTGGGTAACGACGGGCATGGCGATCTCCGAAAGGAAGCGGGGACACCATGCCCCCGGCGGGGATCGGTATCCCCACGGGGTTGGATGAATGACGGAGTCCCGGGCCTGACGGCCGTGCTCGTTACAGGGACTGACGAGCCTCAAGAGGCGATCCTTGACGGGGATCGGACGGGCTGTGACCGACAGCCGGCGGTTGGAACACGGTTCCGTTGCCTTTGCGGGGAAGCCCCACGGGCCTCCCTGGAAAGGCCCCTCCTGGGAGGGGCAAGGGTTGGAACGACAATCTAGTCCATGGACATCTGCCGCCAGAGTGCCCGAACCGTGTCCGGGTCCACCAACGCCGTGTGGCAGGCCACGATGGCCATGCACGAGCCGCCCCCCGTCTGGGGAACCTGTATGGCATCAGGGTCACCGTCGCAGTCGTAATCGACCACTATCAATTCCATGGGCACATTGGCGGTTGCACCCTGGACGACGCCACCCTCCACGCCCACGAAAATACGCAGGGGCTCGGAAGTCGGCGACCGATAGCCGCCACCCAGGGCTACCTGAGCGACGGCATGGGCCTCGTCCAGGTCTTCCCATGCGACGGAACCGCCGGATTCCTCACCACGCCGATAGGCCTCCACCAATAGGCGGCAGGCACGTTCAGCGGCTGCGGCCCGGCGTTGATGCAGGACACTGGCCTCCGGTTCCGGCCAGGTTTCCACCTCGGCGACCACTTCGAAGATCAGGGGCTGACCGTCAATCTCCTCGTAGTCGTCGAACAGCAGGGGCAACTGCGCCGTGTCGTCCCAGAGGGTGGCATCATTAAAAGCCGTCTCGGCCTGCTCGATGGCGGCCTCGGGAGAGGCCGCCTCGATACCCACCTGGACCCGATGCTCGTAAGCCAGGCGGTACTGCACAATGTAGCGGCTCATGACACACCCTCCTCCAGAATTTCCAGTTCGCTGGAATAGAACGTCGTCACACGTTCCCGTGCCCGTTGGGTGGCCTCCAGGCGCACATACCAGAGGCCGCCGTTGTCGCGGCCGAATGGGTTCTCGGCGGTGACGATGCCGATCCGGCCCGGGTAGCGGGGTCCGCACAGCAAGATCGACTCGCGCTTCACACGCACCTTGGTGCCGATGGTGATGACCGGGGATTGTTCCAATGATGTATTCATCTGCCTTCTCCAACAGAAGCGGAGGGAAGGCCGCCCCGAGGGGAAGTTCTTCCCCCTCGCGGGTTGATAAATCACGCTTGAATGAACGGACTCAACCGGCGCTGGCCGGGCGTTGCTCCACCACCCGGGCCAATACCCTGGGGGGCAGGCGGTAGCGGCATCCGGCGTATTCGCCGATGACGCGCCGGCCGTGTTTCTCGACCACCCGGGCCTCGGGGATCGAAAGCCCCTCGAAGACCAACACGTCGCCCACCGCCACCCGGCGGTTGCGGGCGGAATGCCAGGCGCGCACCTGCTCGCGCCACTCCGGGTTGGCCGGCGGCACCAGGTCCAGATAGGCCAGGGGGCAGCTGTAGTAACAGGGACCCATGCTCTCGCTCAGGTCCTTGTAGCCCCAGCCATAGCCCCGATCCCGGGCCATGAGGTCGCAGCCGATGTAGCGCCGCGTTTCATCGCCCGGCCCGGTGACTTCCCAGACCGTCCACAGCACGTTGCCGACGGCGGTGTGCTTTAGGCACCGGTAGGTGACGCCGTCGCAGTCCTGGTCGCGGGTGCGGCGCAGGATCAGTTCCCGGCGGGTTTGATGTTGGGTGAACAACCATCCCATGATGCTTTCCTCCATGAATGAGCCGGAGGAAAGCGGCCCCCTGTCCGGGGCGACACTTCACCCCGGCGGGTTGAGATTGCCCCCCGTTAGGGGCATGGACTTCAGTTGCGCGTGGTGGGACGGAATGTCCGGAAGGCAGACCGGCCGGCCCTGCGCGCCCGCTGGCTCCAGATGACGGTGAGGCCCATGGCCGAGGCCCGGGCAAGACAGGCCCCCTGATCAGCGAGCAGCTGCTCCACCGGGGTACCGTCGTCTTCCGTCACGGTCAGCCGCCACTCTCCGAGCAGCGCCTTACCGGCACTGGTCATGGGCGGCAGGTAGTCGAGATGGGCCTGCATCAGTCTTCCCAGGGGAGCATGATGGTCAGGACTGGCTCGCCTGCGTCGCCGGGGCCGATGTGCACGTGTAGCTCCACCTCCTGAGCATCTTGCGACTGGCCGTCGCGGGGGACAACATACAACCGGTAAGGCAGGCGGCAGACACTGCCCCCGCCACGCTGGGCACGGATGGCGCAGGACGCCATCCAAAGCACGTCCCAGAGCCGCCCGGACAGGTCCTGGTGGATCTGGCGGTCGGAGTCCTCCGGTTCCCAGGCCACGCAGTCGGCCCAGACTTGGGCGGTCAGTGCCACGGGATACCGGAAACCGGCCTCGCGGGCGGCCTCGCTGACGTCCACGAGGACGCCATCGGCAATGGCCTGGGCGCGGGTGTAGGTGAAAACCAGGTCCGCCTCGCCGAAGAGGGGTGCGTCGTTATTGGATAGGGTGTTCATGGTGATTACTCCTGAGAAGAGGCGAAGTCACCCTGCCCCCTCGGGGATCGGTGCCCCGCCGGGGTTGAACAACAAAGGGTGGACAGTGGCCAGCATCAGCCGGCCATTCGTCAGGCAGGCCCCGTTCCAGCCAGGTCATAGCGCCGCTTCAGCTCTTCCACTTCAGCACCCGTCAGGCCGAATTCGCGGATGACCCGCCAGAGGGCATCGGGGAATTCCATGCCCTGATCGATGAACTCGATGAGACGTTCCAGGGGGCTGGTCGCTGGAGAGCCACCCGACAGACCCACCCCATGCACGAGCGCCTTGATCGGGATCGACTCGGAGCGGAACAGATCGCCGCCACAGGATTCGGATTCCCAGCAGACTGTTTCCCGGCCAATCAGCATGCGACTGCCCTGGACATTCACTGGGGCGAATGCCGTATCCAGGAAGGAGTCCAGGTCGAAGTCCGGGCCGGAGGCGAAGATCTCCTCCGCCGCGTATTCGGGATCGCCCAGATACCAATCCGGCCGCTCATCCCGGAGCATGACGCCATCGGCATCGGTGGTTTGCAACACGGCCCAGAGTGCCCGGATGCGGCGAACGTCCGCCTGGTCCAGGTCCACGAGCAGGAAATCCGGCCCGTAGTCGTTGCCGGGGCTGGATACGGAAAGATGGAAACAGCGTTGTATCATGGGTACTCCTTGGAGAATGCGGAGCGCCACTGCCCCGGGCGGGACGCAACGGCCCCGCGAGGGTGGAAAGAAAGGATGGATGAATCCCGGGCCTTGCGGCCGTGCTCGCTGCAGGGACTGACGAGCCTCTGGGGGACGACCCCCAAGGGTTGGGTTATGCCCAACCCGCCCCCCGAGGGGGTGCAAGAAACACTTGGGACGGCCCGGCGTGTTTCTTGAAGGGCGATGCGTGACGGGCATCGAGCGGGCTGTGACCGACAGCCGGCGGTGCAACACTTGTTGGCCGGTGCGGCCTTTCCTCAAGTCACCGACGTGCCTTCAGGAAAGGCCCCCGAGGGGGCAAAGGGAGGTGAACGTCTAGCGCCCGAAGCCGTGGATCTCCCGGGCGCGTTGGAACCCCACCCAGACCCCGTCCAAGTCGAGCCCGCGCGAGGCGAGCTCCACCCGGGCCAGGCGGTTGAGGTCCAGTTCGCCCCGGGCGGCAGCCGCAAGCAGCGCGGTGGGGCCCGTCTGGATGAATTCCAGTTCTTCGACTGTGAAGGTCCTGCTGTCTTCCGACATGGTCTTGCCTTTCAACTGATGGTCACGATGTCGCCGTAGCCGGGGCCGGGCGTCAGGTCGATGGCCCGGATCACCGGCACGAATCGGTCGGTGAGGATGCGCGTCTCGGCCACGGTGCCATCGCGGCGCTCCTCGTACTCCACATGGGTCTCCTTCTCCTTGAAGGTATCGCCCTTGATGAGCAGGGTGCGGCCCGTCTTCGAGCGGATCACCCCGCCGATCTGCCCGGCCGCCAGGGTCAGGGCCAGATGCCAGCGGGACATGGCGCGCAGCGGCGGCCGATTGGGCGTCTGGGCGGTGGCGAACAGCGCCGGGAAACTCGGCCACAGGGTGTGGCCGGCCAGGCGACCGAGCTCCGCCGTCAGTTGCGCGGCATCCAGACGCATGGCCCGCAGGGCGAACTCGGCACCTTCGGTGATGCCGGGGACCAGGTAGGGGTCCTCGTTCCAGACTTCCGGCAGGGTCTCAGGTAGCTCACCACGACCGACCGCCTCCAGCAACGCGGCCACCTGGGGATCGGGCCGCTCGGACCGTCGCTTCACCCCCAGGATCACGCACTGCCGGAAGCGCTGCTCAGGCACCATGAACACCCCCACGCGGGTGAAGCCCCGGGCGATCAGTTCCGCGAACTCCGCGTCCAGCACGTAGTGGGGCACGATGAGCGCCAGCACGCCGCCGAACTTGAGCCACGGAAAGGCCTTGCGGCAGAACACCTTCTCCAGGCGGTCACCCCTGGCGCGCTCCGAGGTCCCGGCCCGGTCGGCCACGGTGTGGCCATAGGGCGGGTTGAGGAACAGCAGGCCCACCGAGCGGGCGGTGACGAACACGTCGGCGACGTCGCTATGGGCCACCATGTCCAGCAAGCCCTTGGCGTGCCAGGCGCGCTCGGCGTCGAACTCCACGCCCAGGGCCTCCACCTTTGTGCCGCAGTCGGTGAGATGCTGCTTCACCTCCGCCAGGGCCGTGCCCTCACCGCAGCAGGGGTCCAGGATACGGACGTTCCCCGCGCCGATGTCCAGGGCGGAGAGGATCCCCGCCAGGGTCACCTCGTCGGTAGGGAAGTAACCGTTCTTGATGAAATTGCGGGCCAGCCGCTGAAAGATCAGTGCCATGGTCCGCACCTCAGATGAGGTTGAGCAGCTTGGCAAGTCGTTCGCTGGGCCGCCCCAAGAACGACTTGGCCCCCTCGGGGGGCGGATTGGATGTCTTTCCCGAGCCGGGGGCGCAGCTATACCAGCTGTCGGGATGATCCGGTTCCACGCAGTCGCCGTCGGGCGTCTCGCAGACCGAATCCATGATCCATTCTTCCAACTGGTCCAGGTCAGGGACCGGCCAGGTCTGATGCTTCCAAGTGATGGTCTTGGGCAGATCGAACATGTTGAACTCCTCGAAAGAGCGGAGACAACCGGCCCCGGGCGGGGAACGGACTCCCCGCGGGGTGGTTGGATGGACGAAATCCCGGGCCGTTGGGCCTGGCTCGTTGCGGGGACTGACGAGCCTGGAAGGCAATCCTTGACGGGGATCGGGCGGACTGTGGCCGACAGCCGGCGGTTTCCCTCAGCGCTCCGGAAAGCGTTCAGGGAACCCGCCTGGGTTCGGGCATGAAACGGGCACACGTGGCTTGGATACGGCGCCCCCTGCCGGCCTTGCCGGGGCGTCCGCGTGTGGAGGCCGGGACGCCTGACCGGGGCGCGCGTCGGCGTTGGCCTATGCGCAAATGGCGCGGCGCGTGGACTGCCGCTGCCCGGAATGCTGAGAGCCCGGAGCACGGGCTTTCCGATCGGTTTCCTCTTGGAAGCCCATCGGAAAGCCCGCGCGTGGCGGGCAAAAGATCATGGACTGGAGGGTTCAGTCACCAGCAACGGCCCAGGCCTGCGCCTTGGCATCGAAGCGATACCCCAGCTCCTTGAGGCGGTCGCGCTGCTCACGGAACAGGCCCCGGTCCACGGTGGGATCGAGCTTGATGCCTTCCCGCTTCCAGACCTTGGTGCCCAGGTCCGCCCCGAACATCTTCACCAGGGCTTCCAGGTTCGGATCCAAGTCCACCTGGCCGGCAGGCGTGACCACGACCACCGTGGTTTCGGCTTCGGCAACGGGTGCGGCATGGGGCCGGGTGGCCTCTTCCTCGATGGGATCGGGCTCTTCCTGGCCAGCGCCGGATTCCGGTGCGGCTTCGCCCACCTCTTCCAGCTGGACGTCCACCAGGTTGGCGCGGATATCCGTCATCGCCTTGCCCCGCCAGATATAGGAGGACAGATAGATGCTGGAGATGGCGAATTCGCCCTGGTAGCGGCCTTCCTCGAACTGGTCCAGGAGCGCGTCCTTGACCTTGAAGGTGCCCACGTCCGTGACGAGGTCCCCCACGGAGAAGGCGCCCTTGGCGCCGTGGATTTTCTTGACGGTGAGTGTGCCGTTGACGTGCAGCATGATGTGTTCCTTTCGAAGAATGAACTGGCGGACATCACGCTCCCCGACGGGAAGCAGCGGCCCGCCAAGGGTGGTAAGACGAATGCGATCGATGCGATGGTTTGAGATGGAGGGTCCGCATCAGGCGGGTGTCCAGTCCCCGGACATCAAGGCCGCTTGCGCCGCCTCGAACTCCAGGTAGAACTCCTCGGACACCCGCGCGAAGTCGCCGCTCTCCTCATCGAAGGCGGCGATGAAGAACCCCCAGCCCAGACATTCCATGACGATCTGTTCATGGACTTCCATGGTGGTCTCCCCAAGGAACAACCAGGGAGACCGCATCCCGTCAGGGAACGGACGGTTCCCCGGCAGGGTGGGTGGAAGGGAAAAACACAGCCCTACTGCGCAGTGCTGTCCGTATGGGACGAGGTGGGTTCGACAGGCAGTGTCACGGCCTGGCCGTCCACCTTGGCGAAGCCGATCTTCAGCAGACGCCCCTTGATGGCTACACCTTGCTGACCGATCTTCTCGCCCCGTTCGTAGGTGAACAGTTCCGGGTAGATGTCGCCGATCCGGAAGCCGATGACCACGGGCTTCTTGCCGTCCACCTCGGGCTTCAGCATGGCGACGATGCGCCTGGCCTCACCTCCGGTGACCCGCAGGTCGAACTTCGTGTACTCCACGTCGCTCGGGTCGCCGCGCATGGCCGAGATGGAACAGGCCAGAAAAGGCTGGCCCTTGCGGGGTTTCACCTCGCGGATGCGGTTGAGATAGCCGACCCCGTTGACGTGCAGGTCGAAGAAGGCCTTCTCGCCAGCGGATCTGCCGGTGGTGGATTGGGATTGAGACTGTGCTTGGGACATGGAACTCTCCTTCGGAAGAAAGAAAGGGGAACCATGCCCCGGACGGGGAAGGGGTTCCCCGCTGGGTGGATGCTACGGATGGATACGGAATCCCCGGTCTTGCGACCGTTCCGGTTTCAGGGACTGACCGGGCTCGAAGGCGCCTTGTGGCAAATGGCGGGATCATTCCCTGATCCCTGCGGGTGCAGCGCGGTGCAAGCGAGCAGTTCTCTGCCAACGAAATACATGTTCAGGTTACCAAGGCCGAAAGCCTTGTCAAGCGGGCCTTCACGGGCATCTGGATAGGGAATATCAGGGAAAACTAGAGTAGGCGTGGTGCGGTGAACGGACGAACTGCGCCAAGCAAACGGCAGCTATGTGCGCGTCATCCGTCATTGTGCCGAACCCCCTTGTCGGGCAAGTCCTCGGCCAAAGGGAACCTTCAGACAGCATCCAGCGGACGGCAGGTGCCTGACGATAAAGCTGACCTTGCCGAACTACTTGCGATATGCGTTGTACGCATGCGCGACCCCAAGTTTCCCGCAGGACACGTTCCTGACAATGGGCGTCGTCACGCGTACCTCGGTGAGCGGAGTGCCATCATAAGTAGTGCGTTAGATTGACTGCCACCATCCCTTGCCCTGGCACGAAACTTAAGCGCCGCAGGCTATGAACGCGGCCCAACCGAGCAGGCCTGAGCCCAGTCGTAGCTCTTCTGCCGGACATTTACGCCTAAACCCCAACACAGGTTGAGAGGGCGCCCGGGTTCCAGCAGTGTAGCGCAACTTTAGTTGTTGTTGTCGCAAGGCTTGTGCGGTTTCAAACGGAGATCCTGGAGACGCGATCAGCGCCTCGGCGATAGACTGCGTCTCTGCTGCCGGTACTGGCCACAGCGCGCTCACCAGCGAGGGAATCCCCGCCTCTAGGAGCGCGGCACCGAATCCAACGAACTCATCAGGTGCGTTCCTGAGATCAACGATGGCGGTTTCGCAGGCGCCAAGCATTGCGACTTGCGCTGTGGCCGACGTGGCTCGCAAATCTGCTACCGTGAGTCTCTGACCACTGGCCAGCTCGAGATACGACGCCTCCGGGTCGGTGGCTTGCCAGCGTCCGTGGCAAAAGAAGCTGACATGCGAATGCTGGCCGAGTCCTTCGAGGACCGCCGCTTTAGTTGCCCGCGCCCCAACCAAGTCTGTTGCAGCGATGTCCTTGCCCATCATGAGCGCTGGATTCCTGAGCAGGCCCAGTTCGCCGTCGGGATCCGTCACGCCAAGAATTGACGGCGATGACGTGTGTGCTGCCACGGTAGCACGTGCGCGTGCGAATGAGCGCACGCTCGGGGCAATCCGAATGGTCCAGTGGTCAATCATCAGATCGTCACCAGCTGCACCAACTGGAGTAGCTGCTAAAGGGAATACGGCCAAGCGGCCGGGAATGATCATGGTCAACTCGGTGCCGGTGGCGTAGCCCTCGGCGATGAGCGTAGCATGAAGTGGCGCAACGAAAATCTCGGACAGCTCCTGGAGCATCGCGGTCAGGTTCTGCTCCCAGCGATCGGCCGCTGCATGTGTCAGGACACCGTCCGCGGCGCGTACCTCCGTGACATAGGTCCGGTACGCCTTTGACCAGGTGGGAGCGCCCGACGGCCGCAGGCCATGCCGTGTGACATCGCCCAGAAGGTCGCCCAATCGCAGGTCCGTCAGGTCTGGTAGTTCCACCGCCCTTACAGGTCGTCCATCACCGGCGACGATGAACGCCGCTGCACCCACGTCGGTGATCGACAATGCAACCAGAGCCTCGTTGGCACACAGATATCGCGACGCCAAGACCAACGGATTCTCTTCCTCTGGGGCGCGAGGCCGCGAAGTGGTGAGAGCCTGATGCGCCATTGACACCCGTGCATAGGCAGCAGTTCGCTTTGCGTGACGGGCCCGGCGGGTGTCATCGTCCATCCCGCTGACATCAGCCTCCAATTCTGACGCAGCAAGTTGGGCGGCCCGCCATGTCTGCGCAGCCGCGCGGCTCGCCGGATCAGAGGCACGTGCTTCCAATGCAAGCCGTAGCGATACGGCTCTGCCAGCGTCGAGCCATGCCATGGCAGTTTCATAATCGCTTCGACGATGCGCTAGCAAGGCGAGCATGTCTCCAATGCCAGCTGAGCGGCGAAATAGAAGATTGAGTCGGTTACGCGCCGGTTCTGCAGCAGCAATGTCGATACTGAATGCAGCGAGCGGCGAAAGCGCTTCCAGTGCCTTTGCATCCTCGCCGAGCTTGAGGAATAGACGACCGCGCTGCTTGGCCGCCGCCAAGTATGTAACAGGGTGTCTATCCGGTCGGTAGATCGCAAGCGCTTCAGTTGCATGACTGCACGCGGTCTCTAGATCAGACCGCTCGTGGCTCAGGTCGTAGCGATCTTCCAGCGCGTTGGCGAGGTTCAAGAAGGTGGCGGCGAGGTTGTTCTTGTCGCCGCTGACGCGGAATCCATCGAGTGCCGTTCGATAGAGATCAATACCAGCATCCAAATCTGCTATAGAAGACCGTCGACGGCCACGGCGCACCAATGCGCTGCCATAAGCATTCGTGGTTTGAGCATGAATGACAGGAAGCGTGTCGGCGCGAAACACGGTGAGCGCTGCCTCATAGCAACGAATCGCCTCATCGTAGGCCCCATCATTGGCGGTAAGTTCACCGTAGATCGTATGAGCGATCCCCGTATTCGTCTTCAAGCGGGCCCAATCCAGCGTCGGCCCGGCCTTTGAAATCAGGTGCTGCGCCAGCGCGTACGCCTCCAGTCCCTCACGGATACGCGCCGGGTTCATGCCCAATTCACCTTCATTTGTCAGGGCGTTGCCCAGATTACTCAACGTGCGACTACGATCCGCAGGTGCGCTCGTCATAGGCAAAGCATCAAGAGCGAGTCGAAACGCTTCGGAGGCCAAGTGATGGCGGTTAGGGTCACCATCGAGATCCGCGCTACGCTTCAATATAATTCCGCGGACTCCGTGAAATCGAGCCCGCTCGACCGGGGTCAACGTGCTAGCTGCCTTCTGCTCGACATTGTCAAGCCTCGCCAACGCCGCCTTGAGACCTTCAGGCTCGCCCGTCAAGTTGGTTGCCATTTGTTCGGCGATGGCGATGTTGATCTGCTGCATGGCCCAGTCCGCAGGGGCCACAGCCGGGTCGACAAACGAACATGCCTCAACCAGTGCGTCGCGACCCAGGAGAATGTGCTCCGGTGATCCTGTTCTTACGCCTCGTTGTACAAGAACGTTGCCAAGCGCCATATTGAGTGTGATCCAGTCTGCTAGTGATTGCGCGCGATCAATGAGGGTGGCAGCGCAACTGTATTCGGCGTGCGCCTGCTCGAAATCCGTCAAACGTCCAAACTGTTCTGCCTGGCGAACGTGGACATTGCCCAGGTTCATGTGCGTCTTTGCCAAGTCGCTGGTTGGGCCGTCTTCGGCGTAGATTGCCGCAGCCGTATGGTGATCGCTGATTGCCAAATCAGCCAGTTGTCTTTTGAGATTATCTTCGCCCGACAACTCACCAAGTCGAAATCGAGTGATACCGCGCTCATTTGTCATCATCGCTCGCTCAGTACGTGTCGGCTCGCCATATCGTCCGTCAAGTAAGGCATTGAGGACGTCGAGCGATGCCTCGAAATCGCCGCTCGCTCCCCCGGCTTGGCCGCGCTGGCGCAGCGCCTGGGCGAGCCCCGTCAATGCCTTGCGCCGCCCCGAGTCGTCGACAATTGGTTGCTCGGCAGCCAAGCGAAAATCCTCGATCGCACTATCCAAGGCCGCAAGATCGCCCGTCATTTGTGCTAGCAACCTGCGGGAACTGGCGCGGTTGCTCGTTAGCATGGCTGTCACCAAGGGTTCTTGCTCAGGATCTACCTCGGCAAGAACAGCAGTGTAATCATCGATCGAGGCCTGTAGTCCGACAGGCATGGCGAGATGAACCGCCTGTCGCTGCAAGGTATTTGCCCGGTGCGTCAATAGGCGCCAGCGAAGGCTTGTTTCAACACGGGCGGGATCACCTGCCTCGTACGCGGCCAAGGCGACCTCGTAAAGCGCGTAGCGGTCGAAGCGGCCGGCGCGTTCTGATAGGGCGTCACCAAGGGCAAGCGCTGTGGCGGCGCGCGCGGCGATCTCGTCGACGCCGCGAAGCGCAGAGAGTAAGCGCTGTGATTCGATGACGATTTGTTGGTCTGCGAGTCTGGCTTCGAGGGCCAGGTCGAGGTCGCGGAACACTTGTGCAGAATCTTTCAAGGAGGGCTCGCTGTCGCTCATAACCACAAGACATCCATTGCCGATACTATGTGTCCATGAAACCACAGCCGCGAACCCCTCGCCAACAGAAGCTCTGGTGGTGCTCGGCCCATAACATAGAGATGAAGCATGCCCGCAATGCGCCGGTCGCCTTCGTGCTATCGAGGATGCCCACTTTCCTCGAGAGCTATGGCGATCGCATCGAATCGGCCAAAAACAACCTGCATCAGTACCTGGGTAGCAACAAACCGGGATATTGGTCGACGCGACCCGCGATCGTGGCCGAGTTGTGTGAGGCGCTGTCACTGACACGGCAGACCTGGGAAGAGCCCGACATTGCCGTGTTTGTCGAACGTGCCGTGCAGGAGTTGGCCGCTAAGGGCATACTGGACCTTGAGGCCCAGGTCGCAGTTCGATCCAGACAGGCAGAGTTCGCGCGTTTGAGCAGCCTTCCGATTGAAGACGGCCGCGACCAAGTCGCCCTGCAGCGAGACGAGCTTGCTCTCGGCGGATTTCGTCGATCGCCCAACGAGACCAGGTGGCCGCACGTAAGGATGAGTGAACCTGTCCGAGTTCAGATTCTGCTCGAGCCCGGTAATTATGTGGTTGCATTCACCGTCGACCCGCACGGCGAGTTCTGCGCCTTGCTACCGAGTGATGGAAGCCCCCCTGTGCAGTCCGACTCGAGCGTGTTCTTGTTTCCCGAGGCCTCGGCCAGGCCGATGTATCCGCCTGACAAAGCCGACTGGCATGAGCTTCTGGTCGCTATCGGTCCAACTGCACCGGAATTGGACTTGAGCCAGCTGGCGTTTGGCGAACCTCTCGCAGTGACGGCGATTAAGCAACTCGTAGATCATTGTGAGCATACAGTGGCGAGCGGTGGCGCACTCAAGCGCCTTTACTTCCATGTCTCGGAATAGCGCCAGGACCAAACCCGCCGGGTATAACTGACTGTATCTCAGCGAAACTCAGTCGCTGAGTATTGGGTGATGCTATTTCATAAGAGTCGTTTCAACGACGGAGCGATCATCATGGACTGCCAATGCCAACACTCTCAGCCGTTTCACCATACTGCGCGTGATGCCTCAAAGCAAACCGCAGCCGGAAACAAGCCAGCCATCGGCCCTTGCACGGCGATTGTACGCCAGTTGCGGCCGGCAACGCTGGACGCGGACGGCTTCGAACTCGGATCGTTCACCGCAGTGTATTCGGAGGATTTCCGGAAGGTGCAGGAGGCCGAATACGCCAACATGCGGCCAGGCAAGAACGCTAAGAACCAATTGACCCGAAAAACGGCCTGGGGCGCTTACCAGAGCGACCAGTTCCTCTGGTCCGATCGCCGTGAATACAGCTTGCCGGCGGTACTGAACCCGGAGGAAAACGGCGCCGTGCGCGTCTTCGACAGACTGAGTGACGAGTTTCTTGCGCATCCGGTGACCGAAAGCCTGTTGCGCGCGGTCTTCAACGTTTGGCGTTTCGAGGCGGACAGCTACACGCAGCTCTATCAAATTCAGCTCTCGGCGATTCGGTACGAGCCGACACTCGACACGCCGGCTCTGCCATCGCCGATTGCGCCGCACCAGGATCTAGTCGATGGGGCGATTGTCCTCCTGAACAAGACGAGCAACCTGGTCGGCGGCAAGAACCGCTTGTACGATCTCGACAAGCGGCCGCTTGTCGAATTGGAATTGAACACTGGTGATGTATTGTTCGTTCGCGATGCGCAGGTGCTACACCAGGTCACGCCGTTGCTGCTTGAGCCGGGACCGGATTGGTATCAGGGCCAGCGCTCGTATCGTGACGTTCTGCTGATTCGTTTCCAGCGCGTCGGCCGCTAAGCGTTGCCGGTATGGCCGTTGCGACCGGCGTGAACGCGGGTTGCAACGGTCTCAGTGGCGCAAGTCTAAGAGACTGAGCAAGTAGCCCTAGGCAAAGCCGGGGCCTTAGGTTCACATCCTTGCCTGAGTGATTTGTATGCAGTCGCTGGATAGCGAAACCACTGTCCAACCCTTTGCCGTGTGAACGACAGGTCACCTGCGCATTGCCGCCCGATCGAGCACGACAGGCCTGCGGCAGCAACAACCGATCGTCCACCGGACTGTACAGCTACCATGAGTGACAGATCTCTCCGGAGAAGCTGTCATATCCACTCGCTTATGTTGCGTTGCATTCATCCTCCCCCCGCCTAGCCTCGAACTCCACTCCTTTCACCCGCGTCAGCGACAACAGCACGTCGTCGGCCACTAGACGCAGCTTCTCCCTGGGTTCTCCGGTCTCCCGATCCGTCCAGCTGTCCAGCTCAAGCCGGCCGGTCACGAACACCCGCGCGCCCTTACGCAACAATCTGGCTGCCTGTTCAGCCTTGTAGTCCCAGAGGGAGACATCCAGCCAGTGGCCACCGGTCTGCTCCAGACCACCCTGGCCGTCGGGTCGGTAGTTGTCGAAGAAGACTCGCAGTTCCGCCACTTTGCGTTCCTCGCCGTTGACCTGGGCGGTCTTGAGGGCGGGGCTGCCGCCCAAGTTGCCCGTGCCTTGATAGCTGTTCGGCATGTTGACTCCTATCGCTTGCCGTCGGGTGCGGCCGAACCCCGTCTGGGTCCGGCGGCTGTTCTCGTCGATCATGGTGTTCGCAGTGCGAACACACGGTGGATCGCGAATGTTCATGAAGGTGCTACTCGGGCTGGTTCATGGGTCTGCGCATGGTCCAGGTTCGCCAACCATGCCTCCTCTCGGCAGCGTTCGGCCAACCGCAGCTCATGGCGTACCGCCATCTCCTGATGGTTAAGGAGCAGCAATGTCCCATGGGCCCGCCTATACCACTGGGCCAGGGCGGGCGGCAGCCCATCGACCCGGCTTGCGATTTCCGCCCACGTGACGTGCCGCGCCGGTCGGCCCGTTAGCCGCCAGCGTAAGGCGAGCTGGCCGTTCCTGCCCCGGGCATGCACGGCCAGGCTGAAGTCGTGGCCCTGCACGGCCCGGGTCTCCCGGGACAGGGCACGCATGGCCCCCTGGATACCATCCAGCCGGGCGAGGGTTTCTCTAAGCCAGGCCTCGGCCTGACGCCCCTTACCCTTAAAGCCCTTTATATCTACTCCCCAAGTGCCGACAACCTCCCCGGATGACTTGGCGGGCCTCACAGCAGGGCACCTTCCGCATTCGGGCCCCTAGCAAACTCCCGATCCAGTGCACCCTCCGCCACTTTCTGCAACAGGGCGAGCTCCTGCTCGGATAGGTTCACCCGACGGCGGGTATGTCGGGGCGCTACGCTGCCAGTGAAGACCGGCTTGGGAACATCGCCGAAGATGCCGACCACGGCCTTAACGCGCTTGGCGGCCTCTGCATCCGCGCCGGGCAGCCAATCACTGCGTGACAAGTCGCGTAGTTCCTGCCGGATCAGGTACCGCTCGAAACGTACCGGGGTCTCGAACACGCCCCGAATCCTGCGCGTCACCTCCCGGATCAGTTTGCGGCCCTCGTCGTCGGTCATCAGGTCCTTGCGCACCAGGGTCTTCACCTGGCGCACCCGGTAGTCGTACTCCACGATCAGCCCTGCCACCGTGTAGCCGTAGGGGGAACGGAAACCCAGTTCCAGGGATACGGGCTCCCGGGACTTCAGTATCGAAAATATCAGCCCTTTCCGGGCTGCGACCTCGAGGTGTCCTTCGCACTCCCGCCCCAGTTCATCCAGGGCCTCCTTGAGGCTTTGGATGCGCTCGCCGGTGTCGATGAGCGCCCAGTCGGCGTAGGGGTTGTCGTTGCCGGACAGATACCAGATGGATCGCAGTGCCGCGGCCACGCGCTTGCCGCCGACGATGGGCTGCAGCTGGCCCTGGGGATCCCGGGCCCGGCCCATGAACAGTCGATGGGCCTCCTGGGTGTGTAGCACCATGGCGTCCGGTACCTCGTCCACCAGGCCGCCTGCCTGGACGGCGGCCTCGGTGTCCGGCACCACCGCGTCAGCCCCCCGGCGCAACCGCCAGGTGGACTGCATCGCCTCCAACTGGTGCAGGCGCTCGGTGTACTCCACCACCCGTGGCCAGCGTGGGTCTGACTCGTCGGGCTGCTCAGCCTGGAGCAGGTCGTCCAGGGCCAGGCGCTCCGCTTCCATGTCGTAGCCGTCAGGGAAGGGATGCGACAGTGGTGTGGTTGGGCTGGAGCTTGGGTTCATCGCGGTCCTTTCGGGTTCAGGTTGCGGCAGGGCCATGCCGGTCGGGGTCGGCTGCGCCAGCTGGGGGACTTGCGTGGTGTTCGCACTGCGAACACCAATCGGCGGACGGAGGTTGCAGTAGTCTGGGTGTTCGCAGTGCGAACACTTCTTCCCGACAGAAAATCCCTCATTGCCCGCCCTCCTGCACGCCCATGCCCAGATGCGCCCGCATGCGTGCCAAGTGCTCACGTGCAATCAGGCGGGAGGCGGGGTCAAGACCCAGGCGCAGCACTTCCCGGGCCTGGTGCTGGACGGCAGCCCGGGCTTGGGCCTCCTGGCGGATCTGAGCCACACGGTAGGCGATGGTAGGCAGAAAGCGGCCGGCCCTGGCCACTCGGACCAGTGTGTGCAAATAGCCCAGGGGATTGCGTATTTCCCGCCCTCGTACCATGCCGGCATGCTCGTCCAGCACCAGCTGGCGCAGTTCGGGGGCAAGGTCGGTAAGCCAGGTCCGGGCCACCACCTGTTCGGCCAGCAGAAGGCAGCCGGAGAAGACCAGGGGTGGTTCCGATTCGGCAGTCTCTTCAATTCCACTCCCACTACAGCCGTTGTCCGTGGCGAGCGGAACTGCGACAGGCTTTACCGGGGAGGGGGCTGGGGGTGGGTATGGTTTAACTTCTTGCAGTGTTTCGCCCACGCGCGAGAACTGGCCGCCAGGCCCCTGTGGATGCGGCTTGTGGCCAGATGGCAAGTTTCCGGAATCCGTCCAACCGGTTGGACGGTTTGTCGTTCCCCTGTCTGTCACTTCATCGAATCCCAGTGGGCCGGTTTGTCCGCTGTCAGGATGGCGGCATGCGCCGTGCTGGATGGCCGGTTTCTCCATGCCCTGGCTGGCGCAAGGCGCCGGACTGTCGTGCTGGGTCCAGTGCGCATCGTCGCGACCATCCACCAGGGTGGAGAGCAGCCGGTCTAGGCGCGGCCGCACTATCCGCCGGGCGGGCAGGCCGCCGGCCCAGCGTGCCTCCAGCAGTCCCTGACCGACAAGCCGGGTCCGGGCACCATCCACTTCGTGGCGCGTCAGGCGACAGTGTCGGCCGATGAGATCGGGGTAATAGTTGAGCCAGCCCCCGGTTGAAGCGTTCAAGGCCAGGTCCTTGCGGCAGGCGAGGAGCAGGTGGGAGAGCAACAGGCCACCTGACAGGGACCCAGCCACTTGCGCGAGGCGCCGGTACAGGGCCGCCGGCCGACCCAGCAGCCGGCGCAGCATAGGATCGTCCCAGTCCCAAACCGGGAGACTGGCCTGGATGGAATCGGCTAGCCTGGTGGCCAGCTGGTCCAAGTCCACCCGGAAGTACAGGCGTGCCGGCATGCCGCGCCGGGCTTCTTCGATGAGGCCTGCCGCCACCAGGGCCCGACGGGCGCTGGCCTGTTCGTGCCGTGACAGGCAAGTCTCCCGCTGCCATTCGGTCCGGTTTTTCCAGAACCAGCCGTCCCGCTCGGGATGATGACGCAGCCAGTTGCGGGTCCAGCTGAGGGCCACGGAGAGCATGGCGGCGGCCTTGTGGCTGCCACAGACTGGGGTCAGTGACGGGAAGTAGGTGATGTAGTCGCCGTCAAGAAGGGCTTTGAGGCGGTTGAGGTCCCGCAGTCGGGCACGTGGATCATCAGCCACCGAGAGGCCCCGACCAATTCTCAGCTGCCTTGTGTTCCAGGGCCTCGCCCAGCCGCCGCCAGTTGACGCGGAACCAGAGCACAGCCGGCATACCCAACCGGCATTCCTCGAGCAGGCCCCGTTCTCTGAGCTGGCGCCGGGCGGTCTCCTGTTCCCGGCGGGTGAGGCCCGTGTCCCGCTCCCACTCGGCCTGGGTGCGGGTGAACCAGCCGTTACTGTCCTTCGGGATGGACTCGTAGGCATAGCCGGCGTAGGACAGGAACAGGGCCGCTGTGATGCCGCCGGCCACGGGTACATAGGCGCGGTGGAAGACGATGGGTTCGTCGAGGAGGTCCAGCATCATGGCTTTGTCCAGGGGCCGGAGAGCGTTTGAGGGTGGACGAATGCCGCCGATCATGGCCGCACCTCGAATTCGTGCACCACCGCGTGCAGGCTGGCCAGAGTGAATCCCGGGTAGTCCTCCACCAGGGCCAGGTAGCGCTCGGCCGGATGCAGGCTGGCGTCCTGCAGGGCATGCCAGCGGGCATGGATGCGGTCCCGGGTATCCGGGTCTGGCAAGGGCGGCCGGCCGCGTGGCGCCGGTTCTCCATGGCGCAGGCGATGGCGGATGGCGAGTGTCACCGCCTGGGGGCCGAAGAGTTCGGCCAGCAGGGCGCGGGAGGCCTGGTGGACGATGCAGCGTTCCATGAGCCCGAATTCCGAGTTCAGTCGGTCCAAGGTGCTCAGGGCATAGTCGAGGCTCGTAGGGTCCAACTGAATGCCGATCCTGAGGTGCCGGATGGCGGCAAGGCGGATGAGCTCGGTGGCCCGCAGGCCCCGCAGCCGCTCAAGCAGCCGACCGCTCAGCTCCGTTTCGGCAGCTTCAGCCGGCTCACCTTGTTCCAGCCTGGCAAGGAGCACGGACAAGGCCAGCAGACGCTGGTGCGGGTCTTCCAGCGCAATCACCCGCCACCCCGCCGGTGGATGGGCTCCAGCAGGTGCCGGTAGGCGACGGGATCGGCAGTCCTTGCCCGGGCGGCCAGCCGCGCCAGTTCCAGGCATTCCGCGGCCAGGGTGTCATGCTGGAGCAGATAGAGTAGTGACCAGGGATCGATGGCGGCCAGGCCATCCCGAGTGGCATGGGCGAGGAGATCGTCCTCCACCAGGAAGGGATAGGCGGACTCGTCCATGCCCGCCTCCCGCAGATACACCCGCCGCCAGCGGGAGGCTTCGGGCAGGCTCAGGGCCAGGTTGGGGTCCATCTGCCCGGAGGCAGCGGCCAGCAGCCACCAGAGGGTGCCGCGCAGCTCCTGGTCCTCATCCTGGGGCAATGGGGCAGCCTCCATATAAAAGCCCAGTGGCAGTCCGTCCAGAGGGGCGAACCAGCCCGCTACGCCACCGGCCCTGGCCAGGCGTTCCGCTGTCTCGCGCAGGATATGGCCCAGGTCTTGGGGAGAACGGTGCTCCGCGGTGCTGGATGGGATTTCCATCGCGATATGGGGGCCCGTATTGGTAGCTTGGGTGATAACGCCAGGGATAGCGCTAGAACCCGCCCCAACTTGGGGTATGGCGGGGGTAGTGGATTGGGTGCCACACAGTTCCAGATCCTGCCGTTGCGCCCCCGGGGTCTTCTCCAGGGCGGCGAGCATCTGGGTGAACCGCTTGCCCTCGATGCCCAGGTGCGTGGCCAGGGTGGTCTCCCAGCGCCGCAAGAGACGCTCCGCCTCGGTACCAGCATTTGGCCCCAGTGCGAGAGCATGCTCATGCAATATCGGTTCGACGATCCGATCCTGGAACGCAGCCTCGTCGATCTCCCAAATACCGGCCAGTCGCTTGAGCAGGTTGATTCGTGGCTGGATACGCTTGACGTCCAGGCCCGTGAGCCGCTGGCCCAGAGGGGCGAGCCGCTCCAGGGCGAACTTCATCAGGCTGAGATTGGCCAGAGCGACAGGTAGGCCCAGGCGCTTGAGCTCGGACTCCAGCTGGCGCAGGGAGAGAGTGCCGCCGTTCTGGGCCTCCAGGGCGATCTTGATGTCCATGATGCCGGTGGCCCGATCCCAGAAGCTCATCTCGCCGCGCTGGTCGTTCTCCCCGATGTGGCCGGCGATGGCCTCCGCGTCCCCGCGCCAGACCTTGAAGGTGAGTTCCACCTGCTCGAAACGGGCTTCGCCTTCCCGGACCAGTTGTTGAAGGATAGCCAGGCGAGTGTTGCCACCGCCCGAGACCATGTAATACGTCTCGCCGGGGCGGCGGGTGACATTGAAAGGGGTCAGGAGCCCAACCGCGCGGATGGAGGCCTTGATCTCGTCGTAGCACGGGTTGAGGGCGCGGCGCGGGTTGCGGTCATAGGGACGTATGTCCAGCACCGGCACCAGGATGCGTGCGCCGTCCAGGTCGTCGCCGCGTTGAAGGCCTGCGGCGGCGTCCACCGGGCCGGGCAGGGTCAGGCGGGTATGCAGGCGTTGGCGAATCTCGTCCGTAGCTGGCGTGGCGAGCCCCATGGCCGGAACCGGACCGGTAACCTGCTCCCGCTCATCCGGCATGGGTGGCCTCCCCTGGAGGGAAAGCGGCCTGTGCACTCGTGTGTCCGATCCCTCCGGCGTACACCCCTTGCAGGGAGGGGATCAGCTCCCAGGCGAGCCGATGCATGAGTTCATTCGGGCAGACATTGGCCCCAACCCGCTGGCGGTCGAAGCGATGCACCGGCACTTGGGCGGTGGCTGCCGCCTGGTAGGCGTTGGCGTCGGGGATCACCGTGTCCAGCACGGTCACCCGGCCCTGGGCGCGGAGGAAGTTGGCGCGGATGGTGTCGGCCACCAGGCGGGAGTTGTTGGTACGTCGCAGGCAGTTGATCACCGCCTTCATGGGCCCCAGCCCCGCGCCGATGGCGCTGGAGGCATCCAGGCGCTCCAGCATCCGCAGCGTCCCGTCCATGAATTCCGAGCCGCTCAGGACGTCGGGGCGTACCGGCGAGATGAGAAGATCGGCGGCCAGGGCCACCGCGTCCTCCACGGCGCCGGCGCCGCCATGTGCGTCCAGGATGACGCAGTCGTAGCGGTCCACCACATCCGGTGAACGTAGCGCGAGCTTCAGGCGTACCGCCCGGTCGATGCGGGCGTAGAGCCAATCGGAGAGATTGATCTCCGGGCTGTCGGAGACCACGATGTCCAAGGCGCCGGAGAGGTGCGGCAGGTCGATCTCGGAGATTGCTTCCCGGGTCACTACACCCCGGGTGATGACCTGGGTGAGGCCATGGGGTGCCTGAGATCGCAAGGGGAAGTACTTGGAAAGCGAGGGTTTCTCGTCTGCATCAATCAGCAGAACGCGCAATCCCATGTCCGCCAACAGCGCCCCCAGATTGGCGGCCAGGGTGGTCTTGCCCACGCCTCCCTTGGTGCTGACCAGGGCGAGCTTGATCATCGGCTCGAATGCCGCAGGTTGTCGTTGTGGCATTCACCATCAACGCTCGTAGGCACAGGCGTGGGTCGGTTCATGGCATCAGGACGCGTTGCCGCCAACGGTTTGCCGGCTCAGCCAGAGGTCCAACTCCGCTTTACGGTATTTCACTAGGCGGCCTACCTTGATGTAGGGGATGGCATGCCTCTTGGTACAGCGCCACACCTCGAGTGTGCGCGGATTCAATCCCAGATAGGCGGCCGCCTGTTCAGTGGTGAGAAGATCTGAACGCAGCAAGCTCGCCAGGATCGGGTGGGTTTCGTTTTGTTGTACTGCCGATTGGGACATGATGGACCTCCGTTATTGCCCAGCGCGTCTGCGCAGTGGGTAGGACGATAAGAAATAACTTCCTTGGTGTGTCTGCTGGAGATGACGCTCATCGGGTCCAGCCGAACATGGGAGTCAACGGATGCCCACGCCTGATTCATAAGGGAAATCACCGAACATCCGGTGATTTCCCATGCGTTAGGTCATAGTGGGTTAAGCTGGAATAGGCTGCATACGTCCGGAGTAACCGCCATGTGGCGGCGTACGGCGTGGTAGTGCCTGGTGTAACTGGGTAAAGCCGCCCACGGATGGGGGCCTGGATCACGCCAGCAGGCTAATCCGCACCGTTGATGGATGCAGCGTGTTGCCGAGCCTCATTGAGGTAGCGTGCGATGGTGCCCCTGTCCAGAACGAGCCCTATCCGCTCGGCGTCGGCGGCGATTTCGCTGGCCTCAACGTACAGTGCCTCCAGCTTGAGACCGTACCCCTGGGTAGCCAGGACGTAGATCAAACGGAGCAGGAACTGCTTGCTGCGGGGGTGTATCTCCACTTCCTCGGTCACATCCAGGCCGACACCCGCTTCACGCCCGGCCCGTTTGCGCTCCAGGCGAAAGCGCTCTCGAACCGCCTCAAGCAATGCACTTGGAAGGGGCAAGCCTTTTCCGAGGGCGTGCTCCATGACATTGAAGGGATGAATCGTTTGCCGGTCACCGTTGGTCCCGCTCTTCAAGATGCGGTAGACCTTGGATGCCTCGGCGAATTCCTCCGGCAACTCACGTCCATCGAGGCGAATTCCGGCACCTTTGAGTCGGTCGGGATCGAAGCCGCACAACAGCAGAGCTGCGTCACGATAGCTCCAAGCGTCGAGCTTGGACCAGAAAACAAAATCAAGTTGATGGTGGTTCATCATCCCCGAATATTGTTGCCCGGCAGTGACTGATTAGGCCGAACCAACAGGGCAATATAACGTTGAATATTTTCCAATTGATCCGCTTAATGAAAAACACCTGAAGCGCGGCCCCGGACATCCAAAAACATCATTGGTTCGCCAATTGGACGTACATTTCGGTACGTTGCAGCCCACACAAGTATGTATCCACAATATTTTTACCAATTTCGTCGAGTTCGAATGCCGAGGTATCAAGCAGCCAATTCTGGATTAATCCATCAAGGATTACATGCAAGCCGATGGCTTGGATTTGACAAACGGATTCCGGCAATTCGGCCAGCAACAAATATTGTTTGATCAAAGAAATATGGCGGGCTCGCATCAGCAAAATTCTGTCGCGCACGGCCATGATCTCATCAACGTATTCGACTTTGTGCGCGATCAAGTCGAGCAGTCGCCGCAATCGATCATCCCTCAATACTGAAACAAGCACGTTATTGGCATGTAGCCGCAGCCGATCCAGAGGGGGTTCTGGTGACCTAGAATTAAGTATGAGCAGCGTACTTTCCAATGGCATGAAAGCCCGCTCGATTATTGAATCGAACAATTCTCTTTTGTTTTTGAAGTGCCAGTACACAGCGCCGCGAGTCACTCCCGCAGCCGACGCGATATCATGAAGTGTGGTAGTAGACAGCCCTTGTTTCTCGAGTAGCCGCTCGCCTGCGTCCAAAATTGAATCGCGAGTCGCTTCAGCTTGTTCTTTTGTTCTGCGGACCATGGCAATAAAATAATCAAAGCCGCGAATACGACTTACCAATCAACCCGAATTGAAGACCCTGATTAATTTCCAGAGTCGCACGATATTGTTTTTTGCCGTCCATATCTCAGCCCCTAAACGGTATTCTTCGTCCACTCAGTCAATTGCCGTAATGTGCTCTGGTAACCGATTTCGATGATTTCTTCCCCGGAGCCGAATTCCAGAAAATGAATATGACCAAGCGGAGGACGGATGAGCATGTCCGGCTGATCAAGCCTCAGCCGGGTTTGGGTGATGCAGGTTTCCGTGATATTGATGGAGGCCAACAACACCTCGAATAGGTTCGGAAGTCCCTCTTCGTTCGGTGTCCAATTCCTGAGTAGCACTGCTCCGGGAAGGTCTTGGGAGCGTAGCCAAGTCCTAACGTCCTTCAGGATTTGAAGATAGCCCCCGGCCCAAGAACCCAAGTCAGTCTGTTCCAGGTTTGCGCGCTTGTTTTGAAGCGGGGGTTTGATGTTTCGTGTGGCCATGTCGCTGTTGAGATCCACACCTATAACCACATCGGCACCCATCCGACGGGCAGCACTTATCGGGACAGGGTTGGCAAGGCCTCCATCCACAAGGAGCCGCCCGTGACGGCGTACAGGTGTAAGAATTCCGGGCATGGAAAGACTGGCTCGCACTGCGTCGATCACATCGCCCTGCGTGATGACGATTTCCTGGCCACTGATCAAGTCAGTGGCCACCGCAGCGAAAGAGATGGGCAAGGTCTCGATGGTGGAAGCGGGGATATAAGTCCGTATCACTTCGGATGCCCTATCGCCATTGATGAGGCCAGATTTTGGTAACACCACATCGAATGAAGATATGGCCTTTTTCAAATCCAATCTCTTGAAAATAGAATCAAATGCAGCGAGTTTTCCGGCTGCATGGATCGCTCCGATCAATGCCCCCGTGCCAGTACCCGCGACGCAGTCAACCTCCACATCGGCGTCTTTCAATGCCTGGATAACGCCCAGATGGGCCAATCCCCGGGCGGAACCACTGCCCAAGGCGAGGCCGATTTTCGGGCGATGGAGTGCCTTCTCATTCATAGCGAGGGAAATCGAACCGACAGTGCTTCATACGCGGGCAACCCCGAACGACGCCAACACAGGGCCGCGATTCTTGGCGCGAATAGGTCAACCGGCGCGCGCATGATCTACCTTTGTCCCCGTGGAACCGTATTGGCCCAACATCTCAGGAGTAATCAGGGTGACCCCACTGGGGGTGACGTGGAAGTGTCGACGGTCAGATTCAGGATCGATTCCGGCCTCCAGGCCATCCGGCAACACGCAGTGCTTGTCGACGACCGCTTTGTGCAGACGAACACCGCGTCCAATCACGACGTTGGGTAGAACTAACGTATCCTCGATCAGGCTGCCTTCATCGACTCGCACCTTGGAAAAGAGGATCGAGCGCCGTATCGTGGCCCCACGGACGATGCAGCCGCTGGAAACCAGCGAATCGACTGCCATGCCTCTGCGCCCGTCGTCGTCGAACACGAACTTCGCTGGCGGAAGTTGGCGCTGCAGGCTACGTATCGGCCAATCGTCGTCATACAGATTGAGCTCCGGTTCAGCGAGAACCAAATCCATATTGGCCGCCCAGTAGGCGTCGATCGTGCCCACATCGCGCCAGTAGGGCCGGTTTCCCACCATATTGACGCAGCTGGCTTCGAATCTATGCGCCATGACCCGGTGGCGCGCCGCAAGCCAGGGCAGAAGGTCGTGGCCGAAGTCGTGCCCCGAGGCTGGAGCGGCGGCATCGCGCACCAGTTGCTCGTCAAGAAATCTGCGGCTGAACACGTATATGCCCATGCTGACCAGGACATGATCGGGCCGCGAGGGCATGGGGCGAGGCATGGCCGGTTTCTCGTCGAAACGAGTAATGCGAAATTCGTCGTCGACCGTTACGACGCCGAAATGGTGGGCATCCTGCAACGGCACCTCGATGCAGGCGACGGTGGCGTCCGCCCGACTACGGACATGTTCGGCAAGCAGAGGCGCGTAGTCCATCTTGTAGATATGGTCCCCTCCCAGGATAAGGACCAAGTCCGGGTTGACTTCTCGCACCATGTCCAGGTTCTGATACACGGCGTTGGCGGTACCGGTGTACCACTGTTCGTCAACTTGCTGCTGAGCCGGCATCACATCGATGAATTCGCCCAGATTCACGTCGAGAAAGCTCCAGCCGCGCTCGATATGGCGGATCAGACTTTGCGCCTTATATTGCGTCAGCACGCCGATGCGCCGGATACCCGAGTTGACGCAGTTGCTGAGAGCAAAGTCGATGATGCTGAACTTGCCACCAAACGGTACCGCTGGCTTGGCTCGCCGCATGGTCAGCTGTTTCAGCCGGCTACCACGTCCCCCTGCCAGGATCAGGGCGTAGGTATGTTGCAGCAGGTGGCTGAGACGCTCGGGCTCCGTGACGGAGGAATGCCTCTGATCATGTTCATCGATATCGTGTGCGGCCATCGTCATGCCAACCTCCTTGCCTGGGTCGAACCGTTGCTTAGGATTCGAGCGCGGCTGTAATCATCAATTTCGTCAACAACTCCCCGTCGGGCGGTGATATGTCCCGGCCCTTCAACCCAACATGACCCATCGCGCCATCGCAGTAGTCGGCCTTTCGAGCCAATGCTGCCACCTTGGGCCGAGCAGCAAGGGTTTGAGGGCCATGCGTGCAGCCAGGTCAATTGGATAGTGGCTACGCATCAGGCCGTAGGCCTGCTGCTTTGCTTCCCGGGCGGAAACGGCCTGAGTTTCGCCGCGATAACGCCAGCTCACCGCATGGCGAAAGGCAACATCCGCGTCGCTCTGACGAAGCTCCCGCATACGCCGCCACAGCGCGGCAATCACCTGTCCCCGATGCAGGCCTTCCAGTTCCCGATATTTCAGGAAGTGGCGATGGAAGAACTTGTAATGACGTACTTCATCGGTCCGGATCAACCAAGTCAGCTTCCGTAATACCGGTTCCTCGCTCACGGCGTTCAGCGCCTGGTAGTACGTGGTAGTCCCCATCTCGACAATGCAGCGCGCCACCAATTCCTGCCCACGGGTCGGCTCCAGTTCGCCGGCCACACATAGCCTTCCATATTCGGCGAAGAAATCGGAATAAGCGCTCTCCCAGTCGAAGTCAGGCCAGGCATGATTGACATAGGCCTTCAATGCCAAGCCGTGCTGCAACTCCTCCATTTCCCATTGTTCACGTAGCCAGGCTCCCATCTCCGGATCATTGGAAAAGTACTCACGCAGATTTCGTGAATAGGTGTCGGCACCGCTCTCAATAAAAGAGGCGCAACACACCAAAAGGAAGAGGTCTTCACGGTCACGCAAGCAATCGTGGCCGATGGCGGAGAAATCCAGATCTTCGAGGCACCAGCGTGCCGCGTACGTCTTTGATGATCCCTTTGGCACATGTCTCGACAGGCTGTTCTCAGGCATCAGTTTCTCCTGCCGCTACGCAAGATCGACACCAGCAGCCACACGCCACCCACGACTGCTCCGAGGAAGCCAGCCAGGCCCACCGCCGGCAGGTCGCCCGGTGCCTGACCCACATTCATGACTATGGCCGAACCGACTATCAGCGCGGCGGTGACAATGGCCAGCGCCAAGCGGCTGGCCGCTCGGTCGACCTGCTGCCCGAACTGCTTCAGGGGCGTGACTTCGATCTGCATCTGGAGCCGGCCACGTCTGGCCGCGCGTAGGAGCTGGCCCAGGTCTTGGGGCAGACTGGCGAGCAGGCCGATCGCGCTGTTCAGGGTTTTCCAGCCGCGCCTGGCCAAATTGGCCGGGGCGTTGTGTGCCACCAGTATGCTTTCCAGAAATGGCGCGGCGCTGGCAGCCATATCGAAATCCGGGTCCAATTGCCGGCCCATGCCTTCCAGGGTGATGAAGGCCTTGGTCACCAGGGTCAGATCGGGTGGCAGAGCCAGCCCGTGCTCACGCAGGATGGCCACCAGGTCGGACAGAAGGGCGGCCAGATCGAGTTGCTTCAGCGGTACGCTACGATAGTGATCGACAAAGGCATCGATCTCATTTTTCAGACGATCGAGTTCCGCCTCACCACTCGATTCGGCACCCTCTCCCCAATCCAGCAATACCTCGGCCACCGCCTCTGCGTCATGACGCACAAGACCATATAACAGCACTGCGACTTGGTAGCGCCGCTCCTCGGACAGCCGGCCGACCATGCCGAAATCGATGAAGGCGATGCGGTTATCCGGCAAGTAGAAGACATTACCGGGATGAGGATCAGCATGAAAGAAGCCATCTTCCAGCATCATCTTCAGCACTGCCGAGGCGCCGCGCTGGGCCAGGAGCTTGCGGTCCATGCCGGCCGCGTCGACTGCGGCCAAGTCCCGGCCGGGAATGCCATGGATCAGATCCTGGGCATTCAACCGCTCGCCAACCCATTGCCAATGGACGCGGGGCACGATGATCTCCGGGTGGGCGGAGAAGTTGGCGGCAATACGCTCGGCGTTGCGGCACTCCGCCGCGAAATCCAGCTCCCGGCGCAGGGAGACAGTGAATTGGCGGACGATGTCGCGGAGCCGGTAGCGACGCAGTTCGGGGGCTTCGGACTCGACGATCCCGGCAAGGTGGGTCAACAGCCGCAGGTCGGCCTCGACGACTTTGCGAATACCGGGGCGGCGTATCTTCAGAACAATCTCACCACCCTCGGCCAGCTCCGCCCGATGTACTTGAGCCAGCGAAGCAGCCGCCAACGGTTCCGCATCCAGCACCGTGAACACCTCCTCCGGTGCGGCACCCAAATCCTCGACCAATTGCGCCCGCAGCTTGTCGAACGGGACGGGTGGCGCCTCGTCCTGGAGTTTGCCGAATTCCTCGATCCATTCCGGAGGGAACAAATCCACACGGGTGGCCAGCACCTGCCCCAGCTTGACGAAGGTCGGCCCCAGTTCCTCCAGTACCCGGCGCACCCGGGCCGGCGGTTCCAGTCGCGCCAATTCCTCGGGCGCACGCCAGTGCAGGGCACGCCCGGCCTGTTCCAGCACGCCGGCCAAGCCGATGCGGCGTACCTGGTCGCCAAAACCATAGCGGATCAGGACGACCGCGATATCATGCAGCCGTCCCAGATCGTGCAAGGCCCCGATGGCTTGCGAAAGCATCAGCGACGCCCTTTGTCTGAAGGGGGCTTGCCGCCAGCGTCAGCAGCGTGCAGGTGGTCGACGACACCCCTGATGATGCCGTTGGCAATACCCGAGAGTAGTGCATATTGCTTGCGCAGCGCCTCCACCCCGATATCAGCTTGTTCATGCAGGGTATCGGTGAATACGTGGGCAAGTTGCTTCAGAGCCGGTTCGACCTTTTGGCCCACTGCGGTGCCGCCGACACGGGCATGTTCGGCCAAGTCCGTCAGAGTGGCCTGGGCAAATCCGGTAGCGTCTTTCGCGCCTTCCGTCAGCGTTTCGATAAACATTGACTCCAAGGCGTCGAGGTCATCTAATGATTTTTGGATCGCCTGCCGGGAGAATTCGTTGCCGCGACTGGCGGCCTCCTGTAGCGCCAAGTGCGTGGCCTCGGCGGCTGACGCCAAAGCCTCGTCCAGGCCCCGAATAGCCTCTCTCAGCGCGGTTGCCCCCTCCGCCGCGCCCGCCGTGAACTCTTTTGCCCCGGCGACCACGGCAGCTGAGACCCTGCCGATGGCTTCCTTGTCCATCTCACCTTCTGACAGCGCCCATAGCGTAATCGAACGCACCTGGTCGGCGATGTTGGCAGGATCATTTGCCAGGGTGGAACGTACCCGGCTTTCGATCGTACCGTCGATCACATCGATGCCCTCCTGTCCCAACATGCGGTCGATATCCGCTTCGGCGGCAAGCCAATCCGCCACCATATCGTCCACGAGAAAGCCCCGCTTCTCCGCATGGTAGTAAGCGGCCTCAGCAATCATTCGGTAGCGTTCGTTCAAAGTGATTTCGCGTTTAGGCACGGTGACGGTTATTGCCTTGCCCTTCTTGCTGGTGCTGGCAGTACTCTTGCTCATGGTCTTACCTCCATCTACTAAATCGTCGCATCAGCGACATTCGATATCCTTCCCTGAGAGAAGGGTCTGAACCTTTGCAACAAAGTCACCCGTAGGCATCGTCGTTCCTCGATGTCGGGGAAGGGCCGGACTCATCATCATTTCCCCGAAAACATGAAGGCCGTCAGAATGACGTCGGAGGCCAGTACGGCTAACGAGGAGGTCACCACGGTCCGTGTCGTGGCAGCTGACACACCCTCGGCGGTAGGTTTGGCATCAAAACCCTCGAAGACGGCGATCCAACAGACAATGACGCCGAAGACAGTGCTCTTGATCACGCCATTGAGGACGTCGTGTCGAACATCGACCGAGGCCTGGATTTGCGACCAAAACGCGCCTTCATCAATGCCGATCAGGCGCACGCAAACCAGGTAACCCCCGAAGATACCCACTGCCGAGAAAAGTCCCGCCAGCAATGGCATGGACAGTAGTCCGGCCCAAAATCGCGGCGCGACGACCCGAGCGATGGGGTTGACCGCCATCATCTCCATCGCCGACAACTGCTCGGTGGCTTTCATCAAGCCGATTTCGGTGGTTATGGATGAACCGGCACGGCTGGCAAACAACAACCCGGTAAGCACCGGACCCAGCTCGCGCAACAGGGTTAGAGAAACCAGCACGCCACTCGAATCGGCCGATCCAAAGCGCTGTAGCGTGTCGTAACCTTGCAGCCCAAGGATCATGCCGACGAAGAGGCCCGAGATGGTGATGATCAACAGGCTCAATACACCGGCGGCGTATATTTCCCGGACGGTCAGGCTGAAACGCCGTAGTGCCGTGCCTGACAGCGCCAGGGTGATCAACATGAAACGGCAGGCAACGCCAAGCTTCCAAATGCTGTCAATCACGCGCCGGCCAAGAGCGCGGAGCGCGTCGGTAAGGGTGTAGCTCATGGCCTCGACGCGGTATTTGTCTGGTCAGACAAGGCATCCTCCGCGTCCGCTCCACCTCCCAATACCGCATACAGTCGGACCTGACTGGCGAGTTTGGCAAGGTGTAACGAGACCAGCCCCTGTTGCGCGGTGAAATGGGCTCGTTGCGCGTCGAGCACGCTCAGGTAGCTGTCGATGCCCTTGTCGTAGCGCAACTTGGCCAGACGATAGGTGTCCGCCGAGGCGGCTTCCAAGGATCGCTGGGCGGCTACCTGGTCGTCGATTGTGCCTTGCACGGCCAGGGCGTCGGCCACCTCGCGAAATGCGGTCTGAATGGCCTTTTCATACTGGGTCAGGACAATTTCCCGCTCGGTCTTGCTGACCCGCACGGCTGCCCACAAACGGCTGTCGAAGATCGGCATGACGAACTGAGGCGTGAAAGCCCAGGTTCCCGTCCCTGACTCGAACAGGCGGGAAAGCTGATTGCTCGCGGTACCGACGGCGGTGGTCAGGGAGATGCGCGGGAACAAGGCCGCACGCGCCGCGCCGATGGAAGCATAGGCCCCCTTGAGGCGATGCTCTGCAGCGATGATGTCGGGCCGACGCAGCAACGCCTCCGAAGACAGTCCAGCGGCTATCTCCCTGGGTGGCGCTACTCCACCCAGGTTCGATGGCAGCCATTCGACCTGGACCGGGGCTCCGGCCAACAGGTCCAGGGCGTTGCGGTCCTGGGCCACCAGTTGCGTATAGCGGGCCAGTTCGCCCCGCGCTGTATCAACCGGTGTTTGTGCGCGCTTGAGGTCCAACTCCGTGGCCACCCCGACGTCGTAGCGCTTCTTGACCAAGGCATAGGCGCACTGCTGGGTGTCGAGGGTGGATTGCGCCAGCTGGAAGTTTTCCCGATCCGCGGCCAAGGTAAGGTAGGCCCGTGCCACCTCGGCCACCAAAGCGATCTGGGCGCTACGCCGGGCCTCATCGGTGGCCAGATACTCTTGCAGCGCTTGCTCGGAAAGACTGCGGATGCGCCCGAAAAAGTCCAATTCCCACGCGGCGATGCCCAGATCGACGCTGTAGTTGCCCGAGGTGCGGGGCTGACCAGACTGGATGAGATCGACGGAACCGCGCGACCGTCCCCCGCTGCCTTGGGCGTTGACCGAGGGGTACAGCTCGCCGCGCTGGATGCCGTACATCCCCCGCGCCCGTTCTACATTCAGGGCCGCCAGGCGCAGATCGCGGTTGTTCTCCAAGGCCATGCCGATAAGCTTTCGCAGGCTTTCGTCGGCGAAAAATTCCCGCCAGCGCAAGTCGCCAGCGAATGGAGCATCCGCGGGCAACTGGCGGTAGGCCGGGCCGACGGGCCAATGGGTGGGCACCGGGGCAGCGGGACGCTGGTATTCGGGGGCCAGGGAGCAACCGCCAAGGATGAGTCCGGCGCCGCATGCGGCCAGTAAGATCGACTTACGCATGGGCTTCTCCTTCGGTTGCGGCCACTGTGGCGTCATCGGCGGTTTTTTTCCGCCGGCCAAGCGCCTTGAAGATCAGCACGTAAAACAAGGGTGCGAAGAAGATCACCAGCAGGGTGGAAGTCACCATGCCGCCCAGCACCGACACGCCGATGGCGTTCTGGGCGCCCGAGCCGGCGCCGCCGGTCAGGGCCAGGGGCAGAACGCCGAAACCGAAGGCCAAGGAGGTCATGACGATGGGCCGCAGCCGCAGTTTCGCCGCCTCCAGCGTCGCCTCCAGTAATCCGGCGCCGGCCTCCACCTGCGCCTTGGCGAATTGCACAATCAGGATGGCGTTCTTGATGGTGAGGCCCAGGGTGGTCAGCAGGCCGATCTGGAAATACACGTCGTTGGCCATCCCTTGGGTACCGGAGGCGATGACGCCGCCGATGACGCCCAAAGGCAACGTCAGCACAATGGCGATAGGAATCGGCCAACTCTCATACAGGGCCGCCAGGCATAGGAAAATGACGAAAATGGAGAAGGCGTACAGCAGGGGCGCTTGGGAGCCGGCAACACGCTCCTGGTAGGAAAGGCCTGTCCAGTCGTAGCCAGCCCCCTTGGGCAACTTGGCCATGATTTCTTCCATGGCTTGCATGGCGTCACCGGTGCTGTGGCCGGGCGAGGGCTCGCCCCAAATGTTGATGGATGGAAAAGCGTTGTAGCGCTCCAGCTTGGGCGAGCCCTGGGTCCAGCGTCCGCTGGCGAAGGCGGTGAATGGCACCATCTTGCCTTCCTGGTTGCGCACCTGGAGTTTTTCCAGATCGCTAGGCAGCATGCGGTATGGGGTGTCAGCTTGCAGGAAGACCTTCTTGACTCGACCGGCTTGAACGAAATCGTTCACATAAGCTCCGCCGAAAGCCGCCGCGATGGTGTTGTGGATGACGCTGACCGGTACGCCCATGGCGCCAGCCTTTTCCCAATCCACGTCGATGCGATACTCGGACACGTCATCCATGCCATTGGGACGCACTCGTACCAAACGAGGGTCTTGCGCGGCCATCCCCAGGATCTGATTGCGCAGATCCATCAATTGCTGGTGTCCCAGCCCACCCCGGTCCTGCAACTGGAAGTCGAATCCGGTGGCGTTGCCCAGCTCGATCACCGACGGCGGCGGGAAGGCAAATACCATGGCGTCCTTGTACTGGGAGAAAGCACCCATCGCTCGCCCGGCGACGGCCTTGACCTTGAGGTCAGCCCGCTGCCGGTTCTTCCAGTCCTTCAGCTTGGCAAAACCGATGGCGACGTTCTGGCCCTGACCAGAGAAACTGAAGCCGACGACGCCCATGAACGATTCCACTGCCTCTTTCTCGTTGGCGATGAAATGGTCGCGTACCCGGTCCATGACCGCCTGGCCCTGTTCCAGGGTCGCTCCAGTGGGCAACACAGCTTGGACGAGCAGGATGCCCTGATCCTCGTCCGGCAGGTAGCCCGTGGGCATGCGTGCGAACAGGAAACCCAGGCCGGCGACAATCAGGACGTAAACGGCCACATAGCGCAGCTTTTGCGCCAATACATGGCCGACCAACCGCACATAGACATCGCGGAAACGGAAGAATGCACGCTCGAACCAAACGAAGAACGGACGCAAGAACCAGATGGCGCCCTCCGCCGATTCGTGGCCCTTGGCCACAGGCTTGAGCAGGGTGGCGCACAGTACGGGGGTCAGGACCAAGGCCACCACCACCGACAACAGCATGGCGGCGGCCACAGTGACCGAGAACTGGCGGTAGATGACCCCCGTGGAGCCGGGGAAGAAGGCCATGGGCAGGAATACCGCCGCCAACACCACGCCGATGCCGATCAAGGCCGGGGTAATTTGTTCCATAGACTTGGCTGTGGCTTCCCGGGGTGACAACCCTTCCTCGCTCATGATCCGTTCCACGTTTTCCACTACCACGATGGCGTCGTCCACCAGCAAGCCGATGGCCAGCACCATGGCAAACATGGTCAGCATGTTGATGGAGAACCCGAACAGGGCCAGCACCGCGAAGGTACCCAACAGCACTACGGGCACTGCGATGGTGGGAATCAGGGTCGCGCGGAAGGTGCCCATGAACAGCCACATGATGATGAACACTAGGCCGATGGCCTCGAACAGGGCCTTGACCACTTCCTCGATGGCCACTGTGGTGAAAGGTGTGGTGTCGTAGGGGTAAATGACCTTCATGCCGGCGGGGAAGTACTGGCTCATCTCCTCCAGCTTTTTCTTGACGTTGTCGGCCGTTTCCAAGGCATTCGCCCCGGCGGCCTGGCGGATCGCCAACGCAGCTGCGGGCTTGCCCATGTAATTGGCAATGATGTCGTAACGTTCGGTGCCCAATTCCGTGCGACCGATGTCCCGCACTCGCACTACCGAACCATCGGCGTTGGTACGGATGGGAATGGCGGCGAATTCCTCCGGAGTCTGCAACAAATGCTGCACGACGATGGCCGCGTTCATACGCTGGCCCGGCAGGGCGGGTGCGCCGCCAAACTGGCCTGCGGAAACTTCCACGTTGTAGGCTTGCAGCGCTCCGACCACGTCTCCCATGGTGAGGCGGAAATTGGTCAGCTTGTCCGGGTCCACCCAGACCCGCATGGCGTATTGGGTACCGAAGTTTTCCACCTCGCCGACGCCGGGAACCCTCGAAAGGATCTTCTCCAGATTCGATTGGGCATAGTCCCGCAGGTCATCCCCGCTCATACTCCCATCCTCGGAGATGAGTCCGACGATCATCAGGTAGTTGCGGGTGGACTTGCTCACCTTCACGCCCTGTCGTTGCACCACTTCCGGTAGGCTGGCCAGGGCAAGCTGGAGCTTGTTTTGCACCTTGGACCAGGCGATGTCAGGGTCGGTCCCTGCCTCGAAGGTCAGCTCCAGGCGGGAGGAACCCGAGGAAGAACTGACGCCGGAGAGGTACAGCATGCCGTCTAGGCCGGTCATCTTCTGTTCGATGATCTGGGTGACGGTGTTTTCTACCGTTTCCGCCGAGGCACCCGGGAAGAAGGCGTCGATGGCGATGGACGGCGGCGCGATGGGCGGATATTGGGCTACGGGTAGGTTGTGGATGGCCAGGGCGCCTGCCGCCATCATGGCGATGGCGATGACCCAAGCGAACACCGGCCGGGCCAGGAAGAATTTGGATAGCATCGCAAGCCCCTTATTTGCCGCCGGTGGCTGGAAGTGTCTTGACCGAGCCTGATTCGGCCACCCCAAACGGCGTGGCCTTGACGGTCACCGGCGTACCCGGCCGCAGCATCTGCAAGACCTGCAAGCCCTCGACGATGACCTTGTCGCCAGCCGCAAGGCCTGATGCGACCAACAATTGGTCCTTGACTTCCCGCTCCAAGGTCAGCATACGCATGCCCACCTTGCCCTCGCCCTCTACGATCATGGCGTAGGGTTCGCCCTTCGGATTGCGCATCACTGCTTGTTGCGGCACCAGGATGGCCTGCTCGTTCACCCCTTCCTTGACCAAGGCCCTGACGAACATTTCGGGCAACAACGTTCCCTTGGGATTGGGGAAGACCATGCGCAGGGTCACCGAACCGGTGCTGGGGTCCACCGAAACGTCCCGGAACTGCAAGTTGCCCGCGTGGGCGTAGGGAGAGCCGTCCTCCAGGACCAGCCCGACCTTGTTCTGGCCGTCTCCGTCATGGCTCAGACTGCCTGCCTCCATGCGCCTTTTCAGACGCAGCAGATCCGAGGTGGATTGGGGTACGTCCACATAGATCGGATCCAGCTGCTGGATGGTGGTCAGCGGTGCTGGTTGATAGGCGGTAACGATGGCGCCTTCGGTCACACCGGACTTTCCGATGCGTCCGGAAATAGGGGCCTTGATAGCGGTATATCCCAGGTTGATGCGTGCCGATTCCATCTGGGCCTTCAACGACGCGATTTCGGCCTCCACCTGCTTCATGGCGCCGGACGCGTCATCGTAATCCTGCTGACTGACCGCCTTGTCCGCCAGCAATTCCTTGAATCTTTCCGCCCTGGCCTTGACCGACGGCAAGTTGGCCTCAGCTCGTCCCAAGGCTGCCCGGGCGCTTTCCAATGCCGCTTGGAACGGTGCCGGGTCGATCTGATAGAGCGTTTGCCCTGCTTTGACCTCGGTACCTTCGGTGAACAGACGCTTCAGTATCAGCCCGTTAACTTGGGGCCGAATTTCAGCAATACGAAAGGGAGAAGTGCGCCCCGGCAATTCGGTCGTCATAGCGATCACGCGTGGCTGGACCGTGACCACGGACACTTGTGGCGTCGACATGGCTGCCGGTGGTGGCACCCCCTTGTCACAGCCGGCCAGTGTGAAACAGGCCGACAACGCCACGAATACCACGTTCCTGTGAAACGACGTCCTGGTGGTTCGCATCAGTTGATCTCCAAAAATGGCATGGTCAATACAGGCAGACCACGTTCCCGCCTATGGCTTCCGGATGTTGACCGTCAGTGTTCCTGGTCTTCCAAAGGCCCCCGGTTCATGGAGCGGGTTTTTCGTGGTGCCTGAATGGATGATGCTTGAATTATATTGAACGTTCGTTAGAATTCAAGTGCGATGAATCTGGGTTGTAGCTTGGCAACATGTTGATACCTATTGATATATGGACATGACGTCGTCAGGTAATGAAGGCTCTCAGTGCCTTAATGATTGTTCTTATGTAAATTCCAAGAAATCAACCATTTCCCCAGCCAAAGAAAGCCCTATGACTCACTCTCCCCCGAAGAAAGAGACCCACGAAGCGATCCTAAAGGCCTCGGTGACGCTGTTTGCCAGGCAGGGTTATGACGCGGTGTCCATGCGCGAAATTGCTGCCGCCGTGGGTGTGCAAGCCGCTGCCCTCTACTACCACTTCCCAGACAAATCGAGCTTGTATCTCTCGGTCATGAAATACGCCTTCGCCGACGTCATGGCGACCACGGCCATGGTGTTGGCTGAGGATGCGCCACCCATCGTCCGACTCAAGCGCTTCGTGGTCGCCCTGATAAAAGACATGACCAAACGTCCTGAACTGCTGCTGCTGGTGCAACGCGAACGGCTCGTGGATGAGCAGGACCGCCTCAGGCTGCTTGTGGACGAGGTCTTCGCTAAACCCTTCTCCGCCCTGATCGACGTAGCCCGGGAACTGGCGCCGGAGCAGGATCCTTTAATGCTGGCGGAATCCATCATTGCTTTGGTGTTGCATCACCTGGAAGGCGGGTCGATTCGCCGCTTCATGCCCGGCTGGCGACCAGAACATGAGTGGCCGGAAACACTGGAACTGCATGTACTGGGTTTGCTGGATTTGCTGTTCGGAAATGGCAAGACCATCGCGATCAATGAGCCGGCTGATTCATGACGTCTGTGGCAATGAGCGTTTAACAGTCGTAAACTCTCGGGGTGATGATGGCGTGCCTGGATCCTATTGAAGGAGCACGAGATGAAAATGGGCGTAACCAAAGGCTTGCTGTTGCAGCAAATGTTCTTTGTCGCAATGGGAATGGCGATTTCGGCAGACTCGGCCATTGCCGCGGGCGGGGACTCTGACGCCGGGGCACACCTCTCCATCTTCTGTGCTTATTGCCACGGCTCCGACGGCAATCCCTTCTACCCAGGAGCCCCGCGCCTTGCAGGCCAAGACGCAACGTCTTTAGTCGCCAAAATGAAAGCAAGGCGGAAGTGCTGCCAAGATGATCGCAGCAACATGATGATGGTGGCGTTCTTCACGGCGGGCTGTCTCAACGACCGGGACATCTCAAATTTGGCTGCCTATTTCTCGAAGCAGACCGTACGCATCACACCCGGCCAAGCAAATGAAGGGAGCGAGAAATGAAGCCACGGTTTGAACGTAGCTCAGCCCGCTTCCTTGTCAGCTGTATCCCTGCGGCAAGTGTGTTCTTGTTTGTCGTTGGCTTCACGCCCATGGAAGTCTCTGCTGATCAGGGATCTGAGCCGGTTGCAGTCGCATTCGACATGGAATCAGCCAGCCAGGTATTCGACAGATTGTTCGGTCAAGATCTTGCAGAACCACAGCGTGCTCGGATCGGCGAGATGCTCAAGAATGCCAATGGCTTCGTGGTGTTACCGAATATCCTCCGGGTGGGGTTCCTCATCTCACAGATTCAGGGCCGGGGAGTGTTGATCTATCGCGACAAACAGGGTGTCTGGCAGCCACCGCTGCCACTGAAAGTCTCCGGAGCCAGCCTGGGACCTCATTTCGGACTCATCGCAATGGATACCTTGATTCCATTGCGAGACTCTCCCGATATCAGCAAGGTACTTGAGAAGACGGTCGCGCTAACGGGCAAAGAGGTAATAGGTCCACTACAAGCCTCCAACGTAAGCATTAGCGACACCATCGCTTATTCCCGTGCGCGGGGTATTTCGGTAGGTGTTGCACAGGACACGTTCAATATTTCATTGGACCAAGCTGCAATCTCCGCCCTCTACGGTGTAGTCGTCCTGCCCCACGAGTTGTTCTCTGGGAAACTACAAAGCTGCCGGAAACCGCTGCCGGTTCAGAAACTCATGGAACGGGCGGAAGAATCTGCTGCTGGCGCACCGATCGTAACCGTCTGGCCCGCACCATGACTGCCCATTTCTTGCCTATCCTTGCAACCGTGCTCTTAAGCGTCATGGCCGGCTGCGCCACCACGACAACCTATGAACGCCCCCAGACTCCCCTGACGGAGAAATACAACCTGACTGGCCTGGATCTGGACCCGAGCATGTCGCCCGCCACCAAACTCGGCTGGCGGGAATATTTCCTCGACTCTCAACTTCAGTCCTTGATCGCCCGGACGTTGGAAAACAACCGGGATATGCGCGTCGCTATGGCACGGGTGCAGGAAGCCCGTGCCATCTATGGCATCCAGCGTGCCGACCAACTTCCCACCATAAGTGCCGGCGCCCAGGCCAGCCGGTCCCGAGTGCCCGCCGACCTCTCCATCACCGGCAGCAGTCTGATTTCCTCCCAATACCAGGCCACCCTCAACCTGAGCTCCTGGGAACTGGATTTCTGGGGCCGAGTGCGCAACCTGAAGGAAGCGGCCTTGGAAAGCTATCTGGCCAGCACCGAAGCCGCACGGGCGATACGCATCAGCCTGGTGGCCCAAGTGGCGAATCTGTACCTGCAGGAACGGGAACTGGACGAGCGTCTGGCTACCGCCCGCCAGGCTCTGCTCAGCCGGGGAGAAGCCCACCGAATCATGCGCCGCCGTTACCAGGTGGGTGCCACTTCCAAGCTGGACGCTACCCAAACGGAACTGCTGTTGAACCAGGCCGGAGCTGAACTGACCATACTCGAACGGCAGCGGGAACAGGCGCACAACGCCCTGACCCTGGTGGTGGGCACTCCCCAGCCCAGCGACCCCCATCCCCTATCAAAAGTAGAGGCCGGTTTCGTCCGGGATATCACGCCGGGACTGCCCTCTGACCTGTTGCTGGACCGGCCTGATGTCCTGGCCGCCGAGCACGGCCTCAAGGCCGCCCATGCCAACATCGCCGCCGCCCGGGCCGCCTTCTTCCCTCGAATTTCCCTCACCGCCGGCCTGGGTACCGGCAGCGCCGAACTGTCGGGCCTGTTCGGTTCCGACAGCCAAGTCTGGAACTTCGTCCCCAGCCTGTCCCTGCCCCTATTCGATGCCGGTCGCATCAAAGCCAACGTGGATCTGGCCGAAGCTCGCAAGGTGCGGGCCGTTGCCGAATACGAACAAACGGTGCAGGGCGCTTTCCGCGAGGTGGCGGACGCCCTGGCCGACCGGCGCTGGCTGGCACGCCAAGTCGAGGTGCAACGGGACAATCTGGCCACCCAGACCGAGCGTGTTCGCCTATCCGAACTACGTTACATGAACGGCGCGGCCGCCTATCTGGAAGTCCTTGACGCCGAACGGGACCGTTTTGCCGCCGAACAGGCGCTGGCCCAGACACGTCGTGCCTTGCTCGCCAGCGCCGTGAACCTGTACGCGGCGCTGGGTGGCGGTGATGCCAATAACAATGGGCAAAAGAGAGAAGCGCAATGAACTCACTGCATAAAACCTGGCTGATCCGCGCCGTCTTGGGACTGACACTTGCCGCCATCGCAATCTTCGTCTGGCTGAAATATGTGGGCGGCGATGGGGATTCAGGCTTGGCCAGCGGCAACGGGCGTATTGAGGCAGTGGAAATTGATATCGCCGCCAAGTCGCCAGGACGGATCAGGGAAATCCTGGCCCGTGAAGGCGACTTGGTCAGCGCAGGACAGGTGCTGGCCCGTATGGATATCGACGTTCTGACTGCGCAATTGCGTCAGGCCGAGGCCCAGTTGGGGCAGGCCGAAAGTGCGGTCACTACCGCGCGCAGCCAACTGGCCCTGCGCGAAGCGGAAAAGAACGCTAACCTGGCTGTGCAGGCCCAACGTGAAGCCGAGCTGGATATCGCCAAGAAGCGCCAAGCGCGTTCCTCTCTATTGTCCAAGGAAGGTGCCAGCTCACAACAGGAGGCGGACGACGACAGTGCGCGTGTGAAAGGCGCGGCGGCCGCTGTGAGTGCCGTACGCGCTCAGATCGCGGCGGCCGACGCCGCCATCGCCGCGGCACGGGCCCAGATCGTCGGCACGGAATCCGCGGTAGGGGCGGCCAAGGCCAGCATCGAGCGCATCCAAGCCGACATCAAGGATAGTGACCTCCTGGCGCCTCGAGATGGCCGCATCCAGTACCGAGTGGCCCAGCCTGGCGAAGTAGTAAGTGGTGGCGGCCGGGTGCTGAACATGGTGGACCTGTCCGACGTCTACATGACCTTTTTCCTGCCGACGGCGGCGGTGGGCAAGATCGCCTTGGGCAGCGAAGCGCGCCTGGTGTTGGACGCCGCACCCCAGTTCGTGATCCCTGCCCAGGTCTCCTTCGTCGCCGACGTGGCCCAGTTCACACCCAAGACTGTGGAGACAGCAGTGGAGCGCGAGAAGCTCATGTTCCGCGTGCGCGCCCGCATCCCGGCTGACCTGCTCAGAAAACACATCCCACATGTCAAGACCGGCCTGCCTGGCATGGCCTATGTACGGCTTGACCCGACCGCTCCCTGGCCGGCACATCTACAGGTGAAGCTGCCGCAATGAGCGTACCGGAGTCTCTCACGGAAACGCCCGTGGCCCGTCTGCGGGGGGTGAGCCTGCGCTTCGGCAAGACACTGGCCTTGGACGATGTCAGCCTGGAAGTACCAGCGGGCTGCATGGTAGGCCTGATCGGTCCGGACGGGGTGGGCAAGTCAAGTCTGTTCGCCCTAGTGGCGGGGGCGCGGGCCATCCAGACCGGCCAGGTCCACGTATTGGACGGCGACATGGCGGATGCCGGGCACCGCTCGGCGGTGTGCCCCCGGGTGGCCTACATGCCCCAGGGCCTGGGCCGGAACCTGTATCCCACCTTGTCCGTATACGAGAACGTGGATTTCTTTGCCGGCCTGTTCGGGCACGACCGGGCGGCCCGGACGCGGCGCATCGCCGACCTGCTTCACGCCACCGGCCTCGCCCCTTTCGCCGACCGGCCCGCCGGCAAGCTGTCCGGCGGCATGAAGCAGAAGCTGGGCCTGTGCTGCGCACTGATCCACGACCCGGACCTGTTGATCCTGGACGAACCCACCACCGGCGTCGATCCTTTGTCCCGGCGACAATTCTGGGAACTGATCGAGCGCATCCGAGTACGTAGTCCGGGCATGAGCGTACTGGTGGCAACCGCTTACATGGAGGAAGCAGCCCGGTTCGACTGGCTGGTAGCGATGAACGATGGACGCGTGTTGGCCACCGGAAGTCCGGCGGAATTACTTGCCAGTACCGGCAGCGACACCCTGGAAGCGGCCTTCATTGCCCTGCTGCCCGAAGCGCAGCGGGAAGGCTACAAGCCTGTGGAGATCACTCCTTTCGCAACCGATGGCGAAGGTGAACCGGCTATCAAGGCCAACGACCTGACCATGCGCTTCGGCGATTTCACCGCCGTGGACCATGTCAGCTTCCGCATCCGGCGCGGCGAAATCTTCGGCTTCCTGGGCTCCAACGGCTGCGGCAAGACCACCACCATGAAGATGCTGACCGGCCTGCTACCGGCCAGCGAAGGCCAGGCCTGGCTGTTCGGTCATCCGGTGGACCCCCACGACCTGGATACCCGCCGCCGAGTGGGCTACATGAGCCAGTCCTTCTCCCTCTACGGCGAACTTACCGTCCGTCAGAACCTGGATCTGCATGCCAGACTGTTCCGCATGGAGCAGGCGCGCATCCCGGCCCGGGTGGCCGAAATGGCGCACAAGTTCGATCTCGATGCGGTCATGGACGAACTGCCCGACGCCCTGCCCCTGGGCGTGCGCCAACGCCTGTCCCTGGCCGTGGCCATGATCCACGGCCCTGAGATGCTGATCCTGGACGAACCCACCTCGGGGGTCGATCCCGTGGCACGGGACGCTTTTTGGCGCACCTTGATTTCGCTTTCGCGTGAGGACAAGGTCACCATCTTCATCTCAACCCATTTCATGAACGAGGCAGAGCGCTGCGATCGCATCTCTCTGATGCATGCCGGCCGGGTACTGATAAGCGACACGCCTGCCCTCATCGTTGAGCAGCGTGGCGCCCGCACTCTGGAAGAGGCCTTCATCAGCCATCTGGAAGCGGCCGGCGGCACCGAGGCAGGCGAGCAGCCCGCGGACGTACCTCCCGATACAGCCAGGACGGTGCCGCAAGAGCAGTCCAGACCGACTTTCTTCGACCTGCGGCGACTGTTGAGCTATGCCCGCCGGGAAAACCTGGAATTGCGCCGGGATCCGATACGCCTGACCCTAGCCATCCTAGGCAGCGTCTTGCTGATGCTGGTGATGGGCTATGGCATCACCTTGGACGTGGAAGACCTGGGTTTTGCCGTGCTGGATCGGGACCAGACCGTTACCAGCCGGGACTACACCCTCGGTCTGTCCGGTTCCCGCTATTTCGTGGAGCGAGCTCCCATCCGCGACTACGCCGAGCTGGACCGCCGTATGCGGTCAGGCGAGATCAGCCTGGCCATCGAAATCCCCCCCGGCTTCGCCCGGGATGTGGCCCGGGGCACACCGGTGGAGGTAGGCGCCTGGATCGACGGTGCCATGCCCACCCGCGCCGAGACCGTGCGTGGCTACGTGCAGGGCATGCATGCCCATTGGCTCGCCAGCCGAGCGCGAGAAGCTTATGGCGAGGCGGCCATGACCGGTCTGGTCGACATCCAGTCCCGCTACCGTTACAACCCGGACGTCAAGAGCCTACCGGCCATGGTGCCCGCGGTGATGCCCCTGCTGCTGATGCTGATCCCCGCCATCCTCACCGCTCTGTCGGTGGTACGAGAGAAGGAGCTGGGCTCCATCGTCAACCTGTATGTCACCCCGGTCACCCGCCTGGAATTCCTGCTGGGCAAGCAACTACCCTACGTCGCCCTGTCCATGTTCAGCTTCTTGTTGCTGACTGCCATGGCGATCCTGCTGTTTGGGGTTCCTTTGAAGGGCAGTTTCCCGACCTTGGCGGCGGCGGCCCTGCTTTACGTGATCTCGTCCACCGCCTTCGGGTTGGTGGTGTCCGCCTTCACCCGCAGCCAGGTGGCCGCCCTGTTCGGCACCGCCCTGCTCTCCATCCTGCCCGCCGTGCAATTCTCCGGCCTGACTGATCCGGTATCTTCCCTGGAGGGCATGGGTCGAGCCATCGGGGAGATATTCCCCGCCACACACTTCCTCACCATCTCCCGGGGCACCTTCTCCAAGGGTCTCGATTTCGCCGACCTGCATGCCGCCTTCCTGCCCCTGCTGATCGCGGCACCCGTCTTGGTCGGCCTGGGGACGATTCTGCTCAGGAAGCAGGAGCATTGACATGCGCCTGGCCAATATCGGACACCTGGGGGTCAAGGAGCTGCGCAGTCTGGTGCGGGACCCGATCCTGCTGGTGCTCATTGTCTACGCCTTCACCGTCGGGGTGTACACGGCAGCCACCGCAATGCCGGAGACGCTCCACAAGGCGCCTATCGCCATCGTCGACGAGGATCGTTCACCCCTCTCCAGTCGCGTCGTCGATGCCTTCTATCCGCCCCAATTCCTACCCCCGGTCCTTATCACCGAGGCGGAAATGGATGCCCGCATGGATGCGGGCCTGGATACCTTCGCCCTGGTGATTCCGCCCGATTTTCAGCGCGACGTACTGGCCAGGCGGTCGCCCACCGTCCAGCTCAACGTAGATGCCACCCGCATGACCCAGGCCTTCAGCGGTAATGGCAGCATCCAGTCCATCGTCACCGGCGAGGTCAATGCATTTGCTCAGAAACACCGCTCGGCAGCGGCTCCTACCATCGACCTGGCCCTGCGGGCGCGCTTCAATCCGGAACTGAACAAGTCCTGGTTCGGCGCTGTGATGGAAGTGATCAACAACGTCACCATGCTATCCATCGTCCTCACCGGCGCAGCTTTGATCCGGGAGCGGGAGCACGGCACGGTGGAACACCTGCTGGTGATGCCGGTCACCCCCTTCGAGATCATGCTGAGCAAGGTGTGGGCCATGGGCCTGGTGGTGATCATCGCCACCCTGTGTGCCCTGGTCTTCATCGTCCAAGGCTTGTTGGCCGTGCCCATCGAGGGCTCCATCGCCCTGTTCATGGCCGGCACCGCCCTGCACCTGTTCGCCACCACCTCCATGGGCATCTTCCTCGGCACCGTAGCCCGCTCCATGCCCCAGTTCGGCCTGCTGCTGATGCTGATCTTGCTGCCCTTGCAGGTACTGTCCGGCGCGACGACACCCCGGGAAAGCATGCCCGAGGCTGTGCAGTTCATCATGATGGCAGCTCCCAATACCCATTTCGTCATGCTCGCCCAGGCCATCCTCTACCGGGGGGCGGGCCTCGGCGTGGTGTGGCCCCAGTTCCTCGGCCTGGCGGCGATTGGCACCGTGCTGTTCGGGCTGTCGCTGGCCCGCTTCCGCAAGGCACTGGCGACGATGGCATGAATAATCAAGCCATTCGCCCCCGCCTGAGCACCATCCACCGCAAGCTGATCTTTCGGCTGACTCTGGCCGCAGTGCTACTTTCTGCGATGCTCGGCACCGCTGCTTTTCTGTATGAGCGGCTGCAATTGCAACAGCAGATCGCGGAGATGGCGCGAATCGGTATTGAGGTGTTGCGTCGAGAAGTGCATCGGCAGTTGGTGATCCAGAGCAGTTCCGTCGAACCGGGTAGACGCATCATGGATGATCTGGCCCGCAAGCCGCTCCATACCGACCTCGGCCGCTTCCCTTTCGTCGCCCTGTACGACGCCAATCATCACGAAATCAGCCACGCCACGGACGCAGGCTCGGAGGATGTCCTTCTCTTCCAAGAATTGCTCGGCTCGATGCAACCAGGCCAAACGCCGACACACATGGAATTGGGCAAGGTGCTCCGTCTCGGTAAGTCATACGGCTTGCCATTCGTTGTGGCTATCGACGACGAACGGGGTCGCAACATTGCTTTCGTCAAAGGCTTCTTTATGCCCTCGGCGAAAACGGAGGCGGACATCCTACGTACCGCGCGGCGTGCCTCCGGACTGGCCATCGTGTTCGTGGTAATCACCGCGCTGTTCATCTACCCAGTCATCCGCAGTCTTATCGTCGGTCTCGAGCGACAGGCTGTCCGCCTGGCCTACGCCAACTTCGACACCATCAAAGTGTTGGGCAGTGCCATTGCCAAACGGGACAGCGACACCGACGTCCACAATTACCGTGTCACCATCTACTCGATACGCTTGGGTGAGGCTGCCGGACTGGACGAGAGGCACATGCTTGGCCTCATCAAGGGCGCGTTCCTGCACGACGTCGGCAAGATCGCCATCCGCGACAAGATACTGCTGAAGCCGGGTCATCTCGACACCGAGGAGTTCGCCGAGATGCAAAGCCACGTCCGGCATGGACTTGAAATACTCGCGCACTCCAGCTGGCTCACTGACGCCACGCAGGTGGTCGGCTGCCATCACGAAAAATTCGACGGTAGCGGCTATCCAAACAGTCTTGCTGGTGAAGAGATCCCCATTTCCGCGCGTATTTTTGCCGTGGTGGACGTATTTGATGCTCTGACCTCGGCGCGCCCTTACAAGCCAGCTTTCACGATCGAGCAAGCCCTCGACGTACTGCGTGCCGGGGCCGGTCACCATTTCGATCCCATCTTGGTTTCGCTATTTGAGTCGCTTGCTCCAGACCTGTACGCGGCGATCAGTCAGCAGGAAGAAAAGCTAGGCCAGATGCTCGATGGAATCGTACAGCCATATTTCACGAACTACCTAAATGAGGTGCAGAACGGTGCAGTTATAGCACCGTGATTGCACGGGACAGCGATCCCCAACGACCACGCTGCCTCATGCGTGACTGAAATGAATTCATGGATAACCTAATTGAGATATGAAGCACTGGATCCTATTTGCACTACTTTTCCCGATCATCACCCTTGGCCCATATCGCGAGTGCGAAGCCAAGGAGCACTCGGACGGGACCCTGAGCGTAGTCCTCGAGAACGACATGTTCTACAACGTGGATCAGCATTACACCAATGGCGTAGGCTTCATCTGGGTTCCGTCGCGTGACAAACCGACACCGGAATGGGTACGCAAGGTGGCCAGCGTAGTGCCTTGGATTCCCCGCGAGGGGGAGTTGTTGCATGGCTATGCTTTCGGTCAAAGCATGTTCACGCCCGCCGACACCGATGCGACCAATCCTCCGCAATGGGATCGGCCCTACGCTGGCTGGCTGTACGGTCTGGTTGGGATGGGTGTGGCCACTGGACAGCGCCTTGATCTACTGTCCCTCAGCGTCGGCATAGTCGGTCCTGCCTCATTGGCAGAGCAGACTCAAAAGGTTGTTCACGAACTCAGAGGGATTGATGTACCGAAAGGTTGGGATACGCAGTTACATGACGAACCAGCCGTCGTTCTGACGTACCAGCTAAGCAAGCGCGAGTGGGCTACCACGACTTGGCTGGGCAACCGTTTCGACATTACCCCCCATGTTGGAGGCGCGATCGGAAACGTCTTCACCTATGCCAATGCCGGTTTCACCCTTCGCTATGGCGAACAGCTGCCCAACGACTTCGGACCGCCTCGTATCCAGCCCGGACTGCTCGGCTCGGCGGAATTCGCGCCGACTAAGGGGTTCAATTGGTATGTGTTCGCCGGTTTCGAGGGGCGAGCCGTGGCCCGCAACATTTTCCTGGACGGCAATACCTTCAGAGATAGCCGCAGCGTAGACAAGAAACCCTGGGTCGGCGACCTGCAGTTCGGCTTGGTCCTGGATTGGCCGGGGACGCGCCTGAGCTACACTCATGTCAGACGCACCAAGGAGTTCAACACCCAGGGCAAGAACGATGAATTCGGAGCATTGAGCGTTTCGGTGAAGTTCTAGGCGATGGTGTCCAGTGCCACCTTCACTGCGCGTCCGACAGCTTCCTTGGCCAGTTCGATCTTGGTGGCGACGGCAGTGATGAGATCGAATTTGCTCATGTTGGGGTTTCCCCAAGGAGTAGGCATCGTCGACTGAGGAGTCATAGCAGGCCAGCACGTAAGGCGTTGAGCGTAGTGGGTAGAAAATGCGTGATAGAAGAAATTGCTTTTCCGCTGGCCAGGTGATGCATCGGCACTGATAATCCCTTCACCTCCCTGACCGCCGCAATGGCGGTCTTCTTCAAGGCGCCCGATGGGCGCCTTTTTTTCGCACGCCTTTTTGGGGTGAGACTGAGTGAAGTCAATGTGGGAGGTATGCTTGAACGACTCCCGCTTGAATACCTTACGCAAAGCGAGCGGTGAAAATTGGCACAGCCAGCGAATCGCTCCGTACACCTCGATTTCAACTACTCCGCACAGTCATCTTCCACACATCGGCTTCTCTCGTATACCTTTTCGGCATACAAAGGATGGCACCCTCTGCAACTAGAGGTCCCAGTCAGCCCACTTGGTAATTCGTGCTACCGCTTCGCCGGCGCCAGGCAGGCCTTTCCTGAAGGTATCGATCGGCAGGAGATCATCCAGGTTGAGCTTGGTCAGCTTGGCGATCCGGCTGATCGGGGCTTGGAACTGACGGACTTCCACCGGCTGGCCCTCACTCGGCCTAGGCAGACTCACTCGGTCTTCGCCAAACAGGTCGGACTGGTTGGCGAGCATTCCGACCGCCCTCGGTCCGTTAGCACCGTTCCAGATTACGATCTTCCAGAATTGGGCCGGCACCTGGACATCACCCGCCCATAGGTCATCTCGATGTAACCGGTAACCAGCCGGCGTACTTCCCGCTTACATTGAGGTGTTGTAGAGCAC
>CAZIUC010000021.1:0-67831 GCA_964542455.1 uncultured Thiobacillus sp. | reverse complement strand
GTAGGTCAGGTTGGCGCGTAGCGACTACCTGACGTTCGTTTCATCAAATTGGGGGGGGTTGAGGTGGATCGTCAGGTAGCGATAGGGCCGCAACCTGACCTACGCGGCGGGTGTTAGTTAACCGGCAGCGGCGTAGGTCAGGTTGGCGCGTAGCGACTACCTGACGTTCGTTTCATCAAATTGGGGGGGGTTGAGGTGGATCGTCAGGTAGCGATAGGGCCGCAACCTGACCTACGCGGCGGGTGTTGGCGGGCGGCGCGCTTCAGCCAGCCAGGTCGATCCCGAAGTCCTCGCCCTGCCACGCCCCTTCTCGCCATTGCCAGGTGAAATCCAGGCGTCGGCGGCCGCGCGGGAAGTCGGCGGCGAGGGTGATGCCGTGCAGTTCCAGGCCCAGCGGCTGGCTGGGTAGATCGCGAATGTCTTGCCAGCCGTCGAAACCAAAATGCAACGTCGCCGGCCGGGGCAGCAGGATGAGCAGGGCGCTCCCGGCGGCGAGGTGGGCGATGGGGGCGCCGGGGGACCAGACCCAGGTGGCGGCGGCGGGACGCTTACCGGCATAGCGCCGCCAGACCGCCTCCGGGCGGTCGAATATCCGTCCCAGGGCGTGCGAGGCGGCCAGCTTGATGAACTCGGCGTGCGCCCAGGCCAGCGGCATGGCGGAACCGCTCGGGCGTCCCGGCAGCAGGCCGCGTTCCGGCAGGGGGGCGGCGTCCCATACCTGTTCCGGCAGCAGGCCGCCCGTTCCCGCCATGGCGTTCATCGCGGAGAGATAAGACAGCGGGTCTTCCCCCAAGGCCAGGGCGTGATGGCCGCGTTCGCCCACCAGCAAGGGCCAGCCACGCCCCTGGCCGGTGCCGTCGAAAGGGGCGCCGTCGGCGTGTTCGCCATAGCCGTCGCCGTTGTAGCGGTGCCAGACCGGGCCACTCGGGGTGTCGGTTTTCAATAGCGCGTCCACCAGCTTGAGGCTGTCCAGGATCAAGGGATCGTCGGCGCGGCGCAGGCCGAGGCGGACCAGTTGCAGGAAATCGACGCCCACCTGGGCGGCGGCGGCGAGGCCGGGTTCGTCGGCGCGGTTCTTGATGACCAGGTGGCGACTGAGGGCGGCGGGACAGGCCAGAATTTCCGCCGGCGCCTCGCGCACATAGTGTGCGGCGATGCCGTGCGCGACATCGAGCGCGCCGCCACGGGCCACGCACCAGTCTTCCAGGCGGGCGTTCCAGAAATCCGCCAGCAGCAGGGGCAACGCTCGCTCGTCCTCGGACAGCAGTTCGGCGCCGGCGACCAGGGCGGCGATGCACACGGCCAGGGTGTAGGGATTGACGCCGGCGTCCTCCTCCCAGCGGTCCTGCGGGCTGGCAGGGCCTTCGCGCGCCAGGAAGGCCAGGGCGCGGCGGGTCATGTCCGCCACCGGCATGCCGGCCAGCGCGCCGCGTTCGGCCAGGCTGGCGGCGAGCAATACCGGGAAGGCGGTTTCGTCCAACTGGATGCCCGGCCAATAGGCGCGGCCACCCAGCCATTGGTTCTGGTGCCAATGGCCATCGGGGTTTTGGGTGGCGAGCAGGTAGCCGAGCACGGCGCGCGCCTCCATCTCGCCGCCCAGAGCCAGCAAGGCCTGGGCGCACTCGGCCAGGTCGCGCGGCCAGACCAGGTGATAGCCGCCGCGCTCTTCGCCCTGGCTGCCCCAGGGTACCGACAGGCTGGCCACCATGGCGCCGCTGAAGGTCTTGTCGTAATGGGTCTTCAATACCTGGGCGGAAAGGCGCAGTTGACCGGCCAGGGCTTCGGGCAACTCGAAACAGGGGCAACGCGATTCGCGCGCCGCGTGCCAGTCGGCCCAGGCGCCGCGCTGTTGTTGCCAAACTTGCTCGAAGGGTTCCGCGAGGCTGGACAGGGCCAGGGTGGCGGCGGCCTGCGGCGAGGTGGACAGACCCAGGGCGAGATTCACCTGGCGCGGCAGCGCGGCCATCAGCGCGACATTGCCGGGCCCGGCTTCGCTCCAGTTCCAGGTCATGCGGCCATGGCGGGCAAAATCCCGCCAGCCGTCGGATTCGCCGACGTAGCCGGCCGAAGTCGCGCCCAGCGCGTCGCGGAAATCCGCGTCCACACCCAGCAGCGCGAGGGCGAACGGCCCCTGTCGCGCCGACAGGATGCGCCGTCCCCGGTGGCTGGCCGCCGCCGCCTGGTTGTTCCAGCCGGTGCCGCCCAGGTGCGGCGCGAGCAACACATAGGGGCGCAGGGCCGAATCGCCTTGGAGGTCCACTTCCAGGCGCAGCACGTCGCGGTTCGGGTCGGGGCAGATGCGCAAAATCAGGCTGAAGCGCGGGTGGCGGTGCGTCACCGTGGCCAGGGGGATGCCCGGCGCGGGCGTGCTGAATTGGTAGTCTCGCGAGCGTTTGACCTCCACCCAGAAGCCGGCGCCGTCGGCGACGATGAAGCCGAGATCGCGAATTTGCGGGATGTCGATACGCGGGTAGTAGACCTCGTTGACGATGCCGTGGCCCAGCGTATACCAGAGCCGCGCCGGGCCGATGGCGGTGCCCACCAGATCCTTGTCGGAGGAGGTCCAGGTGGGGGCGATGCCGGGGGCGCCGGGGGCTTCTGTCATGGCGTGACTCCTTGGTTCAATGCTTTTGTAGCGCCGGTGTCTCGCCGGCTCTCCTACATCAACCCAAAACAGCCGGCAGGGATGCCGGCGCTACATTCCGTGCGCCATCGCTACGCCAACCACATGCCTTTCAGGCCGTTGACGATGAATTCCACGGCGATGGCGGCGAGCACCAGGCCCATGAGGCGGGTGGCGATGTTGATGCCCGTGGTTCCCATGGCGCGGCTGATGGGCAGCGCCGAACGCAGGGTGAGCCAGACCAGCAGCGCGGTGAGCCAGATTTCGCCGATCAGAATCGCGTGCAGCCAGACCGGGTCGCGGTGCGCGTAAATGATCGCGGTGCTGATCGCGCCGGGACCGGCCAGCAGGGGAATGGCCAGCGGCACCACGGCCACATCGTCCCTGGCCTGGGCCTCTTCGCCCTCTTTTTCGGTGTGTTGGGCGCCGCTCATCCTGGCGTGCATCATGGACACGGCCATCAGCAGAATGAGCAGGCCGCCGCCGACCCGGAACGAGTCGATGCTGATGCCGAACAGGTCCAGCAGTTGCTGGCCCAGGAGGGCCGACACGGTCAGGACGACGCCCACCGCGATGGCCGTGCGACGGGCGCTGGACAATCGTTCGCGCACCGTATGGGCCTCGGTCAGGCTGATGAACACGGGCACGGCCAGCATGGGGTTGAGGATGACCAGCAGGCCGATGAACATCTTCATGTATTCGTGCCATTCAATGGACATGGCGCATCACTCCGTCGGTGGCAGGGTCGGTGTCAGCCAGCCGCGGCCATCGCGGTTGATCAGACGCTCGGCGCTCTCCGGCCCCCAGGAACCGGCGGCGTAGTTGGGGAAATCCCCCGGCCGCGCGGCCCAGGATTGCACCACCGGGTCGAGCAGTTGCCATGCCGTGGCCACCTGATCGGCGCGCATGAACAGGCTCTGGTCGCCGGCCAGGACGGCGGAGAGCAGGGTTTCGTAGGGTTTCGGCGGCGCGGACTGGAACGCTTCGCGGTAGGTGAAACGCAGATCCTGCTGGCTCAGAGCGAAATGCGCGCCGGGGACTTTCAGATTGAGCTTGAGATCCATGCCCTCGTCCGGATGCAGGCGCAGCACCAGGCGAACCGGGCCGTGGTCGCTGGTGGTGCCGGCCGGCCAGGCCTGATGCGGCACCGGGCGAAAGCGGATCGACACCTCCGAGACCGCCTCCGCCATGCGCTTGCCGGTGCGCAGGTAGAACGGCACGTCCTGCCAGCGCCAGTTATCCACCAGCAGTTTGATGGCGGCATAGGTCTCGATGTTGGAAGCGGGCGCCACCCCCTCTTCCTGGCGGTAGCCCGGCATTTTCGCGCCGTGTATCCAGCCCGCCCCGTACTGGCCGCGCGCGGCGAACTCGTCCACCGACGCCGCCGGGATCGGACGCAGGGCGGTGAGCAGGTCCATCTTGCGGTCGCGCAAGTTGTCCGCGTCGAAACGCGACGGCGGTTCCATGGCGACCAGACAGAAGATTTGCAGCAAGTGGTTCTGCACCATGTCGCGCAGCGCCCCGGCGCCCTCGTAGTAGCCGGCGCGGTGCTCCACGCCCAGGGTCTCGGCCACGGTGATGGCGACGTGGTCGATGTAGCGGCGGTCCCAGATCGGCTCGAAGATGGGGTTGGCGAAGCGCAGGGCGAGCAGGTTCTGCACCGTCTCCTTGCCCAGGAAGTGATCCATGCGATAGATCTGGCCCTCCTGGAAATGGGCGCGAAGATCGGCATCCAGGGCGAGGAAGCTGGCCAGGTCGTGGCCCAGCGGTTTTTCCACCACCAGCCTCGCCCGGTCCCGGTCCACCGCCAGGCCGGAAGCGGCCAGACCACGCGCCGCGGTGGCGAACAGGCGCGGCGGGATGGCCAGGTAGTACACCGCCAACGGCGGCTCGCCCCAGTCGATGGCCCGTTCCGCCAGGCACGGCGCGAGCACGGCGCCGGCCTGTTCGATGTCGGCGGCGAGATAGTCGATGCGCGCGGCGAAGGCGTCCCAGGTGGCGACATCGCCCAGCCCCAGGCGCGAGAACTGTTCGATGCCCTCGCGGTAGCGGGCGCGCAAGGCTTCGGAAGTATCCGGCTTGCGATCCACCCCGACTATGGCGAAGCGCTCGGGCAGGCCGCCGTCGCGATACAGGTCATACAGCGCCGGCACCACCAAACGCCACGCCAGGTCGCCGTCGGCGCCAAGCAAAGCGAGGAACAGGGTGGCGGGCGTGTCGTGATGGTTGCTCGGGTTCGGCATGGAGTGCTCCTGAGGTAGGCAGAACAAACTACAGCACAAACCAGGCCAGTGGCGCACCTCCCGGATTCATGGGCCATGCGCCCCCACAGACCAACGCGGGCGGTTGAAATGCCCCTTTCATGGGGGAAAACAACCGGCGTGGCGGGTTTTCCCAGGGCTAGCCAGAGATTGAACTCGGAACGCACCGTGCATACAATGCTAGCATTGCATTCATAAAAGAGACTCGCCATGGCAACCATCATGATCCGCAATCTGGATGAAACCACAAAGACCAACCTCCGCCTGCAAGCGGCGCGCCACGGGCACTCGATGGAGGAGGAAGCACGGCAAATCCTGGGTATGGCCGTCAATACGGTCGGCGCCAGTGAAGGCCTGGGAACGCGCCTGCAACGCCGCTTCAGCGCACTCGGCGGCGTGGAACTGGAATCCACGCGCCTGCGCGACCGCCCCCTGCCGGACTTTGCCGAAGGAGAGGGGCAATGATTTTGCTCGATACCAATGTGCTTTCCGAATTGATGCGGCCTCGGCCCATGCCGGACGTGGTTGCCTGGGTCGATCAGCATTCCGGAGAAGCACGGGTGAGCGCGATTACCCAGGCAGAAATCAGCCTGGGTATCGCGCTGTTGCCCAGTGGAAAACGTCGTGACGCGCTTGCCGCCGCCGCAAGACAGATGCTCATGGAAGATTTCGCTGGGCGTTGCCTGCCATTCGACGCGGCGGCGGCGGAACAGTTCGCGAATCTGGTGGCGGCGCGACGCCATCTCGGCCGGCCCATCACCACGCAGGACGCCCAGATCGCCGCCATCGCGCTTGCCAACGATATACCGCTGGCTACGCGCAATAGCGACGATTTCCAGGCAATTGCAGGCCTGGTGCTCGTTAATCCCTGGGAAGGGTAAGCTGTTTTCTCGTTATGGCGATATGCGCGAAAGTCGCTGGAAATGTGCCCTCCCCTTTCTTAAAGGGGGAACCAATGCGCCAAGGGTAAAGCGTCGCGCACCCTCTACGACTGCCGCATCCCCTCTTCCGAAAGCGCGGCGCCCTCCCCTACCAGGGCCGCCACGCCTTCAGCCAGGCGCGTGAAGGCGGCTTCGATCAAGTCCGCCGGGCCTTTCACGCCCAACTCGATGTGGTAGGCAACTTGGCGTACCGGGTCCATGTGCGGCAGGCTGAACACGCGCACGCCGGGAAATGCCTGTTCCACCGCCAGCATCAGCGGCGTCAGCGTGCCTTCGGCGATGCCTTCCACGCGCATCGAGCGTTCAGCCGGTTCGTCGACGTGGAACAGGTGCGTGTAGTGGCTATCCAGCACCCATTCCAGCATCGGCCAGGCCATCACCGGGAAACCCGGGACGAAGTGATGGTGGCGGATGCTGAAACCGGGGATGCGGTTGAACGGGTTGGGGATGATCTCGGCGCCTTCGGGAAACTCGCCCATGCTCAAGCGATCCGGCGTCAGCGGCTGGCCGACTTCCGCCATGCGACCGGCGATCAACTCGCGCGCTTGCGGGTGCAAGACCAGGGGCAGGCCCAGCGCGGCGGCGGCGGCCTGGCGGGTATGGTCGTCCGGCGTGCCGCCGATGCCGCCGCAACTGAACACGATGTCGCCCGAGGCGAAGCTGTGCGCCAGGGCCTCGGCCAGGCGCCGGCGCTCGTCGCCGAGATAACTCACCCAGTCCAGCCGCAGGCCGCGCGCGGCCATCAAGCCGCGTACCTGGGCGAAGTGCTTGTCCTCGCGTTTTCCGGAAAGGATTTCGTCACCGATGATGATCAGACCGAAGCCCATGTAACACTCCCGTGGCTAAGATAGCGGCCATTCTCGCCGATGGAGATTGCCCATGAATAACGAACTGGTGTGCTGGAAATGCGGCGCCAGCCTGGCCGCCCTGCCGCTGCCTCTGGGCCGCCGCGCCGAATGCCTGGCGTGCCACGCCGAGCAGCACGTCTGCCGGATGTGCCGCCACTACGACACCGCCAAGGCGAAACAATGCCGCGAAACCGCCGCCGATGACGTGAAGGACAAGACCCGGGCGAACTTCTGCGGCTGGTTCCAGCCTCGACCCGGCGCTTACGCCACGAGCAAAGGCGGCGATGGCGATGCGAAGGCAAAGCTGGATGCGTTGTTCGGCGGCGGGGAATCGTAGGTCAGGTTGCGGCCTTATCGCTACCTGACGATCCATCCTCTAATTTGATTGCACGAACGCCAGGTAGTCGCTGCGCGCCAACCTGACCTACAACGTTGGACCGGGCACCGCCGTAGGTCAGGTTGCGGCCTTATCGCTACCTGACGAGCCACCCTCAAATTTGATTGCACGAACGCCAGGTAGTCGCTGCGCGCCAACCTGACCTACAACGTTGGACCGGGCACCGCCGTAGGTCAGGTTGCGGCCTTATCGCTACCTGACGAGCCACCCTCAAATTTGATTGCACGAACGCCAGGTAGTCGCTGCGCGCCAACCTGACCTACAACGTTGGACCGGGCACCGCCGTAGGTCAGGTTGCGGCCTTATCGCTACCTGACGAGCCACCCTCAAATTTGATTGCACGATCGTCAGGTAGTCGCTGCGCGCCAACCTGACCTACGGGTGTTTCAAATACGTTGGTAGATCACGAAGTGATACGCCAGCCCCTCCGGATTGACGTTCTTTCGTCGCTCGCTTTCCCGCCATAGCGCCCGGTCGAACTCGGGAAAGTGAGCATCTCCAGCGTAGTCCGCCTGAATTTCCGTGAGATAGAGGCGGTCGGCGCGCGGCAACACCTGGGCATACAGCTCCGCGCCGCCGACAAAAAACACTTCCGCGTCGCCCGCGCAGGCGGCGATGGCCGCGTCGAGGGAATGCGCGGTGAGACAGCCCGCCACGCGATACGCCGGATCGCGCGTGACGATCACCGTGGTGCGCCCCGGCAGCGGCTTGCCGATGGATTCATAAGTTTTGCGCCCCATGATGATGTGATGCCCCATGGTCAGCGCCTTGAAGTGCTTGAGGTCTTCCGACAGGCGCCAGGGCAGGGTGTTGTCGATGCCGATGACACGATTGCGCGCCATCGCGGCGATCACGGAAACAATGGGGGTTGCGGACGGGGTGGACACGGAAACTCCGGCAGAACGGGCAAGGCAGGGAAGATAACCCAGTCGGCCCGCCACCTGTAGCGCCGGCATCCTTGCCGGCGCTTTTTTGCCCGCCAAGATGAGCCGGCAAGGATGCCGGCGCTACAAGGTGCAGTTTGCTTTGACAAACGAACGTTCGTTCTTTAACTTGGCGGCACCGTTTTTCCGATGCCCAAACCATGTCGCAAGATGCCGAACACCTCGCTCAACTCCAGGATTACTACGCCCGCCATCGGGTCATGCCGTCCTACGCCGCCATTGGCGAACGGCTGGGCCTGAAATCGAAATCCTCGGTCGCCGCCCTGGTGGCGCGCCTGCGTCTGGAGGGCTTCCTCGAATCGGCGCCGGACAAGCGTCTGAAACCGGGCGCCCGTTTCTTCGAGCGCACCCTGGCGGATTCGGTGCGCGCCGGCTTTCCGCAACCCGCCGACGACAGTTCGCGCGATACCCTGACCATCGACGAATTTCTCATCGAACAGCCCTCGCGCACGGTGCTGGTGCGGGTGAAGGGCGATTCCATGATCGAAGCCGGCATTCATCCGGGCGACATCGCGGTGGTGGAAAAGCGCCATGACGCGCAGCCGGGGGATCTGGTCGTGGCCATCGTGGACGACGAATTCACCCTGAAAACCCTGGCGCGCGAGAAAGGCGAATACGTGCTGCAACCCGCCAACCCGGCCTATCCGGTGATCCGCCCGAAAGGCTCGCTGGAAATTTTCGGGGTGGTGGTTGGGGTGGTGCGCAAGTACCGGTAGTCCTTCACTCCCCCCTTTTCAAAGGGGGGCGGGGGGGGATTTCCGGACGCTCGCACTCGCACAACCCTTGGAGAAATCCCCCCCGGCCCCCCTTTGAAAAGGGGGGAGCAATACCTACTTCCGCCTTGCCGAGTGCACGCCGCGCAAATGCGCGGCGCGGGTGAGGAAGCGGGTGAGCTGGGGCATGTCTTTCACTTCCAGGGTGAATTCCATGCGCGCCATGTCGTCCTGGGAGAGGGTATTGACCCGTACCACGTTGATCTTTTCCTGAGAGAACAATTCGCCCACGTCTTTCAGCAGGCCGGAACGGTCGTGCGCGGTGAGTTCCACATCCACCGCGAAGACCTGGCTGACCTTGTCACCCTCCTTGGCCCCCTCCTGGCCGCCCCATTCCGCCGCCAACAAGCGCGCGCGCTTGTCTTCCGGCAGGTGCTGCAACATTGGGCAGTCGGCGCGATGGATGGTGACGCCGTGGCCCTGGGTGGTGTAGCCGGCGATGGGGTCGGGCGGTACCGGCTTGCAGCAGCCGGCCATCTGGGTGAGCAGACCGGGTTCGCCTTCCACCAGCACGCCGCCGACATCCGACTTGTTGCGCTTGGAGGCGGAAACCAGAGGTTTTTCCGGGGGTGGGATGAATTCGTCGTGCAGGGCGCGGTCGAGCGCGCCACTGCCCAGGTCGCCGCGACCCAGCGCGGCGCAAAGATCATCCAGGGCGGGAAATTTGAGACGGGTGGCGAGTTTGTCGAGGTTGACGTTGGCCAGGTTGAGCCGGTGCAACTCGCGGTCGAGCAGGTTGCGTCCTTCCTGCACATGGGAGCCGTGATCCAGTTGCTTGAACCACTGCCGCACCTTGTTGCGGGCGCGCGTGGTCTTCAGCACGCCCAGATGCGGGTTGAGCCAGTCGCGACTGGGGCCGCCCTGTTTGACGGTAAGGATTTCCACCCGCTGCCCGGTCTTCAACGCGGTATCCAGCGGCACCAGCGTGCCGTCCACCTTGGCGCCGCGGCAGCGATGGCCGAGTTCGGTATGCACCGCATAGGCGAAATCGAGCGGCGTGGAGCCGGCGGTGAGCGCCATCACCTTGCCTTGCGGGGTGAGGACGAAGACTTCGTCCTGGAACAGTTCGTTGCGGAAGTGTTGCGCCAGCTCATGGCCACCGCCCTGATCTCCTCCCGGTTCCTCGCCCAACTCCTGTTTCCAGGCCAGGATCTGCCGCAACCAGGCGATCTTGTCCTGGATGGCGTCGCCCTGTGACTTGCCGCCTTCCTTGTAGCGCCAGTGCGCGGCCACGCCCAGTTCCGCTTCCTGGTGCATGTCGAAAGTGCGAATCTGTACTTCCAGCGCCTTGTTTTCCGGCCCCACCACGGCGGTGTGCAGGCTCTTGTAGCCATTACCCTTGGGGCGCGAAATGTAGTCGTCGAACTGGCCGGGTATCGGTTGCCAGAGACTGTGCACCAGTCCCAGGGCATGGAAGCAGTCCTTCACGTCGCGTACCTGCACGCGCAGGGCGCGCACGTCGTAGACCTCGGCGAAGGAGAGGCGCTTCTTGCGCATCTTGGCGAGGATGCTGGAGATGTGTTTGGGGCGGCCGTTGACGGTAAAGCCGCTGATGCCGTCGGCTTCCAGGGCTTCGCCCAACTGCTTGATCACCCTCTCGATGTACCACTCGCGATCGAGGCGGCGCTCATCCAGCAGATTGGCGATCTGCTTGTAGGTATCCGGTTCCAGATAACGGCAGGAGAGGTCTTCCAGTTCCCACTTGAGCTGCCACACGCCCAAACGGTTGGCGAGCGGCGCATAGAGTTCGCGCACATCGCCGGCGATCTTGCGGCGCAGCGGCTCATCCTGGCCCGCCACGGGGTTGGCCAACTCGCGTAGCGCCTGGGTGCGCTCGGCCAGTTTGATCAACACCACGCGGATATCGTCGGTCATCGCCAGCAACATCTGACGCAGCGCCTCGCTCTGGCCGCCTTCAGTGACAAATTCAGCCGCGAGTTCGGTGAGCAGGCGGTCCATTCGGGTCAGCTTGGCCGCCCCATCGACCAGGGTGGCCAGATGTTCGCCGAATTCCCTGGCCAGCTTGTCGCGCGTCAGCGCGGCATCGGGCAGGCCACACAACAGCGCGGCGGCCACCGTCTCGGCATCGAAACGCATGCCGGCGAGGATGGCGGCCGTACCCAGGCTATGCCCGGTCAGGTCGGCGCCGGTATCGACTACCGCGTCCGCCGCATGGTCGGCCAGCCACTCCAACGCTCGCCGCAGAACCTCGCGCTGCGCTTCTGAGTACACCTCTTCCAGGCTTGCGAGCCAGGATTCAGCGTCATTGGAGGTTAGGGTAAGGGCGTGGGCGACCAATCATGTAGCGCGGGCATCCCTGCCTGCGTCATTGGGTTGCAAAAACGGGCCGGCGGGGATGCCGACGCTACAGAATTACCACAACTTCCACCAGGGTTTTTCCTGGACCGGGCCGTCGCCGGCCACGTAGGGGCTGTTCGGGAAGTTGAGCTTGAGCACGCGCAACGCGTCGTCGCGCAGGACGGGCAGATTCAGTTTGTCGTAGCTCTTGGCCATGATCGCCAAGCCTTCTTCAAGCGCCGGTGACTGCTGGTAGTTTTCCAGCGCGTACTTGCCGCGCGCCACCGCCGCCACATAGGCGCCGCGCTTGTAGTAATAACGCGCCACGCGCACCTCGTGCTGGGCCAGGTTGTTGACCAGATACTTCATGCGGCCCACGGCATCGGCCGTGTATTTGCTCTGCGGATAGCGGGTGGCCAGTTCCTTGAATGCCTCGAAGGCTTCGCGCGCGGACTTGGGATCGCGCTCGCTCATGTCCTGATCGGAAAACTGGGCGAACAAGCTGGTATCCACCACGAAGTTGGCCAAGCCCTTGAGGTAATAGGCGTAGTCCGCGTTGGGATGATTGGGGTGCAGCTTGATGAAGCGCTCGCAAGCCGCGATGGCGGAGGCGGGTTCATTGTCCTTGTAATAGGCATAAGCCACTTCCAGTTGCGACTGCTGGGCATAGGCGCCATAGGGATAACGCGCCTCCAGCTTCTCAAACATCTTCACGGCTTCCGTGTAATTGGCATCGGCCAGAGACTCCTTGGCGCTGTAATACAGCTTGGACGCCGACCAGTTTTTGGTCTCGTCAATCACATCCGGCAGCAGGCTGCATCCCGCGAGGGAACTCAACAACAGAAGGAAGGCTAGAATTCGCGGCATTTCAATCCCCAAAAAAGGCGCGCGGATTATACCCATGCCGCAATAGCCCATGCCGGAAAGCCGCCACCTCACCATCCCCCCCGAACATGCCGGCCGCCGTCTCGACCAGAGCCTGGCGGAACTGATGCCGGAGTATTCGCGCAGCCGCATCCAGGCCTGGATCGACGCCGGCCTCGTGCTGATTTCCAATGCCAACGCCAGCCGCAAACTCAAGGTCTGGGGCGGCGAAAGCGTCAGCGTGGAGCCGGAAGCCCACCCCGCCGAGTTGCCGTATCAGGCCGAAGACATTGCCCTGAACATCGTCCACGAGGACGACGCCATCCTGGTACTCGACAAGCCCGCCGGCCTGGTCACCCATCCCGGCGCCGGCAATTGGGAAGGCACCCTGCTCAACGCGCTGCTGCATCACGTGCCCGGCGCCGCCATCCTGCCGCGCGCCGGCATCGTGCACCGCCTGGACAAGGACACTTCCGGCCTCATGGTGGTCGCCAAGACACTGGAAGCGCAGACGCAACTGGTGCGAGACCTGCAAGCGCGCAGCGTGAAGCGGGTCTACTGGGCGGTGGTGCAGGGCCTTGTTCAGCCACCAGAAGGTTCGATCGAAGCGCCCATTGGCCGTCACCCCACGCAACGGGTGAAGATGGCCGTGGTCGAGGAAGGCCGCGGCAAACCCGCGCTCACCTACTACAAGGTGCTGCGCCAGTTCAGCTCAGTCGCGTGGGTGGAATGCCGCCTCGCCACCGGCCGCACCCACCAGATCCGCGTGCACATGGCGCACATCGGCCACCCCCTGCTGGGCGACCCGGTCTACGCGGGACGCAAACGCAGCCCCATCGAATTCCCCCGCCAGGCTTTGCACGCCGTGCGCCTGGGCCTGGTTCACCCAAGCACGGGCATTACGATGGAATGGGAAGCGCTGCCGCCGCCCGATTTCGCCGGGCTGTTGCGGCAACTGGTGTAGCGCAGGCGTCTCGCCTGCTTCGTTCTTCTAATCAGGCCTACGAAGCCGGCGAGACGTCGGCGCGACAGGAGCTCGAATGCCCCCAGACTGGATCACCCCCGACTGGCCCGCGCCGGCCAATGTGCGCGCCTTCATGACCACCCGCGCCGGCGGCGTCAGCCTGGCTCCGTTCGCCAGCTTCAACCCCGCCAGCCATGTCGACGACGCCCCCGAAGCCGTTTCCGAGAACCGCCGCCTGTTGCGGCAATGGCTGCCCGCCGAACCGCTCTGGCTGAATCAGGTGCACGGCTGTGAGGTCGTTACCCCCCCCGCCCCCCCTTGGGAGAGGGGGGGGCCACCCGCCGCCGACGCCGCCGTCGCCTTCCAACCCAACGAAGTACGCGCCGTGCTCACCGCCGACTGCCTGCCGGTACTGTTCTGCGACGACGCCGGCACGGTGGTGGCCGCCGCCCACGCCGGCTGGCGCGGACTGGCCAGCGGAGTGCTGGAAGCCACGGTGGCCGCCATGCGGGCGCCGCCCGAACGCATCCTCGCCTGGATGGGTGCCGCCATCGGCCAGGCGGCATTCGAAGTCGGCGGAGAAGTGAGGGAAACCTTCATCAGCCAGCACCCGCTAACCGGCATCGCCTTCCGGCCGGCACTGCCTGGCACCCTGGATTACCGAAGGGTAGGGGCCTCATCAGAGGCTCCCAGGAAGTGGCTGGCCGACATCTATGCGTTGGCGCGCATTCGCCTCGCCGCCATCGGAGTTGATCGCGTCTATGGCGGCGGCCTATGTACATTCAATGACCCGCGATTCTTCTCCTACCGCCGCGAACCCCGCACCGGACGCATGGCCAGCGTGATCTGGATGGATTGACCTCCAGATCGGCACGATTACCCAAACTAAAAAAGTCCACGCTGACGAAACTCCTTATTGCCGGCGGTTGATAAAAACCCGCTGTCGCAATATTCCCAGCCGTTAATATTGAACACATCAAGAGTTATTCATGGCATGACCGCAATCACAAAATCCAAGCGCGGCGGCCTGACGATGTTGCTTCATCCAGGCAAAATCATCGCAACTACACTTGGTAAGCCACGTAGGTAGCTACGAATTTGCGTGGTGGTGGGTGTGCCTGGCTGGAGACCATCAACGATCCAACCGACGCCGGTAATCCAGGAAATGAGGTCAAAAAAATCTGATTTAGCCGCCCCGTTCGGGCTGAGCTTGTCAAAACCTTTTCCAACCTTATGATTCTTCCAGCGCACCCTTCGACAGGACCAGGGTAAACGGATTAAATCAGCGGTTCCTTAAACCGTGGCCTGTATTACTTATCCTTAGAACTCATTACATCGACCGGAATCATAACTCCGCCTTTCCTTCCATTTTCTTTTCCATTACCATGGCGCCACCCCATTGACATGGGGATTTCACCCACACTCAAGGAGCCAACATGGCGTCTTATCAGGAATTGATGGCCCAGATCGAGGGCCTGAAGCGTCAAGCAGATGATGCCCGCAAACAGGAAATGGCCGGCGCCATTGCCGAAATCAAACGCATCATGGCCGAATACGGCATTGACCCCAGCGATGTATTCCCCGCTCGTGGCGGCAAGGTCAAGCGTGCCGGTTCCGGCATCGTGAAGTACCGCGACCCGGTGAGTGGCCAGGGCTGGTCCGGTCGTGGCCGCCGTCCCGGTTGGGTCGGTGCGCTCGAAGCCCAGGGCAAGAGCATCGAAGATTGCCGCGTCGCCTGATCGAGCAACAGCCCCGATAAAACCCTCGGGTATTGCCCGAGGGTTTTTTATTAGGCCCTTTACCATTAACTGCTGACGCGGTAGGAGTAGTGGTTTCCCTCTTTGAAAAAGAAGGAGGCCACTCCCTCGGGCGCTTTCTGTCGCATCACCAGTTAACGAGAAAAGAGCCTGTTACCCCCAGGCAAACCGCGTTCAGCAATTACACCTTCGTGCGCAATCCAGCAGCTCATTGGGACATCTTCTGCAACGTTGTCGACAACTATGGCGATATAGGGGTGACCTGGCGCCTGGCCCGGCAATTGGCGACGGAATACGCCATTCCCGTTCGCCTCTGGGTGGATGACCTGGCCGCATTCCAGCATATTTATCCGGAAGTGGATGCCACCACCGCGATCCAATCTATCCAGAACGTCGAGATCCGACACTGGGCCACGCCACTGCCAACGATAGAGCCAGGCAGTGTGGTTATCGAAGCTCTGGCCTGCCATTTACCGGACTCATTCATTCAGGCCATGGCCGAAAAATCACCGTCTCCGGTATGGATAAATCTGGAATATCTGAGCGCGGAAAATTGGGTTCAGGGGGTACATTGCCTGCCTTCGCCGCACCCACGCTTGCCGCTTACAAAATATTTCTTCATGCCTGGCTACATTGCGGGAACCGGCGGCCTCACACGCGAGGCGTGGCTTTACCATGCGCGCGACGTATTTCAGCGCGATATCAATGCGCAATCCCACTTCTGGGAAGATTTAGGTTTACCGAATAACAATGCGCGGCGTTTGCGTATCTCGTTATTCAGTTATGAATCCGCGTCATTGGACGGTCTGTTGACAGCTTGCAGCCAGGGGACCCAGCCGATCGATCTGGTGGTTCCGCTGGGCAAAGCCGTGCCGCGAATCGCCGCCTGGTTTGCCACCGCCAACGCCCAGGCCGGTGACACGTTGCAACGCGGCAACCTGAGCGTGTTTGTTCCGCCGATGTTGTCGCAGGACGATTATGACCGCCTGCTCTGGGCCTGTGATTTCAACTTCGTGCGCGGCGAGGACTCTTTCGTGCGCGCCCAGTTTGCCGCCCGCCCGCTGATCTGGCAGGCCTACCATCAGGAAGAAGGCGCGCATCTGGACAAGCTCGCCGCCTTTCTCGACCTCTACTGCGCGGACTTGCCGCCCTCGGGCGCCAGCCTGGTGCGCGCGGTGTGGCAGGCATGGAACCGGGAGGAGGATATGGCTGCGCTTTGGCCGGCGTGGATCGAAGCCCTGCCGATGCTTTCCGCGCATGCCCGCGCCTGGGCCACACATCTCGCCGAAAAAACCGACCTTGCCTCAAATTTGATGAAATTTATCAACAAGTTGTTAGAATCGCGGGCTTTTTAGCCCCCCAGGACCATCTCCATGAAAACCGCTCAAGAACTCCGCGCCGGCAATGTGATCATGGTCGGCAACGACCCGTTGGTCGTGCAGAAGGCCGAATTCCAGAAATCCGGCCGCAACTCCTCCGTGGTCAAGATGAAGTTCAAGAACCTGCTCACCGGCGCCGCCAGCGAGACGGTTTACAAAGCCGACGAGAAGTTCGACACGGTGAATCTGGAGCGCAAGGACTGCACCTACTCCTACTTCGCCGACCCCATGTATGTGTTCATGGACGCCGAGTACAACCAGTACGAAATCGAAGCCGACAACATGTCCGACGCCCTTCCCTACCTGGAAGACGGCATGCCGCTGGAAGTGGTGTTCTACGAAGGCAAGGCCATTTCCGTGAACCTGCCCAGTTCCGTCGTGCGTGAAGTCGAATACACCGAACCCGCCGTCAAGGGCGACACCTCCGGCAAGGTGCTCAAGCCCTGCCGTATCAAGCCCACCGGCCACACGATCCAGGTTCCCGCCTTCGTGGAAATCGGCGACAAGATCGAGATCGACTGCGCCTCCGGCGAATACCGCAACCGCGTGAAGTAAGTCTTTAGCGCCGGCATCCTTGCCGGCGCTACAAAACGCTGGGCGCGTCCGGCAATTCGTTGGGGTTTTCCCCGGAACCCGGAAAATACCTGCGTAGCAGGCCATCGACACGTTCGATGCCGAGCAGCGCGCCGGCCTCGAATTCGCCGCGCTGAAAACAGGTTTCCATGTCACGGCAGATGGCTTCCCACTCCGCCGGCTGAACCAGACCGCTCAAGCCACGATCGGCGACGATCTCGACATCGCGATCCGCCAGCAGCAAGTAGATCAGCACACCGTTGTTGGCGGCGGTATCCCAGATGCGCAGGTTGGAAAACACTTCCAGCGCGCGTTCCCGCCCGGCCATCCCGGCCATTAATTGCCTGGGGTGCAAAGCCCCTTCAACGGCGAAGCGAAGCTCGGCGCAATGACCTCGCTCCGAGGCGGTAACAGCGGCTCCGATGCGCTCCAGAACACGCCCAGGGAAGCGCCGCCGGGTGAGCCAATCGGGAAACAGCAGATGCCGTAGCAGGCGTTTCATGTTCCTCCCCTCACCAACGTCCGGAAGCGCCGCCGCCGCCGAAGCCGCCGCCGCCCCCACCGAAACCACCACCGCCGCCAAAGCCGCCACCTCCACCGCCATAACCACCAAAGCGGCTTCCGCCGACATGGCCTCCGACAAGAACGAAAACGAAGGCCACCAGCGCGGCGGCCAGGCCCGCCAGCAAACCACCCAGCAACAACCAGGCCCCCAGGAAGGCCACCGTGCCGGCCACGCTCGCGCCAACGAGGCGTCCGAAGATCATGCGCAGCACACTCCCCAGGACAAAGATGAACATCATCACCATGGGGAGTGAGTCGCCCAGATCTTTCAGGGCATTGGAACTCACCCCTTTTTTCGGGGCCGGCAGCGCCTCACCCCGCACCAGTTTGATCAGTGCATCCACTCCGGCATCGATACCGCCGGGAAAATCGCCCGCCTTGAAGCGCGGCACGATGATTTCGGCAATGATGCGTTTCGCGATTGCATCCGGAATCGCCCCTTCCAGGCCATAACCCACTTCGATACGCAAGGCGCGCTCGTCCTTGGCGATCAGCAGCAAGGCACCATCATCGACGCCCTTGCGCCCCAACTTCCAGGCTTCAGCCACGCGCAATGCGTACTGTTCGATGCTTTCCGGCTCGGTGCCGGCGACGATGAGAACGGCGATCTGGGCGCCCTTGGCCTGTTCCAGAGCGGCAAGTTTTTCCTCCAGTGCCTGCTTGCTGCTTGCATCCAGCGTAGCGGTCAGGTCCGTGACCCGTGCCTTGAGTGGCGGCACAGACACCTCCGCCCAGGCCAGGGAAGCGACGAACGAGAACAACAACAGACAAAGCCGTAACGCCACCGTGAAAGCCCCGCGCGCGTTCAGCCGCTTGGCTCCCCCCTTTGAAAAAGCACTTTGCGTGTTAGCGGGTGATAGGAGTGGAGGCGCCAGGGAGAGTGGCTTCCACCTTTGCCAAAGGGGGATAGAGGTACCGAAGGGTATAAGCGGGGACTTGGCCGCCGTCTTTTGGCGGCTTGGTCCTTCGCTTAGGGACTTCATCAGGGATTTAGCGAGGTTTGCCCGAGCATCCGCCTCAGAAATCCCCCCCAGCCCCTCTTTGGAAAAGGGGGGAGCCTCCGCCCCAAGCGCTTCACCCTCAAACGCGCAAAGCGCCTTTTCAACAGTGAGGCACACCCCGCCCGCTTCATCTTCAGCGGCAGCCTGGTCAGCGGGGACAGTGATGACAGCTTGCATCCCTCAATTCCTCGCGCACGCCACCGGCGCCCGCCCCTTGCCCCAACCCTCGCTCAAACTCGCCAGTTGGGCTTCAGGCACCGCGCTGGCGATGGACAGACGGGCGCTACCCGACTTAGGACGCGGCCCCATATGCAAGCCCTGCACGCCGAGTTTCCGCAGCCGTTCCAACTGGGCTTGCGCCTTGGCCCGGGTCGGGAACGCCCCCAGCGATACCGCATTTTTCATCACGCCAGCACGCACCGGGGCGAAGTCGTTGACTCCTTTCTGGCGCACCTCGTCGATCGCGGCCTGTATGGCCTCGGCATCAGCGAATGGCGGCAGGTAGACCCACCAGCCCAGGCGCCTTTCCAGATGAATGTCATAACGCGCGGCGGCAATGCCGGCAGTTCGCAGCCGCGCTTCGATTTCATCCAGCAAGCCCTCATCAAGACCAGGCCAGGCAAGGCAGCGGGGATTGGTTGTTGCCGATGCGGCAGCCAGCGCCTTGGGCGCTTCCGCGCCCACGCCTGACGTTGCCTCATCGACCGCGCTGACGGGCACGGTTTCCGAACGCTCGACCTGTCCCAGCAAGCGAACCTTGTCGGCATTGAAATCCACCAGCACACCGGGTTTGCCACGCACTTGTTCCATGCTCAAACCGGCAATCAATACCACCACGTTCATCAGCGCCAGCAAGCCGATCAATCGTCCCATTCTTTATCCTTTGCAATCCAGGCCAGACCTTCCAGAACCAGATCATCGGCCTCCACGACGGGAGGTTCCAGCAAACTCGTCAACCAAACACGCGCGCCGCCACTCAACAAGACCGTAACAGGATTGCCGGTAAAGCGGGTCAATCGCTCACGCATGCCAACCACCACACCGGCCTGGGCCAGCGCGATCCCACTGGCCACCGCTTTGCCGGTATCGCTCGGAAAATCCGTCACCGCGCCGGAGAACACCCTTACACCCGCGGTGCCATCAAGCAAAGCCGCTTGCATCAGATCGGGGCCGGGGGCAATGGCGCCACCGAGAAACCGCCCATCCGCAGTCAAGGCGTCCACGGTCAGCGCCGTGCCCACACTCGCCACCACACAGTCACCCAGACCGCGCCGCGCGGCCGCCAGCAAAGCGGCATAGCGATCCGCGCCAAGCGACTCGGCCGGCTGATACGCATTGCGCACGCCATGCTCATCCGCCGCGGCCGTCAGCCATACAAGGTGCTCGACTCGGGGCGCCAACAAGCTTTCCAGCGCCGCGCGGGTCGCATCATTCGCCACGCAACACAGCAATCCGCGTCGTAAGGGATACGCCGCCAGATCGGCCCGCAAACTGGCAACTTCCCGTGTCGAACAAACGCCGCGCGCGAGCCACGCGCCCGTCTGGCGAACCCCCCACTTGATGCGGGTATTGCCGGCATCGAGCAGCAGAATCATGGCACCCTCCGCTCACTCACCTCGTCATGTAGCGCCGGCGCTACAGCGCAAGCAGCGGCGCTGCGCAAACTCACCTCACCGGAATGAAAGCGCTGGACGCCGCTTTCCGTAGCCAACAACAAAGCGCCGCCGTCATCCACACCCACCGCGTTGCCGGTGATGCGTTCACCCAACCCGGTGAGCAGATGAACGGGCTGATTCTGGTGGGCATGGAAGGCTTCCCAATCCTGGCGAAAAGGCGAGAAACCGTCACTATCAAAGCGTTCCAGGGAATCATTCAGGCGCAACACCATTTCCCGCAACAAGACATTGCGATCGAGGGCACTCTCAGGCAAGTGTTCGGAAAGATCGGTTACCGGTTGCTCCACCGCGCCGCGCAGCGACTCCGTGCCCAGCACATTGATCCCGACACCGATGACCGCCGCGCTCGGCCCCAGCATGTCGCCAGCCAATTCGATCAACACGCCGGCCAGTTTGGCGCCATCGACCAGGATGTCATTGGGCCATTTGACACTGGCATGTTGCAGCCCCAGATCGCGCAGCACCTGCGCCAGGCCTAGCCCAACCACCAGAGACAGGCCCGATAACTCGCTGGCCGGGCGATTGAATCGCCACAACAGGGAAAACATCAAACCGCCACCGAGTCCGCTCAGCCAGGCGCGGCCACGGCGACCGCGCCCCTTGCCCTGCCACTCCGTCGCCACCAGGCTCTTGTGCGGCGCGCCTGACTGCGCCTGAAGCATCAGATGGGCATTGGTCGAATCAAGCGTATCCACCCGTTTTGCCAGCACGCCGCGGTCAGACAAAGGTGGCGCAAACGCATCCACATCAAGCCAGGTAACCGGCAGCGCCAAACGGTAACCACGCCCGCGCACCGCCTGCACCCGCAAGCCCAGAGATTCAGCCTCATGCACCGCGTTATGCACGGAAGCGCGCGAAATCCGCAAGCGGCGCGCTACTTCCTCGCCGGAACGAAAATCTTCATGGGAAAGCTGCCGGAGGATGTCCAGCAGTTGGGGGGTCATGGAAGTGTGATGAAGAGAGACGGGAAAAGGGACGACGCGTAGGTCAGGTTGCGGCTTCATCGCTACCTGACGTTCGCAAAGGCGTCAGGTAGCGATGAAGCCGCAACCTGACCTACAAGAGGGTGGTCAACGCTGCCAGCAATCGGCGGCGGCACCTGCGACAGACGATCCCTGAGTACCCAGGTTATTCAAAGTCAAAGTGCCGCAAGTGGCATCCGCGCTGGCTGGCACCGCCTGGACGGTAAAGCTCTGCGCCGCTATCGCGCTGAAAGAAATGGCGTAGCGGGCGGTGCCATCCTTGGGTGATTGTGTGAGGCCAGCAGGTGGTGCTGCTATAGCTACGCCAGCAGGGTCCAGGATGTAACTCCCCGTCGCCGTGTAGTTCCGCTCCATCCACCCCGCCACTTCAAGCAGCACCGCCTTCGCATCCGCCCGTTGCGCTCGCCGTGTGTAGTCCTGATAAGAACTCACCGCCACGGCACTCAGGATGCCAACGATCATGATCGCCACCAACAACTCGATCAACGTAAACCCCTTGTTCATTTCCGCCCCCTCTTGAATCAAGTCTGCCCGGACTCTACCCGCATCCCGCAGACTTGACAGTGATCTATGACTATTGGCGGTAAGCCTATACACAACGTCCACTCCCAGGAAGAAAAATCAATCCAGCAACTCGAACCAGGAAACGCGCCCGGAACCCGCCGTGCCGGTGTCGATGACCACCGGAGGTGGCGACACCTTATTGGTAGGCGCATAGAGGCCAACCTTGGTTTCCTTGATCCCGCGCGCGAAACTCGTGCCGCCGATCGCGGCCCCCACCTTCATACCCGCCGCCTTGTGGCTAGCATCATAGGCATCAAGAACCCCATTCTGGTCAACGTCAAAAACCGGAAACTTGTCTTCCATATATCCGTTAACCGCATTCAGCCCCATGATCCACCCGTCACCACCATATTGGCAGGGGTCAAGCCGGGTACATGTAGTGGCAACCCCCCCAACAACACAATCATAAGACTCGGTGGCTGGATAAAAGGTATTGAACAACACGATGCCATTGATCAGATTCATCTTGCCAGTCAGGCGTTCACCAGATGTCGGCATATCCCAGAACCAACCCAGGTGCCTGTTGGTAGTGGGGACAGGATTGGCGACAGTGTCGTTGGGGCAATCAGCCAACGCCGCGGCCGTGCAATAAGTGGGTGTGGGCTTGGACGCCTGGTAACGAATATTGGGAGTTAACGTAGCGTCAAGCTGAAACGTCTGTTGAAAAAGGTTGCCGCGCGTAATACCAGACAAGCCTCGGTCCCAGACGCCATAAAATGATTGCACGTCAAGATTGGAACGGTCACTACTCTCGATGTATTTGCCAGTTCCAAACAACACCAGCGGTCCGGAATATCCCTCCCCGGTATTGAATGATAATTCTGGCGGAGTAATGATAGGCTGGCGGACTCCTGCGGCATTCTTTGCCACGAATAGCGGATTACCAGAGTAGTCCACAGCCCAGTTGTTGGTAACTACCGCATCCACGCCTTCACCCGTGGTGGTGGTGGGGTTTACATTCGACACATCAAAGCGCCACATATTGCCATTCAGATCACCCGCATAAACCACATCCACCTTGCCATCGCCATTCAAGTCGACGGGTGTTGGGGTGGACAGGCCATTTGTATCAAGGCCACCATCGTTGGTACCGGTAGCGCTGTAGTCCGCCACACCAGCACAAAGCTTGTGATATTCCGCGTGGTGATAATCAGCACCGTGCGCACCACCAACCCCATCACCCCAGATGTGGTCATCACCCGGCCCGGCAAGATAAATGATGAACAAGCAGGCTTTATTACCAGCGGTTTCCGGGTAACCGTTACCAACTATCAATGCCAGGTTGCCATCGTTCATGCGAACAATCTGCCGTGCCTGGCCGTGTCCATCCGCAACCGGTAAATTGTAAGTGTAATGAAGATCGCTGGGGTGGGTGAATTCCCACTTGACCCAATCGCCCGCATTAAGCTCGGTATTCGAGGATGGAGATGTCACATCCAACAAGTAATAACCCTTGCCACCCTTGTTTGCGCCACCGGCCAATACAGTTTTCCAACCACCGAGATCAACCTCGGCGGCAAAGGGTGAGCCATCAACGAAGAACTTGTGTGAATAACCAGTATTGGCAAGCTCGTGCAGGTGAGCTTGTACAAAAGATGGCACATAAGCAAACAATTCCGCGCCATTGCTCGCGTCTACCGCGTGCAACATGCCGTCATTGGCCCCGACATATAGAACATTGGGACGATTCTTATAAGTCACTCGATGGGTGTTGTAACCGGGGTAATCCACATCCGAACGCCCTACTGGCGGTGGCGATGTAAGCCAGGGGTTGGAATTCGCAATATCACCCAGAACGTTGCGTCCATTGAGGTTATTTGCGGAATACGCGTCGGTCTTGCTTCGATCAAGATTGCGGCGGCGGAAAGTATAAGTGACACCGGAGGTACAAAGTTCGTTGGTCGCCGCCGAATGTCCATCTTCGCACGCACCACTACCGCGCAAATATTCGAGCAATCTTTGCGCATATAAGTCGCTACTGGTTACGCCAACAGGTGAGGCGGATCTCAATCTATCTTGCTCAGTCGCACCAATAGTATCCCAACTGAATGGCACTCCAACCGTCCCATTATAAGTAGCAATCTGGCGTGCTGACCAACCCAATCCAGAGGCCTTTTCTGCAAGGTCCCACAAGGGCGCGGAATAATCGACTTCCAGAATGGTACCGGCAGCATTTGGCGCGATATTGTAAGCGCGCAGATGGCCCTTCCAGTCACTCTCCACTGTCGCCAAATAAATTTTCCCACCACTTTCCAATGATGAGGTATTGGTCGCCACCGCGGAACCAGAAACATTTCTCACTAAAACATCATTAAAGGTTTCAAGAAGCTTGGCAGTCGCCTCACTGACATTGTTGCTTGGATAGAAAAAGCCACGGCTGTTGAGTGCCATGTGCCAAAGATCATCAAAAGTCGACCGAAAGTCGACTCTCGTACCAGCAGGTAATTCAGGCCATGTACCATTTGCGGTGGCTGCTGTAGCCAAATCCCAGGCCGCGCCATAGGTAAGTAATCCAGAAGGAAAAATATCCCCCCCCTCGGCATTGGGCCCGATAATGTAGCGCACCACATGTTGATGTGTCGCGGGGTCTCTCAAGCCGGGAAGAATATTGTTCGCAAGATCGGGCCGCAGGTCCGTCGCCCACCCTTCAGCACCAACATCACTCCAGGTATTTGCGTAAATATCAGGAAAAGGAACTCCAGTTAACCGATCTGCGCGCGGATTATCAAGCGAACGATCGGCCATATAAGCTCCCATTGCCCATGATAGTTGCGAATAATCCGGCGTAAGAAGTACTTCATAATTTCTGCGGCAACTTCTAAGTGGCTGGCCAGGCGCGTCCCGGTAAGCATCATCTGATGTAAGTTTTGCATTGCTAGCCCTATGCTCCCAGGCTTGAACAAAGTTGGTATCCGGGGAATAAATAACATTTCCAATCGACTCTAATAAATTAATTGTCTTTGCCGCCTTATTCGCTCCGACCGCATTGTCAACCGAGTAAAATCCATCAGTGAACGCACCACCATTCATACCAATGGAAAATCTGAATTTACTAAGCAAATCCGCATCGGCCAAGCGCTTGAACAACTTTCCATACATACCACGAGTAGCCAGATCAGACGATCTCCAATAGGTAAACCAATGCGCGAACTGCATTTTTTGCGCGTCAGTCATGGCGGTGGTACAGCCGAATTTACTGGTTTCAGCGTTCACGTCCCAACAAGTCCCAATAAAACTGGCGGGGTCGGTTACGTTATCAGCTATTTTTTTCCAGAATTGCCCAACATAGGCCTTATGAACAATAGGGCTTCCACCTATATTAAGCATTGTATTATCAACAAAGTCATCAAGCGCCACCGTCCCGGCATCCGCATAGGCAGCCATAGGGCTGTATTTAGCATTTCGCGCACTATCCACTGTTGGATAAGATGAAAAACTATAGTTCCCGCCCAGATTTGGCCATGCCTCATAAGCATCGGCCGCAGCGGCATCAAAATACAAAAAATTGCTGTTGGAGTGAAAGTACTTAGATTTCGCCTCTAGGTATCTAGAATCACCCAATATATCTTCAGGGCGCTGCGGGTACATTTCCTGACTATAGTTGCTTGCGTTAACGCTGTTTGAATAAGAACCAGCGGTTATATCGTAAGAAAGCGGGAAGTTTTTTACTGTATTACCACCGCTAACCCCTATATCACCCCCACCTCTGGAATATAGCGAGGTCTGGCTACACACATAACTAGCCACATTAGTTGCAACAACACACCCGTTAGGTGTAGTTGATGTTGAAATAAAAGTATTTGGCCAAGGTGTCACCCGAAAACCATTTGGATTGGCCACCAGTCGAGAATAACTCCAAGGCACCGCCAAAAGTGTCGCACTTTGAGTTTTCCACGGAAGATCTTTAAGAATTGTTTCGTTATAACCTTTATAAAGCACGGGGGTTATCAAAACATTCGGCAACAAAGCCTCGGTAACAAACATGGGGGTATCGGACAGACTCAGGCCCGCGATAGCCGGGCAAGTCATCATCAGAACTACTCCACAGAGGGCAGTTTGTGCGAGGAATTTATTTCTCATGGCACCATCTCCATCAATTCGGCGTATAGATTTCTTGCAACATCACGCGCGTACCGGGGCGCATACCATAGCCGCGCACCGTAATGCGATAGTAATAGTGGTTATTAAAAGGTTTTTGAGAATAAGTTTCTATCAAATATTCTGGCTGTCTCGACACCAGGGGCAATGCAGCAGGTAGAACATAAAGTGGATTAAACGCAAGTTGCGGCCCCGCGCGTCCTACCGGTTTACCCGCAACCGCGGGGACTCGCTGGTATTGAAGCGCGTTGGACCAGTAATTCTCATTTTCCCAGACTGGGCTATCAACCCAGTTCACACCATTGGCTTTCCATGCCTGTCCGTTATAACAAAATCCATAGGTGCATGTCTGCCCAGTCCAGTCTTGATTCGCATCGAGTGCGCTTTCTTCAAGGATGTTTCCAGATATGCGGCCCGAGTCACGGATAAACAACTCCGCATCACGCAAGCCTATTTCCGCCGCCTGAAACGCCAGATTACGGTCGCGCGCGTTGCCGGCCATGCGACTTTCCAATAAAGCGGTTCCCAATGTACTCATACCCAGGATGGTGAGCACGGATAGGAAAATGAGGCTGGTAATCAGCGCCGCGCCGTGCTGTCTGTTTTGGAAATTTGGCTGTTTCATGGGGTCGGCAGCGTATTGATATTGTTACGCAAGGCGAACACGGAGGTAAAAGTTCGACGCAGACGAGTGTCGGCCGGGTTGGGGGTAAAGTTATTACCCGCGCAATCTCTTATCGTTTGCGTTGTATTGACCACACCATTGGCAAACGAGCGTACCCTGATACAAACCTCGACCGCCACAACCGGAGGCGTTGGCGTCGCCGTCCACATACCATTGCCGTTGGTATAACGGAATTGAAGCTCCTCCACTTCCTCGGCAAAAGGTTGTGAATTGACCGAACCATTACCCAGGCATTGCAATTGCCTATTGCCATCCAGACTGATCTGGTTGATTACGCTGGCCACTCCATTGCCATTGCAATCTTGAGTATCCTGATATTCCACCGTCAACTGAGTCGCGTTGCTGGGCAAGGTGGCGGCCGTGCTGGGCCTTATCGGTTCAGTGACAGGCACCACCACAGCACTGGCAAGCGGCGAGATATCGACGCGCCCCGCAGAGCGTAATTGACGACCGATGAAGCCCAGCGCGAAACGGCCCGTGTCCTGCACTCTGGCGCTGGCGTCCTGGGTGCGGTAGGTGGAACGACTGCCCATCAGGATGTAGCCCAGGGTCGTGGTAATCATGAGCCCCAGGGTGATGGCGACCATGAGTTCTATCAGCGAGAGGCCGGATTGTGGGCGCGTGAATACGACGTGTTTCATGGCATGAATACGTTGTAGTAGCAGTTGGTGCCAGCGGCGGTGGCACCACAGGCCGCGATCGCGTTGGCGCCTGACCAACCGGTATTGGCGCCCAGTTCGAGATCCGTCCAGCGTATCGCGACATAGAAAGTTTTTGGCGTATCGGACCGCTTCGTCACAAGAGACTGGCCACCGGGCAGATTGGCGACAAGACAAGCCGCACGGTCGGAGAAGGTTGGATTCGCCACATCGCATTTAGTCATATCGGCGGCTTTCGAGAAATTGTCGTAGGTATTGGCTTTCGCACCTGCTTGATCCGCTTTGATACGTTCCGCCAAATCCTGTGCCATCTGCGCGGCAACGGTATTGTAATAGGCATTGCGATTGTTTTTCAGCCCGGTCATTTGCAGGCCGGCCAAGCCGAGCAATCCGAGGGAAAGGATGACCACCGTGATCATTATTTCCAGCAGGGTGAGACCGGATTGTCTGCCGATCGGGACTGGTAGATTGTGCATTTCCGTGCGTAATTCCATCGCTGATATCTTACTTAGAATGTGCAGGCGGTTGCGTCATCGGGAATGCCGTCGCCATTGCCATCCGGAGAAACTCTGGCCCGGCCGGTTACATTGACGACCACCGCGGAAGAGCGGGTCTGATTCCCGACATTGCGCACTCCTCCCTTGCAGGCCACCAATGTTCCATTGTTATTGGTGCGGCCATCTGGCAGAAAAGTTATTCTATTGGTGACATTGTTATTACCTCGTAGTGTCCACCCGGCGGACAATGCGGCATGAACTCGAAGCACTTCTTCGTTATCTGCCGCCCCATCAGCATTCCGGTCTGGGCAGGTTGCGTTATCGATTGTTTGATTGTCATTGCAATCCTCGAACACCTTCCAGCCGTCCTCCCAATTCCCGGTTGCACAATCCGAGCCCACCGCGGTCGCCGCCCCTTTGCACACGACTACCCGGGTGCCTCGCGTTATTGCTTCACTGCGCGCGTAATTGATATCGGCCAGCAAATCGTTTGCATAGCTGGTTGCCGTATTGGAAGTAATCATGTCAACAAACGAAGGCACACCAATAGTGAGCAGAATCACGGCGATACTCATGGTGACCAGCAGTTCGATCAGACTGAGGCCGCGTTGCGAGGTGTTTGCCAAGGTGTGGCGCATGGTGCCGGGTTCTCCCGATGGGCTGTGTTGTTTCGGCTCTGCTATGCTAGCCGTGCCGTGGCCGCCTGGCAGCAGGCGAAGGATGAGCGGCGATTCTCCCACGATGAACGGCGCATCCATGTGCCTTCGTAGGTCAGGTTGCGGCGATAGCCGCTACCTGACGATTCACGATCAAACTTCCAGATTGATGGAACGACCGTCAGGTAGCGATACAGCCGCAACCTGACCTACTGGTTGCATCCCCTTGCAGTCACAACCCAGAAGCGATTACCCACCATGACTTCCTGTCTCATTCTTGGCGGCGGCATCAATGGCCTGCTATCCGCGTTCATGCTCCGCCAGGCCGGCCTGGAAGTACGCGTACTGGAACAGGGCGCCACGGGACGGGAGTCTTCCTGGGCGGGAGCGGGCATTCTGTCGCTGCTGCCGCCCTGGAACTATGGGCCGGAAGTCAATGCCCTGGCGTTGCGCGGTCGTGCGTTGTGGCCCGAGTGGGCGAAACGTTTGCAAGCGGCGAGCGGCGTCGATTCAGAATACCTGGCCTGTGGCATGGCGGTACTGGAGGTGGAGCAACTTGCCGCCGCTCTGACCTGGTGCATGGCGCATGACGAGCCCGTTACGGGACTGCCCGCGGCGCTGGCCCATTTGGGAAATCAAGACAGCATCTGGCTGCCGAACGTGGCGCAGGCGCGCAACCCCCGCATCATGCGGGCCTTGCGCGTAGCGGTGTTGCGGGCCGGCATCGCGCTACATGAGCACACGCCGGCCACGCGCTTGCTGACCGATGGCGCCCGGGTAACGGGTGTGGAAACGCCGAGTGGCGTATTCAGCGCCGACAGCGTGGTGGTGACGGCGGGTGCATGGACCGGCGACTTGCTGGCGGCGTTGGGCGACCCGCCCGAGATCGCCCCGGTGCGGGGTCAGATCGTGTTGCTCAAGGCGGAACCGGGTCTGCTCCCTGGTGTGGTCTACCGGCGTGGGCATTATCTGGTGCCGCGCGCGGACGGCCACATCCTGGTCGGTAGCACGTTGGAACAGGTGGGGTTCGACCAGACCACCACGACACAGGCGCGAACGGAACTGCTGGATTTCGCCCACACCTTGATACCAGCTTTGCGCCAGGCGGAAATCGTCACCCAATGGGCCGGTTTGCGCCCAGGTTCGGTGGGCAACGTACCGACCATAGGCCGGCACCCCAGGCTGGAAAATCTCTATGTGAACAGCGGCCATTTCCGTTACGGCGTGACCATGGCCCCGGCGGCGGCCGAAGTGTTGCTGCATCACATGCTGGCGACGGCGGTATCTGTCGAAACCGCGCCATATAGATGGAAACCAAATCCAACCAGGCCAATCCAGAGTTAGACAGCGTTTAAGCATGTTTCTAAAATGACGTCACTCAATATACCGACAGGAATGTTCATGCCCATACGATTACGTGCCCCGATGCAGCGGGGTGAAATAGCCGATTTGCTGCGGGATCACGGCATTGCGCCCACCCACCAACGCATCGAGATTGCCGGAGTATTGTTCTCTCGCCACGAGCATCTTTCCGCCGATCAACTGTTGTCCATCGTCAATGCGCGCTACAGCGAGGTTTCCAAGGCGACGGTGTACAACTCCTTGCGCCTGTTCCTGGAAAAAAAGCTGATACGCGAAGTGATCGTGGACCCCAGCCGGGTTTTCTATGACCCGAACACCGAGCCGCATCATCATTTCTACAACATGGCCAGCGGCGAACTGACCGACATCTGTGATGACAACCTGCACCTCGCCGGCATGCCCGCGCTGCCGGAAGGCATGGTGGCGGACAGTATCGACGTCATCGTGCGGATTCGCCCGCGTGAAATGGCGCAGGTGGCGGCCTGAATAGTTCCCCCCTTTCCCAAAGGGGGGCTAGGGGGGATTTTTCCAAGGTTTACACCCCCGTGAGCGTCGCCGAATCCCCCTCATTCCTCCTTTGCAAAAGGGGGAAGCCGCCCCTTGAAATGTTTCCTCTCGATCCAACCGATACCCCCCAAAGGAGCACCCTCATGCAACGACGCGCATTTCTGAAAGGCGCCGGTGCCGGCCTGGGCCTGGCTGCCAGCGCGCTGGCCCCGAAGGCGTTTGCCGATGGCCCCGCGATCAAATGGCACCTGGCCTCCAGCTTTCCCAAGAGCCTGGATACCATTTACGGCGCCTCGGACCTTCTCGCGGACCGCTTGCACAAGATCACCGGCGGCAAGTTCCAGTTGCGTGTGCATGCCGGTGGCGAACTGGTGCCTGGCCTTCAGGTGCTGGATGCGGTGCAACAGGGCACTGTGGAATGCGGCCACTCGGCCAGTTATTACTATGTCGGCAAGAACATGGCATTTGCTTTCGACTGCGCCCTGCCCTTCGGCCTGACCGCGCGGCAACAAAACGCCTGGATGTATTTCGGTGGTGGCATCAAGCTGATGCGCGAGCTGTTCGGGAAATACAACATCGTGCAGTTCCCCGGCGGCAATACCGGCGTGCAGATGGGCGGCTGGTTCCGCAAGGAACTCAAATCGCTGGCCGATCTCAAGGGTCTTAAGATGCGCATTCCCGGCATCGGCGGCCAGATCATGGCGCAGCTTGGCGCGGTGCCGCAGACCCTGGCCGGTGGCGACATCTACCCTTCTCTGGAACGCGGCGCCCTCGACGCGGCCGAATGGGTGGGCCCCTACGATGATGAAAAACTCGGCTTCCACAAGATCGCCAAGCACTACTACTACCCCGGCTGGTGGGAAGGCGGTCCGCAGTTGTCTTTCTACGTCAACAGCGCGAAATGGAATGAACTGCCGGAGGCTTACAAACAGGCCTTTGAAACCGCTTGCGCCGAAGCCAACGTCAACATGCTGGCGGAATATGACTTCAAGAACCCGCAGGCGCTGATGCGCCTGATGAGACAGGGAGTGAAGCTGCACGCCTACCCCAAGGACATCATGAAAGCCGCGCGTACCGCGTCTTTCAAACTGTATGACGCCGAAGCCGCGAAAAACCCTGATTTCGCGCGCATCTACCGCGAGTGGAAGAAATTCCGCGACAGCCAGATCCAGTGGTTCCGGGTGGCCGAGTCTTCTTACGAGAATTTTTTGTATTACGCGAAATAGGTGCCGTGATCAGCGCCGTAGGATGTGGTGAGCGCAGCGAACCACATCCTACGTTCCTGCCGACTCGCCTTTGCAACCCAAAACAGCCGGCTGGATACCCGCAAGGGATAGGCCGTGGTTGTAAGCCGCTGAAGCGGCAACAACCACGCTCAGCCGGCGCTACACAGCTTCAATCCCGCAACTTGAACACCACCCGGATATACGCCTGATAGCGAACCGGATGGCCGTCCTTCATGGCGGGGTGAAAACGGGCATTGCGGAAGGCTTCCAGCGCGGCTTCGTCGAACACACCGGGCAAATCCGCCTCGACCACTTCCACATCGCGCACCCGGCCGAGATCGTCGATCTTCACCATCAGCTTGAGGGTGCCTTCCTGATTGCGCCGCCGCGCCTGCTCCGGATAGTCGGGAACGATATTGCCTTGCGCGCGGGCATGCATATCCACCTGGCGCGCGACATACCAGGTGCTGTCAATGCCGATGCTGAGTGGCACGCTCGGCCCGGCGTGCGGCGTTGTAGCGCCGACGGCCGCCGTGGCGGACGCGCTGGCCGATTTTGCTACCGGCGGACTGACCGGCGCGGCCGCCGGTTCGGGTTTGGGCGTGGAGACAGGCGCCGGCTCGACAGGCGTGGGGGAAACCGGCAGGGGAGGCGCCGGAGAAGGCACGCTGCTGGTCAGCAAGGGCTGCGGCGCCATGACAGGCGGTACGTCAGGCTTTGCCACCACCACTGCGTGAGGCTCCGGCTCGGGTTCCGGAACGACTTGCGGCGCGGTCGACGGTATCTCCGGCGCGGGAAGCTCCAGGCGCGCATTGATCACCATCGTTTCCATCGCGCGGCCACCAGGCGCGGGTTGCACCAATGCCAGCAAGGCCAGATGCAGGCTCAGCGAAAACAGCAGACTGCTGGCGATGGGGTCGTGCAGGCGCCGGCGCCAGTCGGGGAAAGCGGAAAACATGGATTCGGGTCGAAGCGAAACTGAACGAGAGGATAGCAGCCCTCAGCGTTTACCCTCACCCGAAGCGCGCAGCAGCAGCCTGTCCATCATCCGGATCGAGAGCAGCCGTTTCAGCCACCAGAACACCACCGAGGGCACGGTGATGGGGTAGCGGGCGCGCGGGCGCGGACTTTCCAGGGCATGAATCACTTTTTCCAGCACCGCTTCCGGGCCGAGGGTGAAGGGCGCCACCGGGCCGGGATTTTTCAGGCGCGCCAGCTGCGCTTCATAGCTGGCGCGATGCACACTGGTGCGCCAGGCGATGTGCTTTTCAAAGTGCGGCAGGCAGTTTTCCCGGAACTGGGAAACAATGGGACCGGGCTCCACCAGGCTGACCGAAATGCCGGTGCCGGCCAGTTCCATGCGCAGGGTATCGCTCAAACCTTCGAGCGCGAATTTCACCGCGTTGTAGGCGCCACGGTAGGGGAACGCGGCATAGCCCAACACCGAACTGTTCATGACGATGCGACCACGCCCCTGGGCTCGCATGGCGGGAATAACCTGGCTGGTGAGTTCCGCCCAGCCGAACAGATTGGTCTCGAACTGCTCGCGCAGGGCGTCGCGGGTCAGGTCTTCCACCGCCCCTACCTGGCCGAAACCACCGTTGTTGAACAGGGCGTCCAGGGTGCCACCGGTACGCGCCAGAACCTCGGCTACGGCGGCGCGGATGCTGGCGGAGTCGTTCAGATCCAGACGCGGACTTTCCAGCCCTTCCCCCTGCAATCGTGCGACGTCGTCCGCATCACGCGCACTGGCGAACACACGCCAGCCGCGTTGTTTCAGCCCGTGCGCCACGGCATGGCCGATGCCGCTGGAACAACCGGTGATGAGGATGGATTTCATGCTGCTATCCCCCCCTTTCCCAAAGGGGGGGGTCGCTTGGGCTGGCCTTGTTCACGGCTTCCTCGCGATCACGGTCTCGAACACCTTTTCGCTGTCGCCTGGCGCCGGGAAACGGTCCACCGATTCAGCCAGCACGGCCCAGCCCGGCAGCGCGTTTTTCAGGGCGCCGGGCGCGAACAGGTGGTAGTGCCCCGGTTCAAACATGTCCAGGAAGGTCGTGCCTTCAATCAACACGTTGAGCGCCACCATGCCACCCGGTCGGACATGCGCGACGATGTCGGCCAGCAGCGCTTCGGCGCGCTCACGAGGGAAAAACATCAACAGGCCGATGGCGGCGATGCTGTCGTAATCGCGGTCAGCGGCCCAATGTCCCAGGTCCGCTTCATGGGCATCGACAGGCAAAGCCAGGCAAGAGGCCGTTTCGCGCAAACGGGCAACGCCGGTGGGGCTGCCATCCAGGGCGGTAACCCGGCAACCGGCGCGCGCGGCTTCCAAGGCGAGGTTGCCGAGGCCGCAGCCGAGGTCGAGCACCTCTCCTTTCAAGTACGGCAATGCCTGCCGCTCGAACGGGTTGAGTGCGAATTCGCCGGCATTCACCTGGCGCTGGAACTGGGTATCGAAGAAACGAACGGATTCAGTGGGCATAAGTTCGGATTACTGTGAAACAACCGGCATCGAAACCCTGAGTAGGATGTGGTGAGCGCAGCGAACCGCATCAATCTGGCACGCGCGGCATGATGCGTTTCGTTGCGCTCACCGCATCCTACAGTGCCTGGATGTCGAAGAAACGGACGGATTCGCTGAGCATGGTGTGCTCCTTACACGCTTGCCGGCCGGCCCAGGAATCGCATCAGTCGCACATGTCCGGATTCATAGAGCGACAGCATGGCGGGCAGCCAGAGCAGTGCGAGCACGGTGGTGAAGGCGAGGCCGAAAGTGATGCTGGTGGCCATCGGGATGAGGAACTGCGCTTGCAGCGATTTTTCCGCCATCAGGGTGGAGAGGCCGCCGATGGTGGTGAGCGAGGTCAGCAGGATGGCGCGCAATCTGAGACAGGCGGCGTTGACCACGGCTTCCTTCACCGCCATGCCTTTCTCTCGCTGGTGGCGATAGAACTCGACCAGGACGATGGCGTCGTTGACGACGATGCCGGAAAGACCGAACAGGCCGAACATGGACAGGATGGTGAGGTCGATACCCATGATCCAGTGACCGGTGATGGCGCCTACCAGGCCGAAGGGAATCGCCAGCATGATGATGATCGGCCAGCCGTAGTGGCCGAACACCCAGGCCAGGACGATGTAGATCAGCGCCAGCCCCAGCATCAGGCCCGTCTTCATGTCCGCCATGGTCTCGCGCTGATCCGCCGCGCGCCCCTGGAACGACCAGTGGATGCCGTACTTCCGTTCCAGCGCCGGCATGGTGGCGGCGGCGAGGCCGGCGAGGATTTCGTTGCTGTTGGCCACGGCGCTGTTCACCGTGGCATTCACTTCCACCGCCAACTGCGATTCCGCGTGGCGCAGCGCCTCGAAGCCCTGGCGCGTGTTCCAGTGGGCGACGGTGGCGAGCGGCACCCAATCACCACTCGGCGTGCGCACGGTGAAGCGTTCCAGCAGGGCCAGACTGGCGCGCTCGGCGGCCGGCAGGCGCACCCGGACTTCCACCTCTTCCGGGCCATCCTGGAACAGTTGCACCAGCTTGCCGTCGAGGCCGGCGCGCAGTTGCCGGGAAAGATCGTCCAGGGTCAGTCCAAGCGCTTCTCCGGCCGGGGTGAGGTTGAACACTACCTGTTCGCGGCCGTAGGGCATGTCGTCCTCGATGCCATAGACGCCGGAAATCTGGCGCAGGCTGGCTTGCAGGTCGAGCGCGGCGAGTTTCAAGGCATGGGCATCGTGCCCGGCCAGGCGCACCACCAGATCGCCTCCCGGCGGCCCCTGGCGGCGGGGCACCACGACAAAGCTCTCGATTCCCGCCGGCACCTGGATATGCGACTGCCAATCCTTGATAAAGGCTTCCGTGCGGATTGAACGCTTTTCCGAGGGGGTAAGTTCCACGGTGACCGAAGCGAACTGGTCGCCCTGGCGCACCCGCTGCTCACCGGAAAGGGCGCCGTTGCTGAAGACCGCGCGATCCACGATCTTGTTTTCCACCCTTGCGCCATAGCTTTTCTCGGTGGCCGCCAGGCTCAGACGCAAATGCTCCAGGAAGGCTTCCACCTGAGGGCGCGGCGTGCCGCTGGCGAAGGTGGCGTTGGCGTAGACAATCTGCGGCTCCGGTGTCGGAAAGAAAGTGAACTTGACGCGACCACCCGCCAGCAGTCCCACCGCCAGGATCAGGATCACCAACCCAGCGGCAATGGTGACGCCGCGATATTCCACCGCCAAAGTCACGGCGCGCCGGAAGGGGCCATCACGGAAGTTGTCGAAAGTCCGGTTCAACCAGAGTCGCGCTTTGCCCAGTTGCGCGCCCTCATGGGCGAAGGCATTGCGCAAATGCGCCGGCAGGATGAAAAAGCACTCCACCACCGAGGCCAGCAGCACGCAGATCATGATGAAGGGGATGTCGCCGAGTATCTTGCCCATCGGCCCGGACACCAGCATCAGCGGCAGAAAGGCCGCCACCGTGGTCAGGCTGGACGCGATCACTGGCCAGAACATGCGGCGCGCGCCGCCTTCCGAGGCGTACATGGGGTCTTCACCCATCTTGTGGTGGGCGTAGGCATCCTCGCCGACCACGACGGCATCGTCGACGATCACCCCCAGCGCCATGATCAGGGCGAACAGGCTGATCATGTTGATCGAGCCGCCCACCAGCCAGACCACCGCCAGGGTGGCCATGAAGGCGGTGGGAATGCCCATGGCCACCCAGACCGTGACGCGGCCATTGAGAAACAACAGCAGGATGAACACCACGATGACCAGGCCCATGGCGCCGTTGCTCAACAGCAAACCGATGCGGTCCTCGATCAGGCTCCAGGTCTCGTCGTAGACGGAAAGCTGCAAGGAAGGAGGCAGCTTCGGGCGGGTATCGGCCAGCCAGGCATTGAGTATCTTCGCCGCCTTCAGCGAGTTGCCTTCCTCTGCGCGCTTCAACAGCAATTCCACCGCCGGCTTGCCATTCACTTCCAGAAACACGCTGTTGTCGCGCGGTCCACGGGTTATTTCAGCAACCTGACCCAGTTCGATGCGGCTGCCTGCTTCGGTGACCAGCGGGAGGTCGTGATAGTCGCGCGGGTCGCGGCGCAGGTTGACCCCGCGCACTTCGCGCTGCACCTCGCCTTCGCCCAACTTGCCAGCGGGCAGATCGCGGTTGGTCAGCGCCAGACGGGTGGCCACCTGGTCCAGGGTCAGGCCCAGGCGCTCCAACTCCTTGCCCGGCACGGTGATGGCGATTTCCTCGTCGGGCAGGCCGAGCAGATCCACCCTGTCCACGCCGCGCCCAAGCAGTTCCTGCTCATACTGGCGCGCCAGCCGCCTGAGTTCCGGCAGGCTGTCGCCGCTGAGCAGGACGTGGGCGATGGGTTCGTAACGGATGACACGACCGACTTCCGGCGGGTCGGCGTCCTGCGGCAGATTGCGGAACTGATCCACCGCCTGCTTCACCTCGTCCACGGCGGTGATCGGGTCGGTGCCTTCCTTGAACTCGATGGAGATGGAACTCACCCCCTGGCTGGAGGAGGAGGTCAGGTGCTTGACCCCGGCCACACTCTTCAGTTTTTGCTCCAGCGGTGTGGTGATCCCCTCTTCCACATCCTCCGCGGCCGCCCCACGCCAGTCCACGCGGACGGTGACGAAATCCAGATTGAAATTGGGGAAGAACTGCACATTGAGCTTGGAGACGGCAAACAAGCCCGCCAGCAACAGTATCAGCATGAACAGATTGGCCGCCACCGGATGGTGGACGAAGGTGCCGATGAGGTCCTGGCGTTTCATATCGGGGGTCATCGGTCCGCCGCCGCGTATCGCGCCGAAACAACCCCGCAATGGCTGTAGCGCCGGCATCCTTGCCGGCGTCTTTCAAACAGCCGGCTGGAAGCCGGCGCCACAAAGCGCGCGTTATCCATCACTTCACCACCTCGACCTTCAAGCCGCTGATCGCGTTGGGAAGATGCGTGGCGAGCAGCACGTCGCCCTGTTTCAGCAACGGGCTTTTCACCAGCAGGGTCGCGCCGGTTTGACCAGATTCGCCGCCGGCGTCGCCCAGCACCGCGACGTCCAGCGCCTTCAGTCGCCCTTCTTCGACGCGGTACACCTGATTCCCGCCGAACAGCGCCGCGTAAGGCACGGCCACGGCATCGGCGACCGGCGCGCGCGCGACTTCCAGGCTGACCAGTTCGCCCACACGCAATTGGGTGGAAGCGCGCCGAGCCACGAAAAAGGCATCGAGGCCACGCGCGTCGGCGGCGCCGGCACTCCGCGCCAGGTGGAATTCCAGCGTCTCGCCCGCCACCACCGCCGTCGCCCTTGGGTGCTCGCCACGGCGCATGGCGGCAAGAAATTCGTCCTGTTGGGTGGCCGGCAGCTTGGCGCGCACTTCCAGGCCCGCGGCCGGGTAAAGGGTAAGCAGGCTCTGGCCGCTGTTCACCTGGTCGCCCTCGGCGACTTCCACCTTCGCCACATAACCGGCAAAAGACGCCGTCACCCGACTGCGCCGCAACGCCAACGCGGCCTGGTCGAGATTGGCCCGCGCTTTGGACAAACGCGCCTGCAACTGCGCCAGTCTTGCCTTGTGGTCGGCGATGGCCAGTTCACGGCCACGCAAGGTGATCTGCTGGCGCGCCAGGCTCTGGCGGCTCTGATCCACCGCGCTCTGGGAATAGAAGTTCTCCTTGCGCAGTTGTTCGAAGCGGCCGACATCGGCGGCGGCGAAGTCGAGTAATTTGCGCTCCTGGGCGAGTTGATCCAGGTCCGCCTTGTGGCGTAGTTCCTCACTGGCGATGGCGGCCTCCAGTTCATCCACTTCGCCGCGCGCTTGATCCACCTTGGGCTGAAAATCACGCGGATCCAGCTCCAGCAGACGCTGCCCGGGGGTGATGGCCTGGCCCTCGCGCACGCTCACATGGAGAACTCGCCCCACGCCCGGCGCGGCCGCGCGGGTCTGTTCCGGGCTCTCCACACGGCCATTCAGGGAAGTCACCGGGCTCTGCGCGGCAGGCTGTACGGCAACCGTCCGTACCCGCCAAACCGGCTCCTTGGGCACCACAACCGGCGGCGTCGGCCGCGAGACCTTGAGAGCGGCAAAACCGGCCATGCCCAGCACCAGAAGCAGCACGGGCAAAAAAACCTTCTTCTTGTTCATCGCGGAGTCAGGGCGGGAAAGGACGGGGGATTATCGCGAGCCCCCGCGGGGAAGGAAAGGAAAGAACCCGCGGCCAGTCGGACCTTCCTCAACTGGCCCATGCCGGAATAGAACGATGCGGCGCATGGCAATTACCCGATTGATTTGCTACGGTTCCAGTTCATTTCTATCAATAAATAGTCAAGGCCCAGTTCGCCACCTGAGGAGACTGCGATGACCAACCTGTCTCAACCGCATGGACTGATCGGGAATTCTTCTGCTTTCCGAGAGATGCTCGAGATACTGCACAAGATCGCCGGCTACGACGCCAGCGTCCTCATCATCGGCGAAACCGGCAGCGGCAAGGAACTGGCCGCGCGCGCCATCCACTACCTGAGCGCGCGCCGTGACAAGCCCTTTATTCCGGTCAACTGCGGCGCCCTGCCCGACCACCTGATCGAAAACGAACTGTTCGGCCACAACCGGGGCGCCTACACCGACGCGCGCGACAGCCACGCCGGGCTGATTGCCCAGGCGGAAGGCGGCACCCTGTTCCTGGACGAAGTGGATGCGCTATCCCCCAAAGCCCAGGTCAGTCTGCTGCGTTTTCTTCAGGATGGACAATATCGCCCACTCGGCAGCAGCCGCGCGGAGTTCGCGCAGGTACGCGTCCTCGCCGCCAGCAATGTCAAACTCGAACAACTGGTTGAAGAGGGCCGTTTTCGCGCCGACCTGCACTTCCGCCTGAATGTCATGGAGCTGCCGGTGCCGCCGTTGCGCGCGCGTGGTGGCGACGTCGAACTTTTGGCGCGACATTTCATCGCCGAGGCCGCCTGCCGTTACAAAGTACCCAGCAAAGAACTGCACCCGGACACCCTGGAATGGCTGGCCAGCCAGCCCTGGCCTGGCAACATCCGGGAACTGCAGAACCGCATCCAGCGCGAATTCCTGCTCGCCGATGGCCCGCTCCTGCGCATCCGCGCCCCCACATTGGCCAATGAACGCCGTCGGCAACCCGATCGCCGCCACGGCTACGCCGATACCCTCAACTTCAACGAAGCCAAACAAAACATGTTGCAGGCATTCGAGCGCAGCCATCTGCTACGCCTGATGCGGGAAGCCGCCGGGAATGTCTCGCAAGCCGCCCGCATGGCCGGCAAGGAACGCCGCGCCCTGGGCAAGCTGCTGAAGAAGTACCAGATCGAAGCCAACCTGTACCGCTGACCGTCGCTCACGACAATGGGTCACGGCTGACCCGGGCAGTCGATTCACTTCGCGCGTATGGGTCATGCGAGACCCACCGAAATAACAGGTGTGACACCCAAGTCATTGAATCAAAATGGCTAAACCTCCCCGCCGCATCTGGCACAGTGCTTGCCAGTCTTCGTTGCCATCGAGGCATAGCAGCGGCCCTGTACAGGAGGCTTTCATGCAGCCACAGCAACAACATCTCACCGACGTGGTCGACGCCATCCTGCGCTACCTGCACGCCCACCCGGAGGCGGTCGACAGCTCGGAAGGCATCGCCAAATGGTGGTTGCCGGCGGATTGGTGTGTGGATGTCCACACGGTGGAAGTCGCCCTCACCCGCTTGCGGCAACAAGGCCTGATCCGGCGGCGCGTCAATGCCGACCAGCATGTTTTGTACTCACGCTGAGATAGCCCATCGCGTCAGTCAACCGCGAATGGCGGCACAAAAAAAAGCGCCCGATTGGCCCAAGGCCGCACGGACGCCGGAGGAGCAGGGTACTAGCAGGCAGCCTGTCGGATAAGACTTAGTTGGCGGCCTTCATGGCGACGCCGGATACCTGGGTTACCTGTTCCTGGGCCAGCTTGATGCCTTCCTGAATCAGGTTGCCGTATTCGGTGCTGGTGGCATAGACATCGGTCATGCCGGTACGCACGGCAGCCATGTTGCGCTCGCCGAGTTCGCGAGCGAGGGTGGTCTGGCCGGCCATCAGATCCTGGTAACCCTTGGCCTTGGTCATGAGTTCCATGCCACGGGCGCTGGCGTCCATATAGAACGCGGCCATTTCGGCTTGTTGCTGGAACATCTTGTCGAAAGTGCGCATGTTCAGTTCAGCGATCTTGCGAACGGCTTCCAGAACGGTTTCGTTGCTTTTTTCGATGATTTCGATGACTTCTTTTTGCATGGTGATTCTCCTGAAGGTTGAGTAAACCGGGTAACTTGCCATTTGTGCACTGCACCAATGTTGCAGCGCACAATACCCAGACGCATTTCGGCTGTCAACACTCAGCAGAAAATAATGGCCTCTTTTCTGCCGTGCACGGAACAAAGCGCTGGAATTGCCAATGGTGAACACTATCAGGCGTGGCCGTGTAGCCGCCGCGGGAGCGGGCCACAGACCTTTCCGGGCCATCTCGTTTGGGAGTTGAAACAGGTAGCGGCTGCGCGCAACCCGACAGGTTTCCTGAAGCGGTTGACTAACGCTTCCGGGCGCGGCTGGATCAGGCCTTAGGCTTGTCGCCGGCAGGCGGAGCCGATTTACGGTGGGCCTCTTCCATGTCCTTCCAGAAGCCCATGTTCTGCTGTCCGAGCTTCATCCAGAAATCCATCGGATTCCCGCTCCAGACCCCCTGCATCTGCTCGGTAAACATGCGTTGCTGCTTGATGAACAGATCAAGGCTTTGTTCGAGAAAGGCGGTAAACGCGGCTTGCGTGGTGTCGCCATAGAAGCGAATGAACCGCTCCAGCATGGTGGCGGTGAACAGCGGGTTACCGCTGGCCTCCTGTTCCATGATGATCTGCAGCAGGATCGCGCGGGTGATGTCGGTCTCGCTTTGCGAGTCGACCACGCGGAAGGGCACCGCATGCATGACCAGATCCTTCACCTCTGCCAGCGTGATGTAGCGGCTTTCTTCAGTGTCATAAAGCCGCCGATTCGGGTACTTCTTGATCAGGCGTTCAGTGGTCATGTGGGCTCCCCCCCAGAATAAAGAACACGCCAACGGCGCAAACCGTTGGCGTAACTCAAAGCATCAACACATGTGCTGGCCGCCATTGGCGGCAATGTTGGCGCCGGTGATGAAAGCACCGTCCTCGCTGGCCAGGAAGGTCACCAGGGCGGCGATTTCTTCCGGCTTGCCGAGACGGCCCACGGGTATTTGCGCAACAATTCCGTTGCGCACGTCTTCGGGAATCGCCATCACCATTTCCGTGCCGATGTAGCCGGGGGAAATGGAATTGACGGTAATGCCCTTCTTCGCCGTTTCCTGCGCCAGGGACATGGTGAAACCATGCATCCCGGCCTTGGCGGCGGCGTAGTTGGTCTGGCCGAACTGGCCTTTCTGGCCGTTGATCGAGGAAATGTTGATCACGCGGCCCCAGCCCTTGCCCAGCATGCCGTCGATGAACTGCTTGGTGACGTTGAACACCGAGACCAGGTTCACATCCAGCACGGCATTCCACTGCTCCGGCCCCATCTTGCGGAAGGTGCCGTCCTTGGTGATGCCGGCGTTGTTGACCACCACATCGACGCCGCCGAAATCGGCGTTCAGCTTGTCGCCCATCGCCTTGCAGTCATCGAAGTTGGAGACATCGCACTTGACCAGCGCCATGTCGAAACCGGCCGCGGCCATCTTTGCCTTCCACTCGTTGGCCTGTGCTTCGTCCATGTAAGTGGATACCACCTTGCAACCGGCCTGGGCCAGTTTTACGCAGATGGCGCTACCGATGCCGCCGGTACCGCCGGTAACCAAAGCTGTTTTTCCATTCAATCCAGTCATGTTCTTTTCCTTTAGATTCGTTCGACCGCGAGCGCCACACCCTGGCCGCCACCGATACACAGGGTGGCGAGACCCTTGTTCGCGCCACTGCGTTGCATGCCATACAACAGCGTCACCAGGATGCGCGCGCCGGAAGCACCGATCGGGTGGCCGATGGAGATCGCGCCGCCGCTCACGTTGACATTGACCGGGTCGAAGCCGAGTTCCTTGTTGACCGACATGGCTTGCGCGGCGAACGCCTCGTTGGCCTCGATCATGTCCAGATCCTTGGCCGACCAGCCGGCGCGATCGAGACACTTGCGCACGGCGGGAATCGGCCCGGTGCCCATGATCGCGGGGTCGACACCGGCGCTGCCGAAGCTGACCACGCGAGCCAGTGGCGTCAGCCCCAGTTCACGGGCGCGGGCGCCCGACATCACCACCACGCCGGCGGCGCCGTCGTTGATGCCGGAGGCATTGCCCGCCGTGACCGTGCCGTCTTTCTTGAAGGCGGCTTTCAGCTTGCCCAGCCCCTCGGCGGTGGTGCCGGCGCGGGGAAACTCGTCACGCGCGAAAACGACGGGATCGCCTTTGCGCTGCGGAATCTCGACCGGGATGATCTCGGCGTCGAAATGCCCGTTCTGCTGCGCCGCTTCGGTGCGTTGCTGCGAGGTCGCGGCGAACAGATCCTGGTCGGCACGGGAGAACGAATACTTCTCGGCGATATTCTCGGCGGTGATGCCCATGTGGCAGTTGTTGAAGGCGCACCAGAGACCATCCTGGATCATGGTGTCGACCAGTTCCCAGTTGCCCATGCGCTTGCCGTCACGCGATTTCGGCAGCACATGTGGTGACAAACTCATGTTTTCCTGGCCGCCGGCGATGACGATGCCGGAATCGCCGCACTGCACGGCCTGGGCCGCCAGATGCACCGCTTTCAGACCGCTGCCGCAGACCTTGTTGATGGTCAGCGCGGAAACGGTATCCGGCAAACCACCCGCCAGCGCCGCCTGCCGCGCCGGATTCTGGCCGACACCGGCTTGCAGCACCTGACCCAAAATCACCTCGTCGATCTGCCCGGCCTGCAGATTGGCGCGGGCGAGCAAGGCCTTGATGACCCGCGCACCCAATTCACTGGCGGGAATCCCCGCCAGCGCGCCGCCGAATGCACCTACAGCGGTGCGTCCCGCGGCCACAATAACCACGTCGTTGAACATTGGAAGTCTCCTGAAGAAAGGATCGCTTCCTCCCCCGGCGTGGATTCTAACGTGGATAGAAAAACCCTATCCGGCTAATTGTGCGGTTGCAACATGGACGGTAGGGTATTGGGAAAGTAGGCCAGGTTGCGGCGATAGCCGCTACCTGGCGATCATTCCATCAATCTAAAAAATTGCCTGTGGATCGTCAGGTAACGATGAAACTGCAACCTGAGCTACGCCTTCAGCATCTGGACGAACTCGTCGGCGGGCACGGGGCGGCTGAACAGATAGCCCTGATAGGCGTGGCAGCCCTGGCGCCTGAGGAAATCCAGTTGTTCGGGGGTTTCCACCCCCTCCGCCATGACTTTCAGATTCAGATTGCGCGCCATGGCGATGATGGCGGCGGCGATCTCCGTATCGTTCAGATCGTGCGGAATGTCGCGCACGAAACCCTGGTCGATCTTGAGTTCGTCGATGGGGAAACGCTTCAGATAGGCGAGTGAGGAATAGCCGGTGCCGAAGTCGTCGATCGACAGGTGCAAGCCCAGCGCTTTGAGGGCAAGCAGCAATTCCACCGCCTGTTCGCCGCGCCCCATGATCATGCTTTCGGTCAGTTCCAGTTTCAGGCGATCCGCGGGCAAACCGGTTTCCGCCAATACCGCGGCCACACGCTGCACGATATCGCGCTGCTGCAACTGGCGGCCGGACAGGTTGACCGACATGAGCAGGGGCGGCATTCCCGCATCCAGCCAGGCCTTGGCCTGGGCGCAGGCGGTGCGCAGCACCCATTCCCCCAGGGTCACGATGAGGCCGGTTGCTTCCGCCAGGGGGATGAAACGGAGCGGGGAAATCATGCCCTCCTCGGGCGAGTTCCAGCGCACCAGCGCTTCGCAGCCGATCAGGACGCCGCTTTGGATGTCCAACTGCGGCTGGTAATGCAGCACGAATTCGTCCTTGGCCAGTGCCCGGCGCAGGCGGGCCTCCATGTCCAGGCGCTCGTTCGCCGCCACAGTCAGAGTGGGTGTATAGAAGCTGGCGGTATTGCGCCCCTGTTCCTTGGACAGGTACATGGCCACGTCGGCGTTCTTGATCAGTTCGGTGACGTCCAGGCCATCGTCCGGATAGAGGCTGATGCCGATGCTGGCGCCGACATAGACCTCGTGGCCGCTGGGCAGGGAGAAGGGTTGTTCCAGCAACTGGAGCAGAGTCTTGGCGACTCCAGCCGCATCTTCCGGGCGCTCGAGATTTTCCAGCAAGACCAGGAATTCGTCGCCACCCAGGCGACCCAGCGTGTCATCTTCGCGCAGGCGTTCGCCCAGACGCCGCGCCAGGGCTTCCAGAAGTTCGTCGCCGACCGGGTGGCCCAGGCTGTCATTGACGTCCTTGAAGCGGTCGAGGTCGAGGAACAGCACGGCAATCCGCTGACGATGCCGCTCGGCGCGTTCCAGCGCGTGTTCCAGGCGCGACTGCAACAACAGGCGATTAGGCAGATCGGTGAGCGGGTCATAGTGGGCCAGATGTTCCAGCCGCGCTTCGGACTGTTTCAACTGGCTGATATCGGTCATGACCCCGACATAGTGGCTGGGCAAGCCTTCCCCATCGTAAACGCTGCTGATGGTGAGCAACTGGGGATAAATCTCGCCGTTCTTGCGCCGATTCCAGATTTCGCCCTGCCAGTGCCCGGTTTCCCGGACATTGGCCCAGAGCGCCTGATAGAAGGCTTCATTTTGGCGCCCTGACTTGAGCAGACTGGGACTGTGTCCCACCACTTCCGCTTCTTCGTAACCGGTGATCTCGGTGTAGGCGCGGTTGACAGTGAGGATGCGCGGCGTCAGATCAGTGATGACCACGCCTTCGCGTGTGCTCTCGAACACCGCCGCCGCCTGGCGCAGGACGGTATCGGCGCGCACCCGCGTCACCGCGAGGCCGGCGATGCGGGCAAATTCGCCGATCAGATCAAGCTCGGCCTGAATCGGGGAACGTGGTTGCGCGTAATAAATCCCGAATGTGCCGAGTACCTGGCCGGCCTCATCCTTGAATGGGATCGACCAGCAGGCGCGCAAACCGGCCTGTTCGGCGAGCCGTGCGTATTTCGCCCAGTAGGGATGGCTGCTGATATCCGCCACGATCACCGCCTCGCCCAGCGCCGCCGAAGTGCCACAGGAACCCTGGCCGACTTCGGGTTCCAACCCATTCACGGCGGCATTGAAGAATGCCGGCAGACTGGGTGCCGCGCCAGTATAAAGGCGCCCGTTACCGGTTTCCCGGATCAGGATGGACACCCGCATTTCCGGGTGTATCAGTTCCAGGCGGGTGGCGATCTCCATCAGGACAGTGGGCAGCGCCTGGTTGGCCACCAGGCCATCGAGCACGGCGATCCGGGTTTCCCGCAACTGCTCGGCCAGCTTGGCATCGGTAATGTCGCGCCAGGCGCCAATCGCTTCACCAGCCCGACCTTCCGTGTCGTGTGCAAGGCGCAGTTCGTCATGAATCCAGCGGGTCCGGCCGTTGCCGTCAAAAAAGCGGTATTCGTGCACGATCTCGCCAGCGCCGGCCAGCGTATCCATGACGGCCAAGGCCGCGACGCGGTCGTCGGGGTGCAGATGGCCGCGCCACCAGCCGGCTTGCAACGCCTGTTCGACCGAATAACCCAGCAACCGTGAGAGGTTGCCACTCACCCAGGTGGGCGTTGCCGTATCGTCGGCCAGTTGCAGCGTATAGAGAACCACCGGGCTGGCCGCGAGCACATAGCCCAGGCGCTGCGAAGTTTCCCGCAGGGTGCTCCGCTCGCGCAGCAATTCCGTCTGGCGCTGCACTTTTTCCAGGGTCGCCGGCAGTTCGTGCAGGTAACCCGCGTGTTTGGAAATGTAATCGTCGACGCCGAGGTGGATGGCCCGCGCCGCCACCTCCTCACTTCCCTGGCCGGACACGATCACGATGGGAATATCCAGACCACGTTCGACACGCAGGGTTTTGACCGCTTCCAGGGCATCCACACCGGGTAGACGGTAATCCAGCAACACCACATCGTAGGCCGCCGGTGTGTGCTTATTGGCGGGCAGGCTGGCCAGGGCCTGAACCGCATCGGGCACCACGGTCAGGTGGATGTGCGGGGCATGGCGAGCCAGGTGGCGCCGCGTCAGGTCCACGTCGGCGGCGTTGTGCTCGGCATAGAGCACGCGCAGGAAATGCGCGCGGCGGGCGCTGGCTTCGTGAAAGCGCTTCCAGGCATCGCGCAGGGTGGCGGGCAAGCGTTCCAGGGCTGCGTGGCTCTTGGTCAGGTAGTCGTCGGCCCCCGCCTGAAGGGCGGCGATGGCCGCTTCCTGATCGCCGGAACCGGTAAGCATCACCACCGCCAGTGGCAACCGCCGTTCGCGAATTTCCGCCAGCAGTTCCAGGCCGGAGCCATCGGTCAACTTCAAATCGACCAGGGCCAGGTCGTAACGCCTGGGGTCTCGCAGGCATTCCCGCGCCTCCGCCAGGCTGAGCGCGGACTCAAGGCCGATATCAGGAGCCAGGCGGGCAAGCAGCCGCCGCGTCAGGTCGGCGTCGACCGGGTTGTCTTCGACGTGGAGTACGCGCATTGCTTTATCTGGGCGGGTGATTCAGCAGGCACCAGTACAGTTCGATCTGGGCCGCGACTTCCATGAACTTCTCGAAGTTCACCGGCTTCACAATGTAAGAATTGGCATGGTGGCGGTAGGCGGTCGCCACATCCTCATCCTCTCTGGAGGACGTCAGCACCACCACAGGCAGATCGCGGCTGACCGGGTGTTCACGCAGGCGGCGCAACACTTCCAGGCCATCCACCCGGGGCAGTTTCAAATCCAGCAGGATCACCAGCGGCAGCGGCTCCCCCGCTTCCCAGCGGGGGAGCCAATCCAACGCCTCCTGGCCGTCGCGCGCTACTTCGATGGGGTTGGAGAACTTGCGACGGGCGAAAGCGCGCAGGGTGAGGTCCACATCGACCGGGTTGTCTTCCACCAGCAGGATGGGCCGATTGTTGGGATCGAGGGTCATCGCGGCAACTCCAGATAGAAGGTCGCGCCCTGGCCCGGCACGCTTTCCGCCCAGGCCCGACCGCCCATGCGCTGCATGGCCTTGCGCACGATAGCCAGGCCGACCCCGGTTCCGGGGTAGTCCTCGGCCCGTTGCAGGCGTTGGAAGATGTCGAAAATGCGATCGTGGAATTGCATGTCGAAGCCGACCCCGTTGTCCTGGATGGCCAGAATAACCGTTTTATCCTTAAGAGTTGCACTGATGACCAGGATCGGTGGCTGGCTATCGCGGCTGAATTTGAGCGCGTTGTCGATCAGGTTGCGCAGCACCATCGCCAGTCCATCCGGGTCGGCGCGAACGGTGACCGCGAGACCTGCCCCCCCCTTTATCAAAGGGGGGCCAGGGGGGATTTCCGAGACGGCTGCACAGGCAAACGTCGCTAAATCTGATGAAGCTCCTACCCTTCGGTACCCCTCATTCCCCCTTTGGGAAAGGGGGAGGACACTCCCTCGGGCGCTTTCTGTCACATCACCAGTTAACGGTAAAAGCGCCTTTTTCAAAGGGGGGTGGGGAGGAGTTGATTCACTTGCCGCAACAGCGGGGGTGATCTCCCGGCCCTGAACGTCAAGTGCGTCCAGATCGACCTGAACCCGCATGCCCGCCGCCTGAATTTCCTCCTGGCGCTCCGCCAGCACAGCCGCCACCTGGCGCGCCAGGTCCAGGGGCACGCCGCGCAGATCACGCCGCTCCATGCGGGAATAGGCCAGCAAGTCCTCGATCAATTCGTTCATCTGATCGACGCCATGGCGCACGTTGCCGAGGAACAAACGCCCCTCCTCATCCAGTTGCTCCAGATGGTCTTCCAGCAGCAGGCGGCTGTAGCCGTCAATCCCGCGCAGGGGCGCTTTCAGGTCGTGGGAAACGGAATAGGTGAAGGTTTCCAGCTCCTTGTTGGCGTTGGCCAACTCGGCCGTGCGTAGACGCACGCGCGCCTCCAGGTCGACATTGAGTTGGTGGATTTCGTTTTCCAGGCGGCGCCGTTCGGTGATGTCGCGAGAAACCACGACCACCCTTTGCACAGCGCCATCCGCGCCGCGTATCACCCCACCCTGTGATTCCATGTCGCGCACGTCACCATTGCGCAACACGAAGCGGAAGGTGACTCGCTGGCCATTGCCGGTCGCGATGGTTTCGCGGAATACCTGGCGAACCCGATCCCGATCCTCCGGGTGAATTTCCGCAAAGGAATCGGTCCCCTTCAAGGCATCGATATCTCCGAACAAGCCGCGATAGGAGGGGCTGCTGTATAGCCGGCGTCCATTCAGATCGAGCACCGCCACCAGGTCGCCCATGCTTTCCGCGATCAGGCGGAAAAATTCCTCCTGCTCCTGAAGCGCGGCTTCCACTTTTTTCCGCGCGGAGATGTCGTTGATGGCGGCGAAGATCGCCGGTTCATGATCAAACTCCACCATCGACGCGGAAATGAGTGCCCAAAACGGGTGCCCGTCCATGCTCCGCATGCGCACTTCGAGGTCCTCGACATGGCCCTGTTTCCGCATCACCTCGACGAAACGAGCGCGATCCTCGGGGGTTTCGTAAAAGTTGTCGGCGGGTTGGCCGATACCCACTTCGCGCTTGATTCCATACTGAATTTCAGCGCGGTGATTGCCGTACAGCAGAATGCCATCCCGCACCCGCGACAGCACGGCGGGGAAGGGGGCCATTTCGAGCAGTGAGCGATAGCGGGTCTCGCTTTCGCGCAACGCCTGTTCAGCGACTTTGCGTTCGCTGATGTCCTCGAAGAAGATGACGATGCCCCCCACGGCGCCATCGACCGCATGCCAGGGCCGCACTTCCCAGCGCAGCCACTGCACGCTGCCATCTTCCCGTTCGAAGCGATCCTCGTCGGCTCGCGCCACCTCGCCGGCCAGGCCACGGCGATGGATGTCTTTCCAGCGTTGCGGAATCTCCGGAAACATTTCGTAATGCGAGCGGCCGAGAATGTCGCCGTTTTCCAGTTGATAAACGGTCAGCCAGCGGCGGCTGACCGCCAGATAGCGCATCTCGCGGTCGAACATGGCCAGGGCGGCCGGCGCATACTCGATGAACAGCCGCAACCTTGCTTCACTCTCCATAAGCGCCGCTTCGGTCTGCTTGCGCTCGGTGATGTCGCGGGCGACCCCCAGCACCCCGAGCAGGTGGCCATTGTCGTCGTATACCGGTGCGTTGATGGTTTCCAACAATTCCCGGTGTCCATCACTGGCGAAACCGACCCATTCCTCGTTGACGCTGGGACCGCCGACCGCGATGGCGGCACGGTCCTTCTCACGGAAGGCATCGGCCAGTTCGGCGGGCACGAAGTCGTGGTCGGTCTTGCCCAGGATGTCCGCCTCGCCGGCCCCGAAGAACTGCTCGAAACGGGGGTTGCAGGCGAGATAAACGCCGTCTGGGCTTTTCAGCCAGACCAGGTCGGGAATGGTGTTCAACAGAGTCCGCAGGCTTACCTGGCTGCTGGCGAGCGCCTGACTGCCGCGCGCCAGAAAATAGGCCAGCACCCCGGCCACCAACGCGACCGACAAGCCAAACAAGCGAATCATCCAGAGCGTAAGGCTGGCCTGCCCCCAACCCGCCACAGGCAGTGCGGCGAATTGCCAGGCGCTACCGGGCAGCGTAATGGTTTCACTGACCGGATCGCTATCGAACACGCGCGCATCGCCATAAAACACCGGACCCTGGGCACCCATACCATCGCCACCTCGTATCGCCAGACGCAGGCCTGGGACCACTTCGCCAAGACCGGCCTGGCGGTAAAGTAAATCGACATCGAGTACGGCGGAAACCAGCCCCCAGAAACGCGGCTTTCCGCCGGGCTGCTCGGCGGGCACAAAGACCGGTTGCCGCGCGACGATACCGATCCCGCCCTGCACCAGGGGAAGCGGCCCCGCCACCACCGCCTGGCCGGTTTCCATGACACGCCGAGCGGCCGCGCTCTGCGTTGGATGAGTCAGATAATTCAGCCCGATCGCCGCTTCATTGCCGGCAAGGGGGTACATCAGGGAAACCACCATATTCGGCGCGCCGGCGATATTACGTAGAGCGTGGCGCTCGTTGACCAGCCCACCCGCGATGCGGGCAAAGTCGGCCTGATCGATGTCAGGCTGTGCCGAAATCACGGCGGTCAAGCCATTGACCAGCAACAGATTGGCGTTGACCACGCCTTCCAGCCGTGCCCGCAAAGTGGACAACGTATTGAGAACGGCGGCTTTCTCCTGCTCGAGATCACTCACGCGAGCATAGTGCTCGACCACCTGTTCCGTGGCGAACACCAACAGCATGGCAAGCAACGCGAATAGCGACGAGCGGTATTGCTGCCGGGCCGGAAGGTTGCTGAGCGTGGTCATCTTCATGAATCGGGCCCATCACGGTAGCGTAGGCGAAACCCGCGTGGGACGGGCCTGGGTGGGAATCATGAAGAGGCGATGCAATACTTCTGGAAAGCTGGCGGCCCTTATCCCGAGTCTTTCGCCAATGATCGCTTTCAGCTGTATTCCCTGCCGGGAATTTACCACTCAGCTCATGGCTTTATCGTGAACCAAAAATGGAAAAAGCCGGCGGGCTGGTAGACCCGGTCGAAGCAGAGCAACGGGAAGCAGAAAGCAAAAGAACCAGCGGGCACATTGCGTAACCGGCTGATTCTTCAAGGTAACTTTGGTGGGCAGTAGTGGTTTCGAACCACCGACCCCCGCCGTGTGAAGGCGATGCTCTACCACTGAGCTAACTGCCCAAAGCGGCGCGCATTCTACGAAGGCGGGGCGCCGCGGTCAAAGGCTTTTTTCGCCGCCGGGCTAGTAGAATCGCGGCCTTTCGTACCCGACGCACAGATCATGGTCCGCACCCGTTTCGCCCCTTCCCCCACCGGCTACCTGCACATCGGAGGCGCCCGCACCGCGCTGTTTTCCTGGGCTTACGCCCGCAAGATGGGGGGTGAGTTCATCCTGCGCATCGAGGATACCGATCAGGAACGCTCCACCCAGGCCTCGGAGCAGGCCATTCTCGACGGCATGGCATGGCTGGGCATCGACTGGGACGAAGGCCCCTACTACCAGATGCAGCGCATGGAGCGTTACAAGGAGGTGGTGGACCAGTTGCTGGAAGCGGGCCAGGCCTATTACTGCTACGCCAGCAAGGAAGAACTCGACGTCATGCGCGAGGCGCAGAAGGCGCGCGGCGAGAAGCCGCGTTACGACGGGCGCTGGCGACCGGAAGCGGACCGAGTTCTGCCGACACCGCCGGCGGGCGTCACGCCGGTGATCCGCTTCAAGACGCCCCAGCAAGGTGAAGTCACTTTCAACGACATGATCAAGGGCGCCATCACCGTGGCCAACGCGGAGCTGGACGATCTGGTGATCGTGCGCGGCGACGGCATTCCCACCTACAACTTCGGCGTGGTGGTGGACGACTGGGACATGCGCATCAGCCACGTCATTCGTGGTGACGACCACGTCAACAACACACCGCGCCAGATCAACATCCTGCTCGCCCTGGGCGCGCCCATCCCCACCTACGCGCATGTGCCGATGATCCTCGGCCAGGATGGCGAACGCCTGTCGAAGCGGCATGGCGCGGTGTCGGTGCTGCAATACCGCGAGGAAGGTTTCCTGCCGGAGGCGCTGCTCAATTACCTGGCGCGCCTGGGCTGGAGCCATGGCGACGACGAGAAGTTCGACCTCAAGCAGTTCGTCGAATGGTTCGATGTCGGCCATGTCAGCCATTCCGCCGCCCGCTTCGACGCCGGCAAACTGACCTGGCTGAACCAGCAATACATCAAGGAAGCCGACAACGGCCGCCTGGCGGAACTGGCGCGGCCTTTCCTGGCGGCGCAAGGCATCGACGTGAATAGCGGCCCAGACCTCGCCGCCCTGGTCGGGCTGGTAAAAGAACGCGTGAGCAGCATCGTCGAACTGGCCGATGCCCTGCACATCTACTTCCGCCAGACGCTGCCGACGGTCGAGGAACTTCAGGCCAAACTCGGTCGCGACGCCCTGCCCGCTTTCGAGCAACTGCAAGCCGACCTTGCCACGGTGGCCTGGGAAGCGCCCGCCATCGGCCAACTCATCAAGGACACCGCCAAGGCGTTCAACCTGAAGATGGGCCAAATCGGCATGCCGCTGCGCTTGGTCCTGTTCGGAACCGCGCAGACTCCCGCCATCGACCAGACCCTGTTTTTGCTTGGCCGCGAAGAAACTTTGCGCCGTTTCCAGGCCGCCTGGCCGCATGCCCTGGCCGCGGTGGAGTAATGCAATATCGGGCGGCTAGAATGCCGCCCGCCGAAAACTAGAAAACACGCTCGTCCATGAATCACAAAATGAAGCTCATCGCCTCCCTGACCAGCCCGTTCGCGCGCAAAGTGCGCATCGTCGCGGCGGAGAAGCACATCGAATACCAAATGGTGGTGGACGTCCCCTGGTCCGACGACACCCATGTTCCCGAATTCAACCCGCTCGGCAAGGTACCAGTGTGGGTGCTGGAAGAGGGCAAGACCCTGTTCGACTCGCGCGTGATCGTGGAATACCTGGACAGCGTCAGCCCGGTGGGCCACCTGCTGCCCAAGGAACCGCGCCCACGCATCGCGGTGAAGCGATGGGAGGCGCTGGCCGATGGCGTGGCTGATGCCGCCGCCCTGGTATTCGTCGAGCGCAAGCGCCCGGAAACGCAGCAAAGCCCGGAATGGATCGCTCGCCAACTCGGCAAGGTCGCCGCCGGCCTGAAAGCCATGAGCGAAGAACTCGGCCAGCAGACCTACTGCACCGGCGAAACCTTCAACCTGGCCGACATCGCCCTCGGCTGCACACTGGGCTACCTGGATTTTCGTTTCCCGGAAATCGACTGGCGCCGCGCCCACCCCAATCTTTCCGAACTCTACGACCGCCTGATGCAACGTCCGGCGTTCAAGGAGACCGTGCCGGTGGCGTAGGTCGTGCACGTGGCTCGTAGGTCAGGTTGGCGCGTGGCGACGACCTGACGTTCGTCCCGTTTATCAAGTGGATGGATCGCCAGGTAGCGACAAGGTCTCAACCTGGCCTACGACTGTTCAAAAAGTGTCAGCCAGCGTCCCTGAAGCGCGCCCAATCGATGCCCAGTTTGCGCATGCGCGAGCGCAGGGTGTGCGGGTTCATTTCCAGGAGACGGGCGGCGCCGAAGGGGCCTTCGATGCGGCCATGGCAACGGGCCAGGATGGCTTCGATATGGCCGCGCGTGGCGGCATCGAGGCTGGGTGGGTGTTCCGACTCGGCGGCCAGATCCCGACTCGATGGCCGGGGGATGGGAAACGGGTCGCTGCCCAACGCTCGCGCCACTTCCAATCGGTTGCCATCACCGAGAATGGCGGCGCGTTCAATCACCGAGGCGAGTTCACGTACATTTCCGGGCCAGGGATAAGCCTCCAGCAGAGCAAGGTCGGCGGCATCCGGCATGCGTGGCGGCAGGCCCAGACGCTCGGCGGCGCGTAGCGAGAAATGCGCGGCCAGAGCGGGAATATCGCGTAGCCGTTCGCGTAGCGGCGGCAGGGGGATGGGAAAGACCGCCAGACGGAACCAGAGATCCTCGCGAAAGCCCCCCGTCGCCACGGCGACGCGCAGGTCCCGGTTGGTGGCGGCCACCACCCGCACATCGACGTTGAGGCCGCGTTCGCCGCCGACGCGCTGGAAACTACCGTCCTGCAGCACCCGCAACAGACGCACCTGCGCGGCCAGGGGCAGTTCACCGACTTCGTCGAGGAACAGTGTGCCGCCGTCGGCCCGTTCAAACCAGCCGCGCCGGGTTCCCACCGCGCCGGTGAAACTGCCGCGCTCATGGCCGAACAGTTCCGAGTCGATCAACTCCGGCGGCAGCGCGCCGCAATTCACCCGCAGAAACGGCCCGGCGGCTCGCCGTGAGCGCACATGCAGGGCGCGCGCGACGACTTCCTTGCCGGTCCCGGTCTCACCCAGGATCAGGACTGGCGTATCCGTGCGCGCGACCCGTTCGACCGCGTGCATTACCTCGCTCAGGCCGGCATCGGCGCCAACGATGCTGTCGCTGATGTCCTGACGTTTGAGACGCAGCAACAACGCCTGGCGTTCGGCTTCCGCCGCCTCGCGGCCACTGGCCAGTTCGCGCCAGCGAATATCGTTGGCGAGGGCGGTGCCACAAGGTTCCCGCAGGGCGACGGTGAGGGCCTCCGCATCGTGCATTGCGATCAGCAACATGCCGATAACCTGCCCGGCCTGCCGCAAAGCCGCGAGCGCGAGCGGACCACGCCAGGAGGTTGGCGACAGCCCGTGGCAAAGCCTTTCCAGGTCGTCCGGATTCCCCACCCAGATAGCCTCGCGGCCCAGCAGTTCGAGTAGCGCGGACCAAGGTTCGAGGGAAAACCGCGTGCGGCGACTTTCCATATCCTCGACACCGATGTCAGCCACGGTTTCCAGCGTCCGCTCCGCGGTATCCAGGCGGCGTATGGCCAGATGCGCCGACTCTCCGAGAAGGGGGCGCAAGCCTTCACTGAATTCCGGCAAGCGGGGGTGTTGCGCGGCGAGCCGCCAGGCCGCGCTGGCAAGCGATTCTGTAGACAAAATCCGTGGCATTTCAACAGCACCCATGACATTAAACGGATATTCCGTGCCGTTTCACTATAGCGCTGGTCGCAGTTTGTCTCGATGTGTTTCGCTGCGCTCTGATGAAGCCCCTCCCCTTCGGTAGGGGCTTCATCAGAGCGATAGCGAGACTCATCACATTACGCTGGCTGGCACGCAAGCTGCTCATACAAGGCATCACCACCCTGGAGATTCACCATGCAAGCCCCCGTTTTCTCCGCCATCGCCCTGCCCGCGCTCGCCAGCCGCCGCACCCGTCTCTGGCTGTTGCTGGCCGCCAGTGCCCTCGTGACCGTGCTCGCGATGGGCCACCTGCCCGGCTGGCAGGTGGCGACCGAAACCACGCAGGCTCTCTCCACACCCCTGCTGCTGGCCATCTTCCTGGCCGCGATGGCCTGCGAATATGTCGATTCCAGTATGGGCATGGGCTATGGCACCACGCTGACACCACTCCTCCTGCTGGCCGGTTTCGCGCCGTTGCAGATCGTGCCGGCGGTGCTGATCAGCGAATTCATGACTGGGCTGGCCGCCGGACTGTTGCACCAGCGTGATGGAAACGTCGATTTTCTCCGTGACGCACAGGCGCGCCGCACCGCCTGGCTGCTCGCCCTGCTCTCCGGCGTCGGCGCCTTGCTCGCGGTGTGGGTGGCGGTGAGCGTGTCCAAATTCTGGCTGGGGCTGTTCATCAGCGGCATCGTCCTGGCGATGGGTGTCATCGTCCTGGCCACCCGTAACCGCCAGATTCCCTTCCACGCCGGCGGCATCGTCACCATCGGCGCCGTGGCCGCCTTCAACAAGGGACTGTCCGGCGGCGGCTACGGGCCTCTGGTGACGGCCGGACAGGTGGTTTCCGGCTTGCCGGCGAAGAGCGCGGTGGCGGTCACCTCGGTGGCGGAATCATTGACCTGCCTGATCGGCGTCCTCGGCTATCTGGCCGCCGGGAAAACCATCGCTTGGGGTCTCGCCGTCCCTCTCACCCTGGGCGCCCTGCTCTCGGTGCCGATGGCCACCCTGACCGTGCGTCGCCTGTCAGAGGCCACGATGCGTGGCCTGGTGGGGATCGTCACGCTGGTGCTGGGTTGCGTGGCGCTATTCAAACTGTTCGCATGAGCGCGGTCCATAATCAGGACATGCCGAACGATCAATTCGCCACTCTCTATCCCTTCCTCACCAGCCTTGCCCTGGGCCTGCTGATCGGCCTGGAGCGGGAGCGTTCTCCGGCGGCCAAAGCCGGCCTGCGCACCTTCTCCCTGGTCGCCCTGGCCGGCACGCTGGGCGCCCTGCTCTCGGAAAAGACCGGCGCGCCCTGGGTGCTGGGCGCCGGCCTGATGATCATGGGCGGCATGATGGTGGCGACCTACTTCAAGACCACCAGCAGCGAAGACCCCGGCACCACCACCATCGCCGCCGTGGTGGTCTGCTACGCGCTGGGCGCGATGGTCTGGTACGGCATGGAACAACTCGCCGTCACGCTGGCCATCCTGACCACCGCCCTGCTCTATTTCAAGCCGGAATTGAGCGGGGCCACACGCAGCCTGACGCGGCTGGATCTGGTCTCCATCCTGCAATTCGCGGTGCTTTCCTTCGTCATTCTGCCGATCCTGCCGAATCGGGAATACGGCCCTTACCACGCACTCAACCCATATCAGATATGGTGGATGGTGGTGTTGATCTCCGGCCTGTCGCTGGCCGGTTACGCGGCCCTGCGGATTGCCGGACAACGCCATGGCACCTTGCTCACCGGCCTCTTCGGCGGCATCGCTTCCAGTACAGCCACCACGCTGGCTTTCTCCCGTCACAGCCGCGACAGCCCACATCTCACCAGCATGGCCGCCCTGATCATCCTGCTCGCCAACTGGGTGGTGCTGGTGCGCCTATCCGTGGTGGTGGCGGTGCTCGCGCCCGGCCTGCTGCGGCCTATGCTCACGGTACTGGGTGGCGGCGCCCTGGCCGGCCTGGTGATGCTCTACTGGCTCTGGCGCCGCCTCGACGGCCAGCCCAACACCCCCACGCTGGACATGAAGAACCCCACGGAAATCCGCGCCGCCGTCAGTTTCGGCGCGCTCTATGCCGGCGTGCTGTTCGCCGCCGCCTGGCTATCCGACCTGGTCGGCAGCCAGGGGGTCTACGCGGTGGCGCTGGTTTCCGGCCTCACCGATGTGGATGCCATCACGCTCTCCAGCCTGCGCCTGTTCGGGATGGGCACCCTGCAAGGCAATCAGGCGGTCACCGCCGTGCTTCTGGCCGTGCTCGCCAACATCGTGTTCAAGAGCGGATTGGCCACGGTCATCGGTGGCGCCGCCCTGGCGCGTCAGGTTTTACCCGGCATGGCGGCGGTGGCGGCGGGCCTGGTGGCGGGTTGGTGGCTGCTGCTGTAGGTCAGGTTGGCGCGCGGCGACTACCTGACACCCACCCTCATGACCATGATCGTCAGGTAGCCTTCGGCAACCTGACCTACGAGATGGATCGCGGCCTCCAGGCTCAATCGAAGCGTCCCGTATCCAGATTCCCCGGCATTTCCCGCGTCACTTCCTCGAAACGCAGGATGCGCCGCCCGTGGTGGTCGCGCAGGAATTCCTCGGCATCAAGACGGCTGGCGAGCGGAATCAGCTCATGGCCCATCGGCCCAAGCACGTCGGAACCGATCACGAAAAACGCCTGGCGCGCGTCGATGCGCTTGAGGTCGTAATACTCGGTGACGCCGATGCGGGCGATGTCCTGGGCATGGTGGCCTCGCGCATAGCGGGGCACGTCGAACAGATATTTGAACAAGTCCTTGGCGCCGTCGAAATGGTGCGCGTGGCCGTCCCGATAGACCACCGTGGCGGTCCAGGCCGGGTATTTGGAAATCACCATGCCGCATACCGGGCACATATCACGGGGAGCGGGATCGGGAAAGCCGCCCGCCCAGCCCGAGAGAGACAGGACGAACAGCGCCAAGGCAAAAAATGCGCGCATCAGCCCGTCTTCTTCATCATGTGCTGACGTCGTTCCTCGCGCTTTCTGCGGATCATCAGGGTGTCTTTCGCCAGATCGGCATAGCTCGCCGTCAACGCGGCGGCAAAGTCGCCGATCTCGCCGTTATGGATTTCCTTGGCGGCCAGCGCGGCCTCCCGGCTGCCATACGACGTCTTGCCGCGATGTGTCATCACCCCCGGCAGCGTGCCGCCGATCAGGTAGGTGGCCTGATCGACGTTGATCAGCGGCTTCACCACCTCCGTGCCGGCGTTGTCCGGCGCGTAGATGGCCTTCGGTTCGCGGTCCAGATTGATCGCCAGGGAAAGCGACAGGCAATGGATGGAGCAGGTGCCGTCCACCAGATCATCGGCGTAATGCACCAGATGCCGGGAATGGCTGAACTGGGTGCGATCCATGCCGCAATACGGGCACTTGGGATATTTCTTCAGCTCGTTTTCCAGCGGGTTGGGGTCTTTCGGCGTCTTCGGGATGAACTGCGCGGGCGTGCCCTCGCCTTCGCATGCGTTTTCCTTTTTCGCGACGGCATGGGTCGGCATGGCGACCAGGGTGGCGGCGGCCGCGCTGGCAACAACGAGGGGCAGTTTGAACATTTCACGACGTTTCATGGTTCTCTCCTGGGTAAAAAAGTCCTGCTCACAAATGCAGCATGACGTTGAAAAATTGGGCGCCCGCCCACACGGCCTGCGCGCCCAGGGCGACGATCAGCAGCCCGCCGACGCGACGCAGCCAGAGCAACGATTGCCCGCCCAGCCAGTGCGCCAGGCCGCCGGCCAGCGCCATCGCCGGCACGGTGCCGAGACCAAAAGCAAACAGCCAGGCGGCGCCGGTGGCGACGGACGGCGCCGTGGCCGCCTTGAGGGCGAGGGAGAACACCAGGGCGCAGGGCATCAAACCGTTGAGGAAGCCGGCGAGGACGAACGTAGGGTGCGCCGCGCGCGCCAACAGGCCCGTCCCGGACACGCCCGCTTCCGCGGAACATGAGCCAGTGCGCGCGGCGCAGCGGAGTCGTTGTGCTTCAGCACTTACGAGTCCGGCGTGCCCCTTGCGGGCGCAACCTACGTCTACGTCCCGCCGCATGGCCAGCGCGCCGACCAACACCACCCCCACCCCGGCGACGACATAGAGCGCGCCCTGGGCGCGGCCGATGCCGCCGGTCAAAACGATGGCCTGGCCGATGCCGGCGGCGAGCGCCCCGATCAGGGTGTAGGCCAGCACCCGGCCACCATGGTAGGCAAGATGCGGCAACGCCTGGCGCTGAGCCGATGTGGCGCGGGCATCCCGCCTGCAGCCCAGGCCAAGAAAGGCGCCGCCCACCAACCCGCCGCACATCGTCCAGCAATGCCCGGCACCGGCCAGGCCGGCGAGAAAGGCGAGCGGGAGGGTCAGTTCAGCGTCCATCGAGCAGCTTCGTTGTTTGTTGTTCAAAAATTTCCGCCGTCGCTTCGCCGACGATCTTGCCGCGCACCACGCCGTGGCGATCCAGCAGCCAGGTGATGGGTAGCGCATTGACGCCATAGGCCCGCGCGGTGGCGCCCTCGGGGTCAAGCAGAACGGGGTAACGGATGCCCAAGGGCTCGATGAAACGCCGCACCGTGTCGCGATCCTGCGCCACATTGACCGCCAGAATCTCCAGGCCGCGCTCGCGCAAACGCGCGTACACCGGCTGCAATTCCGCCATTTCCTTGCGGCAATATGGGCACCAGTCGGCCCAGAAGCGAATCGCCACGACCTTGCCGGCGTAATCGGCGGGCACCTTTACCTGATCGCCGGCCAGGGTTTGCGCCTGAAAGGCCGGCGCCGCTTCGCCGTTGTTGGGTGGCTTGACGCTGTCTCCGCCGCAACCAGCGAGCAGCCCAAGCAGCAACACGCCGACGAAAAGGGCGACACGACTCCCCCCTTTATCAAAGGGGGGCTGGGGGGGATTTCCACCACTTTTGCCATACCCAGCCACAGCCAAATCCTCCCCGCCCCCCTTTGATACAGGGGGGGATAAGCACGCACACCCAGGAGTCGCCATCTCACATCACCAGATTCGAACGTCGCAGATAGAACAACACCGCCAGGCCAAACACGCCCAGCGCCACCACGGCCAATTTCGCCAGACCCGCCGCCACCCGAGGCGCCGACAGTTTCAGACTCTCCGCGCTCACGGCGGCGGCGAGCCCGGCGCCGATGCCGGCCGCCGTGCCCAGGAACAGCGGCGGGTACAACACCCAGCCGGCGTAACCGTGCTCGGCCTGCAACAGGCAGAACGGGCAATGGTGATTCGGCTGCTCGTAGATATAGGGGGCGATGAAAGCGACCACGGCGGCCAGGGCCAGCGGGAAATGCAGACCCGCGAGCAGGCCGAACAACCGGCCGAAGCGACCACGCGCGAGAAACCCCACGCCAACCGCCAGCGTCAGCAGCCAACCCGCGAAGAACAAGGGCATGGCCGTGGCGACCGGCAATGCCGCCATCTCGGCCGCGACCCCGCCGGAGGCCGGCCCGAACAGGCTGCCGCAGCAGGAGGTGATGACTTCCGGATTCAGGTTCAGGTAATACAGCCAGAGCAGTACCGCCTGCGCCAGCGCCAGCGGCGCCAGCAACAGCAACAGACGGTATTTGCCGCGTATCAGCGGGGTATCCCAGCCCAGGCCATCGAGATGGTTGAGCACCAGCCAGGCGGCGGCCAGGAAGAAACCGGCGAGCATGGTCAGCAGCGCGGGCATGCCCCAGACATTGGCCTTGAGACTGCCCACCGCGCACATGGCGCCGGTGAAAAACGGCGCCATCGCATCGGCGTTGTGCGCGAACAGCGCCAGGGCCGGCAAGCCCAGCAACAACGACAGGCCCACCAGGGTAGCGACCAGGTAAGTACGACGCTCCAGGGCGATTTGCCGCTCGCTGCCGCTGGCCGGGTTCCAGTGGCGCAACAAGTGCAGCGCGAACACCCCGGAACCAACCAGCAGCAAGGCATTGAGGCTGGCGGCCAGCAACAGGGCGAGGGCGGCGGGCTGGAAGATCAAGGGAGCACCGGGCCGGCGGGGGCACCGACGCCGCATACCCGGCCGTCGCGCATGTCGATGACCCGCTCCACCAGACCCGCCTCGAACACCAGCGGGTCGTGACTGGAGACGATCAGGGTGCGGCCCTGGGCGCGCAGGTCGGCGAGGATGGCGAGTATCTGGCGCGACAGAACGCTGTCGAGATGCGCGGTCGGCTCGTCGGCGAGGATGACTCTGGGATCGTTGATCAGGGCGCGCGCGATGGCCACGCGCTGCGCCTCGCCGCCGGACAGCCATTGCGTCTTCACCTCGGCGCGCCCGGCCAGGCCGAGGTCGTCCAGCAAGCGCAAGGCACGCGCTCGCACCTCGCGATAGGGCCGGCCAGTCGGCGTTGCCGGCAGCATCACGTTCTCCAATACCGAAAGACCTCGTATCAACTGGAATTGCTGGAACACGAAGCCGAAAGTGGCGCGGCGCAATTCGGTGAGGAAGCGCTCCGACAGCGCGGAGATATCGCGCCCGTCGAGCCGCACCCGGCCCCGGGTCGGCCGTGTCAGGCCGCCGATCAAACCGAGCAGCGTGGTCTTGCCGGAACCGCTGGGACCCCGCAAGGCGGTGGCCCGGCCCGGCTCGATCAGCAAATCAACCTCGCGCACGGCGCTGAACTCGTTCACCCGGCCGGCGTTGTAGGTCTTGCTGACGGCGAGGAGTTCAATCATGAGTTGCTCCCCCTTTACCAAGGCCCTGTTCGCGTTGGCTGATGATGAGGTTTGGACATTGGCTCCCCCCTTTCACAAAGGGGGGCTGGGGGGGATTTCTCCAAGGGTTGCACGCATGGGAACGTTGCCAAATCCCCCCTGCCCCCCCTTGGAAAAGGGGGGTTCCAGTTTGAAGCGCGCCGCGCTTGAGTGGCCTCATTCCCGCATCACCTCGTCCGGGTCCAGCGTCGCCGCGCGCCAGACCGGCACCACCGTGGCCGCGACGAAGGGCAGCACGGTCAGGAAGAACAGCGTCGCGATCTGCGCGACATCCACGCGCGGCGCCAGCGCGAAGCGCGGGTAAAGCACCGACCAGCCCTTGAGCACCGCCGTGAACAGCGGCGCGTCGGCGTAGAACACATGCAGCCAGGCCAGCACATAGCCGGCCAGGAAAGCGCATAGAGAAACCAGCGCGCCCTCCCACAACTTCATGCGCAGCACGTCGCCGGTCTCCCAGCCCACCGCCTTGAGGATGCCGATCTCGCGCCGCTCCTCGGCGGACAAGCCGGATGCCTTGTCCCAGGCGAGCAGCGCGAACGCCGCCATGAGCGTCGAGAGAAAGGTCAGCAGCACGCCCTGGCGCCAGTTGAACGCCGCCTCATAGGTGCGGCGCATCTCCTCGCGCGCGATCACGCGCGCGCCGGGCAGGCGTTGCAGCACTTTTTCCGCCACGCGGCGCACCTCGCGCGGGTTGGCCACGCGCAAGGCCAGATCGGTATAAAGGCCCGGATCGACGCCGAAGAAGGCGCGAAAATCGGCGGCGTTGACCTGCATCAGATCGGCGCTGACCAACTCGGAATCGGCATTCAGCACCCCCGCCAGATTGAAGGCATAAGGCTTGCCGTCGTAGCCGCGCAAGGACAGCACATCGCCCACCGCCAACCCGCGCGCCCGCGCCAGCGCCGCGCCGATCACCGCCTGGCCGGGCGCGGGCGGCGCCTCGGAGGGCACCAGCAACGTGATATTGGCGGCCACGGCGGGATCGAAGTAATAGCCCCACAAACGCCCTTCCACCCCGCGCACGCCGCGCAAGCCCTCCACCTGTTCCAGCCACGCGGCCGGCAGCAGTTCGTGGCGACCGGCGGTGAGACGCTGCACCACCAGTTCCGGCGCGTCGGCCAGCAACAAACGCGCCTCGCGGCGCAGCGCGTCACCGTACAACACCACGGAAGCAAGCAGGAATACCAGCAAGGTGTAAGCGAGAAACAAGCCGAGGTTGCGCCCGCGCCGCCGCCCGAGATTGGCCACGGAAAAGTCGATGAGGGCGCGCTGCCGCTCTATCCAGGTGTTCATCGCGGCCATGCGAAGCGCCGCATCAAAGGGCGGGCCGGCGAGACGCCGGCGCGACAGGGGGCGGCATCAGGCTGCCGGCGGGAAAGTGTTCCAGCGCCATCGGATGATCCTGGAACGCGGCATGGCGGTCCGCCTGGCTGGCGTGGCGGGCATAACGCGCCTCGGTGAACAGGGCCGGGTCGGTGAGTTGCGCGGATCGGGCCAGCGCCTGGCCGCGTTGCAACGCCACACTACGCGCGGCGGCCAAACGGCCGCTATCGAGCAGAACCAGCGCCAGCGCCAACACGCCCAGCGCCAGCGCCGCGCCGGCCAGTGTGGAGCCGCGTCGTCGGATAACGAATTGCCATTTCATCAGCGGATGCTAATACTTCGTTTCCGACGCCCACCCGCGACATTTTGTCGCACTCCATGGCGCCGGCCTGCCCACAAGAGACAGGACATGGTTGTCATGCCGGCGAGACGTCGGCGCTACATGCGCCGCGCGTATAATTCGCCCCTTTTTTTGATTCCCTGGACCGCAACATGGAAGCCGAACGCGTCAATCTGATCGAATCCAACCTTGCCGACCTGGCGCGCCGCGCCGAAGAACTTCGGGGGTATCTTTGACTACCCTGGCAAGCATGACCGCCTGGCCGAAGTAACCGGACTTCTCGAAGACCCGACCGTCTGGGACGACGCGAAGCGCGCACAGGAACTGGGCCGCGAGCGCAAGGCACTGGAAGACGTCGTCCTCAACCTGGATAAGATCGGCCAGGGCCTGGGCGACTATCAGGAACTGTTCGATCTAGCCCGCGAGGAAGGGGACGACGACACCCTGGAAGCGGTGGAAGCCGATGTCGCCGAACTGGAAGCCTCGGTCGCCGAACTGGAGTTCCGCCGCATGTTCTCCGGCGAAATGGACGCCGCCAGTTGCTTCATCGACATCCAGGCCGGCTCCGGCGGCACAGAAGCACAGGACTGGGCCGGCATGCTGGAGCGCATGTACATCCGCTACGGCGAACGGCGCGGCTTCAAGGTGGAAGTGCTGGAAGAATCCGAAGGCGAAGTGGCCGGCCTGAAATCCGCCACTCTCAAATTCAGTGGCGACTATGCCTACGGCTATCTGCGCACCGAAACCGGTGTGCACCGCCTCGTTCGCAAGTCACCGTTCGACTCCAACGCGCGCCGCCACACCTCCTTCTCCAGCATTTTTGTCTACCCGGAAGTGGACGACTCCATCGAGATCGACATCAACCCCGCGGATCTGCGGGTCGACACCTACCGCGCTTCCGGCGCCGGCGGCCAGCACATCAACAAGACCGACTCGGCGGTGCGTATCACCCACCTGCCCACCAACATCGTGGTGCAGTGCCAGAACGATCGCTCGCAGCACAAGAACCGCGCCGAGGCCATGGCCATGCTGAAATCGCGCCTGTATGAGTTCGAGTTGCGCAAGCGCCAGGAGGAACAACAAAAGCTGGAAGACTCCAAGACCGACATCGGCTGGGGCCACCAGATTCGCTCCTACGTGCTGGACCAGTCACGCATCAAGGATCTGCGCACCAACTACGAAGTCGGCAACACTCAGGGCGTACTCGACGGCGACCTCGACCCGTTCATTCAGGCGAGTTTGAAACAGGGGGTTTAATGTAGCGCCGGCTTCCAGCCGGCTGTGTTTTGAAGACGCCGGCAAGGATGCCGGCGCCACATGCGGCATACCGGCTATTTCGTCGGAACCAGGTAGATCTCGATCAGCACCCGTTTCCACGGATCGCGCGATTTCTGCAAGTGCAGGATGCGGGCTTCCACGGGTGTACCGCGATCCATCAACCGGGCCAGATCGACATTATCGGCGCGCGGCGCATAGCCTATCTGCGTGCCGTGCCATTCCACGCGCACCGCCTGGGCGTCATAGGGATTATCGGGTTCGCGCCGCAGGGTCAAACGATCACCCACGTTCATCAGCGCGAACAGGGCCGCCCCGGCGTGATACTGAAAACCAGCCAGGGGCGAGACCTGGAGAATTTCCCACTGTTCAACTTCAGCGGCCTGAGACGCCGTGATGGTCAACAACAAAATGATCAGTAACAGTCGCACGACACTCATCCTGGGAAGCAAAGTTGGCGGGCCATTTCATTACGCCTCAGGAAGGCATGCAAGTTCCCAAGGAAAACAACGGTTAAAACGACGTATTTCGCACCCTTGTTACGCCGCCTTCAAGCCGGCTGTTTAGAAAAACAGCCGGGGCGATTGATGCCGCCACCAGGGTGCATCTGCATGCGTTGCGCACGCATTTCCTGGAATAACTGCTGCCGTTGCCCAGGCGTCATGGCATTGATCTTGTCACGCTGCTCCAGGCTCATGCGAGGATGTGCGGGTCGTTGCGGGCAAGCAGTCGTCGTACCGGCCGCCTGCAAGCAACTGGCGCGGCGCTCCTGGAAGAATTTCTGCCGTTCCGCAGGTGTCATGGCGCTCAGTTTTTCGCGCTGTTCCAGTGACAGGCGCGGGCGACCCCGCCAAGCGGCGGGAGCGTTCTGTGCAACAGGAGCCGTTTCCGGGGTTCCGCTCGGGGTGGACGGGGTACCGTCGGCGATAACCGGCAGAATGGGGATGGAAAAAGCCGCCATCAGAGCGACGACGATTAGATTGCGGTTCCTCATGATGATCTCCTTCAATATATTGGCGCTATTGATCGGGAAAACCCGTGGCGCAATTTCAACATAGGTAAGGTGTGTTAGCTGTCGGTTACTCAATTGCAATCATTTGTAACAAAACATTTCTAACGGAGAACATAATGATTCAGCCATGCCATGGGTTTAACTTGCCGCCTGTAATAATAAGAGACTCAATGCTATTAAGTTAGCTGCATGCCCATCAGGATAGAGGCATCACTTCAATGAGGCCGGGGCCAATTGGCCCCGGAAATCAAAGAATCCAGCGCGCTCTTGGACCGGCTTCTCGAGCTTCAATGAGGCCGGGGCCAATTGGCCCCGGAAATATCAAAACCCTCTCGGATGCCGCGCGGAAAGCCGAGGCTTCAATGAGGCCGGGGCCAATTGGCCCCGGAAATCCCGCCACCGGCGGAAACCCCAGCGCTTAGCCGGCCGCTTCAATGAGGCCGGGGCCAATTGGCCCCGGAAATCAGTCAACAAGGAGGCCATTCTCGCCGATCGCACGCTCAGGCTTCAATGAGGCCGGGGCCAATTGGCCCCGGAAATGCGTTTCCGCCAACTCGCCGGTGGATTTCGCCGTGGTGCTTCAATGAGGCCGGGGCCAATTGGCCCCGGAAATGCTGAACTGCATGTTCCAGTGATACAGCGCAGTGATGCTTCAATGAGGCCGGGGCCAATTGGCCCCGGAAATCGTATGTCGCGCGGGTTCGTCCCGGTGGCTGAGGAGCTTCAATGAGGCCGGGGCCAATTGGCCCCGGAAATTGGCCGCGAGCTGCACGTAGGAGTTCGCCGCGCTACCGCTTCAATGAGGCCGGGGCCAATTGGCCCCGGAAATCGAGCAGCAGCAGTGCCGACCAGCAATCTTCCGGCCTAGCTTCAATGAGGCCGGGGCCAATTGGCCCCGGAAATATGGCATCGGCCGCCGCGTCGCGTACTGGATCTACAAGCTTCAATGAGGCCGGGGCCAATTGGCCCCGGAAATACCAACACGAAGGCGCCTATCGCACCTGGTTGTACCAGCTTCAATGAGGCCGGGGCCAATTGGCCCCGGAAATTGGGCGGCGGCCTGGATAACCTCGGCACCGCGTCGAAGCTTCAATGAGGCCGGGGCCAATTGGCCCCGGAAATGTGGTGGCGGTCACAGCGCGAGGCTCCCGTCGTCGTTATGCTTCAATGAGGCCGGGGCCAATTGGCCCCGGAAATTCAAAATGAGGGGCCTTGGAAAGTGCCTCTTTATTGGGGCTTCAATGAGGCCGGGGCCAATTGGCCCCGGAAATCCCTGGGCCAGTTCGGACGCATCATCCGCAAGACGGCGGCTTCAATGAGGCCGGGGCCAATTGGCCCCGGAAATGAAGAGGCGAAGTTCAGCCAGGACGAAGGCACCCCCGCTTCAATGAGGCCGGGGCCAATTGGCCCCGGAAATGTGACGACTTCATTCCCGCCGAAGAGGTGGCCGAATGCTTCAATGAGGCCGGGGCCAATTGGCCCCGGAAATGCTGCGTGAGGGTCGTGGTGACCCGCCAAGAACAGTGCTTCAATGAGGCCGGGGCCAATTGGCCCCGGAAATCGGCCTGGTGAGTGTCTTTGGTGCGCAGATGTCTAAACGCCACGAGTCGATGACGCGCTGGCACTCCGGAAATCGGCCTGGTGAGTGTCTTTGGTGCGCAGATGTCAGCGCTTCAATGAGGCCGGGGCCAATTGGCCCCGGAAATGCGTGAGTGAGCAGCCGGTGGTAATTCATGCCGCTGGCTTCAATGAGGCCGGGGCCAATTGGCCCCGGAAATGCAGGTAGGTTTGGCGGATCAGGTTGGTGGCTCGCTGCTTCAATGAGGCCGGGGCCAATTGGCCCCGGAAATTGGAGCTGGCCCAGGCGCTCGACGTAGACACCCGCGGGCTTCAATGAGGCCGGGGCCAATTGGCCCCGGAAATCGTGTGGTCATCATTCAGTCTGGTGAACAACGTACCGGGCTTCAATGAGGCCGGGGCCAATTGGCCCCGGAAATAGCAACCAGGCGTCCAGTTCAGCCCAGACGCTGTCCTGCTTCAATGAGGCCGGGGCCAATTGGCCCCGGAAATGATTGAAGAAGCGCGAGCGGCATACAGAGCTGTACAGGCTTCAATGAGGCCGGGGCCAATTGGCCCCGGAAATACCGCTTCTTGGTCGCCTGGGTGAACCCACAACTCGCTTCAATGAGGCCGGGGCCAATTGGCCCCGGAAATAGGTCTTTTACCACCCCGCTCTACGTTGCGTGTTGCAAGGTGGTTTGCGAGCACTGACGGAAATATACCGACAAGTGACGGCTCGCGTCTTGTTGGCGCCGAATAAATAGGCATATCTGCGTATTCCACGCAACCTGGACACCCATTCCACGGCAAGGTGGACAGTCATTC
>CAZIUC010000020.1:32625-71116 GCA_964542455.1 uncultured Thiobacillus sp. | reverse complement strand
GCGCCGGATGCACGCATGAGCGGGGGAACCCACTCGATTTCACATAGAGCCGAAAAGATCAAGGTCAGCTTGCTTCTTGAAGATACAATATCTACAGAGAAAGTAGGCTCCCTTTTCAAGAAATACGTTAGCCATATACTCAAGCCATTTGACCGCTTCGATGTTGTTTTTACTAATACAGCAGCTAGCCCAACAGAGAGGGAATTGTTGCTGATCAATCTTGGTAACGAGCTTGCCGCGACCCAGTCGCGAATGGCATATGCCTTAGATTCACTTCCAAAGCTGCAGCAAACAGTTGAATCCCTTGGTGATCTAATAGATAGCAAGGTATCCGATAACAGTAAGCTTCTTGACATCCTTTCACAGGCAGTCAGTTCTCGCACAATTGGGACCATAAGTGTCTCGCCTAACTTTAACAATCAAATTGCAATTACATCTAATATCGACCTTCCCCTGGCAGAGCTACTCGATCTATTAGAAGAATCACGCAGAGACGCAAGTCATGACAGCAGGGTCTTAGTTGAGATTACCAAGCAACTATCCGAACTACGCGACCTTGGTGGCGAGCAAAAGAAACAAGGTCTTGCCAAAATATTTAAGGAGCTAGTTCGCTTTATGGGAAAAGCAGCTGATTACGGAATTAAAAATGGAGATAAAGTTCTAGACCTTGTTGACCGTATTGGGAAAATGATATGAAACCTAACTTTGCGGTCGAGAGGGACGCCAATAATGCTGCGCATTTTTGCCGCCCCTCACCTCTACGTTGAGGCTGTAGAAATACCCCACCCCCACCCCGCCTAGGCGATAATTACCCGTAATTGTTCGACCCCAGTGAGGCGCGCCCGAATGCCCCGTTTCAAACCGATCCACAAAGGCATGAAACTCCTGCCGGTCGACTTCGACCGGCAAATCCAGCCGGGCAGTTTTGAACACGCACTTTGCTATCTGGTAGACAAGGAACTCGACCTCGCCCCCTTCCACGCCCGCTACAACAACGACGAAATCGGCGCCTCCGCCTACGACCCCGCCGTCCTGCTCAAGATCATCCTGCTCGCCTACAGCCGGGGCGTCGTCTCCAGCCGCAAGATCGAAGCAGCCTGTCGCGAGAATGTGTTGTTCATCGCCGTCTCCGGCGACAGCCAACCCAACTTCACCACCCTGGCCGCCTTCGTCTCGGAAATGGGCGGCCTCACCGCCAAGCTCTTCGCCCAGGTGCTCGCCCTGTGCGACCGCCAGGGCCTGATCGGCCGCGAGATGTTCGCCATCGACGGCGTCAAACTTCCCTCCAACGCCAGCAAGGCCAAATCCGGCACACGGGAGGACTTCCAACGCCAACTCGACAAGATGGAGAAAGCCGCCGAGAAGATGCTCAACAAGCACCGGGAAACCGACGACGCCCCCGCCGGCGCCAAGGACATACAGCGTGAAACCCGCTCCCTGGAACGCTTGCAACGCGATGCGAAGAAGATGCGTGACTGGCTGAAGCAGCACCCGGAAGATCGCAAGGGTGCGAGCGGCAAGACCGTGCTGTCCAACCTCACCGATAACGAATCCGCCAAGATGGCCACCGGCAAGGGCATCATCCAGGGCTACACCGGGGTCGCGGCGGTGGACGAACAAAACCAGATCGTCGTCGTGGCCCAGGCCCACGGCACTGGCAGCGAACAGGCCTTGTTGATGCCGGTGGTGGACGCGGTGAAAGACCTGCGCGAACAAAAGTCAGTAATAGGGGACAAGGCGGTAATAGCGGACAGACCACGTTTTCGCTGTTCTTTTAATGGCGACTGGGCAGGTAACGGCATTGGGGACAGGCCACGTTTACCAGAACATGCTTTCGTGGACTTCGAGCGCAACATGGCGGTGGGCTTTCGCGAGCCCTGTATGGTGAACCGCGCGGTTGCTCAGCGCGGCTGCAGCAGCCCCGTGGCGTCGCAGGCGGCGACCGGGCGGCTGAACAGATAGCCCTGGTAGGAATCGCAGCCGATCGATTTCAGGTAATCGAGCTGGGCGCTGGTTTCCACGCCCTCAGCCACCACATTCAGACGCAGCCCTTTGGCCATGGCGGTGATGCCGGCCACGATGGTGCTGCCGTTGCTGGGCACGGCCAGGTCATGAATGAAGCTGCGGTCGATCTTGAGGGTGTGTACCGGCAATTTTCTGAGATAGGAAAGGGAGGAGTAGCCGGTGCCGAAGTCGTCGATGGAAATTTCCACGCCCTGATCCGCGAGGCGCCGCAGCTTCTCGATGGCGCCCTCCATGTCGCGCATCAGCGTGCTCTCGGTGATTTCGATTTCGATGCTTTGCCCGTCGACGTCGTTGTCTTTCAGTGATTGGATGAACTTGTCGACGAAATGCGGGTGCTCGATCTGGCGCGCGGAGAGGTTCACGCCCAGGGAGATACGGGGCAGACTCGCGGCGCGCCAGGCTTTGGCCTGTTTGCAGGCGGTATCCAGCACCCATTCGCTGATCGGCGTGATGAGTCCGCATTCCTCGGCGATGGGGATGAAATCGCTGGGCGCGACCAGGCCTCGTTCCGGGTGGTGCCAGCGAATCAACGCTTCCATGCCACGTATGCGCTGGCTCTGGATATCCACCTGCGGCTGGTAATACATCTCGAATTCGCCGCGCGCGAGGGCATGGCGCATGTCGTTTTCCACCGCCAGACGGCCGGTGAGCGAGTGCTGCAAGTCGTGGGTAAAAAATCGGAAGTCGTTCCGGCCGTGGTCCTTGGCGTGGTACATGGCCAGGTCGGCATGTTTGATCAGTGTTTCCTGGTTGTCGCCGTCATCGGGGTAGATCGCGATGCCTATGCTCATGCCGGAGTAGATTTCATGGCCGTCCACATGGAACGGGTGCTTGAGCGAAGCGATGATCTTTTGCGCGATGAAAGAGGCGTTGTCTCGTGAACGTACATGCGGCAACAGCAGCATGAACTCGTCGCCGCCGATACGCGCCAGGGTATCGCCTTCGCGCAGGCTGTCGCGCAGGCGTTGCGCCATTCCCTGCAGGAGGCCGTCTCCCACCAGGTGGCCGTGGGTGTCGTTCACTACCTTGAAGCGGTCCATGTCCAGGAACATGACGGCCAGTGCCTGCCCATGCCGACGTGCCTGGGCGATGGCCTGACCTAGCCGGTCGTTGAACAAGGCGCGGTTGGGCAGGCCGGTGAGGAGGTCGTGATAGGCCTGGAAGGTAACCGTCGCCTCCGCCAGCTTGCGTGCGCTGATGTCGCGCGCCACGCCGTAGGTGCCGAGAAATTCGCCGCTGCCATCGGGGAGCGGGCGATACATCCCCTCCGCTGAGACTTCCACCGCCACGGTAGCCTCGACATCCCCCGTCAGCAGGTCCTCCTTGCGTTTGAGAAGCAGATCCACATTGCGCGTGGCGCGGTCGCCGGTGCGGCGCTCGTTGAGGCGATAGCGCGCGTTGTCCAGCTCATCGTCCGGCACGATGGCTTCATAGCTTTGCCCTATGAGATCGTCCGGGTGATAACCCAGCACACGGCTGATTCTTTCGTTCAAGAAGGTGAAATGGCCCGCGCCATCCAGGGTGTAGATCACGTCCGGCGAGGTGTTGACCAGCAGACGATGCCACTGCTCGGATTGCTCGATCTGTTGCAGCATGCGCAGGTTGTCCCGCTCCAACCACACTTTGTGGGCGGCGTTGCGCACGGTCTTGATCAGCTCTTCCGGTTCGCAGGGTTTGCGCAGGTAATCGTAGGCGCCAAGCCGGATGCTATTGATCGCCGACTCGATGTGGCTGTCGCCGCTCATGACGATGACGCAGGTGCCCGGATGCCGTTCGCGCAGATGTGCCATCAGTACAAGGCCATTGGTGTCAGGGAGGCGCAGGTCGAGCAGAACCAGGTCGTAGCTACGTTTTGCCAGCAAGGCCAGGGTCAGAGCCCCGGTCATGGCCGTGTCGATTGTCTGGATATGGGGGGCAAGCAACAGTCGCGTGCTTTCCAGGTAGCGCGGCTCATCTTCGACGATGAGCAGGCTGACAAGGGCGGATGAAATGCTGGCGACGTCAGATTGCATCGATACCTGTTGGTGTTGTCGCGGAAGGGGGAACCCTATGCGTCGAGGCTAAATCAGCGGGAATAATATCTGGAAGGTGGCGCCCGAGGAACTGCTCTTGAAAGCAATTGTGCCGCCCAGGTCTTCCGTAAGGCTCTTGACGATGGCCAGGCCGAGACCGGCATGGCCATTGCCCTTCTCCGTTTCCAGGGGATCGAACAACTGTTCCGCGACTTCCGGGCTGATGCCGGAGCCGGAGTCGCTGACTTGCAGTTCGATGAAACGTTCACGCTTGTGGTTGGTGATCTGGGCGGTTTCCAAACGTACCTCGCCACCGTCAGGGGTGGCTTCCAGCGCATTGAGCAGCAGGTTGAGCAGGATTTGCTTGAGCTTGTCGCGGTCGCAGGTCAGTCGTGGCAGGCCCGCGCCAGGCTTGTGTGTCACCTTGATGCCGCGCGGCTGCCAACTGGGCGCGGTGACCTTGACCAGATCCTCCGCCAGTTGCCCGATATCGGTCTCTTCCGACAGTTCGGCCAGACTGTCATCGTCGTGGGCCAGCGTGCGCACGATGCGGACGATGCGATCCAGCTCTTCATGAATGATGCGCAACTCGTCCGCGATAGGAGCTTCGTCGCCCAGCTTGGCCTTGAGAATGGCCAGGTAGTTCTTGATGATGCCCAGTGGATTGTTGATTTCATGGGCGGCACGGCGCACGCGGCTGCCCAGGTAAGGGTCGCCCGCTTCCGGCGTCGCCTCGGCCGGGTGGATGGCTTGTGCCGCAAGTTCACCCAGGCGGGTGTAGCGTTCCGCATGGGCGGCGAGGTCGGCCAGCGCCTCGCGGTCACCGCAAACCAGCAAAACTCCGCGCGTGGCCCCTTCGCCCACCGGGATGGCGGCCACACCGTCCGCTCCGGCCTGACGCGCCAGTTGCATATCGACCAGGGCGGCATCGCTACCCGCGCCGGTGTAGGCCACCACGGGCATGCGCGTGAACAGGGCGCGCACCGCGGCGCTATTGCTGCCTTCCACCCGGATCGAGATGGGTGACGCGCGAAACTCCCCCAGGTCTTGCGATTCGAGCATGCTGGTACGTTTATCCAGGCGCAGATAGAGCGGGTCGTATAAGCCCTCCTGTTCCGCCAGCAGGCGGGCTGCCGCCAGCACACCTTCACAGCTTCTTTCGTGCATCCCCACCGTGGCGAGTTCCGCCCGCGTGAAACGCGCGACTGCCCCAGTCAAATCCTGTTGCGCCCGCGCTAGCGCCGAGAAGACTTCAACCGATTTATCCATTTCCTGGAGGATTGCCCTGAGTGATGCATGGTCTGGAGGGGGCGGCAAGGATAACGTATCGATGTCCGCCGGGGTGCGCTTCTCCAGCAGTCGCCAAGCCATGGCGGCCAGACGCGGCAAGGGAGTGGCGTCGCGCAGACGGCTGGCCGGTTCGTGCAGAAAACGTGGCACATCGGCGAGAAAGCCGCGTATCGGCAACTTGGACAAGGTCGTCTGGCTACCCGGAAGGGAACAGAACAAGCCGGCCAGCCAGGCTTCGTCGGGAGCCGGATATGCCGTGTGTCGCGCCAGCGCGCGGCACAAATGGGCGAGGGATATCGCGCGCAACCAGTCGGCATCCGCAATCGCTGTATCGGGGCTGGCCAGTTGCCGGATGGCGGCATCGCTGGCCAGCCCTTTCAAGGTGGTGAGCGACACCCCGTCACATAGCTCGGCGAAGCTGTATTGACTAGAAGCAATGCCATGATGTGCCGAGAGATTCAGAATGGACAGCGCCAGTCCCGGGTCGAGCATCAACCAGGTTCGCGCCTCTTCGCTCAAGCTGCTGGAACCTGCCAGGGCGTCGAGCAGGTTGATCAGCACGCCGGGATGCGAGGGAATCCCGGTCGCCAGGTCTGGACCTGGAGTTGGGAGAGAGGGGAGGGCGTTGCGAGGCACGGTGGTGGGAAGCTGTTACAAATAGCGGCTTGGGTATAAAGCAAGCACCATGCCGTTCGTAACCTTGCAGTAGTGGCGCGCAATCAACTGTTTTCTGGATCGGGAATGTAAAAACACCCGACAACTCTGGAAAGACTGTCGGGATGTCGGCAGGGGTGCCGACGTTATGAACCTAGATGGTCAGTCATGTTGGAACACCAGGACGCAATCGTGCCCCTACTCTTCGGTAACCACATCCTACGATCCATTCAATTCATGATGACTGGCTGCTAGATGGTCGATTAGCCGAGATGGCCATGAGCGCCGGCGCTACATGGCTACAAGCGTTGAAGGTCGCTCCTACGGAGCGGTATCCCGCAACAAGCGGAACAACTGGCGGCTGGATTTGGGCGGTTTGCTCTCGGCTGCTTCCTTGCGGGCGTTGCGTATCAGTTGCCGCATTTGTTGGGAGTCGGCGTCGGGATGCAGAGCCAGCCATTCCGTGAGCGCCGCATCGTTCTCCAGCAGGCGATCGCGCCAGTGTTCCAGTGCATGGAACTCGGCCTTGGCGGCACTCGATTCGCCTCGGATGATGGCCAGTTGTTCGACGATGGGTTCGACTTCCACATCGCGCATCAGCTTGCCGATGAACTGCATCTGGCGACGAATGGCGCCGTTTGCCTTGAGCCGCCGCGCTTCCAGCAATTCCGTGAGCAGTCGTTCCGGCAAATCCATTTTTTCCAGGCGCTCGCGCGACAGCTTGACGAGTTCCACGCCGAGGTCCTGCAGGGCGTTCATTTCGTTCTTGCGTCGGGTCTTGCTGATACGGGAATCCGCGAAATCATCGGCGTTCTCGTCGTGTTCTTCCGGATGGTGGCGCATGGCATGCGGGCGGATAGCGAGGGGCGGGTATCATAGCGGCCTTTGCCAAAAAGTCAGGTTCTACCGTGTCCGACAGCCCATTCAGCTTTACCCGCGAGACCTTGCAGGCACTCGCCGCAAAAACGCTTGATCTGGCCCGCGCCGGCGGCGCTTCCGCCGCCGAGACGGAAGTCTCCGAAGGTAGCGGCTTGAATGTTTCCGTGCGCCACGGCGAGGTGGAAACCATAGAGCACAACCGCGACAAGGGTATCGGCGTCACGGTCTATCTGGGGCAGCGGCGCGGCCATGCCTCCACCTCCGATTTTTCCCCGGCCGCGCTGGCGCGCACGGTGGAAAAGGCGCTGACCATCGCCCGCTATACCGCCGAGGACGATTGCGCCGGCCTGGCCGAGGAAAACCTGCTGGCGCGCCTGCTGCCGGATCTGGACATCTATCACCCCTGGGCGGTCGATGTGGCGCTGGGGACCACCCTGGCACAGGAATGCGAGGCGGCGGCGCTGGGCGTGGATACGCGCATCAACAATTCGGAAGGCGCTTCTCTGTCCACACAGAGTTCGCAATTCATCTATGCCAACAGCCTGGGTTTTTCCGGTGGTTATCCGACCACGCGGCAAAGCCTTTCGTGCGCGGTGATCGCCGAGGAAGACGGCGCCATGCAGCGCGACTACTGGTACACCACGGCGCGCGCCGCCGAGGATCTGGATAGCCCGGAGTCGGTGGGGCGGCGCGCCGGAGAGCGCACGGTGCGGCGCCTGAACGCGCGCAAGCTGTCCACTCGGCAGTGCCCGGTGCTGTTCGAGGCCCCCATCGCCACCGGCCTGATCGCCAGCTTCGTCTCGGCCATTTCCGGCGGCCACCTGTACCGCAAATCCTCTTTCCTGCTCGACAGCCTGGGCAGCCAGGTTTTCCCGTCCTTCTTCCAGTTGTTTGAGAACCCTTTCCTGCCGCGTGGCCTGGCTTCGGCGCCGTTCGACTCGGAAGGCGTGGCGACACATGAGCGGGAGGTGGTGCGCGACGGCGTGATCCAGGGCTATTTCCTGGGCAGCTACAGCGCCCGCAAGCTGGGCATGAAGACCACCGGCAACGCCGGCGGCAACCACAACCTGATCGTGCCTTCCACCGGCGAGGACTTCGCCGGGCTGCTCAAGAAGATGGGTAGCGGCCTGGTGGTGACCGAGTTGCTGGGCCAGGGACTGAACATGGTGACCGGCGATTATTCGCGCGGGGCGGCGGGTTTCTGGGTGGAAAACGGCGTGATCGCCTATCCGGTGGAGGAAATCACCATCGCCGGCAACATGCGCGACATGCTGGGTGGCATCGTCGCCATCGGCAAGGATGTGGAAACACGCGGTTCACGCCGGGTGGGGTCGATACTCATCGGGAACATGACGATAGCGGGCGAGTGAACAGCCACCGTCATTCCCGTGAATGCGGGAATGACGGTCAATAGACATGAACCCAGATTGTCCATTAGCCGGAGGCCCACCTGTAGCGCAGGCGTCCCGCCTGCTTTGTCCTTCCGATCATGCCTACGAAGCAGGCGGGACGCCTGCGTTACATGCCTACTTTGGCTAATGGACAATCTCGGATGAACCACCTCCTCTCCCTCTCCCGTGCCATCGACGCGCTCAATGAGCGCGTCGGCCGCGCCGCCATGTGGCTGGTGCTCGCCGCCACGCTGATTTCCTCCGGCAACGCGGTCATGCGCTATGGCTTCGACCGTTCCTCCAACGCCTGGCTGGAAATCCAGTGGTATCTGTTCGCCCTGATCTTTCTTCTCGGCGCCGGCTACACCCTCAAACACAACGGCCATGTCCGCATCGACATCCTCTATGGGCGTTTCTCGCCGCGCTTGCGGGCCTGGGTGGATTTGTTCGGCGGCCTGTTGTTTCTGCTGCCGCTGTGCGGACTGCTGGTCTGGATGGGTTGGGCTGGGTTCGCGGCGTCCTGGGCGGTGAGTGAAACCTCGCCGGATGCCGGCGGCTTGTTGCGCTGGCCAATCAAATTCGCGATTCCGCTCGGATTCGGCCTGCTCTGGCTGCAAGGGGTGGCGGAAGTCATCAAACGCGCCGCCTTCCTCGCCGGCCACGCCCCCCTGGCTCAGGAACACGCCGAGGAAATCGTGTGATGTTCGATCTCATGGCGCCCCTGATGTTTCTCGGCCTGGTGGCGTTCCTGCTGCTCGGCTACCCGGTGGCTTTCTCGCTGGCGGCCAATGGCCTGTTGTTCGCCCTGGTCGGCACGCAACTGGACTATTTCGGTTTCGAACAATTGCAGGCGCTGCCGGAGCGGGTGTTCGGCATCATGTCCAACGCCACCTTGTTGGCGATTCCGTTCTTCACTTTCATGGGCTTGATCCTGGAAAAGAGCGGCATGGCGGAAGAACTGCTCGACAGTCTCGGCCAGTTGTTCGGGCCGATCCGGGGTGGCCTCGCCTACGCGGTGGTCTTCGTCGGCGCGCTGCTCGCCGCCACCACCGGCGTGGTGGCCGCTTCGGTGATCGCGATGGGATTGATCTCCCTGCCCATCATGTTGCGTTACGGCTACGACAAGCGCCTGGCCAGCGGCGTCATCGCCGCTTCCGGCACTCTGGCGCAGATCATCCCGCCTTCCCTGGTGCTGATCGTGCTGGCCGACCAGTTGGGTGTCTCTGTGGGCGACATGTATCGCGGCGCCTTGACTCCCGCCCTGATACTTACCGGGCTTTATGCCGGATTCGTGTTGCTCGTCAGCCTGGTCTGGCCGAAGGCCATGCCGGCGTTGCCCGCCGAGGCGCGCAGCCTGCGTGGCGGCGCGCTGCTGCTGAAATCGCTCTCCGCCATGCTGCCGCCGCTGCTGCTGATCTTCCTGGTGCTGGGCACCATCTTCATGGGCATCGCCACGCCCACCGAGGGCGGCGCCATGGGTGCCGCGGGCGCCCTGTTGCTGGCGCTGGCCAAGGGACGGCTGCAACGCACGGTGCTCACACAGGCGATGGAGGCCACCACTCGTCTCACCACCTTCGTCATCTTCATTCTCATCGGCTCCACCGTTTTTTCCCTGGTGTTCCGCCTGCTCGACGGTGACCTCTGGGTGGAATCGCTGCTCACCGGATTGCCCGGCGGCGAACTGGGCTTTTTGCTTGTGGTGAACCTGCTGGTATTCCTGCTGGCATTCTTCCTGGATTTCTTCGAGATCGCCTTCATCATCGTCCCGCTGTTGGCGCCCGTGGCGCACAAGCTGGGCATCGATCTGGTCTGGTTCGGCGTGCTGCTGGGGATCAACATGCAGACTTCGTTCATGCACCCGCCGTTCGGCTTCGCGCTGTTCTACCTCAAGAGCGTGGCGCCCAGAGAGGTGAAAACCACCGACATCTACTGGGGCGCGGTGCCTTTCCTGATCATTCAGGTGCTCATGGTGGCCACGGTGGTGGTGTTTCCCGGCCTGGTGGGTGTCGATCCGGTTCAGCTCGACGACACGCCGGTGAAGATAGAGCTGGAAGACGCCGGAAATATTTATTACCCGTCGCAGTAAAAACCCTGATTCAAGGTTGGACGTTCCACGCCGATAAGTTATCCTGCAATCAATACCTTACCGCAGAACAATGGAGCTTTAGATGAACAACATTCCGAAGTTGCTTGTTATGGCACTCATGCTTTCCGGCTGTGCCACCAAGGAATATGTGCATGAATATGTGCAAAGCCAGCTCAAGCCGGCTACTACCCGCGTCGAAGCGCTGGAAAGCCGCGCCAACACCACGGATGCCGCTATCAAATCCGGCGCCGTCGGCCTGGATGCCACCAGCAAGCGACTCGACGACGCCGTCATTACGCTGCGGGCACAGGGCGATCGCCTGACCAAGAACGAGACCGACATCGCCCAGATTTCCAAGACCTCCCAGGAGGCGCTGGAACGCGCCGCCGCCGCCGGCAAGCTGGCCGAAGGCAAGATGGCTTATGAAGTCGTGCTGTCCGAAGACAAGGTCAAGTTCGGCCATAGCAAGGCGCTGTTGAGCAAGGAAGCGATGGCCGCGCTCGACGAGTTCGCCAGCAAGGTCAAGTCTGAAGGCCGCGGCGTCTTCGTCGAAGTGCAGGGCCACACCGACAGCACCGGCAGCGAAGCGGTCAACCTGAAAGTAGGCCAGCAACGCGCGGATGCCGTGCGCCGCTATCTCTATGCCAAAGGCGGCATCCCGCTGCATCGCCTTTCCGCCATCTCCTACGGTGAGAGCATGCCGGTCGCCAGCAACATGAACCGCGACGGCCGCGCGAAAAACCGTCGCGTCGTGCTGGTCGTACTGTACTGAGCCACGTTTCACAGCGGCCGGGTGTCCTGGACACCCGGCTTTTTTTTTGCTTCTTAAAAACGGCTGAGCCTGCCCCCTGTAGCGCCGGCGCCTCGCCGGCTTCGTCCTTCTGATCAGGCCCACGAAGCCGGCGAGACGCCGGCGCTACAGGGGCGCGAACGCCTTCGTAATCGAACAGGTGCTGTTCCACGGTTCCCGCAGGGGGCGTCTTGTGCTCAAATCCGCCCCCTTCCCCGCACCAGTATGGCGCGCGGCACCGAGGAAAGAGTTCGGCGCGCCGCGGCAAGCCAAACGACATGAAAATTTCCGTCAGTGAATTGATCGTCAGGTATCTGGAGCGTCTTGGCGTCGAACATATCTTCGGCATGCCGGGCGCGCATGTCCTGCCTATCTACGATCATCTGCATGGCTCGCGGGTTCACAGTGTGCTGGTCAAGCACGAGCAGGGCGCGGCCTTCATGGCCGGCGGCTATGCCAGGGTTTCCCACAAGGTTGCTGCTTGTATCGCCACGGCCGGCCCCGGTGCCACCAACCTGGTGACCGGCATCGCCAATGCCTATGCCGAACGCCTGCCGGTGCTGGTGATTACCGGCGAAACCTCCACCTACATTTTCGGAAAGGGCGGCCTGCAGGAGAGTTCCGGCGAAGGCGGGGCGATCGACCAGGGCAGCCTGTTCAGCAGCATCACCCGTTATCACAAGCTCATCGAACGCACCGATTACCTCGGCCAAGTCCTCAATCAGGCCACTCGCGCCTTGTTCTCGCGCGATCCCGGCCCGGTGCTGCTGTCCATACCCTACAACGTGCAGAAGGAATTGGTCGATGCGAGCGTGCTCGATCAACTCCATATTCCGCGCCACAACGAGCAGCGCCAAACCCAGTCCGGGCCGGTGGAAGCGCTGGAGCGATTGATCCAGGCGGCGAGCACGCCGGTCATCGTCGCCGGTTATGGCGCGATCAAAGCCGGCGCGCGCGGCGACGTGGCGCGCCTGAGCAAGGCGCTGGGCATTCCGGTGGCTTCCAGCCTCAAGGCCAAGGGCGTGGTGAGCGAAGGCTCGCAGCTCTCGCTCGGTTGTCTGGGCGTCACCTCGAACGGCGACGCCTACCGCTACATCGTCGAGCATGCCGACCTGGTGATCTTTCTCGGCGCCGGCTTCAACGAGCGCACCAGCTACCTGTGGGACAGTAAATTGCTGGCCGACAAGAAAGTGGCGCAGGTGGACCGCGATGCCGCGCAATTGAACAAGGTGTTCACGGCGGATGTGGCAATCCACGGCGACATTCGCGATGTGCTGACGGAACTGCTGGCCTTGCTGGAATCCGACGCGGCCAGCCATGGGCTTGCCAGTGCTCGCCTAGAGAAACTGGCCGCGCATCGTCTGGTCGCCGCGTCGCCGCCGGGTGAGGAAGAAGCTAACCGGAACACGCAATTCCGTCTCATGGAAGCGTTCTTCGCCGGGTTGGCCACGCGTTTTCCCGAAGACGCGATGATCTTCGATGACAACATCGTGTTCGCGCAGAGCTTTTTTGATGTCTCGCACGCCAACCACTACTTCCCGAATTCCGGTATTTCCTCACTGGGCCACGCGATTCCGGCGGCCATCGGCGCCCAATTTTTCGCCAGGAACGGCCCGACCTTCGCCATCCTCGGCGATGGCGGCTTCCAGATGTGCTGCATGGAGATCATGACGGCGGTGAACTACGCCATTCCGCTCAACGTGGTGGTCATCAACAACGCCAGCATGGGCCTGATCCGCAAGAACCAGTTCCAGTTGTACGGCGAGCGTTACATCGACTGCGACTTCGTCAATCCGGATTTCCAATTGCTGGCCCAGTCCTTCGGCATCAATCACCGCAAGATCGAATGCGAGGCCGACCTCGACGACCTGTTCGCCCACGCGGACCTGGAGGGTTCGATCAACCTCATCGAAATCATGCTGGACAAGAATGCCTTCCCAACCTATCTGTCCGCCCGCTGACCTCGAAGCCTGGATAGCGGATCAACGCGGCGCCATCGCCGAACTGGAAAGCGCGCTCTGGGACGGCGGTCTGAATGAAGCGCTGCTGAAGCCCTACCAGGCCGCATTCCGCGAGCTGGAACAACTCATCGCCGCCCAGGGCGAAGACCACCGCCACCACTTCGTCATCGCCATCCCGGTGGCGGACAGCCCGCTGCACCTGAGGGATTGCCTCGATAGTCTGCTGGAGTTGTGCCGTAACTACGGCTATGGCGGCCAGGTCGATGGCCGCTGGCGCAAGGTTTCCGTGTTGCTGGCCGACGATTCCAGTGACGCCGCATGTATCAAGCAGCACCGTGAGATCGCCCGTGAATTCGACCAGTCGGGGCTCACCACCCACTATTTCGGCCTGGACGAACAGCTCGCGCTGATGGAGGGGCTGGAGAACCCCCCTTTCCCAAAGGGGGGCAGGGGGTACCGAAGGGTAGGGGCTTCATCAGATTTAGCAACGGTCGCACTCGCACAACCCTCGGAGAAATCCCCCCCAGCCCCCCTTTTTCAAAGGGGGGAGAAAGGCTCGCCGGATCTCTCCGCCATCGTCGGCGTCCACCGCCGCGAGGCTTACGGCCACAAGGGCCAGGCGATGATGCGCAACATCGCCTACCTGAAGCTGGCCGAGATGTTCACGGGTGACGAAGCCGTGTTGTTCTACACCATCGACGCCGACCAGGAATTCAAGGTGAAAGTCGCTACGGCGCAGGGCGGCAAGGAGGTCTGCGCGGTCAACTTTCTCTACCGCCTCGATGAAATCTTCACCCGCACCGACGCGCAAATCCTGACCGGCAAGGTGGTCGGCGACCCGCCCGTCTCGCCGGCGGTGATGGCCGGCAATTTCATGGATGACGTGATCGGTTTCCTGCGCGAAATGGCCGCCGGCGAACCCGGCCAGGCCTACCGGCAACCCGGCGCCACCGGCGGGGGTGACGCCGCTTATCACGACATGGCCGACCTGTTCGGCTTCCAGCAAGCTGGGGACGCCTATCGCTATCGCTGCCCCCTGGCGGGGCGGCCCGACAACGCGGTCTGCTTCGCGGCATTCTCGCAACGCCTGAACAGCTTCTTCCACGGCGAACACCCCACCCGCATCACCTGGTTCGAATACCAGGACGCGCTGGCCAGCGTGCAGCCGGCGCGCACCATCTACACCGGCAACTACGTGTTCCGGCCCGAGGCGCTGAACTGGTTCATCCCCTACGCGCCGCTGCGCCTGCGCATGTCCGGCCCCACCATGGGCCGCCTGCTCAAAGCCGAAATGGGCGAGCGTTTCGTCTCCGCCAACCTGCCGATGCTGCACAAGCGCACGCTGGAAGCGACCGGCTCCTCCGAATTCCGCCCCGGCATCGTCTCCGAACAGGCGCTGGTCGACCTCTGCGGCGAATTCGAGCGCCAGTTCCACGGCGACGTCATGCTGTTTTCCATGCAGCGCTTGACCGCGCTGGGCTACCCGGCGCGGCCGCTCCCGACAAGCGTGGTCGCGGAAACCCTGGAAAGCGTGCGTGCCGAAATGCGCGAGAAATACCGGATAAAGCAGCAGACCATCCTGGAACGGCTGGACCTGCTGACCTCGCTGCTCGAAGCGCCGGCCAACTGGTGGAATCAGGCGGAAGAACTGGCTGGCGCCCTGGCCAACTTCCGCGCCTTCGTCGGCAACATCGCGCACAACTTCGGCACCACCTCGCCCTGCTACGCGCGCATCGACGCGCCCGGAAACTGGGGAAACTGGCGCGACCGGCAGATCGCCGCGATCCAGGGCCTCCACCTTGACCGGCAAGTCTGGAACGAAGCGTTGGAGGTGCTTTTGTAGCGCCGGCTTCCAGCCGGCTCGTTCGTCTAATTAGAGGTACGAAGCCGGCTGGAAGCCGGCGCTACAAGCAACCCCGTAGGGTGCGCCGCGCGCACCAAGCGAAGCCGATTGCGAGAAACCACAACGGGCTGCTAACCTGTCTTACCTTGATCTTACGTTGTGGGGTGTGAAATGGAGACGACCCGGTTGTCCAGCAAGGGGCAAGTGATCCTGCCCAAATCCATCCGCGCCGCCCACCACTGGGAGCCCGGCGTCGAATTCAGCGTCGAGGATGCGGCCGACGGCATCCTGTTGCGACCCATCAAATCCAATCCCGCCACCCGGCTGGAGGATGTCGTCGGCTGCCTTGGCTACAGCGGCCCCGCGAAGACAGTCGAAGAGATGGATGCCGCCATCGCCGCTGCCATCGCCGCCAGTATCCAGGCCCAGCATGATCGCGATTGATACCAATGTGCTCGTGCGTTTGCTGACCGGGGACGATCCGGGTCAGACGGAACGAGCGGCCGACTTGTTTCGATGCGAGAACATCCTGATAGCCAAGACGGTGCTGCTGGAGACGGAATGGGTGTTGCGCTACAGCTACCAACTTTCGCCGCCGGTCATCCTGGCGGCATTCCGCAAACTCCTCGGCCTGCCCCAGATCACCCTGGAAGACGCCGCCGTTGTCACCGAGGCATTGGCCCGCTATGAGGCCGGAATGGATTTTGCCGATGCCCTGCATCTGGCCTCCGGGCACACAGCGGAAGCATTCGCCACATTTGACACGCGATTGAAACAACGCGCCGGAACGCCGGCGAAGGTGATGTTGCTGTGAAAGCATGATTCCCGCGCTCCGCCACTGGCTGCACCGTCGCCGCCATCCCGTTCGTTACGCCCAGCTCGACCAACTCCTGCGCAACCAGGCCTTGAGCCGGGAAGCTGTGCTGGAGAAGCAGCGGCGCGACCTCGCGGACATCGTCGCCCACGCCGGCAACAACGTGCCCTATTACCGGGAGAATTTCTCCGGCCTTGATGGCGCCGCATTCCATGACCTCCCCATCCTCACCAAGGAAGCCGTCGCCAGCCGCCTCGACGACCTGCTCTCCAGCGACGCCGACCGCGCCCAGGCCAAGCTCGGCCACACCGGCGGCTCCACCGGCAAACCGCTGGCGTTCTGGTACGACGAGGCCAAACACGAGTTGATGCGCGCCGGCATGATGCGCGGCTTCATGATGTCCGGCTGGCGGCCGGGGCAGAAGGTGATGTACTTCTGGGGCGCGCGCCACGACACCGCCAAGGGCGGGGTATTCGGCGACGGCTGGAGCGCTCATTTGGGTGACTTCATATCCGCCGAGAAAACCATCGCCGCCGTCGAATACAGCGAAGCGAAACTGAACGAATGGGCGCGCGCGATCCAGACCTGGCGGCCGACCCTGCTCTACGGCTACGCCTCCGCCATGAGCGAACTCGCCCGCTACCTCCTCGCCAACCACCTGCCCATGCCGGCCAGCCTGATCGGCGTCTACTCCACCGCCGAAATGCTCGCCGACAGCCAGCGCGAACTGATGCAAGAAGCCTTCGGCTGCAAGGTGTTCAACCAATACGGCTGCCGCGAGGTGCCGAACATCGCCTGGGAATGCCGGCATGGTCACATGCACGTCTTCGCCGACCTGGTGCATCTCGAATCCGTGGATATGGAAAGTGAAGGTGAGGCCCGCTTTCTGGTCACCTCGCTCACCAACCGCCTGATGCCCTTCATCCGCTACGATGTCGGCGACTCCGGCCGTCTGCTCGAAGGCGACTGCCCCTGCGGCTCGCCGTTCCCGCTGATGGAAATGGGCCTATGCCGCAAGAACGATCTGATCCGCACCCGCGCCGGCGCCACCTTCCACCCCGCCTATTTCAACCGCCTCCTCTACGGCATGACCCAGATCAGGCAATACCAGTGGGCGCAGGCCGAGATCGACCGCCTCACCCTCAACCTGGTCGCCGCCGCGCCGCTGAGCGCCGAGACCGTGTCCGACCTGCGCGACCGCCTGCGCCGCGACGTGGACGCCGAAATGCGCCTGGAAGTGAACTACCTCGACGAGATTCCGCGCACCGTCTCCGGTAAGCATCGCTTCGTGATTGGTTTGAAGTAGCGGGCGGGTTGCCGCGTGGTGGGCTCAGTCAAACGACGTGCCATCCTGCTATTCTCCCCACTGGTTCATATCCCTTCCCTCGCATGTCCAGCAAACCCGCGCGCCCGCGCTTTCCCGACGACGAAAAACGCCTGCCCTGGCTGGCTTTGCTGCTTGAAATCCAGTTCATCACCAATCAGGGTGTGGCCGCCGCGATCAAGGCCGATGGCCGCAAGCTGGCCTGCGCGCGGGGGTGCGCGAGTTGTTGCCGCAGCCATACGGACATCCCGGTCTATCCGCTGGAATTGATGGGCATCACCTGGTTTGCCGTGGAGAAGCTGGAGGGGGAAATTCGCGAACGGGTGCGGCAACAACTGCTCCGGCATCGCGACCTCGGCGCCTGCCCGTTCCTGGTCGATGATGCCTGCGCGATTCACCCGCTGCGGCCGATGGCTTGCCGCCAGTTCAACGTCTTCACCACGGTCTGTGAAGCGGGCGAGGATGCCTTTCACACCCGGCGTGGCGATGTGCTCAACCCGGATGTGAAGCGCAAGAACGAGGCGCTGCGCGAGATGCTGCGCCACCATGGGGTGAAGGAGGGGCTGGAGCGGCGCCGGCTGGTGGAAACCGGCGAGGTGCACCGCCTGGCGCAGAGCCTGCGGGAAATGCGCTGGGAGAGCCTGGCGGCGCGCATGGGCAGCCGTGAGTCCTGACGCCGACAAGCCGTCGATGCGCGATCTCACGGGGCATTTCCCGCGCGCGGGCCGCGTCGAACAGGTTTTTCTGCGACCTGAGCGTCGGGCGCCGCTGCTGTCTGTGGCCACCGCCCTGGCGATCGCGGCACGCGGCCTGGAGGGTGACCGCGCCGCGCGGCGCGCGCCGGTTCGTCCGGAAGGCGGCGCCCGCCAGATCACCCTGATCCAGGCCGAGCATCTGCCCGTGGTGGCGGCGTTCCTGGGTCGGGAGCGCGTCGATCCGGCGCTGTTGCGGCGCAATCTGGTGGTGTCCGGCCTCAACCTGATGGCCGCTCGCGCGCTGTTCCGCGACCGGCCTTTGCGGCTGCGGATCGGCGCCGAGGTGGTGCTGGAAGTGACGGGCCATTGCGCGCCCTGTTCGCGCATGGAGGAAGTTCTCGGCCCGGGCGGGTATAACGCGATGCGTGGGCATGGCGGGGTGAACGCGCGGGTGCTGGTCGGGGGCCGGATCGGGGTGGGGGATGCGGTGCTCTGTAGCGCGGGCTTCCAGCCTGCTTCGTTGTTCTGATCAGCCCTACGATGCAGGCTGGAAGCCTGCGCTACATTTTTTACTGGAAGCAACATGACTCAGGAAGCAGTGAACAAGGATGAAGTGCTCGCCGCCACGCGGCAATGGCTGGAAAAGGCGGTGATCGGGCTGAATCTGTGCCCCTTCGCCAAATCGGTCTACGTGAAGGATCAGGTGCGTTTCGTGGTCAGCGAGGCCACCCACCTCGACGGCTTTCTCGAAGATCTGGATCGCGAGCTGGATTTGTTGGCGGCGACCGACCCGGCGGAAATCGACACTACTTTGTTGATCCATCCGACCCTGCTGGCGGATTTCGAGGATTTCAACGACTTCACGATCATCGCCGAAGCGGCGGTGGAAGAGCACGGGCTGGAGGGCGTCCTCCAGGTCGCCAGCTTCCACCCGGCATTTCAGTTCGCCGATACCGAGCCGGATGACATCAGCAACTACACCAATCGCTCGCCGTTCCCGACCCTGCATCTGATCCGCGAAGACAGCATCGCGCGCGCCGTGGAAACGTATCCCGATGCCGAGGCGATCTACGGCCGCAATATCGAAACCCTGAAGAAATTGGGCATCGCCGGCTGGCGTGCCCTGGGTTTTGCGTCAGAATCAAAGAAAAACGAAACGCCTTGATCGGCCGTTACCGCCTTGGAATGGGATAATGCCGCCATGAATGAGCCACTACCTGTCCCCCCCCGCCGTCGCCTGCAAGAGCTTCTGGCCATCCCCGACCGGCTGCGCACCGAGACCGAATGGGATGAACTCCACGAGCTGGAAATCTCGTTGGCACCTGGAAATCGCGCGGATGGCGCGCCGCAACAACCACGCTCGGATGGCGCGCCGCCACGCTCGCGTCAGCGCGCGAACGCGCCTTCCGGGCACGGTAACCCCAGACCGAACCCCCGGCCCAACCCGCATCCTCGGCCCAACCCCCCCGGAGAGGGCGGAGAGGGCGGGGAGCCGCGAGAGGGCCGGAAATCCTTCCGGAATCGCCGCAAGAAGCCGCCCAAGCCTCCCGAGGCGACCTGACCGTCCATGGCTGATCGGAGGCCCCCGAACATGGAAATCCTGCGTAGGTCAGGTTGCGGCTTTATCGCTACCTGACGATTAACCTCACAATTTGAGGGACGATCGCCAGGTAGTCGCTGTGCGCCAACCTGGCCTACGCCGTGCTTTCCCAATCAGAACGGCCACACCAGTGGCGCGATCAGCACGGTCAATATTCCGGTCATGAAAGTCAGCGGCACGCCCATGCGCAGGTAGTCGCTGAAGGCGTAGCCTCCCGGTCCCATGACCATCAGGTTGGTCTGGTAGCCGATGGGGGTGGCGAAGCTGGCCGAGGCGGCTTTCATGATGACGATGGCGAAGGGCAGCACGCTGACATCCAGGCGCGCGGCGGCGGCCAGGGCGATGGGGAACATCAGGGCGGCGGCCGCGTTGTTGGTGATCAGGTTGGTGAACAGCGAAGTGGCCAGGAAGATCAACGCCAGCGTGGCCCAGGGGTTGTCACCGGCCAGGCCGACCAGGCCGCCGGCGAGCATGCCGGCGGCGCCGGTTTTCTCCAGCGCGATGCCGATGCCGAACGCGGCGGCGATGACCAGCAGCACCTGCCAGTCCATCGAACGGCGCGCGGCCGAGGCGGAGGTGCAGCGGCTCAACAACATCAATCCGGCCGCCAGCATGGAGGCCTGCAACATGCTCAGCCAGCCCAGCGTGGCGAGCAGCACCATGCCGGCCATGATGGCCACCGCGATCCAGGCGCGTTCATGGCGCGGCGGGGTGGAATTGTCGAGTCGGCTGATCAGGAGGAAATCGCGGGTATTGCGATAGCGTTCGAGAAAGCTGGGATGCGTCTCCATCAACAGCGTGTCGCCCGGTCGCGGCACGATGTCGCCGATCTTGCGGTTGATGCGTTCGCCGTTGCGCGCCACGGCGATGATGGCGGCCTGGTAAAGCGTGCGGAAACGCCCCTCGCGGATGCTTTTTCCCAGCAGCGGAAAACTTTCCGAGATGACCGCTTCGACCAGACAACGCTGGTGGCGCGGTGATCCCAGCTTGAACACCTGATCGGTGGCGGGCTTGAGGCCACGAATCTTCTGCAGGTCGAGCACCGAATCCACCACCCCGGCGAACAGCAGCCGGTCGCCGCCGCGCAAGGTTTGCTGTGGCGATACCGCCGGCATCAGATGGCCATCGCGATCCACTTCCACCAGATACATGCCGGGCAACTGGCGCAGGCCCGCCTCCTCGATGGTCTTGCCTTCCAGCGGGCTGTGCGGCTCCACCAGCATTTCCACGGTGTACTCGCGCGCATTCTCCAGTTGGCTGAGGATGGAATGCCGCTCCGGCAGCAGGCGGCGGCCGAACAGGGCGGTGAAGAGCAGGGTCAGCAGCAAGGTGGGCACGCCCACCCAGGCGATGTCGAACATGCCCAGGCTCGCCTCCTTGGTCTGCCCGACCAGCAGGCCGTTGACCACCAGATTGGTGCTGGTGCCGATCAAAGTGCAGGTGCCGCCGGCGATGGCGGCATAGCTCAAAGGCAGCATCAGGTGGGATGCCGAGATGCCGTGGCGCTTGGCCCAGTCCTGCACCGCCGGAATGAACATGGCCACCACCGGGGTGTTGTTGAGAAAGGCGCTGAGAAACGAAACCGGCGCCATCAAACGCATCTGCGCATGCGCCACCGAACGCGGCTTGCCCAGCAGCGACTGCGAGACCCAGGCCGTGCCCCCGGTTTCCTGCAAGCCGGAAACCACCACATAGAGCACCGCCACCGTCACCATGCCCTCGTTGGACAGCCCCGCCAGCGCCTCGGCGGGGGTCAGCACGCCGGCCAGCAGCAACAGCGTCAGGCCGCCCAGCATCACCGTATCGGGCGGGTATCGGTTGCTGGCCAACAGGCCGATGCACAGTGTGACGACAGCAAGCGTGAGCCAGGCTTCCCAAACCATGATGGGTATTCCCGCGGTTGTGATGCCCGGCACTATAGAGACCGCCGGCGGATAGAGACAGCGCCGGCGAGGTTCCCCCCTTTGTTAAAGGGGGGTTAGGGGGGATTTTCGGAGGCTCGCACACGCACCACCCGTGGAGAAATCCCCCTCAATCCCCCTTTCCCAAAGGGGGAAGCCACACTCTCCGGCACCTTCATGCGTAGCAACAGCAAACTCAGGGCTTGGACACTCCGGGCTTACTGGACGGGCAGGTGCGGCAACAACTGGCTGACGACGGCGTCGTGCTCGAATTCGCGCCCGCCCACGGCGCGGTAGATCACATTCCCGGCGGCGTCGACAACAAAGGTGGTCGGCAAGCCTTTGACCTTCCAGCGTTGCATGGCCTGCGAGTCGCGATCCAGCAACAGGGGGAAACCGGGCGCCGGTTCCAGTTGGCCGGTGAAGGCAAATACCGTATCGGCATCCTCACCCACGTCTACCGCCAGCACCGCCAGGCCGCGCGCCTGAAGGCGTTGCCTGAGGCGTTCCAGCGAGGGCATTTCGCGGCGGCAGGGCGGGCACCAGGTCGCCCAGAAGTTGACCACGACCAGTTTGCCTTTGAGATCGGCCAGATCGTGCATCTTGCCGTCCAGGTCGCCGAGGCGCAGCGCCGGCGCGGGCTTGGGCTCGATCATCGGGGTGAGGCCGTGGGTCAACGGCGGCAGATCGGCGGCGAGGCAGGACAGGGCGGTCATGCCAGCCAGCAGGAGAGCGACCAAGCCTCGTTTCATCCCAGTTTCAGCGCGCGCAAACGACATTTTCCAGTTTCCCTTCATAGGTTTTTCCCGCCACCGTCCAGCGGGCGATCAGATCGAAACGGCTGCCGGGCGGCAGGCCGGTGGTCAGCATGCCCTGGTTCCACTCGCCGACGGCGTACTCCTGTTGCGGCGGGAACTGTGCCCAGCGGAAAGCGATTTGCGCCGCTTCCGTCAGGCCCAGTGCCCGCCATTGCGTCATCCATTCCTCCACGGCGTTGGGCGCGCGTACCTGGCCTTCGCTCTGCACGCTCCAGTCGGCCAGGCGGAAGCTCAACTCGCCCGGCGCGGCATCGTTACGCAGCACCGTCATGTACACACAGGCGATGGCATAAGGTTCCGCCGCTTTAGGTGGAAAGCCGCGATTGAGATAAAACGCCCGCGCCTGGTCCGGCAGGATCTGGGTGAGCGAGAGGGTGACACCGTGGGCCTGGGTTTCCCAGGTCGCCGCGCCGGTATCGGGATCGACTTTCTCGGTCTGGGCGGCGGCGGCCTGGAGGCTGGGCAAGGCGGCAAGCGCCGCCACGCAGAGGGCAAACAATCTGGAAGTCATGGGATGGCCGGAAAAGGGTTTCCGGGATTATTGCCGCTTATCCGTCGCCGCGACGAGAAAACCACCCCAGGGTAGGCGGTTCGGCAGGCAGTGTTCGCAGCTGCGGGCGAAGGGTGAGGCGCTGGGCAGGAACAGCGCCGTGTGGACCTGGATATTGGCCAGCGGCAACGCCGCCAGGGCTGCTCGAATTTCGTCGGCACTGTGCCAGTAGGCGCCCTGATAACCGCCTGTCCCTCCGTCATTTTCCTCAACTCGTCCTTTCTCTCGCCACAACAGACTGTGCCGGTTGAGCAGGCCGACCACCACCCGCCGCCGCGCTACCCGCACCATTTCGCGCAGAGCCTGCTGCCAGCCATCGACGAAGCAGAGGGCGGCAACCGAGACCACGCAGTCGATGCTGGCATCGGCAAAGCGCAGCGCGCGGGCATCGCCTTTCCGGTAACGCTCGTTGCGACCATGAGCGCGGGCGTAGGTCAGGCGGTCGGCATCGGTGTCCAAACCGGTGACGTACCAGCCGTTGTCGGCAGCGAAGCGGCGAGTAAACCAACCTGTGCCACAACCCACATCCAGCAAGGTCTCGCCGGGTTGTAGTGCGAGCTGGCGTTGCAGCAGGCGGAACTCGGTTTCGCCGATCCAGCGCCCGCGCGGGGTGCTGTACCAGGCGTCGTACTCCGCCGGGCTCATGTCGTGATATGACGCCAGGCGGCGATCAGGGCGGCGGCGGCTTGCTCAATTTCCGCCGCCGTGCTGTAGCGGCCCAGGGGCAGGCGTACCGCCCCGGCGGCGCGCTCATCGGAAAGCCCCATCGGGCCCAGCACGCCGCTCTCAAGTCGTTCGCCGGGCCGCCCCAAGAACGACTTGGCCCCCTCGGGGTACCGAAGGGTAGGGGCTTCATCAGGCGGATCGGGCGATTTTTCCGAGCCGGGGGCACAGCTAACCGCGTGTTGCCCGGCATGGCAGGCGGAGCCGGTGGAAGCCGCCAGATTCGGCGCGGCGGCCAGCAACTGCCAGCCGGCGGCCTTGGGGAAGGAGACGTTCAGGGTGCCGGGCAAGCGCTCTTGGTCATGGCCATTGAGTAGCAGGCCGGGGATGGCGGCGGCGAGTCGGGTGTGCAGGTCGTCACGCAAAGCGCGGACATGCACGGACTCCGCTTCCAGTTCCTCCAGCGCCAGCCTGGCCGCTTCGCCCAAGGCGACGATGTGCGGCACGTTCTCGGTGCCGGGACGTAGCCCGCCTTCGTGGCCGGCGCCGTATTGGATCGGCTGGAGCGGCGTGCCGGCGCGAACGTACAAGGCGCCGACCTCCTTGGGCGCATAAAACTTGTGCCCGGCCAGGGTGAGCAGGTCGCAGCCGAGCGCGCCCACATCGACGGCAATCTTGCCGACGCCCTGGGCGGCATCAACGTGCATCAACGCGCCGGCGGCATGGGCCAGATCGGCGACGGCGCGCACCGGCTGGATCGTGCCGACCTCGTTGTTGGCCAGCATCAGCGAGACCAGCGCCACATGCGTGGCGATCGCGGATGCGGCGCGAGCCGGATCAACCCGCCCGGCGCCATCCACCGGCATTTCCGCCCCGTTCCAGCCTCTCTCCACCAGATGCCGCATGGGTTGCGCCACGGAAGGATGCTCGACTGCGGAAAACAGCAGCCCACGGCGGCCACCCTCCCGCAAGGCGCGCGTGGCACCGAGCAGCGCCAGATTGTTGGCCTCGCTGGCGCAACTGGTGAAGACGATCTCGTCCGGTCTTGCGCCGATCAGCGCCGCCACCTCGCCGCGTGCGTTTTCCACGGCCGCCTTTGCGCGGCGGCCGTAGTCGTGATCCGAGGATGGGTTGCCGTAATGCCCGCGCAAGAAGGGCAGCATGGCCTCGGTTACACGCGGGTCGATGGGCGTGGTGGCGTTGTAATCGAGGTAGATCGGATCGCACATCGCTTTACTCATGCCAGCGCCTGCTCCAGGTCGGCGATCAGGTCATTCGCATCTTCCAGCCCCACCGACAGGCGCAACATGGCATCGGAAATCCCGCGACGTGCGCGTTCTTCAGGCGTCAGGCCGTGGTGGGTAGTGGTGCAGGGCTGGGTGACCAGGCTTTCCACTCCACCCAGGGAAGGCGCCAGGGCGAACAGCCGCAGCCGGTCGGCCACTCGCGTCGCCACGTTTGTTCCACACTCGCCGCCGCCGGCCACCTCGATGGAGAGCATGCCGCCGTAGCCGTGCATCTGCGCCTTGGCCAGAGCATGGCCGGGGAAGTCGGGCAAGCCCGGATAGAACACGCGAGCCACCTTCGGATGACGCGCCATAGCTTCGGCCACCGCCTGCGCGCCGGCGTTCTGCTGACGAACCCGTACCACCAGGGAACGCAGGCTGCGCGACAGCAGCGAAGCAATTTCCGGGGCGATCATCGAGCCCAGATTTTTGCGCCAGTTCCATACCGGCATGAGCAGTTCCTTCGATCCCATCAGCACACCGGCGGTGAGGTCGCTGTGCCCGCCGAGATACTTGGTCGCGCTGTGCACGACGAAATCCGCGCCGAGTTCCAGCGGGCGCTGATTGACCGGCGAAGCAAAGGTGTTGTCGACCACGACCCTGGCGCCGTGGGCGTGGGCCTTGGCGGCAATCGCGCGGATGTCGAGCAGTTCCAGGGTCGGGTTGGTCGGCGTCTCGAAGAACACCAGTTTGGCACCGTCGGCGAGGAGCGCGTCGAGTCGGTCAAGTTCGCTGCCGAGGATGAGATGGGTCTTGATTCCCAGCAGCGGCAACTGGCTGGCCAACAGTTCCAGGGTGCCGCCGTAGGCATCGCCGATACAGACGATGCCCTCGCGCCCGTGGGTCAGGAACAGCGCCGTTTCCGCCGCCATGCCGGAGCAGAACGCCCAGGCCATCCCCGCGCTTTCCAGACCGGCCAGCGTTTCTTCCAGCGCGAAGATGCTCGGATTCAGGCCATAGCGGGTGTACAGGGCGCCGGGTTTGCGGCCATCCACCACATCGAGCAGGTCGGCGGTCGAGGAGAACGCGAACGTGGTGGTGTTGTAGATCGGGATGTGCGGGCTGCCGTGCGCATCTTTGCCGCTATGGCCGTGAATGGCTCGGGTGGACAGGCTGTGTTGCTTGGACATCGGGTGTCTCCTTGTGTGTTGTTCATGTAAGCAATATTTCAGAAAGCCAGGTCCGCGCCTTCCAGCATTCGTTCCAGAGGCGCCTCCAGCACCTCGGCCAGGCCGATCAGGGCTTCGTCATCCAGTCCCTGGATCGACAGTTCGGCAAGAATATCCGCCGGCATCAGGATCACTCCATCAGCCGGTGGCACCGCCGTGCCATTCAGGAGCAGGGACGGAAAACCCATGCCGTGGGCGTCGCGTAGCGTGGTGAAGGTTACTTCCACCCGCGCGCCGGGCAGGCTGGCCAGAACCTCGGCATAGTCCGCAAACAAGGTGCAGCGCCCGCCGGGCGGTTGTTGCGAAACGACCCTGATTTCCATCGTTTCGTCCTACTTGCTGATGACCAGATAGCAGTGGTGGCCGATCATGGCGTTGCCGCGTACCGTCACTTCCGGCGCGATCTCGGCCACGTCGCGCCGTACCGCCGGTTCACTCTCGGGTGGGGTAAACAAGGTCAGCCTGGCGCCGCTGTCATGCGAGTAACGCTGACCGGCTTGAACGATGCGCTGGCCCGTCGGATTGAGCTTGCCCTGGTCGCAAACTTGCCGCTCTTCCATCCAGACACCGGCCCACTTTACTTGCCCCTGGAGATACTTTCCCGCGACGCCCCTGGCATCCTGAACGGATTGCGCCATTCCCCGCACAACGTCCTCCACCTCACTTGTCGGTTCGGCGGCAAGAACGGGAAGCGCCGACAGGGCAAGGCCAGAGACAACAAAAATCAACACGGATTTGAACATTTCGATCTCCTTCAAAGGACGCTTTTCAGCAGGATGTAAGTTGCGACGAACAACAGAAATACGGCAAAGGCACGCTTCAAGCCCGCCTGCGACACATGTCCGGCCAAGCGCATCCCCACAAAGCTGCCCAGCACCGTGACGGCTGTGAAGGAGCCCATCAAGGCGTAGTCGATGGGCACACCGCCCATATAGCCGACGAAACCGGCATAGGACTGTGCGGCGACGATAGCCAGGGAAGTGGCCACCGCCTGCTTCATGGGGATGCCGGAAAGCAGCACCAGAGCAGGCACGATCAGGAATCCACCACCCACGCCGACCAAGCCGGCAAGCACGCCGACGCCGATGCCGTGCAGAGCGATGTGGGTCATGCGGGGAGAGAAGAAAACATGACAGCCGCCCAACGCCGCCGTGCTCCCGCCGACCGCCACCATCCCGCCCGCTGGAACCGGCTTGGGTGTGACAGGTCGCAACATGCGCCAGGCGGCGGCGTACATCACCAGGGCGAACAGACCCAGTTGCACCACCACCGGCGTCAGCAATCCCAGGCGAGCCCCGGCGAAAGTGCCCGCCATGCCGAAGATGCCGAACACCAGTGCCACGCGCAGCTCCACGTTGCCGCGCCGCCAGTGGTCAACGGCCGCCAGCGTCGCGGTGACACCGACCACGCCCAGACTCATGGCGATGGCCGATTTCGGCTCGACATGCAGTAAATACATGAGCGCCGGCATCGCGATGATGGAACCGCCACTGCCGAAGATGCCCAGCACTATGCCGGTAGCCAGTCCGGCCAGAATTGCGAATACGTCCATATCGCCTCCACTCAACTAATCAAGAGAACGCTTGAATAGTGGGAACGACAAGAACTTCTGTCAACAATTAATTTTGCGGGGGGGGGGAAACGCTTATGCCGACGTGTGATGCCGATGAATCAGGGGCGGTGCGCGTAGGCTGTTGAAATCGTGGCGAGCGTTGCCGCATTACCCCCCCTGATTCCGTAGGGTGCGCCGTGCGCACCCTACAAGTGTTTCGTCTCGCGGCTGCGGCCGATTACTTCACTTTGTGTGCCTGCAATACAACACACGCGCCGAGCGAAGAATGATGCCTACGAATCCTGCGATCCGCTCACGACCGGCCGGTTTTCAGCCTTCCACTCGGGAAAGCCATCTTCGAGACGACGTGCTTGAAAGCCGGCTTCGCGCAGCTTCGCCACGGCCTCGAACGCCAACATGCAGTAGGGGCCACGGCAGTAGGCGACGATTTCTTGCCCGTGCGGAAAAGAATCCAGATGCTGCGGAAGTTCATCCACCGGGATATTGATCGCGCCGGGGATGTGGCCCGCCTGGTATTCCACGGCGGGGCGCACGTCGATGACCATGGTTTCACCCAGTTTGACCCGGGCCAGTAACTCATCGCGCCCCACGGGGGTAAGCGAATCGCGTGGATCGAAGTGCTCACGCACGATGCGCTCCACCTCGGCCAGATGCTTCTCCGCGATACGGCTGATGCAGCCCAGCAAGGTCGGAATCTGGTCATCCGAAAGGCGGTAAATCACCTGCAACCCTTCCTTGCGGGATTCGGTCAGGCCGGAATCGCGCAGGATCTGGAGGTGATGCGAGGTGTTGGCGACCGACATGCCGGTCGCCTGTGCCAGGGCATCCACGCTTTTCTCGCCCTGGGCCATCGCCTCCAGCAATTCCAGTCGATTCGGACTGGCCAGGGACTTGGCGACACGGGCGAATTGCTCAAACAATTTTTTCTTAGGGCTCATGGCCCGGATTATCCCGGAAACGCTTGTCTCCTTCAGCCCGCAAAAAAACTGACCCATATTCACAAGACGCAAGCTACACTCCAACGATCGTCGGAATGTATGACTTAAGAGATGAGCAACCCCGGAAGACCAATCAAAGATGTGCTCTACACCCAGGTGGCGCGTATCGGCAAAGCCGTGTGCAGCCCCAAGCGCCTGGAGTTGATTGAGTTGTTGTGCCAGGGCGAGAAGCCGGTGGAACGGTTGGCGGCGGAAGCGGAAATCTCGCTCAAGCTGGCTTCCGCGCATTTGAAGGAGTTGCGCCTGGCGCATCTGGTGCAAGCGCGCAAGGAAGGCAAGAACGTCTATTACCGGCTGACCAGCGAGGCGGTGGCGGATTTCTGGGTGGCCATTCGTTCCCTGGCGGAAGACCGCTTACTGGAACTGCGCGCGGCGCTGGCCAAGTTGGCTGAACACGTTCATGAGCTGACGCCCCTGAGTCGCGAGGAATTGCTGGCCCAGGCCCGGCGCGGCGAGGTGATGGTGCTGGACGTGCGCCCGGCGGCTGAATTCCAGGCCGGCCACCTGCCCTATGCGCAATCCATGCCTTTGGAAGAACTGAAGAAACGCCTGGCCGATCTGCCACGCGACAGACCGGTGGTGGCTTACTGCCGCGGACCGTTCTGCCTGATGGCGAAGGAGGCGGTGGAACTACTGCGACAGGAAGGATTCAGCGCCATTCGCCTGGAGGATGGCGTGGCCGAGTGGCGGGCCTATGGGTTGCCCGTTGAGGCTGCCAGTTGAAAACGTCGTTTCTTGGGAGAAGTTCATGAAAGCCCTGTTCATTCTCAATGGCGCGCCCTATGGCGAGGAGCGCACCTACAACGGCCTGCGCCTGGCAGGCGCACTGGCGCGCAAACCGGAAAACGAGGTGCGCGTGTTCTTGCTGGGCGACGCCGCCATTGCCGCCAAGAACGGCCAGCAGGTACCGGCCGGCTTCTACAACTTGCAGATCATGATCAACAAGGTGGCGCGCGTCGGTCCGGGAAGAGTGGGCGTGTGCGGCACCTGCATGGATGCGCGTGGCATGGCCGAAGCGGAACTGGTGCCGGGTACGCATCGCGGCACGCTGGAAGAACTGGCTGAATGGTCCGAGTGGGCCGAAAAAATTCTGGTTTTTTGATTAGGAGACAACCATGTTTTTTAGACAAATGGCCACCCGCGAGGCCACGCTTTCCTACCTGTTCGGCTGCGGTTCCTGCCATGTCGCCGTCGCTGTCGACCCGGTGCTGGGCGACGAGGACTGGTTCCTGGCCGAGGCCGCGAAGCAGGACGTGAAGATCACCCATGTCATCGACACCCATGTGCATGCCGACCATTACTCGGGCGGCCGCGTGCTGGCGGAGAAGTGCGGTGGCGTCTATTGCCTGCACGAGGCCAACGTCGGGCGGGTGCAATTCTCCTTCGAGCCATTGAAGGATGGGCAACGCATCGACGTGGGCAACGTCTATATCGACGTGCTGCACACCCCCGGCCATACGCCGGATTCGATCTGCCTGCTGGTGACCGACAAGCGCCGCATGGGTGAGGAAGTCGCCGCTCCCTGGTTCGTGTTGACCGGCGATACCCTGTTCGTCGGCGCGGTGGGGCGGCCCGACCTGGCTGGCAGGGAAACGGAAATGGCCGGGCAGATATGGGACAGCCTGCATGCCAAGCTGCTGACCCTACCCAACGAAATGGAAATCTATGCCGGCCACGTCGCCGGCAGCGTCTGCGGCGCCGGGATTTCAGGAAAACCCGGTTCGACACTCGGCTTCGAGAAGCGCTGGAGCCCGATGCTGAAGCTCGACCGCGCGGCTTTCGTGGCGGCGCTGACCAGCGAAATTCCACCGCGGCCGGCGGAGATGGACCGGATGGTGCGGGCCAATCTGGGCCAGGCCTAAGCCGCATGGACGCTTGCTGCAACGACAAGTCCTGTGCGCTGGAGCAATTGCACGGCCGCCAGACTTCCACCTTGCGTGTCGTCCTGGCGCTCAACGCCGTGATGTTCGTGGTGGAACTCACGGCCGGCCTGCTGGCCGGATCAGTCTCGCTTCTGGCCGACTCGTTGGACATGCTGGGCGATGCACTGGTCTATGGCTTCAGCCTGTGGGTGGTCGGGCGCGGCCTGCTCTGGAAGGTGCGCGCGGCGACGGCCAAGGCCGCCGTGATGGCGTTGTTCGGGCTGTTTGTCGCCGGGGAGGTGATCTACAAGCTGATGTTTCCTCAAACACCCGGCTACGGAGCCATGGGCAGCGTCGGATTCCTCGCCCTGCTGGTCAACACCGCTTGTTTCGCCCTGTTGTGGCGGCATCGCGGCGAGGACATCAATATGCGTTCGGTCTGGTTGTGCTCACGCAACGACCTGTACGCCAATAGCGCCGTCCTGCTCGCCGCGCTCGCGGTATGGCAAACCGCTTCGCCGTGGCCTGACCTCATCGTCGGCGCCGGCATCTGCGCCCTGTTCCTGCATTCCGCCTGGGCGGTCGCCAGTGAGGCGCGGCAGGCGCCGCGAGTTGTACACAACCCCACGCATGATCCTCTTCGGATACTTCCGCCATGACCTACTTATTTTTCAAGGTGGTCATCACCGCGCTTCTGGTCGCGGCCATTTCTGAAATCGCCAAGCGCTATTCGGGCTTCGCCGCGCTTCTGGCCTCCCTGCCGTTGACTTCCCTTCTGGCTTTTATCTGGCTGCATGTGGAGGCCGTGCCGCCGGAGCAGATCGCCAATCTGTCCATCCAGGTGTTCTGGCTGGTCATCCCCTCGCTCGCGCTGTTCGTCCTGCTTGCCGTTCTGCTCAGGCATAGCTGGCAATTCTGGCCCAGTCTCGCCGCGTCCTGCGCCACCACCGTGGGGCTTTACTTTTTGCTCCTTCCTCTCCTGCGCAAGGCGGGCGTGCAGCTATGAACCCAAACTCCGCATCCGACCTTACCCACGGCATCCGCGATAACTTTTCCCAATTCGCCCACCAGGTCATCCAGGTGTTCTTCGTCGGCCTGACGCTGGGCATGATGCGTACCGTCGTGCCGGCTTTGTCCGAGACGGAGTTCGGCGTGCCGCGCGGCTCTTTCCTGTTGCTCACCAGCTTCGTGGTCGCTTTCGGGGTGGTGAAGGGTTCGCTCAACTTCGTCGCCGGGCGATTGTCTGAGCGGCTTGGTCGGAAAAAAGTGCTGTTCTGGGGTTGGCTGACCGCCGTGCCGATTCCCGTGATGATCTATTTCGCGCCGTCCTGGGGCTGGATCGTCGCCGCCACGGTGTTGCTGGGCGTCAACCAGGGTTTCACTTGGTCGATGACCCAGACCTCCAAGCTCGATCTGGCGCGTGGCGACCAGCGTGGCTTCGCCATCGGCGTCAACGAGTTCTCCGGTTATGTCGGCGTGGCGGTGGCGGGCATCATCACCGCCTATCTGGCCGAGCATCTGGGCGCGCGCGCCGGCCTCTTGTGGTTCGGCCTCGCTTCCGTCGGCGCGGCCGGCCTCGCCACCCTCTTGTGGGTCGAGGAAACCCTGCCCTGGGCGCGCCTGGAAGCGAAGCAGCACGCCACAGCCACCGGGCCGAGGCCTCGTTATCCAAAGAACGTCTCCGCCAAGCCTTCCACCTGGGAAATGTTCACCCTCATGTCCTGGCGCGATAAACGTCTGGCCGCCATCAGCCAGGCCGGCCTGGTGGAGAAGTTCGTCGATGCCTGGATGTGGGTGATCTTCCCGGTCTGGCTGTTCCAGCGCGGCGTGCCATTGACCGAGATCGGCTGGCTGGTGGGCGCCTATGGCATCACCTGGGGCGTCTCACAATTTTTCACCGGCCGCCTGTCCGACCGCATCGGCCGCCTCAAACCCATCGTCCTCGGCATGTGGCTGTGCGGCGGCGGTGTGGCCGTGATGCCGTTGCTGGATTCGACCACCGGCCTGGCCCTGGCGGCAACGTTGTCGGGCTTCGGCATGGCGCTGCTCTACCCCACCCTGTCGGCGTCGGTGGCCGACATCGCCCACCCGGATTGGCGCGGTTCCGCCATCGGTATCTACCGCTTCTGGCGCGATTTCGGCTATGCCGTCGGCGCCCTGGTGCTGGGTGTCGCCGCCGCCGTCAGCGGCAGTCTGGAAATCACCTTCTGGCTGGTGGGCGGCGCGATGTTCGTCTCCGGACTGCTGGTCGCCCTGTTCTCCGAAGAAACCCTGCCCCGGTTGAATCCAGCGGCGGATTGACCCTCACGAAAGGACTCTCCCATGACTCTGCGCCCCCTGCTGCTCGCCATCGCCCTTGCTATTCCCCTCGCCGCGCCCGCCGCGGCCGATGTTGCCAATAACCCGGCCGTGGTGAAAGCCATCGAGGAATACCTGGACTTCACCGAATACGGCAGCAGCCTGATCTGGCCGGAACAGATCCCCGCCGAGGACTGGAAGAACGTGTTCGTGGTGGATGCTCGCGATGCCGCGCAGTTCGACCAGGGCCACATCCCCGGCGCGATCAACATTGAATGGCGGCAGGCGGTGGCGCGGCGTGGCGAACTGCCGAAGGACCGCATGGTGCTGATCTACTGCAACACCGGCACGCTGTCCGCGCAGGCGGTTTTCGCCCTGCGCCTGCTGGGTTACGAGAACGTGAAGGTCTTGCAGGATGGCTACGAGGGCTGGAAGGCCAAGGGTGGTTTCGAGGCCAATAGTCGAGCCAGCAAACCGGCCGGGCATTGAAAGCCAAGGTAAATATGTAGCGCCGGCGCTACAGGTCTACCTCGGCTAATGCGCAATCTGGCACCAATTCACCATTGCCCGCGTCCCCGCGCGGGCATACCTTCTCGGCTCCCACCCAGCCGCCCGCCGACATGCCCCATCAAGCCCGAATTCTCGAACTGCGCCAGGCACTGGAAGGCGTTATCGTCGGCCAGGAAAAACTGCTCGACCGCCTGGTCATCGGCCTGCTCGCCGGCGGCCATGTGCTGGTGGAGGGCTTGCCCGGGCTGGCCAAGACCACCGCCGTGAAAACCCTGGCGGCGGGCATCCAGGCCGGCTTCCGTCGCATCCAGTTCACGCCCGACCTGTTGCCGGGCGACCTCACCGGCAGCGACATCTACCGGCCGCAGGATGGCAGTTTCCAGTTTTCCGAAGGCCCGCTGTTCCACGAAATCATCCTCGCCGACGAGATCAACCGCGCCCCGGCCAAGGTGCAGTCTGCGTTGCTGGAAGCCATGCAGGAACGCCAGATCACGGTCGGCAACCATACCCGCAAGCTGCCCGACCTGTTCATGGTGATGGCCACCCAGAACCCGCTGGAACAGGCCGGCACCTACCCGTTGCCGGAGGCGCAGCTCGACCGTTTCCTGTTGCATGTGTCGCTGGATTACCCCGCCGCCTCCGAGGAACTGGAGATCATGCGTCGCGACCGTGCCCGCAATTGGGGTGAGACCGCGCCGACAGCGGTGGTGGACGTGGCCACCGTCCTGGCGGCGCGCGCGGAAGTGCGCCGGATACACATCGCGGCGGAGGTGGAGCAATACCTGGTCAGCCTCGCCCGCGCCACTCGCAACCCCGGCGAATTCGACCCCGCATGGGCCGGCAGCGTGGCCGTCGGCGCCAGCCCGCGCGCCGCGCTGGCCCTGGCGCACGCGGCGGCGGCGCTGGCCTACCTGCGCGGGCGCGACTACGTCAGCCCGGACGACGTGCGCGAAATCGCCCCCGATTGCCTGCGCCACCGCATCGTCCTCAGCCTGGAAGCGCGCCTGAAAAAGCTCGACCGCGACGCGCTCATCGCCGCATTGCTGGACGCGGTGCCGGCGCCGTGAATTTGCCGTTTCGTGGCGGGGTTGGGAGCGCGGTGCGCGGCATGCTCGCGATGGCGCGCGCGGCGCACTCTGTGTCGCCCTTGCTCAACGCCGATGAAATCGCCCAACTCGCCGTGCAAGCCGCGCTCTTGGTCGACCAGCATGGCCAGCGTGAAGTCCACGATCACCATGCCGGCGACTGGCCCTCGGCCTGGCTGGGGCGTGGCCTGGATTACGAGGAGTCACGTCCTTATGCCGCCGGCGACGACATCCGCGACATGGACTGGCGCACCACCGCGCGCAGCGGCCGGCCGTTCCTGAAAATCTATCGCGAGGAACGCCAACCCATGCTGCATCTGGTGGTGGATCGCGGCGCCAGCCTGCGCTTCGGCACCCGGCGCCGGCTCAAGGCCGCGCAGGCGGCGCGGGTCGCCATCCTGCTGGCTTTCGCCGCCGCGCGGGACAACACCGCCGTCGGCGCCACGCTGTGGGATCGGCATGATCTCGAACTACCGCCCCTGCATGGCCGCGCCGGTGCCCTGGCGTTGGCCGAAGCCATCGCCGCGCCGTGCCCGCCACTGCCGCAAACCCTCCCCACTGAACCCCCGCGCGACCTCGATCGCCTGGCCTGGCTCGACGCCAATCTGCCGCGCGGGGCGCGTCTCGTCCTGGTGAGTGATTTCGCCTGGCTGGATGCCGCGCATGAAGCATTGCTGGCTCGCCTGGCCGAGCGCCTGGACGTGTTCGCCGCGCGCATCAGCGACCCGGCGGAACGCGTCTTGCCCGACCTCGGCCTGGCCTGCTTCCACGATTTTTCGAAGCAGGGCGTGAGCTGGCTCGATACCCGCCAGCCCGGCCACGCTGAACGCCTGCGGCAACAACTGGATCAGCGCGCCGAACGCCTCGCCCGCGCCGGCATCCGGCTGATCGACATCGGTTCCGAAGTGGACGACCTGATGCCCCTGCTCGCCCGCCATGCCTGATCCACACAAGGATCTCGCCGAAATCGTCGAACCGAGCGCGCCGCCAGCCGCCGCCGCGCGGGTCGATTACGCGCCGCTTTTTCTGCTGGCCGTCGCCGTTGTCTTGTTGGTTCTTATCGCCTGGCGGTTCTGGCGCCGCCGCGCGCCCTTGCGCGCCCTGCGTCGTCTGGCACTCGCGACGGATGCCCAGGCCGGCGCGGCGGAGTTGGCGCGCCTGATGGCGGGCCGCGTGGCGCCCAAACCCTGGCGCCTGCAACTGGAGCGGCTGCGTTTCGCCCGCCCGGCGCCTGATGCCGCCGCCGTGCTGGCGCGGCTGTGCCGGGAGGCGGAAGGTTTTTTGCGGACGGGGGATGGGAGCAAATGAATTTGCCGCCGCGAAGGCTAAAGCCGGCGAGACACTCACCCCCCATTTCCGAAGGGGGACAGGGGGGATTTCTACACGCGTCGCAGCGGGACAACGCCTTGCTAAATCCCCCCCAACCCCCCTTTGGGAAAGGGGGGAGCAAAACCCAAGCCGCCACCACGCCGGCGCGACACTCACCCCCCTTTTTCAAAGGGGGGCAGGGGGAATTTCTACACGCGTCGCAGCGGGACAACGCCTTGCTAAATCCCCCCCAACCCCCCTTTGGGAAAGGGGGGAGCAAAACCCAAGCCGCCACCACGCCGGCGCGACACTCACCCCCCTTTTTCAAAGGGGGGCAGGGGGAATTTCTACACGCGTCGCAGCGGGACAACGCCTTGCTAAATCCCCCCCAACCCCCCTTTGGGAAAGGGGGGAGCAAAACCCAAGCCGCCACCACGCCGGCGCGACACTCACCCCCCTTTTTCAAAGGGGGGCAGGGGGAATTTCTACACGCGTCGCAGCGGGACAACGCCTTGCTAAATCCCCCCCAACCCCCCTTTGGGAAAGGGGGGAGCAAAACCCAAGCCGCCACCACGCCGGCGCGACACTCACCCCCCTTTTTCAAAGGGGGGCAGGGGGAATTTCTACACGCGTCGCAGCGGGACAACGCCTTGCTAAATCCCCCCCAACCCCCCTTTGGGAAAGGGGGGAGCAAAACCCAAGCCGCCACCACGCCGGCGCGACACTCACCCCCCTTTTTCAAAGGGGGGCAGGGGGAATTTCTACACGCGTCGCAGCGGGACAACGCATTGCTAAATTCCCTCCCAACCCCCCTTTGGAAAAGGGGGGAGCAAACCCACTTCCCGATCCCGTGTTTGTATAGGGGCGCCTGAATGCTTGAACTGGCCCAACCCCTCTGGCTCTTCCTGCTGCCCCTGGTCGCCGTCTGGTTGCTCTGGCGCCGGCCGAATTCAGGGCCCGTCGCCGGCTTGGTACTGAACCATCCCGGCCTGGGCCTCGGCATCACCGGCAAGGAAACCGCCCCGTCCCGCTGGCCGCGCCTGCTCGAGGCGCTGGCTTTGGCGCTGTTGCTGCTGGCGCTGGCGCAGCCGCGCGAGGTGGGGGAGTGGATCACGCCGCCGCCGCAAGGGCGCGACATCGTTCTGGTCGTCGATACCTCGCAGACCATGAGCATCGACGACTTTCAGCTCGCCGGAAAAAAAGCCGAGCGCCTGGCCGTGCTCAAGGCGGTGCTGGGGCGTTTCGTGAAGAGCAGGGCGGGGGATCGTTTCGGCGTGCTGGCTTTCGGCTCCACGGCGGCAACGCTGACACCGCCCACCTTCGACCACGCCCACGTCATTGCCCAGATCGAACGTCTGCAAATCGGCATGGCCGGTGACAACACCGCGCTCGGCGACGCGCTTGGCCTGGCGGTCAAACAGGTACGGCAAACCGGGTTGCGGCCGGCGGTGATCCTGGTCAGCGACGGCGCCGAATCGAACAGCGGCGACCTCACGCCCGGCGAGGCGGTGGCGGTGGCGCGGCAACTCGGGGTGGCGGTGCATACGCTACAGATCGGCGGCGACCTGTTCGCCGCCGGCCGGCCGGCCAACGCGGCGGAAGCCGACCCGCAACCCAATCTCGCCGACATCGCCCGACTGAGCGGCGGCCGGCACTGGATCGTGAAGAGCACGGATGACGCCGAACAGGTCATCGACGCCATCGGCCGACTGGAGCCGACCCTGGTTCGCCCGGCGCTGCGGCGCCAGACCCATGAGTGGTACTGGCTGCCGCTGGCGCTGGGCGCGGCCTTGTTGAGCCTGGCACAAGTCGCGCGGTTGCGGACGGCATGATCGACTTCCTTAACAGCCTCGACTGGCGTGCCCCCTGGTGGGGATTGCTGGCGTTACAGCCCCTGTTGTTCTGGGTGCTGGCGCGTCGCCGCCGGCAACGTTTGACCGGCTATGCCGACGCCCATCTTCTGCCCTGGGCGGTCACCGCCGCGCCCCGTGAAAGCGGCGCGGCCTGGCGCGCGGCGGCCAACGGCCTGGCCTGGCTGCTGCTGGCCACCGCCGCCGCCGGGCCGCGTCTGCCGCTGGAAACAGCCCCCGGCCAGAACGCCCCGACCACTCGCCACCACGCCATCAGCGTCATGGTTCTGCTCGACGTTTCCGCGTCGATGGCCGCGACCGACATCGCGCCGTCGCGCCTCACACGCGCCAAGCTGGAACTGAGCGACTGGCTGGGCCGGCTTTCCGGCGAGCGGGTCGGCCTCATCGTCTACGCCGGGGCGGCCGGCGTGCTGCTGCCGCTCACGGATGACCCGGCCCTGTTCCGGCGCGCGCTGGAACAGGCCGATGCCGGCCTGATCGAGCAAGCCGGCACCCACCTCGGCGCCGCGCTGGATTTGGCCGCGCGGCAGCTACAGGTCGCGCCGACACGCGGCAAGGCCATCCTGCTGGTCAGCGATGGCGAAGCCGACAGCCTGGCCGGGCCGGCTGGTGAAGCCGCGCGTGCCGCCGTCGCCAGGCTGGCGAAACAGGGCATCCCGCTGTTCATCCTGGGCGTCGGCGGCGCGACCGGCGCCCCCATTCCTTTGGCCGAAGGTGGTTACGCGGAACGCGACGGCACGCAGGTACAAAGCCGCCTGGATGCGGCCGCCTACAGCGACCTGGCGCAACAGACCGGCGGCCGTTTCACCACCGTCGCGGATGGCGAAGCCGACTGGGTGGATCTGCACGACCACGGCCTAGCCAATCTGCCCGGCGACCCGCCGACGGCCGCCCAGGCGCGCGCCTGGCGCGAGTTGTACCCCTGGCTGCTGGCCCCGGCATTGCTGTTGTTGTTGAGCGGCGTCGCGGGGCGAACCGTCCGCGTTACCACCAAGGACGGATCAGGCGGTCAGAACCCCCCTTTTTCAAAGGGGGGCAGGGGGGATTTGGCAACGCTCGCCACCACGCAACCCTGGGATAAATCCCCCCCAGCCCCCCTTTGGGAAAGGGGGGAGCAAAAGCGCCCGCCTCACGCAATGACGACCCTGCCTAGCTGGCCCCTGCTGTTGAGCGGCGTCGTGGGGCGAACCGTCCGCGTTACCACCAAGGACGGATCAGGCGGTCAGAACCCCCCT
>CAZIUC010000020.1:0-32525 GCA_964542455.1 uncultured Thiobacillus sp. | reverse complement strand
CAGGCGGTCAGAACCCCCCTTTTTCAAAGGGGGGCAGGGGGGATTTGGCAACGCTCGCCACCACGCAACCCTGGGATAAATCCCCCCCAGCCCCCCTTTGGGAAAGGGGGGAGCAAAAGCGCCCGCTTCCAGGAGCCACGTGGGATGACGACCATGCGTAGCTGGCCGCTGCTGGCATTGTTGCTCTCCGCCTCGGCAATCGCCGATAGCCCACCTTCCGCCCACACCCTCTACCAGAGCGGCCTTTACGCCCAGGCCCAGACCCGGTTCGCCCGGGAGGGCGGCTACGCCGGCCAGTTCGGCGCGGGAGCGGCGGCCTGGAAGCTGAACGACTATCGCGCCGCCGCCGCTCATTTCGGCGCCGCCCTGCTGTTGGCGCGGGATGCGCGGCAACGTGACGACGCGCTCTACAACCTGGGCAATGCCCACTACGGCCTGGGCAACTGGCGCGCCGCCGCGGAAGCCTATGCGGCGGTGTTGTTGTCACGCCCCCAGGATGCCAAGGCGCGCGCCAATCTGGCCCAGGCCCGTATTCGCCTGACCAAGCATTACGGCACGCCGTTCGATAGCGACCTGCGTGGCCGCCGTGGGCAACTGGCACAGGGAGAGGTGAACCTGGACTGGGAAAGTGAACGCGCGGTGCGCGAGCTGGACGCCTCCGAGGCCCGGGCGATGGTCGGCGGCGGCACGGCGGCGGGGGCGCGTCTGCAAGGCTCAAGCGGCGGGAGCAACAACGCGGAACTCGGCGCCGCGAGTTTGCAATCCGGCTTGAAGAAACTGGAACTGCTGGGCGACCGGCCACAGGCGATGCTCAAAGGCCTGTTGCGGCAGGATCGTGGTTCGCCCGCCGAACCGGGGGGCGAGCCGTGGTAGCCCGCATCCTCAGCTTGTCCTTCCTGTTGCTCATGGCCGCAGCCGCGAGTGCCGCTGGCCTGAAAACCCGGCTCGACCACCCCACCCTGGCTTTAGGCGAGCCCCTGACACTGACACTGACCGGCACTGCGCTGGAGCAGATCGACCTGGCGCCCCTGGCGGCGGATTTCGAGGTGCGCGGCCGCACGCTGTCGCGTTCCGGCGATGAGGAAACCCTGGTTCTGACCCTCTACCCGCTGCGTACAGGCCGCCTCAACCTCCCCACGCTGCAAGCCGGCGCGGCGCGTACCCGGCCGGCCGGCGTGACTGTGACGGCGGGTTCCGTGGACACGCCTCAGGTGCTGTTTCGGGTGGAAAGCGAGCCGGCGACACCCATCGAACGGCAACCCACCCGCCTCACCCTGGAAGCCTGCGACGACGGCAGCCTCGACTGGAAGCGCCCGCCGTTGCCGCTCCATGCCGCGCTGTATCAGCGCCCGCTCGGCGAGGAACAGATGGATGTGGAGCGCGACGGCGTTCGTTGCACCGCGCATCGTTGGCACTGGATGATCATTCCGACCCAGGCCGGGCCGTCGCAGCTGTTTTTGCCCATGCTGGAAGCCGGCAAGTTCGGCCGGCAGCTGCGTTTCCCCGCGCCCGCCGTCGCCTTCACGGTCGCCGCCGTGCCGGCCTGGCTGCCGCTCGATGTCGCCATCGGCCAGCCGCGCCTGACCGTGGAAAAGCGACCCGCGATCTGGCCCGTGAACCGTCCTCTGGCCTGGCGTTTCGAGGTCGTCGGCGGCTATAGCGAGGAAGGCCTGAAAGCGCTGCTGGCGCTGCAACTGCGCGACCGGCCCGGCTTGAATGCTTACGCACCGACGCTGGAAACCCTGCCCGGCGAGACGCGCGATTCGCCCCTGACCCGCCTGCGCGTGACGCTTTACGCCAACGCGCGGGAAAGTGGCCCGCTCGTCTTGCCGAACTTGGTCTTGCCCTGGTTCGACCCCGTCGGCGGCCGCCTGGAAAGCCTGACCGTGGCGGGCGGCCAGGTGCAAATCGTGAATCCCGCGCTGGAGTCCCTGGCGCGCTGGCTGACGCGCCTCCTCGCCGTTGCCCTGCTCGCCGCCTTGTTCACCTGGGCGGCCCGCCGGCTCGCCTGGCGCTGGTGGAAACGGCGCGGCCTGATGGCGGTGGCCGCCGCCACGGATACGGAAAGCCTGTCGCGCGCCGCGCGTGGCTTTTCATTGCGGCGCCACCTCCATCCCGCAGCCACCCTGGGCCTCTGGCTTGACCGTCTGCGGGCAGAAGCTCACTGCGAAGGCCTGGACGAATTGATCAAGGCGCTCGAACGCGCCCGCTATGGCGAGGTGCACGGCGATTTCGCGACGTTGCGGGCGCGCGTGTTGCGCGTGCTGGGCGACTGCCGTCGGGCTTGACAGCAAATCAGGTTCAACAGAATGCCAGCGGATTACTATCACGCCATATCCCTTCCTGGAGAACGCCATGCGCAATCTGATCTCACCCCACAATTTCCCGAGTGTCAGCCGCCTGTTTCTGCTCGGCCTGTTCGTCTTGCTGGCGCAGATCGCCCCGGCCAACGCGGCGGAAGATGAGAAGAACACCTATGACCAGGACTCCATCGTGAAAGAGGCCAAGATGTTTTTTGGCGAGGCCAGCGAGGGGCTTGCCAAGGCAATCGAGAAGGCCTTCAAGGAACAGGGCAGACCGGTCGGCTACATCAAGGGCGAGGAACTCTCGGCAGCCATCACCGTGGGACTCAGTTACGGCAAGGGCGATCTGATACTGAAGAACGGTGAAACCGCGAAGGTGTATTGGCAAGGCCCCTCCGTGGGCTTCGATCTCGGCTTCAACGCCTCCAAGGTATTCACCCTGGTCTACAACCTGCGGTCGAAGAACGACATCTACCAGCGCTTCCCCGGCGTCGACGGCAGTCTCTACTGGGTCGCGGGGATCGGCATGAACTACCAGCGCCGCCAGGACATCGTGCTCGCCCCGATACGCCTGGGCGCCGGCTGGCGCACCGGCGCCAGCGTCGGCTATCTGCACTACACGCGGGAACGCACCTATAACCCGCTGTAATCCTAGGGTAATACGACAAGCGCCTCGTTCCGGGGCGCCCCGCGTGCCCCACGGAGCCGGCAGGCTCAGCCGGCGGCGTACCACCGCGCGAGTGGCGTGCATGAGGCACGTAATCGGCTTCACGGCAGCCGCGATATTTGCAACTTGACCGCGGTTGAATCGGCCGCGGCGAGCCTGCTCGAGGTCTGATTCGCCATTGCCGTGGGAAGATCGGGCATCCAGAAATTCCCCTTTGATGCCGGAGCAAGTCATGAATCAAGCAAGAAGAAACATCCTGCGCGGAACGGTTTCGACCGCCGTGCTTTCAGTCGCGGTTGCGGCCGGACTATTGCATCCCCGCGCGGTGCTCGCCGCCGGCAGAAATACCGCCCTGACGGATGCCTTGCGGGCGTTACAGGGCATTAACCCGGTCCTGAGCGACGCGATCCGGATTCGGGCGCCGGACATCGCGGAAGATGGCGCGAGCGTGTTTATCGATTTTTTCTGCGCGTTGCCCGAGGTCGATACCCTGGTGGTCTTTGTGGACAGAAACCCGCAACCCTTGGTCGCGGCATTCCATATCGCGCCGGAAGTGGTGCCGGCGCTGCAGATGCGCATCAAGGTTTCCCAAACGGCCCAGGTGTGGGTGGTGGCGCGTAGCGCGGGGCGGTTCTACAAAGCGGCCAAGACCGTGAAGGTGACGGCGGGCGGTTGCGGCGCCGGGGTGAATTAAGTCGGTGTGGTGGGTTGTGGCCGGTGTAATCGGCCGCGCTTTGCGCACCCGGTGGGGGCGGGCTGATATGCTTCGGTCCCTCCCATGGTTGCCGGTTGGACCCGACGCGGTGTCGTAATCCGTCAACCTGCCACCCTCATTCGAAACACCAGGATTTTTCATGCCTCAAACCGTCAGTCTTCTTTTCGGCGTTCACGCTCACCAGCCCGTCGGCAATTTCCCGGAAGTCATGGAGGATGCCCACCAGCGTTGCTACAAGCCCTTCCTGGAAACCGTCTACCGCTACCCCGATTTCAAGTTCGCGTTGCATTCCTCCGGCTGGTTGCTGGAGTGGTTGTTCACCCATTACCCCGACGATATGGCTTTGCTGCGCGAGATGGCCGCGCGCGGCCAGGTGGAGTTCTTCGGCGCCGGTGACATGGAGCCGGTGCTGGCGGTGATTCCCTACCGTGATCGCATGAGCCAGCTCGCCGCCATGTCCGACCGCATCGAACAGTATTTCGGGCAGCGCCCGGATGGCGCCTGGTTGACCGAGCGGGTCTGGGAAGCCACCGTGGTGCCGGCCCTGGCCGATTCCGGTATCCGTTATGTGATGGTGGACGACTACCATTTCCTCTGCGCCGGCGCCGAGCGGGAGCAACTGAACGGCTACCACACCACCGAGGAAGACGGCCGCCGTATCGACGTCTATCCGATTTCCGAAGCGCTGCGCTATCGCCTGCCGTTTTCGCCGGCCTACGAAGCGGTCTCCTATATCGAATCGCTGGCGGACGAGACAGGCGGGGCTGCCGCCATCTACTTCGACGACATCGAGAAATTCGGCATCTGGCCGGAAACCTACGATTGGGTCTACGGCCGTGGCTGGCTCAAGGATTTCATCGAGGGCACGCTCGCCTCGCAGACCATACGCAGCGCCCATATCCGCGACCACCATCGGGAAACGCGCACCCGTGGCGTGGTCTACCTGCCCACCGTTTCCTACAGCGAAATGGGCGAATGGACCCTGCCGGCGGCGGCCGCCCAGCGCTACTCGGAACTGGTGCACGCGGCGCAACGCGAAGGCGTGCTGGAGCGCGACCGCCCCTTCATCCGTGGCGGCATCTGGAAGAATTTCCTCACCCGCTACCCGGAAGCGAACTGGGCGCACAAACGCATGCTGGGACTGTCCGAGCGTCTGTCCTCCCTGCCCGAGGGGCAGGTGCGCCAGGATCTGGTCGAACTCCTGCACGAATCGCAGGCCAACGATGCCTATTGGCATGGCCTGTTCGGCGGCATCTATCTGCCGCATCTGCGCCGCGCCGTGTGGCACGCCATGATTCAACTGGAACGCCGTCTCGATGGCCTGCAACCGCGTCCGCCGCTCGCCACCGCCGACCTCGATCTGGACGGGCGCGAGGAAGTGTTCCTGACCAGCCTCGCCCTCCAGGCCGTGATGCGCCCGGACAAGGACGCCGCCCTGATCGAACTGTCCAGCTACCCGCTGGCGCAGAACTTCGCCGATACCCTGCGCCGCTACGAAGAGCATTACCACGAGAAGGCCAAGGCGGGCGCCGCCGCGCTCAAGGGGCACGAAGGCGAGGGCATCGCCTCGGCGCATGACGTGGTGCGCTTCAAACACGAGATCAAGCCGGAAGATCTCACGCCCGACACCCGCGCGCGCGGCCTGTTCGCGGAGAGTTGGACCGACTTCGAGCAAAAGCTGCCGGTGGAATACGCCACCACCTTCGTCCAGGGCGGCGCCGTGCTGTGCATGGGCGAGGCGGGAAAAACCCGGGTCGCCAAGGTTTACAGTGTGCGCGACAACCTGCTGTCGGTCGCGCTGAAAACCGTGGGTAACGGCCGTTTGTCCACCCGTCTCAATATCGCCATGCCCTGCTGCGACGGCGTTGCCGGCCGCTATGTGGTCGATGGAGAAGTTCCCGGCGGATTCGGCCAGAGTTTCACCTGGGACGCGCTGACTGACCTGGTTATGGAAGACCATTACCTCGGCGGCGCCATCCGCCTGCGCTCGTCCGTTCCGACTCGCGTCAAGGCGCAACCGCACCACACCGTTTCACAATCCGAGGCCGGCTTCGAAAAGATCATGCAGGCCATCGAACTCACCCTCATCTGGGAAGTGGACGGTCCCTTCGAAGTCAATCTGCAACTGGAAGTGGCGGCGCTGGCCCGCTGACTTTTCTCGTAGGGGCGCGGAATGGCCCGCCGCCCCATCACTATTGGAGAATCTGAATAATGAGCAACGACAGTATCGGCCACGGCAAAGTGGTGTACATCACCTACTCGGTCCTGGGCGAAGAGGGCCAGGTCATGGGCCAGCAGGATATGCCCACGGGCTATGTGCACGGTGCCGGCAGCGGCCTGTTCGAAGCCGTGGAACGCGCCCTGGAAGGGCGCGGGGTCGGCGATCAGGTGAGCGCGGAAGTGACGCCCGAGGAAGGTTTCGGGCCGAGCGATCCAAATCTGGTCATCGTCGATGAGATCGACAACATTCCGCCCACCATCCGTTATGTCGGCGCCGAAGCCGAATTGCAGAACGATGCCGGCGACTCGCTTACCTTCCGCGTGGTCAACATCGCCGACGGCAAGGTCACCCTGGACGGCAACCACCCCCTGGCCGGCCGCACCGCCACCGTGGTCGCCACGGTCGTCTCGGTGCGCAACGCCACTCAGGAAGAAATGAGCACCGGTTTCCCCGCCGAACAAGGCCCGCCGACCCAGCATTGAACATGTAGCGCCGGCGTCTCGCCGGCTTCGTGGGCCTGATCAGAAAGCCGAGCCGGCGAGACGCCAGCGCTAGATTGCTTGAGTGAATCCACCCATCACTCCGAGTCGGCGCATGGGGGCGGGTTAAAATCCGGGCCCGCTTTCCGCCCCGCCTTTTTTCCATGACCGATCCCCGCTTCATCCATCTCCGCCTGCACAGTGAATACGCCGTGCAGGACAGCATCCTGCGTGTGGACGAGGCGGTGAAGGCGGCGAAGTCCGATGCCATGCCGGCATTGGCGATGACCGATCTGGCCAACACTTTCGGCCTGGTGAAGTTTTATTCGGCGGCGCGCAAGAAGGGCGTGAAGCCGATTGCCGGTTGTGACCTGTGGGTGGCGCGGCCGGGGGCGGAGGACAAGCCGACCCGTCTGCTGCTGCTGGTCCAGGATCGCGCCGGCTGGCACAACCTGTGCGAACTGTTGTCGCGCGCTTATCGCCAGAACATGCATCGCGGCCGCGCGCTGGTCAATCCGGCCTGGTTCGATGCCTGGTCGGATGGGCTGATCGCGCTTTCCGGCGGCCATCTCGGCGAGGTCGGGCAGGCGTTGGTGAATGGCGCGCTGGACAACGCGCGCGCCCTGGCGAGCGAGTGGGCGCGGCGATTCCCGGATCGCTATTACCTGGAACTGCAACGCGACGGCCGTCCGGAGTGCGATCTCCATGTGGCGCGCGCGGTGACCCTGGCGGAAGACCTGGGCTTGCCGGTGGTGGCGACTCATCCGGTGCAATTCCTCAGTCGCGACGACTACACCGCGCACGAGGCGCGGGTGTGCATCGCAGAGGGCTACACCCTGGGCGACAAGCGCCGCCCCAAGACCTTTACCGAGGACGATTACTTCAAGACCCAGGACGAAATGGCGGAACTGTTCGCCGATCTGCCGGAGGCGCTGGAAAACTCGGTGGCAATCGCGCGGCGTTGCAACCTGACCCTGGAACTGGGCAAAAGCAAGCTGCCCGACTTCCCCACGCCGGGCGGCATGCCGCTCGACGACTACCTGCGCCAGTTCGCCCAGGAGGGTTTGGATGCGCGCATGGCGGTGCTGTTTCCGGACGAAACCGAGCGCGCCGCGCGGATGCCGGAATACCAGGCGCGCCTGGAACTGGAGCTGGATACCATCATCCAGATGGGTTTTCCCGGCTACTTCCTGATCGTCGCGGACTTCATCAACTGGGGCAAAGCCAACGGCGTGCCGGTGGGGCCGGGGCGCGGCTCCGGCGCCGGTTCGCTGGTGGCGTTCTCGATCGGCATCACCGATCTCGACCCCTTGCGTTACGCCCTGCTGTTCGAGCGTTTCCTCAACCCGGAACGGGTCTCCATGCCCGACTTCGACATCGACTTCTGCCAGGACAACCGCTGGCGGGTGATCGAATACGTGCGCGAGAAATACGGCGCCGACGCGGTATCGCAGATCGTCACCTTCGGCACCATGGCGGCGCGCGCGGTGGTGCGCGACGTCGGCCGCGTGCTCGACCTGTCGTACAACTTCTGCGATCTGCTGTCGAAGATGATTCCCTCGGCGCCGGGCAAGAACGTGACCCTGGCCGAGGCGCTGGAGCAGGTGCCGGAACTGAAGGCGAAATACGACAACGAGGAGGACGTGCGCGAGCTGTTCATCCTGGCGCAGAAGCTGGAGGGCCTGACCCGCAACGTCGGCATGCACGCGGGCGGTGTGCTGATCGCGCCGGGCAAGCTCACCGACTTCTGCCCGCTGTACAACGCGGAAGGCTCGGAATCGGTGGTGTCGCAGTTCGACAAGGACGACGTGGAGAAAGTCGGCCTGGTGAAGTTCGACTTCTTGGGCCTGCGCAACCTGACCATCATCGCCCTGGCGGTGAAGTACATCCGGCGGCTCGACCCCACCTGGGACGTGAACCTGGAAACCCTGCCGTTCACCGACCCGGCCGCCTACGACATCCTCAGACGCGCCAACACCACGGCGATCTTCCAGTTGGAATCGGACGGCATGAAGAAGCTGCTGGTGAAGCTGGAGCCGGACCGCTTCGAGGACATCATCGCGGTGCTGGCGCTATACCGGCCGGGGCCGCTGGGCTCCGGCATGGTGGATGACTTCGTCCTGCGCAAGAAGGGCAAGCAGAAAATCGACTATTTCCACCCGGACCTGGAAGCCTGCCTGGAGCCGACCTACGGCGTCATCGTCTACCAGGAACAGGTGATGCAGATTTCCCAGATCATCGGCGGCTACACCCTGGGCGGCGCGGACCTGCTGCGTCGGGCGATGGGCAAGAAGAAGGCCGAGGAGATGGCCAAACATCGGGAGATCATGCGCGAGGGGGCGGCGAAGAAGGGCTACGACCCGGCCCTGGCGATGCGCCTGTTCGACCTGATGGAGAAGTTCGCGGAATACGGCTTCAACAAGTCGCACACGGCGGCCTACGCGGTGGTCACCTACCAGACCGCCTGGCTGAAGGCGCACCACGCCGCCGCCTTCATGGCCGCCTCGCTGTCGTCGGACCTGGACAACACCGACACGGTGAAGATCTTTTACGACGACGCGTTGAAGAATCGACTCACCATTCTGCCGCCGGACGTGAACCAGTCTTCCTACCGTTTCGTGCCGGTGGACCGCCAGTCGATCCGCTACGGCCTCGGCGCGGTCAAGGGCACCGGCGAGAACGCCATCGACAACATCACCGCCGCGCGGGAAGCGGGTGGTCTCTTCACCAGCCTGTTCGACTTCTGCCGCCGCGTCGACCGCCGCGTCGTCAACCGTCGCGCCATCGAGGCCCTGGTGCGCGCCGGCGCCTTCGACGCGCTGCATCCCAACCGCGCCGCCGCCTTGATGAGTGTCGGCCTGGCCCTGGAATGGGCGGAAAACCAGGAAGCCAACGCGGCGCAGGACAGCCTGTTCGGTGACGTGGTCGCCGCGACCCCGCCGCCGCTGGTCGAGGTGGCGGAATGGCCGTTGAAGGAACGCCTGGCGCTGGAAAAAACCGCGCTCGGCTTCTACATCAGCGGCCACCCCTTCGACGCCGACGGCCCTTCGCTGAAAGGCATCGCGACGCGCCCGCTGCGCGAGGTCAAGCCGCAGTCCGGCCAGCAACTCCTGGCCGGCATCGTCGCCAGCATGCGCACCCAGATGACCCGGCGCGGCAAGATGTGCTTCGTCACCCTCGACGACAAGACCGCGCAGGTGGAGGTGGCGGTGTTCAACGAGACCTGGGAAGCCAGCCGCAATTTCATCAAGGAAGACGAACTTCTGGTCGTCACCGGCAAGGCCAGCGATGACCAGTATTCCGGCGGCATGCGCGTCACCGCCGACGAGTTGATGAGCCTCGACGCCGCCCGTACCCGCTACGCCACCGGCCTGAAGCTGACGCTGAAACCCGGTGCCGAATTGGTAAATGAGGCACGCGCTTTGATCGATCTCCTCACTTCGTACCGCGAAAGCAAGCAGGTCGGCTGCCCGGTGACCCTGAGTTACAGCAACAGCAAAGCGACCTGCGACCTCGCCCTGGGATCAGCCTGGACCCTGCGCTTGTCGAACGACCTGTTCAGCGCGCTGGAAGCGTTCGGGGCGGTGGATGTGAAATACGCAGTGACGCTGAAAAGCGGCGGCCGGGAGCGTGAGCGGGCCGCGGCGTGACAGGGCGGCGGCACCCGGGATGCCCACCGTTGAGCGGGATGCGGAAGAAATTGCACGCTTTATTTCGTGGCACTATATGGCCCAACGTCAACTCATGAACGGATGCGCGCGATGACCCGGAAAACCGGCTGGACTCTGGCGGATCTGGATGCATCGAACATTGCCATGGCCATGCTGGACCAGGCCGGCAATATCGCTCTGATCAACCAGTCCTGTTGCGCGTTGGTCAATGCCACCCGCCGCGGTCTGAGTGGCAAGAACTGGTTCGACCTCTTTCTTCCACTGGGAAAGCGGGAAGCCGCCGCGCAAACCTTCCACCGTGTCATGGCTGGCGAGGAAGCCCTGATTCCCCTGTTCGAACATCCCATCGTTACCGTGACCGCGGCGCGGCGCGCGGTTTCCTGGAAACTTGTTTTCCTGCGTCATCGCGACGGCAATATCAACCGCGCGCTTTGTGTCGGTAGTGACGTCACCGAGCAGCAGCGGAACGAAGAAATGCTTCGCTTCGAAGGCGAGGAACAGGCCGCCCTCAACACGATCTTGCGCGTCAGCATGGAAGACATTCCGCTAGCGCAGAAATTCGAGCATGTGCTGGACATTATCCTGGCGCTTTCCTGGCTGCCGATCGAGCCCAAGGGCGGCATTTTTCAGGTGGAAGGTGGCGAGGAGGTGCTGACTCTCAAGGCCCAGCGCGGCCTCAACCCGGCCCTGCTGAACCTGTGCGCGAGCGTGCCCTTCGGCCATTGCCTGTGCGGACGCGCCGCCGTCAGCCAGAAAATCGAATATGCCGCCTGTCTCGACCCGCGCCACGAAATCGGTTATCCCGGTATGGAGCCGCACGGACACTACAACGTACCCATCCTCTCCCGGAATGGCGTGCTCGGGGTCATGGTGCTGTATCTGAAACATGGACATGCCCGGCAGGATCGGGAAGTGGAATTTCTCGAAGGCGTGGCCAATACTCTAGCCGGCATGATCGAGCACCGACGCACACGCGACGCACTGATGGAGAATCAGATCCGCCTGGCGGAAACGCAGCGCATCGCCCATCTCGGTGGTTGGTCATGGGATACCGCCAGCGATGCCTTCCTGCTTTCCGATGAAACCTGTCGCATCCTGGAAACGTCCCCCCAATCCGGCAAACTGAGACGCGAGGACGTACTGGGCATGGTTCATCCCGACGATCGCGACAAGGTGGAGCGGGCTCTTGCTTTGGCCATTGATCGGGGCAGCGAATTTTCCGCCGACTTTCGCATCCCGTTGCCCAATGGTCAGGGGCGCGTGGTTTACGGCCATGCCGAGGCCATGCGAGACACCAGTGGCAAGGTGGTTCATCTGAGCGGGACGCTGCAGGACATCACGCAACGCAAGTCGGTGGAGGAAAAGCTGCGCCAGGCGGCGGCGGTATTTGAAAACACCACCGAGGGCGTGATGATCACCGATGCCGATGGCCGCATCATCGCCGTCAACCGGGCATTTGGCGAAATCACCGGTTATGCCGAGGACAAGGTCGTGGGGCGGAGTCCCGCCTTCCTGAAATCGGGACGGCACGATGAACAGTTCTATGCCTCGATGTGGAGCACCATCCGCGAGAATGGCCACTGGCAGGGTGAACTCTGGAACCGGCGCAAGAACGGCGACATCTATCCGGAATGGCTCAACATCAGCATGGTCAAGGATGAGCGCGGGCAGATCACCCAATATGTCGGTGTCTTCTCCGATATCAGCGCCATGAAGGAGTCGGAATCCAGGCTTGATCACCTCGCCCACCACGACCCCCTCACCAGTCTGCCCAACCGCCTCCTGCTGAACGCGCGCATGGAGCATGCGCTGGCGCGCGCCCACCGCGGCAATACCCTCCTGGCCGTGCTGTTCCTCGATCTGGATCATTTCAAGAATATCAACGACACACTCGGTCACCCCATCGGCGACCTGTTGCTGCAGGAAGTGGCGCAGCGGCTCATTCAATGTGTGCGTGAGGAAGACACGGTTGCTCGTCTGGGCGGGGATGAATTCACCATCCTGCTGGAGGAACTGGAAGACTCACGTTTTGCCAGCAGCGTTGCGCAGAAAATCATTGCCGTGCTGGCCGAGAGCTTCATGCTGCAGGGGCACGAGGTGTTCGTTACATGCAGTGTCGGCATCAGCATTTTTCCTGGCGATGGCGGGGATGTCACCTCCCTGTTCAAGAACGCGGACAGCGCGCTTTACCGCGCCAAGGAGCAGGGACGCAACAACTACCAGTATTACACCGAGGAACTCACCACCCGCGCCATGGAGCGCCTGGCGATGGAAAACGATCTGCGCCACGCCCTGCAACGCGACGAACTGGTGCTGCATTACCAGCCGCAGGTCGACCTCTACAATGGCCGCATTATCGGCATGGAAGCGCTGTTGCGCTGGCAGCATCCGGAAATCGGGCTGATTTCGCCCAACGCCTTTATCCCTCTGGCGGAGGAAACCGGTCTCATCATCCCCATCGGCGAGTGGGTACTGCGCACCGCCTGTGCCCGACTCAAGGCATGGATCGACGAGGGTTTGCCGAAAATCCGCGTGGGCGTGAACCTGTCCTCGCGCCAGTTCAACCAGAACAACCTGGATGAGGTCGTCGCCGCCGTCCTGCGCGACACCGGTCTGCCTCCGGACTGCCTGGAACTGGAACTGACGGAACGCATGATCATGCAGGACGCGGAGAGCACCATCACCATCCTGCATAAATTGCGTGCGCTGGGCGTGCAGTTTTCCATTGACGATTTCGGTACCGGCTATTCCTCGCTCAGCTACCTCAAACGCTTCCCGATCGACCGCATCAAGATCGATCAGTCCTTCGTGCGAGAAATTACCAGCAATGCCGAAGACGCGGCCGTATCACGGGCCATCATTTCCCTGTCCCACAGCCTGAACCTGAAAACCGTGGCCGAAGGCGTGGAAACCGCCGAGCAGCAGGAGTTTCTGCGCACGCTCCAGTGCGATGAGATACAGGGGTTTCATTTCAGTCGACCCGTGCCGGAACAGGAAATCAGCAGGCTGCTGAAGGAGGGCGTCAAGCTGGAAAGCAAGCACCAGTTCATTCAGGAGGAGCGGGTGCTGCTGCTGGTAGACGACGAGGAAAACATACTTAACGCCATTACCCGTGTGTTGCATGCGGACGGTTACCGAATCCTGCGTACCGATCGGCCCCGCGTCGCGCTTGATCTGCTGGCAACGCATCCCGTTGGGGTCATCATTTCAGATCAGCGCATGCCGGAAATGAATGGCATCGAACTGCTACGCAAGGTCAGGACGCTTCACCCCGATACGGTGCGTGTCATGCTGACCGCCCATGCCGACCAGCAGGTGATTGCCGCCGCCATCAACGAGGGCGCGGTTTACAAATTCATTTTCAAGCCGTGGACGGACGAGCAACTGCGTACCCACGTCAGGGAAGCCTTCCGTAAGCACGACCTCAATCTGCGCATGCGGATCGGGAAGGCGCAACAGGCATAGCCAAGGGATCTGGCCGGTATCCTTTACGGTCAGCCGGCTGTTTTCAGCAACATTCGCCTCCTCCATCCTGGATGGAATGATCCTCAGGTAGTCGCCGCGCGCCAACCTGACCGACCGGAGAGTCTGCGCTATCCAGGATGGCCGGGCTAAGCCCGGAACAATCTCCCCAACAATTCAGCCGCGCGCGACAACGCGGTCACGCCATGCTCCAGGGTGAGGGCGGCCTGGTGTTCAGGGGCCGCGACCCATTCGCGTAATTCGCGTGCTTGCCGCCAGAGCAACAGATCCGCATCCGAGATCAAGCCCTGTTTGGCCAAGGCGCGCAGGTTATGGCCGAAGGAGAGGGGATGCGGTTTCCCCTGGCTGTCGACGCAGGTCACCGGCAAGCCCGCCTGCGCGCAACGCGCTCGCGCGCCACTCTCCAGCACGCGGTAGCACTGCTCCAGCCCCATCGCCATCAGCGGTTGGAAGAAATGGCCATAGAGCATGCCGCCGCGTGCCGCCTCGAACATGCGGGCGACTTCCCGCTGTACGGCGGGGTCGAGTTGTATCGAGAGAAACGCTTTGCGCCATTCACGGGCATCCGCGGCCTGACTCTTGCTGCCCTCATCCGCCAGCAACCAGTTGTCATGATCGATCACTTTCATGGGGGGATTGTCCCATTAGCCTGATTACGCGGGTAAGCCCAGCCATGCGCCAGGCACGCGCAGCGTCCTTGCCGCGCGGAAAGGGCGGCGCAAACGAAAAAGCCGGCTTGCGCCGGCTTTTTCGTTGTAACAAGCGTCTATAGGATCAGGGCGCTGTCTTGTTGCCTTCGTCACCGGGACGGGTTTCCACCATGACCAGCGCTTCAGCAGCCTGTTCCACGTGCTGCGGACGGGCACGACGGCGCGGGTTGGAGGGCGGACCCCATGTGTCCGGATTCGACTGGGTCTGCTCCGGCGCGGCGGCTTCGCTGGTTTCCACCATCACCATCGCTTCCACCGGAGCGGCGCTACCGCGGTTGCGGTTGCGGCGACGACGCGCCGGGGTGGTGGCGCCTTCGTCGGTGGCTTCGATGGCGGGAGCGCTGTGTGTTTCCACCAATTCCAGGCCAGCGCTTCCCAGATCGACGGGTGCCGCCGCCGGGGCCGGCGCGGGTTCGGGCTTGATGGCCCGCTCTGCCTGGGTTGCCGGCTCGGCTTCCAGCCTGACCACGACCGGTTCCATATTGACTTCCGGAGCCGGCGTGGCGGCTGGTGAGGAAACTACGGCCGGCTGATCGCCAGACTCCGCGACCAGTTCCTGCACGGTCTGATCGGTCGCGGCAGCCGTTTCGCCTCGGCGGCCACGGCCACCGCGACGACCACGGCGGCGGCTCTCGCGTTCTTCAGCGCCCGCGGCTTCGTTTGTCGCCTCGCTTTCGACCGGAGCGGCTGCCTGAACTGGCACGCGCACCTCTTCCTGGGCCGGCGCGCGTTCGCGGCGCGGGCGTTCCGGGCGCTCGCCACGCGGTTCCCGATTTTCGCGGGGCTCACGCGGTTCACGGGTTTCACGTCCCTCTCGTTTGTCCGGACGCTCGCCGCGCGGCGGACGCTGCTCGCCCGATTCGGGACGCTCGCCACGCGGGCGACGTTCGCCACCACGTTCGTTGCGATCAGGGCGCTCGCCACGGGCTTCACGTGGCTCTCCGCCACGGCCACGACGCGGCTCCCGCTCGCCACGGCGAACTTCAGTCTTCTTGACCACCACGGCCGGTTTGACTTCTTCGGCAGGCTCGTTGAGGCCACGCAACCAAGAAAAAATGCGGCCGAACAAACCCGGCTGGGCGGTAGCCGGCGCGGCTTCGGCAACCGCGCGAATCGGCGCCGGCTGCGACGGGGTGATGCCCTGCACCACCGGTTGTGCGCGCTCGGGCTTGGCGGCATTGCCGTTCTTGGCCGCTTCGTCTTCCTCGGCCGGTTTTTCCACCATGCGGTAGCTGGGCGCCATGGTTTCCGACAGGTTGAGCTGGTCGTGGCGCAGGCGCGTCAGGGTGTAGCGCGGGACTTCAAAGTGCAGATTCGGGATCAGCACCACTTCCACGCGATGCCGCGCTTCGATGGCGAGGATGTCGTGGCGTTTCTCGTTGAGCAGGAAGGTGGCGACATCGACCGGGACCTGAACATGCACGGCGCCGGTGTTCTCCTTCATCGATTCTTCCTGAAGCATTCGCAACAGATGCAGAGCGAAGGACTCGGTGCTGCGCACATGGCCGGTGCCGGAGCAGCGCGGGCAGGTGATGTAGCTGGTCTCGCCCAGGCTGGGTTGCAGGCGCTGGCGCGACAGTTCGAGCAGGCCGAAGCGGGAAATCTTGCCGGTCTGGATGCGGGCACGGTCGTAATGCAGAGCGTCGCGTATACGGTCCTCGACTTCGCGCTGGTTCTTCTGGTTTTCCATGTCGATGAAGTCGATCACGATCAAACCGCCCAGGTCGCGCAGACGCAACTGGCGCGCGGCTTCGTCGGCCGCTTCCAGATTGGTGTTGAAGGCGGTCTGTTCGATGTCGGCGCCCTTGGTGGCTTGCGCCGAGTTGACGTCGATGGCGACCAGTGCCTCGGTGTGGTCGATCACGATGGAGCCGCCGGAGGGCAGCGGCACCATGCGCGAGTAGGCGGTTTCGATCTGGTGTTCGATCTGGAAGCGTGAGAACAGCGGCACCGGGTCGCTGTAAAGCTTCACCTTGCTGACGTTGCCCGGCATGACGTGGGCCATGAACTGCCTGGCCTGCTCGTAGATGGCGGGTTCGTCGATCAGGAGTTCACCGATGTCAGCGGTGAAATAGTCACGGATGGCACGGATGACCAGGCTGGATTCGGCATAAATCAGGAAGGCGCCTGACTGGCCCTGGGCGGCGCCGTCGATGGCGTTCCATAGTTGCAGCAGGTAGTTCAGGTCCCACTGCAATTCTTCGACATTGCGGCCGATGCCGGCGGTGCGGCCGATCAGGCTCATGCCGGGAGGCACGTCCAGTTGCGCCAGGGCGTCACGAAGTTCGTTGCGCTCCTCGCCCTCGATGCGGCGGGAAACTCCGCCGCCGCGCGGGTTGTTGGGCATCAGCACCAGGTAACGGCCGGCCAGACTGATGAAGTTGGTCAGCGCGGCGCCTTTATTGCCGCGTTCGTCCTTTTCCACCTGGACGACCAGTTCCATGCCTTCCTTGAGGTAGTCCTGGATCTTGCCGCGACTGAAATCACCGCCTTCGGCGCCACGCAGGGCGGTACGGGCGATTTCCTTGAATGGCAGGAAGCCGTGGCGTTCGGCGCCATAATTGACGAAACAGGCTTCCAGGGAAGGCTCGACACGAGTGACGATGGCCTTGTAGATATTGCTTTTGCGCTGTTCCTTGTTGGCGGACTCAATGTCGAGATCGACCAGTTTCTGGCCCTCGACAATGGCGACGCGGAGTTCCTCCGCTTGCGTCGCGTTGAACAACATACGTTTCATGTTTTACCCCAGCGCTCCTCGCGCCCCGGGTGACAAACCCATGCCGCGTGAGATTTTCACGGGGCGATGCAGGGCAGGAGATCAGGCGTCTTGTCTTTTGTCGCTGAGCGGCTGGTGCATTGGTTGCAGGTCTATCGCTAATTCATCCAGCCGGCTGGGTTCAGGTATCAACCAAGGCCGACCGGGAGATCATCCGGGTACGGGTCGCGCAGAAAAATTGCGTTACCATCGCCACTTTTTTCGGGCTCGCGGACCTCGGGAAGCATTCGGCCTCTTGGTGACTTGGCGCGCTAGACAGCGCGGACTTGGCACACTTGGAGGGGGAACGGTTCCAGTAATTCCTGCGGGCTTTCTGCCGGTGAGCGAGACAACCGGCGCCCCTTGGCGGTGCTTGGGCAGGATCTTCAACGCCCCTGGTGCACGCTTTTTGGGCAGCGGGAGTATACGGTAATGCAATCAGTCGTCAAAGCTGCTGTAACTAAAGTACTTATTGGCTCGGAACAGGCCGGACAGCGCATCGACAATTTTCTCGTCAAGCACCTCAAAGGCGTGCCGAAAAGCCGCATTTACCGGATGTTGCGTGAGGGCGAGGTGCGGGTCAGCGGGCACCGCGCAAAACCGGAATACAAGATCGCGGAGGGCGATGAAATTCGCATTCCGCCGGTACGGGTCGCGGAAAAGGTCGACACGCCTCCGCTTGTCTCTGGCGTCCTGTCCTTGCTCGATCGGGTGATCTACCGTGACGACGCGCTTCTGGTGATCGACAAGCCCGCCGGACAGGCGGTGCATGGCGGCAGCGGCATCAGCCTGGGCGTCATTGAACAACTGCGTCAGGAACTGCCTGATGCGCGCTTTCTCGAACTGGCGCACCGTCTCGATCGGGAAACCTCCGGCGTGCTGATGCTCGCCCTGAAACGTTCCGCGCTGGTGGAATTGCACCGCATGTTGCGCGAGGGCGAGCCGAAGAAAACTTATGTGGCACTCGCCACCGGGCAATGGCGCGATGCGGTGCGCCACGTCAAATTGCCCTTGCAGCGCTACCTGAATGACGACGGCGAACGCCGGGTGGCGGTGGACGATGACGGCCAGCGCGCCCACACCGTCTTCCGTTTGCAACGCCGGTTCGCCGATTTCAGCCTGCTCGAAGCGGAACTGAAGACCGGCCGCACCCACCAGATACGCGTGCATCTGGCCGCGCTGGGCCACCCCATCGCCGGTGACGACAAATATGGTAGCCCGGAGGTCAATCGCGCCTTGAAGAAGCGGGGCTTGCGACGCATGTTTCTGCATGCCGCTCGCCTGGAAATAAAACACCCCCTCACTGGCGTCGCGCTTGTTATTGAAGCGCCGCTCGCGCCCGACCTACAGAATTTCCTGAACCTGCTCGACCATGAAACCGAAACGCTTTGACCTGCTGATCTTCGATTGGGACGGCACCCTGATGGACTCCGCCGGGGCGATTGCCGCCTGCATCCAGGCCGCCTGCGCGGACATGGGCCTGCCCGTCCCCACGCGCGAAGAAGCCCGTCACGTCATCGGCCTGGGCCTGCGCGAGGCGCTGGCCCACCTCTTCCCCGACCTGTCGGAAGCACATCACCCGCTACTGGCCGACCATTACCGTCATCACTTCCTTAGCCAGGATCATGAAATCCCTTTGTTTGAAGGCGCTCGTGAATTGATCGCGGAACTCCACGCGGACGGTTTCCAGTTGGCGGTGGCCACCGGCAAGGCGCGCCGGGGTCTCGACCGCGCCTTCAGCCACACCGGCCTGGAACCTTATTTCCATGCCTCGCGCACCGCCGATGAAACCTTCTCGAAACCACACCCGGCGATGATCGAGGAATTGTTGGACGAGTTGATGATCGCACCGGAACGCGCCCTGATGATCGGCGACACCACCCATGACCTGGAGATGGCCCGCAACGCCGGTATCGACAGCCTCGCGGCGGGCTACGGCGCCCACCCCGCCGAAGGCCTCGGCGAGCTCGGCGCGCTCAAAGTCTGCGCCAGCTTCGCGGAACTGGCTGACTGGCTGCGCGAGAACGCCTGAGCGAACCCCCGCGTTAAGCGACGCGGATCAATAAAGCGGGGAGCAATCATGAGTTGGTTGGATTGGCTGGGCCTGGGTAAGCGCAAGTCGTCGAATGACCCTCGTCTTCAGGAGGCAATCGAACGCGCCGTGTATCTGGTGGAGCCCCGCCTCAAGCAATCGGGCGGCTATCCCGGGCGTTATCGCGCCGTGCTTGGCCGAGCGTTGCGTTATGCGGACCAATTGGCGGCCGCTTTTCCCGGGCCGGTTGAACTGGACCGCGAGCACTTCGTTCGCGACCCATTCGTACATGCCGTGTTCGGCTCGCAGGATGCCATCCAGCACACGCTATGCCTCAGCCGGGCGATGCGGGAATATCAGCTACGCCCCGATGCCGGCACGGGTGACATTTATGCGTTGATGGGCATGCGGCGCAATGAAAAGCGCGTCTTCGGCCTGGAAACCGAAGGCGAAATGCTGCGTCGCGATGTGGCGCAGCAAACCGTTTCGTTTTCCGATCACACGCTGAGTTGCATCTCGGCCAGCGAAGCCGAGACACGCGCCCTGGTGGCCTGGAGCATTTTTGATAGCTTGGCCGCCCGGGTGGCCAGTCACATGGAAGGTTTGCGCCAGGAAAAATTCACCCTCGACAAACAGCGCGACGACCATATGGCGCGCCTTCGTGGCAGCACAGGTGAACGTCGCGCCGCGCTGGAACAGGAACTCGGAATATTGTTGCGCGGGTTGAGCGATGCCACGCGGCGACTGAACCTTGACCGCATGCCCGCATACTTTGAAGAACTGCTCAAATCACCGGAAACACTGGTCAGACTCGAACGGCAACCCAGGCGGCTCGATGGCATGGGTATCCTGCGCGCTCAGGAAGATGCTTCCATCAGCAACCTGCTCGATTTCACGGATTTGCTGGGACAGGATCGGCGTCGCTGGACCGTGACCCTGGTGCACTGTCGCCATCAGGAATTGCCGCCACTATCCGAGAGGCTGGAAGACGCGAACCGCTGGTTGGCGATCTAGGGTCTCATTGATTTCGCGGTTCGACTTGGCGGCCTGTCCTTGGTTGTAGAGGGCAAAAATTGATTGCGGCGGTTTGTTCTTCACCCGAGGCTTTGTTCATGCTCGTGGTTAGGGCGGAATATCAATATATATGTCAAAAACGATACTCGCCTCAGACGGTTATTGCTGCCGACGAGCAATCTCCGGTTTGCTTCTAGCAACTGCCGGTCTGCCAAGTCAGGTAATAGGTTTTGGCCAATGACAGCAGTGGCGCCACCCGGAGCGGCTTGTGCAGGAGCGTGACGCCATCCGGCAAGCCGCCCTGTGCCGCCACCTCCTCCTGGGTCAACGCGGTCAACACGATGATCCTCATGGGCTGGGTTGCAGTTTCGCGCGCCAGGGTTTTCAGCAGGCGAAAACCATCAAGTCCAGGTGTGACCAGATCCATCACCAGCAAGTCGGGGCGCTTTTCTCCAAACCGAATCAATGCTTCGAAGCCATCCATCGCTAGGCGCAGGTGTATATCCGGCCCCAGCTTGGATAGCGTTTTTTCCATCGCGGTGAGTTGCGCGGGGTCATTGTCCGCCAACAAGACTTCGTACTTGCGCGGGTCGCCGCCGCTCACGCGCTGTCGGTTGTCCAGCATCTCTTCCACCGAGGTGCGCAAAACCCGGCGATGCCCGCCTGGTGTCTTCCATGCCTTGAGCCGGTTGCCTTCGACCCAGAGTTGAATGGTGCGTACGCTGGCTCCCAGCAGTTTCGCGGCCTCTCGAGTGGTCAGAGTGTCCGGCTGAGTATTGGTGGTCATTTCTGTCTCCTCAAAAATACGATATTTGCCATTGTTGTCGAATATATCGTTTATATCAACATTTATATTGTTTGTAACGAATTGTTCCCGTGCGTCCTTGCGTCATAGCATTGCCCTCCGTTTCTTTTCCTCTGCCAACGACGATGTCCTCCCTTCCCGGAAACACTGGCGCCCACGCCTATCATCCCGATCCGATCTGCCTCTCGACGGCGGTCAAGGACGGGGAGGGCGGCTTTCGTTTTGAAGTGGATTGGTATGGCACACGGGCAGCGGCCTTTGTCATCCGCCATCATGGCCATGCCCATGCCTACCTGAACCGTTGTGGCCACGTGCCGGTGGAGCTCGATTGGCAGCCGGGTGAGTTCTTCGATAGCTCCCGGCTATACTTGGTCTGCGCCACCCATGGCGCGCTTTATGACCCCACCTCCGGCGCCTGCCTGGGTGGGCGTTGTGAGGGCCGGGGGCTGGTGACGCTGCCTATCGAAGAACGTGATGGGCACATCTTTCTCATCAAGGAAAACTGAATGTCGACCGACGACAATGCCGAAAAGGGCGTGCTCGAACGCCTGTTGCTGGCGCATCTGGATGAGCAGCGAAAAACCCGACGCTGGGGATTGGTTTTCAAGTCCCTGGGCTTTATCTGGTTGTTTACCGTGGTGCTTCTGGTGGTTTTCCACGAAGACGGGAGTTTTACTTCCGTGCGGCCGCATACGGCGCTGATCGACCTGAAGGGGGAAATCGGCGGCAGCGACGGTGTCACCGCCGATGCCCTGGTTGCCTCGCTGAATGCCGCTTTCGAGGACAAGCATTCAGTCGCTGTGGTGCTGCGCATCAACAGTCCCGGCGGCAGTCCGGTCCAGGCCGGGCAGGTTTACGACGAAATCCGCCGCCTGCGTGGCAAGAATCCGACGATTCCGTTCTATGTGGTGGTGGACGACATCTGCGCCTCCGGCGGCTATTACATCGCCGCCGCCGCCGACAAGATATTCGTCGACAAGGCCTCGCTGGTCGGTTCCATCGGCGTGTTGATGGACGGCTTCGGCTTTACCGAGGGGATGAAGAAGCTCGGCGTCGAGCGTCGCTTGCTCACCGCCGGTGAGAACAAGGGCTTCCTCGACCCTTTCTCTCCTGTGGAGCCGGGGCAGGAAGCTCATGCCCGTGCCATGCTGGCCGAGGTGCATCAGCAATTCATTCAGGTGGTGCGCCAAGGGCGAGGCAAGCGTTTGAAGGAAACACCGGATATGTTCAGTGGCCTGGTCTGGAGTGGCACGCGCAGTATCGAACTGGGCTTGGCCGATGCCTTGGGGAGCCTGGACTATGTCGCGCGTGAAGTGGTCAAGGCGGAAGATATCGTCGACTACTCGCCTCAGGAGAGCATCGCCGACCGTCTGGCTCGCCGCATCGGCAGCGCAATGGGCGATGCCGTGCGGCCATGGGCAAAGGATAACGTCCGGGTGCGTTGATGGTGGACGGCTACATTCCCATCGCCTGCGCCGCCCATGAGCGCCTGGAATTCGCGGTACTGCGTCGGCGGCAACTGCAACTCACCTGGCTGGGCGAGGATGGCCACTCGGAATTCTGCGAGCAAGTACTGCCGATCGATGTGGAAACGCGCGCTGGTGCCGAGTGGCTGACCATCAAGCGCCCGAGCGGAGAAACCGAGGTGGTGCGCCTCGACCACATCCGCTCGGCAATCGAGCGCTGATCCGCCTGGGCAACGCTCGGCAGAACAGCAAGACTCAGGATTGGCGAAGGTTATCCCCTGAGTGGTTGAGCGTCATCTCATGCGGCCGGGCGAAACCGCGGTAGAGAAGTGTCAATGCCTGTGCCAGCACCAGAATGATGACAGCCGAGATCGCCAGAGCGGCAATCGTCGAGGTTGACGCGATGAGGATGAGGACAGAGCCGATAAGCCATTCCATGATGTATGCACTCCAAAAAGCAATGTATCAGCTCCTCCAAGCCTGTCCATTCGTGGGAACTCTTTACTTTGTAAATATTAGGATACGCTTATCCTTATTTTTTCTGGCGGCTACCAGTACCTGGAAAACCGTAATCAGATGCTGCGTAGCAACAACACCTCAGCCTGGGCTTTTCGTGCCATACGCCGTGTCACCTTGCCGCGCTAACATGGCCCTCTCCCTCCCGCGTCATCACAAGCCCATCCACCGTGATCGCCAGTAATGCTCTTCTCGCCCGCAAGCTGATTTTCACTGTTGGCGCCGGTTTCGCGCTGGCACTGGCTTTGATCGTGGCGTTGACCGTGCTGGGTGTGCGCCAGTTGGCGGAGACCAATGCCAACCTGGAGGCCATCGTTCACGAAAACAGCGTGAAATCACGGCTGGGCAGCCAGATGCGCGACATACTGCGTGATCGCGCCATTTCCATGCTGTCCATCGTGGTGATGAACGACCCCTTCGATAAAGACCAGGAAATGCTGCGCTTCTATCAATACGGGTCGACTTACCAGATGGTGCGGATGGAACTGGAGCCCATGCTCAAGCACACACGGGAAAAAGAGGTGCTGGCACGCATCGACCGGCTGACGCGGGCGAACCAGCCAGTGATGGTGCGCACCGTGGACCTCGGGGTGGAGGGTTACACCTTCCTGGCCTTCGAGTTGCTGCAAAAAGAGGGCATTCCCCTGCAACGTGATCTGGTCAAGGAACTGGATGAACTGATCCGCATCCAGCGCGAGATGAGTGCGCAGGCGGCCGACAACGCGCACACCAGTTATGAGCAGACACGCTGGTTGATGATCCTGCTCGGTTTGCTGGCCGCGCTGGTGGCCGCCATCGTGGCCGGGGCGGTAATCAAGCGTAGCGCGCGTCTGGCCGCCATCACCGAACGTGAACGCACCAAGTTCCAGACCCTGTTCGAGACCAATAGCGATGGCATTGTCATTCTCGACCAGCATGGCTTCATGGACTGCAACCCGGCCACGCTGGAAATGTTCCATCTGAGCGAAGTGGAAGATTTTCTCGCGCGCCGGCCAGAGGAGCTTGGGATAACCGAGCAACCCTGCGGCACGTCTTCCATCGTCCTGGCGCGGCGCCAACTCCAAGAGGCGGTGAAGCAGGGCCACACCGTATTCGACTGGACCGCGCGGCGACCGGATGGCAGCACCTTCCCGGCCGAGATCGCGCTCCATGCCATGACCCTGGACGGGCGCCCGGTCATTCAGGCCATCATGCGCGATATCTCCGCGCAGAAAGAGGCCGAGGCCGCGCTCAGGGCCGCGCGCGATGCCGCGCTGGAAGCGACGGAAATGAAGTCGCAGTTCGTGGCGAACGTGAGCCATGAGATTCGCACCCCGATGAACGGCATCCTGGGCATGACCCGGCTGCTACTGGCTAGTCCGCTCAGCGCCCGGCAACTGGAATATGCCGAGGCCATTTCCCGCTCCGCGGAAGCCTTGATGCGCATCATCAACGATCTCCTGGATTTCTCGAAAATCGAGGCCGGCCAACTGAGCCTGGAGGAGATCGACTTCGATCTCCATGCTTTGCTGAAAGATGTGCTGGCGCTCTACCGTCCCCGCGCGGATGCCAAAGGGTTGGCTCTGCGCCTGGAAAAAACCGGCGACCTGCCCATCTGGGTGCGCGGAGATCCATTACGGCTACGCCAGATTCTGCTCAATCTGCTGGATAACGCGATCAAGTTCACCCAGCAAGGTTCGGTGGTTCTGGCCGCGGATGCTTTGGATGGCGAGATGATTCAATTCGCCGTGCGCGACAGTGGCATCGGCATTCCGCACGCCGTACAGGAGCACATCTTTCAGGCATTCGCGCAGGCCGACGGTTCGGTCAGCCGCAAATTCGGCGGCACCGGCCTGGGGCTGGCGATCTGCCGGCAGTTGTCGACGCTGATGGGAGGCGAACTCACGCTCGAGAGCACGCCCGATCAGGGCAGTACCTTCCGCTTTCATCTGCATCTTGCTCCCGGCCAGCCACCCAGTCGCCGCTTATCCGACCATGGTGACCACCCTGAAGCGTTGCCACCGCAGTTCCCGGACGTGCGCGTCCTGGTGGCGGAAGACAACCCGGTCAACCAGAAGTTGGTCGGGTTCATGCTTGAAGATTGCGGTGTGAAGGTGCTGCTGGCGGATAACGGCAAGGCCGCATTTGAACTGCTGGAACACGAGCAAGTGGATCTTGTGTTGATGGACTGCCAGATGCCCGAATGGGACGGCATGACCGCCACCCGCGCCATCCGCGAGCGGGAAAAACAACAGAAGCGACCGCGTTTGCCTATCCTGGCGCTAACTGCCAATGCCAGGCCTGGTTTCGAGGAAACCTGCCGCGAGGCGGGCATGGACGCTTATTTGGGAAAACCCCTGCACGCGGAAGCGCTCAATGCGGCCCTGCAGCGCTGGCTGCCGGGACGTAGTCGCGTCAATGTCCCATTGCAGCCCGAATCACCATTGGCCGCGGCGGTGGATACCTCCTTCGACCTGGCGAAGATCTACCGCCTGTGCCGTGGTGATGCGCGCAAAGTGGAAGAAATGTTGACGCTGTTTCTCAGCAGCAGCGAAGACCTGCTCGCGCAGCTAACTCAAGCCCTGGCTGTGCGCGATCTTCCCCTCGCGGCGCGGCAAGCGCACCAACTCAAAGGCGCCACCGCCTATCTCGGCGCCAGCGAGGCTACCGCCCTGGCCACTGAAGTCGAAGCCAGCGCCAAGGCCGGCGACCTGGAGGCCTGTCTGACCGCCCAGGAAGAGCTGGAAGCAGCATTCATCCGCCTGTTGATCCCCATTCGCCAGGAATTGGAGCGTTTGCAGTCGGACGAACCCGCCGCCTGATTGCGCTGAAAAATCCGGCCGCTTGCCAACAAAGCGAAGCCGCTCGCGCGGGTAGAATGCGGCGTTTTCCGTCATTCACCGATCGCTTCCCATGCTCGACATTCAGCTTCTTCGCAAGGATCTTGCCGCCGTCGCACTCAGGCTTTCCAGCCGTGGCGTCACTCTGGACACCGCCCGCATCGAACAACTCGAAGCTGAGCGCAAGGCCATCCAGGTACGTACGCAGGATTTCCAAGCCCGCCGCAATCAGCTTTCCAAACAGATCGGCCTGGCCAAAAGCAAAGGCGAAGACGCGAGCGCCTTGATGGCCGAAGTCACCGGCCTGGGCGACGACCTTAAAGTCGCCGAAGAACGCCTGACCGGCATCCAGGAAGACTTTTCCGCGCTGCTCATGACCATTCCCAACCTGCCGCATGAAAGCGTGCCGGCGGGCAAGGGCGAGCAGGACAACCTGGAAGTACGTCGCGTCGGCACGCCACGCGTTTTTCCGCTGCCGGCCCTCGATCATGTGGAAATCGGCGAGAACCTCGACCTGCTCGATTTTCCGACCGCGGTGAAGATCACAACCAGCCGCTTCGTACTGATGCGTGGCGCCCTGGCAAGGTTGCATCGGGCACTGGCGCAATTCATGCTCGACACCCACACCCAGGAGCATGGCTACGAAGAGGTCTATGTGCCCTATCTGGTGAATGCGGACTCCATGCGCGGCACCGGCCAGTTGCCCAAATTCGAGGAAGACCTGTTCAAGCTCACGAACGGCATGTATCTCATCCCCACCGCCGAAGTGCCGGTCACCAATATCGTACGCGACGAGATCATCCCGGCCGAGAACCTGCCCATCAAGCTGGTTGCCCACACCCCCTGTTTTCGCTCGGAAGCCGGCTCCTATGGCAAGGACACGCGCGGCATGATCCGCCAACACCAGTTCGACAAAGTGGAAATGGTGCAATTCGTGCGCCCCGAGGATTCCTACGACGCCCTGGAAGAACTCACCGGCCACGCCGAAACCATTCTGCGCAAGCTCGATCTGCCCTATCGCGTGGTCTCTTTGTGCACAGGCGACCTGGGATTTTCCGCCGCGAAAACCTATGACCTGGAAGTCTGGCTGCCCGGCCAGAACACTTACCGGGAAATCTCCTCCTGCTCCAACTTCGAAGCCTTCCAGGCGCGCCGCATGCAGGCCCGCTATCGCACCGAGAAAGACGGCAAGCCAGGCAAGCCGGAACTCATCCACAGCCTAAACGGTTCCGGCCTGGCCGTCGGCCGCGCCCTGGTGGCGGTGCTGGAGAACTACCAGAACGCAGACGGCAGTGTGGCCATCCCCGAAGTTCTGCGCCCCTACATGAACGGTGCCAGCGTCATCGCCCACGAGTAAGGGAACCGGCGTGTTGCCCAAGGTGCTTCTCGCGTCAACCAGTGATGCGGTGGAACGGTGGTTCCCCCCTTTGCCAAAGGGGGGTAGGGGGGATTTCTGAGAGGGCTGCTCAGGCAAACGTCGCTATATCTGATGAAGCCCCTACACTTCGGTACCCCCCATTCCCCTTTGGAAAAGGGGGAGGCCACTCCCTCGAACACTTTCTGTCGCATCACCAGGTAACGCGAAAAAAGCTTTTCGGAAGGCGCTGTCCCGCTGGTTTATCCGCCCTTCAGCCCGGAAAAAAAGCTGCGATACGGCTTCTCGTACTTCGCCAGGATGTCGTAATAGGTGCGCACGTTCTCGACGAAGGCTCGCGCCTCGCCGCCGCGCGCATAGCCATATTTCAGCTTCGCGGCATACTTGCCCCGGCTGAGCAGGGGCAGGATCTCTTTCAGGTCATTCCAGGTATTCGGGTTGCGCCCCAGCTTTTTCGCCAGTGCGCGTGCATCCTGCACATGTCCCATGCCGACGTTGTAGGCGGCTAACGCCATCCAGATGCGATCCGTATCGACGATCTCTTCCGGCAGCGCCGCCATCAAAGAAATGATGTAACGGGCGCCGCCAAGGATGCTCTCGCGTGGGTCCAGGCGATCTTTCACACCCAATTGGTCCGCGGTGTCCTCAGTCAGCATCATGATGCCGCGCACACCCGTAAAGGAAACCGCCTGTGTGTTCCACTGCGACTCCTGATACGCCACTGCAGCCAGCAAACGCCAATCCATGTCGGTTTCGTTCTGCGCCTTGTAGAAATGTGGCGCCAGAGAACGCAACAAGGTGCCGCGTTTTTCCAGAACGCCCAGTACATCCGCCTCTTCCAGTTGTTGAACATGGCCGAAATAGCGCTCGCGCAAGCGAACCAACTCACCACTCTTCTCGCTTTCCTGAAAATACCGCATCACTTGGCGAGAAAATCCCAGCCCCATGCGCTGCCCGACCATCCAGGCCTGAGGCTGACTGTTGCCCAGGGCAAAAGTACGAGTCAGGAGCGGGTGGAAATTGCGCGCGATATCAAAACTGTCGGAATCCGCGACGGTGCAATCACTGAGCCCCAATTCGACCCGTTCCAGCAACTCTTCCGAACTGGGTACATTCATTTCCACCCAGGCCAGATCGGACTGACGCCGCTTGAGCAAACGCAGGCTCTCGACATGGCTACTTTGCGCCACCACTTCCAGGCGCATACCAGCCAAGTCAGCCGGTGTTTTCGGAAGTTGACGCGTCTGGCGGCAAACCACCCATTCCTTTACCTGACCATAAGTAGGTCCGAAACGATGGTTTAGCCGGCGTCCCTCCGTCGCGCTCAAGCCGGCCGCCGCGATATGGGCTTGGCCTTTTTTCATGATTTCAAATAAATCCGGCAAGGTCTCGGCAAGCACGAAGCGCACCTTCCAGCCCTGTTTCTCCGCGAACTGCATCACCAGATCGTGTTCGAAGCCCACCGCTTCGGACTTGGCATTCAGGTAGTAGGTGGTCGGGCTGTTACGCGTAACCACCACCAGCTCACCCGAATCCTCCGGGGCTGGAATGGGCGCGGGCGTGCAACCCGCCAGGCACAAAGCCAGCACGGCCGACAGCAGAAAACCCCCGAAATAGTTGGACCAAGTCATTTGCATTGCGCGCGTTTCGACCTGATGAGAATGTGGGTAGAATGCCGCCCTTTCCCGCATAAGGCCAGCCTTCGCGGGAAGCATAGACCCGGAGAGATGGCAGAGTGGTCGAATGCGCCGGATTCGAAATCCGGTTTAGTGCTTGCACTAACGGGGGTTCGAATCCCCCTCTCTCCGCCAGGAGCACCTCGTCATACCGCCACTGTGGAGGTATTGATCGAGAATGAAACGCCAGTTCCAATAATTCGCGATGCGCTTGAGCGAGACAACCCACCATACAGAGAGGCCTATCTCCGTGCCTCCACTTGCAAGCGCTGAAGCACGGAAACAACCTGCCGGAACCTGCCGCTGAACCCTCCGACAGTGAGACACACGCTTTCTCGGTAGTCGAAGACAATTACCGCGTCATGACTCGGAAACTCACTCGCCACAGACAGATACAGACATGAAACCGAACAAAATCTCGATCCTCATGGTCTGCATGGGCAATATCTGCCGCTCCCCCACCGCTGAAGGTGTACTCCGTCGCAAGGCCGAAACGGCTGGCGTGTTGCACCGGCTACATATCGACTCAGCCGGCACCCATGATTTTCACGTCGGCAGTTCGCCGGACGCGCGCGCGCAGAAAGCCGCTCTGGGTCGCGGCTACGATCTTTCCAAACTGCGTGGCCGCCATGTCAGCGACAAGGACTTCGCGGAGTTCGACTACATCCTGGTGATGGATCGTGACAACCTCAATAACCTGCTAAAACGTTGCCCGGAGCAATATAAACACAAGGTGAAGCTTTTCCTGGCGTTCAGTGGCCGCTTTCCCAACCTCAATGTGCCGGACCCGTACTACGGTGGCAGCAAGGCTTTCGAGCAGGTGCTGGACATGGTGGAAGACGCATCGGCCGGGCTATTGGCGGAGATTGCGCGCAACGCACGGTAGGGCGGTAGCACCCCGGCACAATCGCGTGTTGCGGGCTGCGTCAACTTGATAAGCCCGGCCGTGAGCCTGGGCGATACTTGTAGCGCAGGCTTCCAGCCTGCTGGGTGGATAGTTTCAATCCTGGATAGTTTCAATCCGCGCCCGGCCGGGAGGCCGGGCGAAGCGCGAGCATTGCCGCTTCTCCTATCCGTTTCAAGTGTTTCAATCCGCGCCCGGCCGGGAGGCCGGGCGAAGCGTACCGAGGCCTTGAAGTTACCGCGCGAGTCGATGTTTCAATCCGCGCCCGGCCGGGAGGCCGGGCGAAGCGCCTCGTTTTGCAGGGATATTGCTGGAGTTTTGCTGTTTCAATCCGCGCCCGGCCGGGAGGCCGGGCGAAGCGGTCACCGGGTCCGCTCCGCCGTAATGGCCGGCCGGTTTCAATCCGCGCCCGGCCGGGAGGCCGGGCGAAGCATAGCCTGGCAATCCCCCGACCACGAGCCATCACCATGTTTCAATCCGCGCCCGGCCGGGAGGCCGGGCGAAGCCGCGTTTGCCCCAAGTGCGGCCACGCAAAACCGAGTTTCAATCCGCGCCCGGCCGGGAGGCCGGGCGAAGCGCCGCCGCGATGGTGGCGCGCGTGATTTCGCAGCGGTTTCAATCCGCGCCCGGCCGGGAGGCCGGGCGAAGCGGCCAAGGCCCAGTCCCTGCGCGCTGGGGTAAACAAGTTTCAATCCGCGCCCGGCCGGGAGGCCGGGCGAAGCCGGGGGAATCCATCTCCAGGGTTTCAGCCTTGATCGGTTTCAATCCGCGCCCGGCCGGGAGGCCGGGCGAAGCACCTTCATCCGGATCAGCGCGATCATGGCGATAGAGTTTCAATCCGCGCCCGGCCGGGAGGCCGGGCGAAGCATCCAGGACCAGGCCGACGCGGCCATGCCGCACCTGTTTCAATCCGCGCCCGGCCGGGAGGCCGGGCGAAGCCAGGTACTTTCGCGCCGCGTTGGCCGCGACCAGCGTTTCAATCCGCGCCCGGCCGGGAGGCCGGGCGAAGCAGGCAAAGCCGGACTTACCGGCCGTTACCGGCGCCGTTTCAATCCGCGCCCGGCCGGGAGGCCGGGCGAAGCTCCTCTTGATTTCCCACCGATCACGCGGCGCCGCGTTTCAATCCGCGCCCGGCCGGGAGGCCGGGCGAAGCCTTCGGAAGCGGGCCGTTTGTTGACCTGTACGGGCAGTTTCAATCCGCGCCCGGCCGGGAGGCCGGGCGAAGCCCGCGATACTCTTCCCAGTAGATCCCGGCATAGAGGTTTCAATCCGCGCCCGGCCGGGAGGCCGGGCGAAGCCGCGCTATTCTTCTGGCAGCCAAACCACTGCTACGTTTCAATCCGCGCCCGGCCGGGAGGCCGGGCGAAGCTCGAACAATCGACGGCCATCAACGTGGATACAGGGGTTTCAATCCGCGCCCGGCCGGGAGGCCGGGCGAAGCTAAAAAATCCAGCCTGGACGCTGCCACCATCGTAGTTTCAATCCGCGCCCGGTCGGGAGGCCGGGCGAAGCTCGGGGTTTCTGTAGCAAGCTCGCCCGCAGTAGAGGTTTCAATCCGCGCCCGGCCGGGAGGCCGGGCGAAGCTTACCAATGCCGTAATACTGTCCATCCTGCTCGAAGTTTCAATCCGCGCCCGGCCGGGAGGCCGGGCGAAGCGGCGCTGGTGCTGTACTGGCTTCGGAGAGCGGCAGTTTCAATCCGCGCCCGGCCGGGAGGCCGGGCGAAGCGCGGTAGCTATCCCACAGGCCGCCGAACTCATAGCAGTTTCAATCCGCGCCCGGCCGGGAGGCCGGGCGAAGCGGGGCGCCGCCGGCGAGGCCGACCAACGTGGTGTCGTTTCAATCCGCGCCCGGCCGGGAGGCCGGGCGAAGCTCTTGGTGACAATCACGTCGCCACCCTCTCGCTTGTTTCAATCCGCGCCCGGCCGGGAGGCCGGGCGAAGCTTCCGTCCAGTACCATATCGCGATCGTGGGTGGTGTTTCAATCCGCGCCCGGCCGGGAGGCCGGGCGAAGCCGCTGGCGTGGTACGACCCAAGTACCTCTATATGGTTTCAATCCGCGCCCGGCCGGGAGGCCGGGCGAAGCGCGCAACGAGCGGGGATGGTCTGGCAACAGCGGTGTTTCAATCCGCGCCCGGCCGGGAGGCCGGGCGAAGCCATGGAGTTCGAGGAGTTCGTCCCGGCCTTCAACGTTTCAATCCGCGCCCGGCCGGGAGGCCGGGCGAAGCATCCATCACGCCGCGCAGCCGCGCGAGGATCGGCGCGTTTCAATCCGCGCCCGGCCGGGAGGCCGGGCGAAGCGCCTTGGTCATGCCTTCCAGGCTGGCATTGGCGGAGATGTTTCAATCCGCGCCCGGCCGGGAGGCCGGGCGAAGCGGTGGTGGTCATGGTGTGACTCCGTTCAAGATTTTGTTTCAATCCGCGCCCGGCCGGGAGGCCGGGCGAAGCTTGGTGGTCGTATTCATCGCCCGCGCGGCGGCAGAGTTTCAATCCGCGCCCGGCCGGGAGGCCGGGCGAAGCCAGCGATGCACCGTTTTGTATCCACCTAGTCGCCGTTTCAATCCGCGCCCGGCCGGGAGGCCGGGCGAAGCCCAGGGCCGCGTGGGTGTCCGCTGGAGACACAAACGGTTTCAATCCGCGCCCGGCCGGGAGGCCGGGCGAAGCGAAATCTCGCTCATCACCCTCAACACGGGCAAAGAGTTTCAATCCGCGCCCGGCCGGGAGGCCGGGCGAAGCCCAAAGAAGTGATGGATGAATTGGGTATTCGTTGGTTTCAATCCGCGCCCGGCCGGGAGGCCGGGCGAAGCGCCGACAAGCCGCATAAACTACCAGACCACCACAATGTTTCAATCCGCGCCCGGTGAGTACGGTCACCGCCCGTGATGGCATTCGCTGCCTGGATGGTCAAGCAGGGT
>CAZIUC010000019.1:0-73341 GCA_964542455.1 uncultured Thiobacillus sp. | reverse complement strand
CTCGTGTCGGACTCGCACCGACTACCTCTCGCCAGTTTGTACTGGCGCACACAGAACCCGGTCTATCTGCTCACCCAGATTGAAAAATTCGGTGACGGCCGACGCAAGGACGAGTTCATGTCCGGCTTGATCAAGGCTCTCAAGATGGCGGACCGCGTCAACATGGCGGTTTACTACTCCTCCAAGCAGCCCAACACCACCGCCTCGACGGACGCGGCTCTGGTGGCGCAAGGCAGAAAACGCTACCAAGCCACCTGCGTTGGCTGTCACGGCCCCAAAGCCATCGGCAACGACTCAACCGCCCGCCTTGCGGGGCAGCGTATTGCCTATCTCACCGAGGCCCTCACCGACTATCGCGCCAGCAAAAGTCCACGTACCGACCCGGTGATGACCCGGGTTGCCCGCGGCCTGGCCCCAAGCGACATCCCGGCTATCGCCGCTTATCTTTCCACGCTGAAGTAGGCGGTAGCGCCGGCTAGCAGCCGGCGCTACAAAATGAAACCAAGTGCCCCGCCGTCTTCAACGGGCAGCGCGCTTGTGTTTGATGTACTCGATGATCCCCGGCAGGATCGAGAGCAGGATGATCAGCAGAATCACGGCGGTCAGGTTGTTTTTCACGATCGGCAGGTTGCCGAAGAAGTAACCCGCGGGCACCAGCAGGCCCACCCAGAGCAGCGCCCCCAGCAGGGAAAAGGCCAGAAAACGCATATAGGTGAGACGACCGATGCCACACACAAAGGGCACGAAGGTGCGTACCACAGGCACGAAGCGGGCAATGATGATGGCCTTGGGGCCATGTTTTTCCATGAAGGCGTGGGTGCGATCCAGGTTTTCCTGTTTCAGCCAGCGACTACCCTCGAACTGGAATACCTTCGGCCCGAGAAAACGTCCAATCCCATAGTTCACGTTGTCGCCGCAGAGCGCCGCCGCAACCAAGGTGGCGGCCACCATCACCGGGTCCATGCCCCCGGTCGCCGCCACGGCCCCCGCCACGAACAGCAGGGAATCGCCCGGTAGAAACGGCGTCACCACGAAGCCGGTCTCCATGAACACGATGGTGAACAGGATGGCATAGACCCAGACGCCATAGTTTTGCACCAGCAGGGCGAGGTGTTTGTCCAGGTGCAGGACGATGTCGATGAGTTGGCCGAGCAGTTCCATGTCAGTCGCGAGGTAAGTAAGTCAGTGAGGGTAGCCTGACATTGATGCGATCCATGCGTCTGGTGGCGATAAGCCGCAACCAGACGAGGGAATTATCCAGACGACTCAGGGCCGCACGCTCATCCGATAAACCTTGCCTTCCATCATTCCCGGCACCCAGAGCTTGCCCTGGTCGTCGAGGAAGATGTCGGCGGGGCCGGCCAGCGGTATTTTTTCGTTGGCGACGCTGACCAGACCCGTGTGGGTATCCAGCACTTGCAGGATGCCCACCGGTTCGAACTTCACCCAGTTGGAAATCAGCCAGCGGTTGGCGCCCAGGCTCACCACGCCGTCGAAGTAGCCGGCGGGGCTGGGTTCCCAGGTTTTCTCCAGCTTCGCCGCGAAGCCATCCAGCAGATAGGTCTTCACCTTGCCATTGGCCTGATTGTCGCTACCCCATTCCACCACAATCAGGCGGCTGCCCAATTTCTTGATGCCATTGGGGCCCGTCGGCGGGGTATCGAATTTGATTTCACCGTAGCCGCAGCTGGGCAGGTCGATCACGAACACCTTGCCGAGATCGGTGCTGGAAAGGAGCAAACGGCGATTGTCGTAGCGGGCAAAGGCGTTGAGGAACTTGGCGCCGCTGGCGGCCAGGTCCAGTTCGAAAACCAGCTTGCCGTCGCGTTGCCGGAATCCGAGCACACGGTCGATATCAGCGACATAAAGCACGCCATTCACCGACACCATGCCCTTGGGCGCGTTGAGCTTGTCCACCCACTTCAGCGCCTTGATGTTGCCCTGACGGTCAAGCTTCGAGATGAAGCCATCACCATCTTTCTCGAGCGGCTCCAGCTTGATGCCCACGTTGGAGACAAACACGTCGTCGCCGCTGACGACGACGCTCTCGGGCGAACTGAAGCCTGAAATGGTTTTGTCGACGGTGACGGTGGCGGCCTGGATGGGAAGCGCCAGGACGGCGAAAAGCAGCGGGAGAAGTCGGCGCATGGAGTGCTCTCCAAAGAACAACGCTGGCAGGATGCCGGCGCTACATTTCAGACCACCGCCCCGGATTCGGATTCGGGTTTCGTCGCCGACTTGATGAAGTCTTCGCGCGACACCCCCAGCCACATGACGACGGGACTGGCGACCAGCACCGACGAGTAGGTGCCGACGACGATGCCGATGGTCAGAGCCAGGGCGAAGCCATACAGCACCTCGCCACCCAGGAACAGCATGGCCAGCACCATCAACTGCGTGCTGCCGCTGGTGATGATGGTACGTGACAGGGTGGCGGTCTTGGCGTTGTCCATGATCGCGGCGACGTCATTGGAACGGGTTTTCTTGAAGTTTTCGCGAATCCGGTCGAACACCACCACAGTGTCGTTCACCGAGTAACCCATGATCGCCAGCACCGCCGCCAGCACGGTGAGTGAGAATTCCCACTGGAACAGGGAGAAGGCGCCCAGCACGATGAAAATGTCATGCGCGGTGGCAAATATGGCGCCCACCGCGAAGCGCCACTCGAACCGTAGGGCCAGGTACAACATGATGCCGATGGAGACGACCAGCAGGCCCAGCGCGCCATCCTCGAACAGTTCCTTGCCCACCTGCGGCCCGACAAATTCGACGCGCTTCAACAACACCGTGGCATCGGTCTGCTTGAGCACTACCATAATCTTTTCCGACAACTGCGCGGACGTGACACCGGCCTTGACCGGCAGACGCACCAGCACGTCGCGCGAGGTGCCAAAGTTCTGCACGGAGACATCGGGGTAGCCGGCCCGCGCCAATTGTTCCCGGATACCGGCGACGTTGGCGGGCTGCGGATAACTGACCTCCATCACCGTGCCGCCGGTGAAATCCACCCCGAGATTGAGGCCCTTGGTGGCGAGCAGGGCGATCGAGGCGACGATGAACAACACCGACACGTAGATCGTGCTGCGCGCATAGCGCATGAAGGGGATGTCGCGTTTCAGATGGAAGAGTTCCATGTCTATACCTGTCAGATTGAGACTTTGGTCAGCCGCTTAACGCGGCCGAAGGTCAGGTTCACCATCGCGCGGGAAACCGTCACCGCGCTGAACATCGAGGTCAAAATACCCAGGCAGAGGGTCACCGCGAAGCCGCGAACCGGGCCGGAACCGAGCCAGAACAAGGCGATTCCGGCGATCAGGGTGGTGACGTTGGAGTCCAGGATGGTGTCCCAGGCGCGGTCATAACCGGCGGCTATCGCGGCCTGCGGCGAATTGCCCAGGCGCAGTTCCTCGCGGATGCGCTCGGCGATGATCACGTTGGCGTCGATCGCCATGCCCAGGGTCAGGGCGACACCGGCGATACCGGGCAGGGTCAGGGTCGCCTGCATCATCGACAGCAAGGCCACCAGCAGGAACAGGTTGGTCGCCAGGGCAATCACGGAAATCACACCGAACAACTGGTAGTAAACAATCATGAACACGGAAACCAGCGCGAAGCCGATCAAGGTCGAGTTCAAGCCGCGTTCGATGTTGTCCGCGCCCAAGGACGGGCCGACCGTGCGTTCCTCGACGATTTCCATCGGCGCCGCCAGGGCGCCGGCGCGCAGCAATAGGGAGACGTCAGACGCTTCCTGAGGTGAATCCATGCCGGTGATCTGCACCCGGCCGCCACCGATTTCCTCGCGGATCACCGGGGCGGTGATCACTTCGGTCTTGCCCTTCTCGATCAGCAGGATGGCCATCCGTTTACCGACGTTCTCGCGGGTGACATTCTTGAACAGGCGGGCGCCACGACCGTCCAGGTTGACATGCACGGCGGCCTGGGAAGTCTGATTGTCAAAACCGGGTTGCGCGTCGGTGATGTAGTCGCCGGTCAGCACCACGTTCTTTTTCACCAGCACCGGGCGACCATTGCGTTCGTAATAAAGCTCGGTGCCGAACGGTACCTGGCCCGCGACGGCGGCCTGAACGGTGGCGGCATCCTGCATGCGTTCCTCGTCCACCATGCGGATTTCCAGGGTGGCGGTACGACCGAGGATTTCCTTCGCCTTGGCCGTGTCCTGCACGCCCGGCAGTTGCACCACGACGCGGTCGATGCCCTGCTGCTGAATCACCGGTTCGGCCACGCCGAGTTCATTGACCCGGTTGCGCAGGGTGGTGAGGTTCTGTTGCAAGGCATATTCCTGGGTCTTCACCTGCGCCTGTTTCTTCAGACCGCCGGTGAGCACGAACTCGCCGCCGCTTTCGCTATCGACCAGTTGCAACTCGGAGTAGGCCGTCTCGATCGCCTTGCGCGCGGCATCGCGCTGCACGGCGTCACGAAACTTGATGGCCACCTGATCCCCCTCGCGGCCGATGCCGGTGTAACGCACCTTGTTCTCGCGCAACAGGGTGCGAATGTCGCCCTGATACCGCTCCGCGGCCTTCTCCAGCGCCTTGGGCATATCCACCTGCAACAGGAAGTGCACACCACCGCGCAGGTCCAGGCCCATGTTCATCGGCTTCGCGCCCAGCGCGGACAACCACTGCGGCGAAGCGGGCAGGAGGTTGAGCGCCACCGTATAGCCTGGCCCGAGCGCGGCCTGCAGGGCATCCTTGGCCTTGATCTGAACATCGGTGCTGGCAAAGCGCGCTTTCACACCGCGTTCGTCCATTGCCACCCCGGTGCTGGCGATGCCCGCCGCCGTCAGCGAACTCTCCACCCGCCGCATCAGGCCGGTATCGACCTTCTCGGTGGTGCGCACCGGCATCACCTGGACCGCCGGTACCTCGCCGAAGAAATTGGGCAGGGTGTAGACAAACGAAATCAGCAGCGTGATGCCGATGACGAGGTACTTCCAGAGGGGATAGCGGTTCATATTCTTCGCGAGGCGTTAGGCGTGAGGGGTGAGGTGTCTGGCGCGAAGCGCGGCGGGTTTCCGCCTCACGCCTCACGCCTTACTCGTCACAGGTCTTTGATCGTTCCCTTGGGTAGCACGGTCTGCACGCCGCCGCGCTGGAAGTGGGACTCCACACCACCGCCAATATCCAGGGTGATGTATTGCTCGGTAACCTTCACCACCTTGCCGAGCTGGCCACCAGCGGTGACAACCTCGTCGCCCTTGCTGATGCCTTCCTGCATCTTCTTCTGATCCTTGGTGCGCTTCATCTGCGGGCGAATGATCATGAAGTAGAACAGAGCGAACAGCACGATCAACGGCAGGAAGCTCATGATCGGATCGGGTTGCGCGGGATCGGCGGCGTAAGCGGGGGAAATCAGCATGATGAGGACGAGTAGGTTGGAAAAAACCGTCGCATTCTAGCAGTCCCATGTGACAACCTCTTGCGTCTGAAACACTTTGATGCATTCCCGCATAGAAGGATGTGTCGAGAACAGGATGATGGCGATGACCATGAGTTCTCCCTTGTCTACCTGTTCTTTGTCACAAATGGCGACGCTGTTGGCCCGTCGCCGGGGAATCACCCTACGGGCGTTTTCCCCCGCCGCGCGTGGAACCGCGCCGTCCATTCGGCAAAGCTCCCCTGCTCCAGCGCTTCGCGCATACGTGCGGTGAAGTCCTGATAAAAGTGCAGGTTGTGGATGGAGTTGAGGCGTGAGCCGAGCATTTCGCCGGATCGTTGCAGATGGTGCAGATAGGCGCGGCTGAAGTTTTGGCAGGTGTAACAGCCGCATTCCGGGTCGATCGGGCCGGTATCGGCCTTGAACCGGGCGTTCTTGATGCGGATGTCGCCGGACCAGGTGAACAGCAGGCCGTGGCGCGCGTTGCGGGTGGGCATGACGCAATCGAACATGTCGATGCCGTGCCGCACCGCGTGCACGATGTCCTCCGGCGTGCCCACACCCATCAGGTAACGCGGCTTGTCCGCCGGCAGGCGGTGGCCCATGTGTTCGAGAATGCGCTCCATGTCCTCTTTCGGTTCGCCCACGGAGAGGCCGCCCAGAGCGTAGCCGTCGAAGCCGATCTCGCTCAGGCGTTCCAGGGAGCGCTCGCGCAGGTCTTCGTACATGCCGCCCTGGACGATGGCGAACAACGCGTTCGGGTTGCCTTCATGCGCCAGCTTCGAGCGCTCCGCCCAGCGCAGTGACAGTTCCATCGAGACTTTCGCGGTTTCCCAGTCGGCCGGATAAGGCGTGCATTCGTCGAAGATCATGACGATGTCCGAGTTCAGCGCCTTCTGGATCTGCATGCTTTTCTCGGGTGAGAGCATCAGGCGCTGGCCATCCAGGGGCGACGCGAACTTCACGCCCTGCTCGGTGATCTTGCGCAGGTGGGTGAGACTCCACACCTGAAAGCCGCCGGAGTCGGTGAGGATCGGCCCATTCCAGGACATGAAGCCGTGCAGGCCACCGTGCGCGGCGACAACTTCCGTGCCGGGGCGCAGCCAAAGATGGAAGGTGTTGCCGAGCACGATCTGGGCGCCCAGATCGATGAGCTCATGGGGAGACACCCCCTTGACCGTGCCGACGGTGCCGACCGGCATGAACACCGGGGTCTGGATGGTGCCGTGGGCGGTTTCCAGCACGCCACGCCGTGCGTGGCCTGCGCTATGGGTTACGGAAAAACGCATGGAGTCGATTCACTGAAAGGCGGAAAAAAGGCGCGATTGGCTACGCGGTTTGGGGCGCCATTCTAATGGCGGCGGAGGTGGCTCCAGGCATGGCGGACAATACGCGGGTTCGACGGGCGCGCTATTGCCGCAAATTTGATTGAGGAACCGCGGCTCCCACATCCAGTCGCACTTTGTTTTTTCACCCTATTGGAGAGCCTGATGCTGGAAACCTTTCTGGAGCACCTCGGTAGTGAGCGAGCGCGCGTTTTGTCGCAGGTCTATCAATCCGCGCTGCACATCGTTGTCATTCTGGTGCTGGCCTGGGTGCTGCTGCATCTGTCCAACAAGGGCATCCGCCTGCTGCGCATCTATCTCTCGGAGCAGGCGGGAGACAACATGGAAGAGGTCAAGCGCATCACCACCCTGGGCCGGGCATTCCGCTACATCGCCTCGGTGGTGATCATCCTGGTGGCGGGCATGGTGATACTGAGCGAACTGGGCATCTCCATCGCCCCCATCCTGGCCACGGCTGGCGTACTCGGCATCGCCGTCGGCTTTGGCGCCCAGAGCCTGATCAAGGACTATTTCAACGGCTTCTTCATGCTGCTGGAAAACCAGGTGCGCCAGGGCGACGTGGTGGAGGTTGCCGGCAAGGCCGGCCTGGTCGAGGAAGTGACCCTGCGCTACATCAAGATGCGCAACTACGACGGCCAAGTCCACTTCATCCCCAACGGCATCGTCACCACCGTCACCAACATGAGCCGGGACTATGCCTACTCGGTGGTCGACGTGGGCGTGGCCTACCGGGAGAACACGGACGAGGTGATGAAACTGATGCATCAGGTGGGCGCGGAGATGCGCGCGGATGGAGCCTGGGGCGGAAAACTCATGGAAGACATGGAAATGGCCGGGGTGGACCAGTGGGCGGATTCCGCCGTGATCCTGCGCTGCCGCTTCAAAGTAAAGCCCCTGGAGCAATGGGGCGTGCGCCGGGAATACCTGCGCCGCCTCAAACAGGTATTCGACCAGCATGGTGTGGAAATCCCCTTCCCTCACCTGACGCTGTACCCGGGCCAATCCAAAGACGGTTCCACGCCGGCCCTGCACATCGTCGCGGAGAATGGCGCGGCGCAATAAGCACATTCCATTTTTCCAGTCTGTGGAAGAAGGCATGCTTGATTCATGGAGTGGGGATCATGCGAACTTGGAATAGCGGCGCCGGTTTATTGCTGTTGCTCGGCGGCTCCGCCCTGGCTCAGGTGCCCTGTCCGGCGGAGCAGGCGAGAACCGTTCAGATCGGCGCGCAGCGCTTCGCGGTGGAGGTCGCCGCCACCCCGGCCGCGCGGGAACGCGGCCTGTCCGGACACGAGCGCCTGGCGCCCGACAGCGGCATGTGGTTCGTCCTCCCGGAAGCCGGCAAGACCGGCTTCTGGATGCGCGGCATGCGCTTTCCCATCGACCTGATCTGGGTCGGCCCGAACCAACGCGTCGTGGGCGCGGCGACCCTGCCGGTATGCCGCGACGACCCCTGCCCCATCACCTATCCCGCCGTGCCCGCCGCCCATGTATTGGAGATCGGCGCCGGCCATTTTGCCGGCCGGACGGGAGACAAGGTGGAGTGGCTTTGTACGAGCGAGGTTGAGCCGTCGCAAGAAGAAAAAAAGCGCGGCGCGCCCATCACTCCAGGAAAGTGATGGGCGCGCCGCGCTTTTTAGATCCGGCCGCCTGCGCCGTGGGCGGGTTCGCTATCGCCTGACCCGGCTCACGGCGCTATCCGACTTGGCTTACCAGCTCTGGCGACCGCGCGGCTTCGGGGCGGCGCCGGAGGGACGGTGGTCGTCGGTGCGAGGGCCGCTCTTGAAAGCCGGACGCGCATCGGACTTGTTGCCCCAATAACCACCTTCCTTGGCGGGAGCGTGGCCTTCCGGCCTGGCCCAGGTATTGCCATTCTTCTCCGGCCGGCTCCAGGTATTGCCCTCGCGCGCGGGACGACCGTTGCCGGCGCCGTAGTTGGCGGAATTGCCACGGTTGTCGTCGTCGTGACGAGGTGCCTGAGCCTCGCGCTGGGGGTAACCCTGGCCCTGAGACTCGCCGCGCGGCTTGTCAGCCCACTTCTTCTCGGCCCAGGGACGATCACCCGCGGGCTTGTCGCCAAACTTCCGCTCACCCCAGGGCTTCTGGCCGGCGGCGCTATTGCCTGAGCCGCTGTTGCCATAACCAGCGCTCTTGCCATAGCTGCTCTTGCCGTAGCCGCCGCTCTTGCCACCACGCGACTTGTCGAAACCGCGCTCCGGGCGGGCGCTCGGCTCCAGACCGGGGATCACGTCGACGCGCACGCTCTCGCCGATGTAACGCTCGATTTCACGCACCAGGTGGCGTTCCTTGCCATGCACCATGGTGATGGCGATGCCGGAACGGCCGGCGCGACCGGTACGGCCGATGCGGTGCACATAATCCTCGGCCTGACGCGGCGCATCGAAGTTGATGACGTGGCTGATGCCGGCAACGTCGATGCCGCGCGCGGCCACGTCGGTGGCCACCAGGAAACGGGTCTGGCCGTCACGCAGGCGCTGCAGGGTACGGTTGCGCTTGTGCTGCGGCATGTCGCCGTGCAGGGCGGCGGCGGAATGACCCTGCTCCAGCAGGGTTTCCGAGAGCTCCTCGGCGCTGCGTTTGGTGGCGGTGAAGATCAGCGCCTGGGTCAGATCGACATCACGCAGCAGCACGTCGAGGAGACGATGCTTGTGGCCGATGTCGTCGGAAAACAGGATGCGCTGGTCGATGTTGGCCTTTTGCGATTCCTGGGTCGCCACTTGAATACGCAACGGATTGTTGGTCATCTCGGCGGCAATCTTGCCCACCATGCCATCCAGGGTGGCGGAGAACAGCAGCGTCTGGCGGCTTTCCGGCGTGCGCGAAACGATGTGCTCGATGTCCTCGATGAAGCCCATGTCCAGCATGCGGTCGGCCTCGTCCAGCACCAGCACTTCCAGACGCGAGAAATCGAGACGGCCGCGCTCCAGATGGTCGATCAAGCGGCCGGGGGTGGCGATCATCACTTCCGGATTCACCTTGAGCGCCTGGAACTGCGGCCCGAACGGCGCGCCGCCGACCAGACAGACGGTGCGCAGGCGGCGCATGCCGGCACCGTAGATCATGGCCTGCTTCTGTACTTGCAGCGCCAGTTCACGCGTGGGGCAAAGCACCAGCAGGCGCGGGCCCTGGATTTTGTCTCCTCCGGGGATGGGGGAAGGCTCGGCCAGTTTGTGCAGGCTGGGCAGCAGGAAGGCCGCGGTCTTGCCGCTGCCGGTGTGGCTGGAAACCAGCAGATCGCGCCCTTCCAGCGCGGCCGGAACCGCCTGCCGCTGCACCTCCGAGGGAACGGTGTAGCCGGTGGTTTCCAGGCATTTCAGAACGAGTGGGTTGAGGCCCAGAGTAGCAAAAGTCATACAAATCCTTTCAAAGCGCGCCCCTGCCCGCCATTCGTTTGGCGTGGGCAAAAGGCAACCGCGTCCGCCCGGGAGGGGGTAGGGACGCAAAAAACAGAAACGCTCGGGCCGGGAGTCATGCAAATAAATTGCATGCATCCAGTTTGGCCGCGTCGATTCTCGCGAAACATCGGCGCCAACCGGATGCCGCGAAGCCGAATCGACGGAAGCGAATTCCGCGAAAGGATCAGGTAAGGTCGGGGACGATGGGGCTGTGAAAACAGTCCCGTGGGCTTGAAATTCCGGTGTAGATACCGGGAAGCCGACTACTGCATTGCACAACGTCGTGCACTATACGCGATGCGGCGCGTGGAAGCCATTGATTTTTCTATACTCATAACCATCATTCGCACCACTCGGACTAGAGAACGCCACATGCACGCCCCGCTCCCCCTGATCCTGATCGGCTTCATCGCCCTCCTGGCGGCGGCGGTGTTTTTCGTGGCGCGCGCCATGCGCAAGGAATCGGCCGCGCGGAAGCGCCTGGCGACCGAACTCGGTTTCATGCCCGCGACCGATGCCAAGGAATTGCAGACGCGTCTTGCCGCGCTGCGCGGTCGCCAGCGCCCCGGCCTGCTGCAACTGACTCATGTGTTTCGCCGCCAGGAGGCGCTCGGCACGCTCTGGCTATACAGCCTGCATCGCCGCAACTTCAACGAAGAGGGTGTGCGGCATGGCAAACGCCCGGGTAAATCGCATTACTCGCCTCTGGAGCTCAACGCCGTGGCGCTGGTCAACCACGCCTGGAACTGGCCGCGCTGTGTCGCCACCCCACGCCTCATCGGCCAGGGAAGACTCGCCACCTTTGCCAACCGCATGGCGGACACCTTGGTGGAAGCGAATGCCCGGCGCATGGACTTTCCTCATATATTCGATCTGGATGAACTCTATTTTGTCGCCAGCTACGGCAAGACGCCGGACCTCCCGGAAACCTTTCTCCACGCTCTGGCCGCCGCGCCCGGCCTGATTCTGCATCTCGGCGGAGACACCCTTACGCTGTCCTGGGCCAATGCGCAGACCCGGCCACCTGACAACGCTCGCATGCGGCAACTGGTCGAACTGGCACGGCGGTTGGCGAAAACGCTGGAAGTCGCGTAGCCGCTACCCCGGTTTCTTCTCGATCAACATCGCATCGCCGTAGCTGAAGAAGCGGTAGCGTTTTTCCACCGCGTGCGCATAGGCGCGCAACAACAGATCCATCCCACCGAAGGCGGACACCAGCATCAGCAGTGTGGAGCGCGGCAGGTGGAAATTGGTGATGAGACGATCCACCACGTTGAAATGATAGCCGGGCGTGATAAACAGATCGGTTTCGCCGCTGCCCACGCGCAGGACACCGTCACGCGCCGCGGATTCCAGGGCGCGCAGGCTGGTGGTGCCGACCGCGCCGACCCGCCCGCCGGCCGCTCGCGTCGCTTCCACGGCCGCCACAGTTGCTTCGGGGATGGCATAACGTTCACTGTGCATCTGGTGATCCGCCAGATCATCCGCGCGCACCGGCTGGAAGGTGCCGGCGCCGACATGCAGGGTCACAAAGGCGCTGCTCACACCCACTTCGCGCAGGCGCGCCAACATGGTCTCGTCAAAATGCAGGCCCGCGGTCGGCGCGGCAACCGCGCCTGGATCACGCGCGTACACGGTTTGATAGCGGGCATCGTCGTCGGCTTCCGCCGGCCGATGCAGATACGGCGGCAACGGTATCTCCCCGTAGTGCTCCAGCCATTCCAGCACGGTGCGCGCGGGGTCGAAGGCCAGGCGGAACAACTCCCCCTCGCGCCCCAGCACCAAAGCCTGGATGGATCCCGCGAAGAGCAGCACGCTGCCTGTCTTGGGCGATTTGCTGGCACGCAGGAACATCAGGGCTTCATGGTCGCTGACGATACGCTCCACCAGCGCCTCCACCTTGCCACCGCTGTCCTTCTGGCCATGCAGGCGCGCCTTGATCACGCGGGTATCGTTGAACACCAGCAGATCGCCGGGACGAAAGAACGTGGGCAGTTCGTTGAACAATCGGTCCGTAAACCGCGTATTCGGGCCGTCCACATGCAACAGGCGGCTGGCGCCACGTTCAGCCAGAGGATGCCGGGCGATCAGTCCGTCCGGCAAGGAGTAATCGAAGTCGCTGGTTTTCATGAGGGCGCGGATTATACGTTGCCCGCGCAAGGTCCCTTCGGCCATAATCGCGCCCCCATCCAGCCGGGATGGCGGAATCGGTAGACGCAGCGGACTCAAAATCCGCCGATGGAGACATCGTGGGGGTTCGAGTCCCCCTCCCGGCACCAAACGTTTTCTGGCCTATCATGCGTACCAATCCCGATACTGGCTTCCGCATGGCCTCTCTCTTCGAAATTCTCCGCCGCGCCGCTGTCGATCTGATGCGACCGCGGGTAGTGGTCATCATGTTCCTGCCCATGTTGCTGGCGTTGCTGCTGTGGGGCGGCCTGTTCTGGGGGTTCGGGACGGTCTGGGTGGCGGGGCTGGAGGGGATGTTCAACGACTCGCCCTTGCCGGGCTGGGTGGGACCGACCGTCGCCGGCTGGGTGGTCGGGATGGGCGCCTATACGGTATTGATCCTGCTGCTGTTGCCGGCGATTTACGTCACCGCGCTGTTCATCACTTCGCTGATCTTCATGCCCATCCTCTTGAGTGTGGTGGCGCATCGTTATTACCCGGGGCTGGTGCGGCAATATGGCGGCAGCTTTCTCGGCAGCCTCGGCAACAGCCTGTTCGCGCTGACTATCTATCTTCTGGTCTGGCTGGTCACCTTGCCATTCTGGCTACTGGGGCCTTTCGGCGCGGGGGTCGCGATCATTCTGAATGCCTGGTTGAACCAGCGCCTCTTCCTTTATGACGCGCTGGCGGAACACGCCTCGAAAAAGGAGCTGGCGACGTTGCGCGCGGAAGGTGGCTGGCCGCTGTATGGCTTGGCGGCTTTTCTCGGACTGCTGCATCTGGTGCCGGTGATCAACTTTTTTGCTCCGATCTATATGGGCCTGGCCTTCACCCACTACGGACTGGAGCAACTTGCACGCACCAGGGGAGAAGCCACACCATGACCTACGGCATCGGTACGGATATCGCCGGCATTCGCCGCATGAGCGAGGTGCATGCGCGCTATGGCGGCAAACTGGCGCAGCGCATGCTGTCCCCGGAAGAGTGGGGCGAATATGCCGAAGCGCGCGACAAGGATGTGTTTCTGACCAAGCGCTTCGCCGCCAAGGAGGCATTTTCCAAGGCGGTCGGCACGGGGATGCGGGCGCCGGTGATGCTGACCTCGCTCAGCGTGGTGCATGACAAACTGGGCCGCCCCCACTTTTCCTTCTCCCCGGAATTGGCTGCCTGGATGCGCAAGCTCGGCATGGGCAAGGTGCATCTCTCGATTTCCGACGAGCGCGAATACGTGGTCGCTTTCGTACTGGTGGAAAAAAAATGATGCTGTCCAGCCACCTCCCACTCGGGCCGGTGATGGCCGATGTCGAAGGCTTCACCCTCGGCGACGTCGAGCGACAACGCCTGCTGCATCCGTCGATCGGCGGCGTGATCCTGTTCAAGCGCAATTACGAAAACCCGGAACAGGTCGCCGCCCTATGTCGGGAAATTCACGCGCTGCGCAGCCCGCACCTGTTGATCGGCATCGATCATGAAGGCGGCCGGGTGCAACGTTTCCGGTGCGGGTTCACGCCGATTCCCGCCATGCGCGCCATCGGCGATGTGTGGGACAGTCATCCGCAACGCGCCCGTCGCCTGGCGCGCGATGCCGGTTACGTGTTGGGCGCCGAATTGCGTTCGGTGGGAGTGGACTTCAGCTTCGCGCCGGTGCTCGATCTGGACTACCGCAACAGCGGCGTGATCGGCGACCGCGCCTTCCATCGCGACCCGCGCGCGGTGGCGGAACTCGCGCATGCCCTCAGCCTGGGCCTGACCGAGGCGGGCATGAGCGCGGTGGGCAAGCATTTCCCCGGCCACGGTTTTGTCGCGGCGGATTCGCATCTGGCGATACCGGTCGACGAGCGCGGCCTGACCGACCTGGAATTCAGCGATCTCCAGCCGTTCCGCCACATGATCGACCTGGGGCTGGCCGGCATCATGCCCGCGCATGTCATCTATCCGCATGTCGACCCGAATCCGGCCGGTTTTTCACACCGCTGGCTGACGGACATCCTGCGCGGCCAATACGGCTTCGAGGGTGTGATCTTCAGCGACGACCTGACCATGGAAGGCGCCAGTGTGGCCGGAAGCATCACCCAGCGCGCGCAGGCGGCATTGCAGGCGGGGTGCGACATGGTACTGGTATGTAATCGCCCGGACCTGGCCGACGATCTCTTGCTCCACCTGAAGTGGTCGATGCCGCCCACCTCCCTGGTACGTCTGGCGCGCATGCACGGTCGACCGCACCCACCCAGTCGCACTGTGCTGCTGATGAGTCCGCGCTATGCCGAGGCGGTGCGCCACCTCGCCGGCCTGGGTGAAGCTGACGCGGAACTGATCCTGGCCGACCCCACCAATACCTGCGGGAATTGCGGCTGATGGCACTTTCCGTCGATCGCGACACCACGCATGTGGAACATCACGTCGGCCATGACCAGGGTGGCCAGGCCCTGTTCAAGGCCCTGTTCTTCACCCTCGGTTTCGCCGTTGTGGAAGTCATCGCCGGCTACTGGTCGGGCTCTCTGGCCTTGTTGTCGGACGCCGGCCATATGGTCACCGATTCCACCGCCCTCGGACTGGCCGCGCTGGCCGCCGTGCTGGCGCGGCGGCCACCCTCGAAACACCACACCTACGGCCTGGTGCGCCTGGAAATCCTCGCCGCCCTGGCCAACAGCCTGGCCATGCTGGCCTTGATCGTATTCATCGCTGTCGAAGCCATCGACCGCCTTAGCCACCCACAACCGGTGATGGGTGGCGCGGTCATGCTGGTGGCCTTTATCGGCCTGCTGGTCAACCTGGCCGTGGCCTGGCTGCTGCATCACGGCGGCGACAGCCTCAACACGCGCGCCGCCCTGATGCATGTAATGGGCGATCTGCTCGGCTCGGTGGCCGCCTTGGTCGCGGGCGCGGTGATCTGGTTCACCGGCTACACCCCCATCGACCCCATCCTTTCCCTGGTGGTCTCGGCGCTGATCCTGTTCTCCGCCTGGAATCTGCTGCGGGAAAGCCTGCATGTTCTGATGGAGGGCGTGCCGGCACACGTCAGCCTGGACAATGTCGCTCACGACATGGCCGCCATTCCCGGCGTGCGGCGCGTGCATGATCTGCATATCTGGACCCTGTCGTCGGGCCAGATCGGCCTCACCGCGCATCTGGAACTGGACAGCTTCGAGGACTGGAACCGCATCCTCCTGGCCAGCCGTGCCTGCCTCGACCAGCGCCACGGCATCCGCCATGTCACCCTGCAGGCGGAACTGAAAAACAAACCTCCCGAGGAATACATATGAAACAGCCCCCACGCTCCCTTCATTCGCTGCCTCCCGAGGGGGCGTGTCAGCCCCTTCGGACGGCCGGGCGGTACTGACATGAAACGCCGCCGCCGCTACGCCCGCCCCCGCCTCTCCCGCGACGCCGAACATCTGGCCTGGCTGGCCCTGGCGTTGGCCGATTCAGGCAGCCGCCTGGAAGACACCTGGCTGGAATCGGAGATGAGCGCATTGATCGAGAAACTGTTGCGTGGCGACGATGAGGATGCCCTCAACCAGGCACTCGACCGCCTCCACGACACCAATCCGCGCGCCTATGACGATCTCGCCGACCTGATTGAAGCCTCCTGTGAAATCAGCCGGGAGGGTGACACCTGGCGCCTGATCCTGGCCATGCCGGTACTGGCCTGGTCGCGCTACACCATCCCCACACGCGCGCTGCCGCAAGCCACACTGGACGGCCTGCGCGCGCAGCTTGCCGGACATGTGCTGGCCGCCGACACGAAAGTGCATCTCGCCAATTTCCTGTTCAGCCCGGATCAATTGCCGCAGGGTTATTGCGACACCCGCGCCTTTTCCGATGCACTCTTCGCAAGCGCCGCCGCGGGCCGCGACCTCGTTGTGGAGAGCGACAGCCTGCCGGAATCGCAGACCTTCGTCTCCGATGTGCGCTACCTCCTCGCCGTGGTGGAAATCCCCGCTGGCCGGCCGTTGTTCCGCTGGAATGAACCGGATGGCAACCGCGACAGCGCGCTGGAAGCCTGGCGGCAACAGGCCGGGGCCAATCTGCAACCACTGCTGACCGGCTGCGCTTACGAACTGTTGTTGCCCGACGCCTATTTCTCCGCCTGGCGCCGCGCCGACCGCGAAACACGCCCGTTCGCCCTGCGCGCGGCGGTGGAATACCTGAAATCGCTGTTCAATGTTCCCGCCAGTCGACTGCGTGCCGTCTCCGCTCCCTACTACGACCGCTATCTGGAGGAATGGCGCATCGGCTTCACCGGTATCGACTCGGACGACGTGGTACACGGCGTCACCTGGCCGCTGCTCGGTGGCGAGGACGAAACCGCCGACCTGGCCGGCGGCATCGAAGCCCTGCTCAAGGAAACCGGCCTCGGCGAAGTCCGCATGCTGGACACCCGTATGCCCCTTGAGTATTGCGATGACTGCGGCGCCCCCCTGTTTCCCAATCCGGAAGGCGAAAACGTCCACGCCGAACTGCCGGAAGAAATGCAGGGCACCCCCGCGCATCTGCATTGAGTTGTAGCGCCGGCATCCCTGCCGGCTGTTCCGGCAAAAAAATGCCGGCAGGAATGCCGGCGCCACCAATGACCCTCGCTTCCTGTAACGCCTGCCCCCGCCTGACCAGTTTCCTGGCTGAATCGCGCGCGCGCCATCCCGGCTACTTCTGCCGCCCGGTACCGGCCTTCGGCGATGAACACCCACGTTTACTCATCGTCGGCCTGGCGCCCGGACTGCATGGCGCCAACCGCACCGGACGGCCGTTCACCGGCGACCATGCCGGCGTGCTGCTCTACGAAACGCTGCACGCCTTCGGCTATGCCAGCCGCCCGGTTTCCATCGCCGCCGACGATGGGTTGATCCTGAGCGGCTGCCGCATCAGTAATGTGGTCAAATGCGTGCCCCCGGAAAACAAGCCGGAAACCGGCGAGATCAAGCGCTGCAATGCTTATCTGAAGGATGAACTGGCCGCCCTGCCTGACGCCACGGCCATCCTTGCCCTGGGGCTGGTCGCCCATAAAGCCGTATTGATGGCGCTGGGCCTGAAGCAGAGCGCGTATGCGTTCGGGCACGACGCCGCGCATGTTCTGCCGGATGGCCGACGCCTCCACGACAGCTACCACTGCTCCCGTTACAACACACAAACCAGACGCCTCACCCCGGAGATGTTCCGCGCGGTATTCCAACGCATTCAGGAGAATTCGCCATGCCCGTAGTTAGCATCAAACTCGCCGGCAGCCTCAGCCGCGAACAGAAGCAAAAGATCGCCGAGGAAATCACCGACACCCTGGAACGCCACGCCCTCAAACCCCGGCGCTACACCTATATCGCCTTTGAAGAACTGCCCGACGAAAACTGGGCCATCGCCGGGAAGTTGCTGGATGAGGAAGACTGAGCTTAGAAGCGGTAGTTGACCGCTCTCGCTGGCGTGTCCGGGCGGGCGCCTGCCTTGATCGCGCCAGGCATCAACGCCAGTTTCTGTCGTGCTTTTCTTCACGAATGTTGGCGGAGGCCTGGTCCAGCATGCGGTCCAGACTGATCCATTCGTCACGGCTCAGGCGCCCGTCGGCCAGGTAGTAGCGCTGCGTTCTCTCGATTTCCATTTGTTCCCGCATCAGGTCGCGCGCTTCGTGACGGCTGATCTGGCCCGTTGCCATACCGTCGCGGATGCGCCGCATCTGTTGTTGCTGGCGCATATCGATGTTGACGTAGTTATCCTGGCGCGGTGAGAAGTCGCGCTCGAAGCGAGCGCCGAAATCGCGCTGATCGCCATGCTGCGGCGCGCCCTGCGCGACATCCGGAAGGTAGGGGTTATAACCACCCCAGCCGCCCGCCTGGGCGGAACCAGCCGCCAGAGCGAGGCCGGTGAGCGTGATGAGGCCGAGTTTTTTTACGAGGTTGGCGGTTTTCATGAGTAGCTCCTGTCGAATGAAAGGCCGGCACGTCTTGTGTCGGTGGCTCCACTCTAGGGAGTGCCTGTAAGTCAGACGTTTCGCTTCTGTTTTCAGTTGTAACGGTGGGTTACCGGCCAGCCCCACATGGCTCGATGCGCCTGCGCGCGCAGGCGCCCGGCGAAAGCCGGGGAATTCACCTGGAAACGGTCGTTGAACGCACCAGCGGGTGCGTAGCGGGCTAACAGAAGGAAAGGGGGATAATCGAAGGCACGAGGGGCGCTATTCATCAAGAATTCCAATGACAAGAGCAGTCAACCGCCGTTTCCAGGTTCACTATGCTGTCTGCTGAGAGTTCACTCCGAGGAGGAACAAATGACCGCACAGCTTTCCCCCCTGGCTCGTTTCGACAACCTGTTGCTGGCTACCGATGGCGACGAGGTCAGCGCCGGCGCGGTGCGCGTGGCGCTGCACATGGCCGACCGCTGCGGCGCCAAGCTCACCGTGATGCATATGGCGCGCACCCTGCCTGACTACGCCATGTTCAACCCGGAAGGTGTGCGCCAGGCGGAAGACGCCGGCCACGCGATCCTCAAGGAAGTCGAGCGGCAGGCCGGCACCGCGTGTGTGAACTGCGCGCCGGTGCTGCGCTATGGCGAGGAGCCGGTGCATGAAATCGCCGCCCAGGCGGAAGAAAGCCAGGCCGATGTCGTCATCATGGGCCGCCGTGGCGTGCATTGGCTGGAGCGCCTGATGCTGGGCGAAGCCGCCGCTCGTGTGGTGGGGCATGTGCATTGCGGCGTGCTGGTGGTACCCAAGGAATCCGCCATGTGGGACAAGGGCATCCTGCTCGCCGTGGATGGTTCGCGCTTCGCCGATGCCGCCGCCGTGGCGGCCGCCAATCTGGCCAAACGCTGCGGCCTGCCGGTCACGGTGCTTTCCGTATGCGCCAACGATGACCTCAAATGCGAGATGGTGCGGGCCATAGCCGACCGCGTGCGCGACCTGCTGCGCCAGGAGGGTGTCGCCGCCGACAGCGTGGTCAAGGAAGGCAACCCCGCCCAGGCCATCGTCGCGGCCGCCGCGGAGAACGACTGCGATCTCATCATCGTCGGCAGCCACGGCCGCACCGGTCTGGATCGCCTACTCATGGGCAGCGTCTCGCAACAGGTGGTGATACAGGCGAAATGCCCGGTGCTGGTGACCAAAACCACTTGATGCCCGCTTGACCCGGTGGGCGCCCGCGCATACCTTCACCCCGCCGCCCCGCACCGAATGGAGTCGAAGTTGTCCAACGAAAATGTCGTCGAAATCCGCGACCTGCATTTCTCCTACGAGAACCGCAAGATCCTCAACGGGATCAATCTCACCATTCCGCGCGGCAAGACCGTCGCCGTGCTCGGCACCGGCGGCTGCGGCAAGACCACCCTGCTGCGCCTGATCAACGGCCAGTTGAAGCCCGAGCGCGGCCAGGTGCTGGTCGATGGCGAGGACGTGCACGCTCTCGACAACGACGGCCTTTACCGCTTGCGTCGCAAGATGGGGATGATGTTCCAGGTCAGCGGCCTGTTCAGCGACCTTTCCGTCTACGAGAACATCGCCTTCCCCATGCGCGAGCACACCGACCTGTCGGAACGCATGATCCGCGACCTGGTGTTGATGAAACTGCACGCGGTCGGCCTGCGTGGCGCCCACGGCATGATGCCGCGCGAACTCTCCGGCGGCATGGAGCGGCGCGTCGCCCTGGCGCGCGCCATCGCTCTCGATCCCATGCTGATCATGTACGACGAGCCCTTCGCCGGCCTCGACCCGATTTCGCTCAACGTCATCGCCAACCTGCTGCGCCGCCTCAACGACGCCCTCGGCGTCTCTTCCATCGTGGTCACCTACGATGTTTCCGAGTCGCTCAAGGTGGTCGATTACGTCTATTTCCTGTCCGAGGGCGTGATCGTCGCCGAAGGCCCGACCGCCGAAATACTCGAATCGGACGACCCCTTCGTGCGCCAGTTCATCCACGCCGAAGCGGATGGCCCGGTGCATTTCCACTACCCGGCAAAACCATTGGGTAGCGACCTGGGGCTCAAGCGGGCCTGAGTTTTCCTCAAGTCTCCAATTCGGCCGCCTCCCCGAATACCGCGCTCCAGAGCGCTTTCACCGACCTGATTTCCTGGGCGAGACCGCCGTGTTCGGCGCGGGCATGGTCGGCACCTTGCAGTTTGACGGCGTGTTGCCGGCGGCGTAGCTCACGGTAGGCGTCACCGGCCGCCCGGGCGAGCTCATCCGGGATCAGCCCCAGCGCGCCGGCACGCTTCAGCAGGGCGATGTTGCCAACATTGGCGAGCAACTCCGGGTGTCGGTTGGCGTAGGCGAGCACCAGGTATTGCACGGCGAATTCCACGTCGACCAGGCCGCCCCGATCGTGCTTGAGGTCGAACAGCTCGCTGGCGTTGGGGTGGCCATCGAGCATTTTCTGACGCATTTCCAGCACGTCGGCGCGCAGTTTTTCCATGTCGCGCGCGCTGGCCAGGACGTTTTCCCGGATGTCCTCGAAGCGCGCGCCCACGTCACGGTCGCCACAGCAATAGCGGGCGCGGGTCAGCGCCTGATGCTCCCAGGTCCAGGCCTTGTTCTGTTGGTAGTCCGCGAACGCTTCCAGGCTACTCACCAGCAGGCCGGAGGCGCCGTCGGGGCGCAATCTGAGGTCGGTTTCATAGAGGATGCCGGCCGGCGTGAGGGTGGACATCCAGGTGTTGAGGCGTTTGCCCAGGCGAGCATAGATCTCCTGCGCGTCCGGATGAGGATCGTCATAGAGGAAAACGATATCCAGGTCGGAAGCGTAGCCGGGTTCCTTGCCGCCCAGCTTGCCATAGGCGATGACGGCGAAGGCGGGCCGCTCCCGGTGGCGTCCGGCGAGGTCGGCCCAGACCAGCTTGAGGGTGGCGTCAACCAGCAGGTCGGCGAGGTCGGAGAGATGGTCGGAGAGCTTTTCCACGGTCCACAGGCCGGCCAGGTCCTGTGCCAGCAGGCGGAAGGTTTCACTTTGCTTGAAATGGCGCAGCGTATCCATCTGCTGTTCCACATCACCCGCGTAACTCTCCAGTTGCAATCGCAGTTGCTCGCGCGCGGCCCGCCAGTCGGGCGCGGCCATCAAGGCGCGGTTGTCGAGCAGTTCGTCGAGCAGTTGCGGTTGCCGCGCCAGATAGCTCGCGGCCCAGGGGCTGGAACTGAGGATGCGCGCAAGCTGCATCAGGGTTTGTGGGTATTCCTTGAGCAGCGCCAGATAGGGCGCGCGGCGGCAGATGGCTTCGAGCAGATCGAGGATGCGCGCGAGGGTATCCATCGCGTTGGGAAAGCGCGCGGCGACTTCCACCAGTGGCGGCAGCAGACCATCGAGCGCGGTCTTGTTCTGTGCCGGCAGGCTGGCGTAGCGGCTGCCGCGCTTGAAAGCGCACAGGCGATCCAGGGCGCCGCGCTCGCGAAAACCGGCGACGACGAGGCGCTCCAGCGCTTCTTCCTCGGGTAGCTCGCAAAGACCGGCCAGCGCATGGCTGGACTGGTCTTCCTGCGGCGCGCCGAAGACCTGCTCGAACTGACCGGCCACTTTCCGGCGCATGCTGTTGATGTGCGCCGCGAAGCCTTCCCAATCGGCATAACCCATGGCCGCGGCGACGCGGCGGCGGTCTTCGATGCCGCTCGGCAGGGTCTGGGTCTGAGCATCGTCCAGGTATTGCAGGCGGTGCTCCAGATTGCGCAGAAAGACATAGGCGTCTTCCAGTTCCCGCGCCTGGGTTTCCGGAAGCAGCCCATAAGCAGCCAGCTGATTCAGCAGGGTGCGGGTGGGGCGCATGCGCAGCGAGGCCTGCTTGCCGCCGCGGATGAGCTGGAATACCTGCGCGATGAATTCGATTTCACGGATACCGCCGGGCCCGAGCTTGATGTTGTCGGCCATATCCTTGCGCGCGACTTCGCGGCGAATCTGGCTATGCAGCTCGCGCATGGAGCCGAACGAGCCGAAATCCAGATATTTTCGGAACACGAAGGGGATGCGCAGCTTTTCCAGTTCGCTGATGCGATCACCGGTCAGGGCGCGGCCCTTGATCCAGGCGTAGCGCTCCCATTCACGCGCCTGGGTGTAGAAATACTGCTCCAGCATGGCAAAGCTGGAGACCAGCGGGCCACCATCTCCATAGGGACGCAGGCGCATGTCGACGCGGAACACATAGCCGTCGCCGGTCTTGTCGTCGAGCGCGTTGATTACGCGCTTGCCCAGGCGGGTGAAGAACTCGAAGTTGCCAAGCGCGCGCGGCCCGGCGCTCTCGCCGTCTTCCGGGAACACGAAAATCAGGTCGATATCCGAAGACGCATTCAGCTCGCCTCCGCCCAGCTTGCCCATGCCCACCACGATCAACTGCTGCGCGCGCCCGGCGCTGTCGAGCGGCTCGCCGTGGATGCCGGCGAGGTCGTGGTGATGAAAGTCCACGGCGGCCCGCACGGTGACTTCCGCCAGATCGGTCAGGGTACGGGTAACTTCGGGTAAATCGGCCAGACCGTTCAGGTCGCGCGCCATCACACGGGCAAATACGCGTTCGCGCAAGCGGCGCAACTGGCGTTTCAAATCTTCTTCACAAGCAATGCCGGTTGCCAGGAAATCACTCATTTCCTGGCGTGTAACCGGTGCCGCAAGCGTTTCCAGCAACCACGCGTTCAACTCGGGACGAGTATCAAGGCGAGCCGCCAGCCAACGACTGTATGCGGCAGTGCGGGATAGCATTTCAGGGGCTGGCGAGGGAGTCATGTTGCAGTGCAAAATGCCAAATAGCTGGAAGTGGCCTAATTTTGCGCCTTCCTTGGGGGAGGAACACTTTGGATTTCCCGTCACTACCGCTCAGTTGCCAACTAAGGAGACGCCTGTCATGAGCACCACCATCGAATCCGTCCTGCACGAAAACCGAGTATTCAATCCCTCCCCGGAATTCGTGGCCCAGGCCAACGTCTCCGGCATGGATGCCTACAAGGCGCTGTGCGCCGAAGCGGAAGCCGACTACGAAGGTTTCTGGGGCACGCTCGCCAAGGAACATCTGGTCTGGAAAACACCATTCAATACGGTACTCGACGAATCCAACGCCCCCTTCTACAAGTGGTTTCCGGACGGCAAGCTGAACGCCTCCTATAACTGTCTGGACAAGAATGTCGAAGCCGGCCTGGGCGACAAGGTCGCGATCATCTTCGAAGCCGACAAAGGTGAAGTCACCAAGGTCACTTACAAGGAACTGCTTGCCCGCACCGCCCAATTCGCCAACGCGCTGAAGAAGCTGGGCGTGAAGAAGGGTGACCGCGTCATCATCTACCTGCCCATGTCGATCGAAGGTGTGGTGGCCATGCAGGCCTGCGCCCGTATCGGCGCCACCCACTCCGTGGTGTTCGGCGGCTTCTCCGCGCAGTCCCTGCGCGACCGTATCGAGGACGCCGGCGCGGTGCTGATCATCACCGCCGACGAACAATGCCGCGGCGGCAAGAATATCCCGCTGAAACCCGCCGTGGACGAAGCACTGACCCTGTCCGGTACCGGCTCGATCAAGAACGTGGTGGTCTACCAGCGCAGCGGCGGCCCCGCCAACATGATGGCCGGCCGCGACCTGTGGTGGCATGACGTGGTGGCCAATCAATCCGACACCTGCGAGCCGGAATGGGTGGATGCCGAGCATCCGCTGTTCCTGCTCTACACCTCCGGCTCGACCGGCAAGCCCAAGGGCGTGCAGCACTCCACCGGCGGCTATCTGCTGCACGCCATCCTCACTACCAAATGGACTTTCGACCTGAAGCCCGACGACGTGTTCTGGTGCACCGCCGACATCGGCTGGGTCACCGGCCATACCTACATCACCTACGGCCCGCTGGCGTGCGGCGGCACCGAGATCGTGTTCGAGGGCGTGCCCACCTATCCCGACGCCGGCCGTTTCTGGAAGATGATCCAGGAGCACAAGGTCAACATCTTCTATACCGCGCCGACCGCAATCCGCTCCCTGATCAAGGCGGCCGACGCCAATCCGGCGGCACATCCGCGCAACTACGATCTCACCAGCCTGCGCGTGCTCGGCTCGGTCGGCGAACCGATCAACCCGGAAGCCTGGATGTGGTACCACGACAATATCGGCGGCGGAAAATGCCCGGTCATGGACACCTTCTGGCAGACCGAGACCGGCGGCCACGTCATCACCCCGCTGCCCGGCGTCACCCCGCTGGTGCCCGGTTCCTGCACCCTGCCCTTCCCCGGCATCATGGTCTCCGTGGTGGATGAGGCCGGACATGACGTGGAATGGGGCAAGGGCGGCTTCCTGGTCATCAAGCGCCCCTGGCCGGCGATGATCCGCACCATCTGGAACGACCCGGAGCGGTTCAAGAAGAGCTACTTCCCAGAAGACCTGGGCGGCAAGCTCTACCTGGCCGGCGACGGCGCGGTGCGTGACGCGCAGACCGGCTACTTCACCATCATGGGCCGCATCGACGACGTGCTGAACGTCTCCGGCCACCGCATGGGCACGATGGAAATCGAATCCGCGCTGGTCTCGCACCCCCTGGTGGCGGAAGCCGCAGTGGTCGGCAAGCCGCACGACGTCAAGGGCGAGGCCATCGTCGCTTACGTGGTGCTGAAACGCACCCGCCCGGTGGGCGATGAAGCCAAGCAGATCGTCAACGATCTGCGCGCCCATGTCGCCCACGAGATCGGCCCGATCGCCAAGCCGGACGAAATCCGCTTCGGCGACAACCTGCCGAAAACCCGTTCCGGCAAGATCATGCGCCGCCTGCTTCGCACCCTGGCCAAGGGCGAGGAAATCACCTCCGACATCTCCACCCTGGAGAATCCGGCGATCCTGGACCAGTTGAAGGAAGTGGTGAAGTAAGACAACACCTTGAGTACAAAAGAGCGGCTACGGCCGCTCTTTTTCATGGGCCGGCCGTGCGTTATCTCCGCCACCTCCCGTCCGTCGTCCAAGCGCCACCAGCACCCCCAAAGCCAGATACGGCCAGAGCGAGGCACTGGCCTTGGCCAGGCCGACGATGTTGAACACACTGGCAGCCGGCCAGAACAGATAGCCGGCCAATGCCACGCGCACCCCCAGAATAATGACGAGAAGCAGCAGGGCGGCCGCATGGCGGCGCCGGGAAACCTGAGGGATGAGCAGGAACCAGAACGCCAGGACGAAGGCGGCCAGGGTTTCCAGGGAAAGCACGCCACCCACCACCTTCAGCTTCAGCAACATCGTGGCCGCCAACAGTTTGATCGCGAACGCCACCACCAGCAGGGAAAGCACGGCGCCGACATAACGCCCCGGCCGCAGGAGGCTGGCGGCGAAGGCGCCGAGTGCGGCCATTTCCAGCCAGACGGCGGCAAACCAGGGCCAGTTGATCTGGTCCAGTCCTCCCGGTGGCGTGTCGAATGGGCGCAGGTGCAGACCCAGCCAACCCGCGCCGGGGAAGGGATGAAGCGTGAACTGCGCGAGCACCCAGAGCAGCAGCAGCCAGAGGCCAAAATCGGCCGTCGGCGTGGCCAGGAACCAGCGCACACGCCAGCGCCGCACCGCCCGACCGGCACGCAACCAACGCTGATGGTGCAAGGTCAGCAAGGCGCCGGCGAGCGCACCCAGCGTATTGAGAAATACATCCAGATTCGAGGCGATGCGGCCGGGTAACAATTGCTGCAGACTTTCCATGCTCAGGCTGTAAGAAAAACCGACAAACATGGCAAGCAGAATGGCGCGCAGACGCCGACGCGGCAGCCCGAACCGCAAGGCCAGGGCATAACCCAGAGGCAGGTAGGCCAGCAGGTTGGTGGAGATGTCGCTACGCGTGATAAAGCGGGGCAAAGGGGCCGTGATAAACTCGCCCGACCAATATTCCAGCCCCTTCAGCCCGGCAAACGGATACAAACTGCCGAAGGCTATCAACGCCGTATATAGGACCAGAAACAGCAGGGCGGGACGCGGATTCGAGGACACGGCCGATAAATGAGGTAAGCAGGCGTTGCATCCTGTCACGTCCAACCTTGCGACTCAACGAACAGCGAAGGGAAATAATGTTATTCGACGCTTTCAACGGGGATGCGGATGGCATCTGTGCCCTGCATCAGATGCGCTTGGCCGAACCGGCACAGTCCACGCTGATTACCGGAGTCAAACGCGACATCGGCCTGCTGAAAAAAATTGATGCACGGGCCGGCGACAGCATCCTCGCCCTGGATATCGCGGTGGAGAAAAACGCCGCCCCCCTGGCCGCGCTATTGGAGAAAGGCGTCAAGGTGCGCTGGTTCGATCATCACAACCCGGGCGAGCTGCCTGTGAACCCGAATTTCCAGGCCACGATCGACACCGCCGCCGACGTCTGCACCAGTCTGCTGGTGGATCGCTTTATCGGCGGCAAACATCGCATTTGGGCGGTGACCGCCGCTTTCGGCGACAACCTGCATGACGCCGCCCGGCGTGCCGCCGAATCCCTGGACCTTTCCACCGAGCAACTCGACCAGTTGCGCGCCTTGGGCGAGTGCCTGAATTACAACGGCTACGGAGAGAGCCTGGAAGATCTTCACTTTCACCCGGCCGACCTCTACCGCGGCTTGTCCGACTATGCCGATCCCTTCGCCTTTATCCAGGACTCCCCCCAGTTCCAGACCTTGAGCCAGGGCTATGCCGCCGACATGGCGCGCGCGGCCGCCGCGCGGCCAAGCGAGGCGCGCTCATCCGGCGCCGTGTTCATCCTTCCGGATGCCGCCTGGGCTCGGCGCGTCTCCGGCGTCTATGCCAATGACCTGGCGACAGCGAACCCCAATCGCGCGCATGCCCTGCTGACCCGCTCCCCCAAGGGCCACTTCGTGGTCAGTGTGCGCGCGCCGCTGGCCGACAAACGCGGCGCCGATGAGTTGTGCCAACGGTTTGAAACCGGCGGTGGCCGCAAGGCGGCGGCTGGTATCAACGTGCTGCCGGAAACGCGCATTCCCGACTTCATCGCCGCCTTTTTCACAACCTACCCCTGAGCGGCTCCACATGGACACCCTGATCTCCCCTTATGGCGGCGCCCTGGTCAATTTGATCACCGCCCCGGAACACGCCCAGGAAATCAAGCGGGAAGCACTGGGCCTGGATTCCATCGACCTCTCCTGGAAGCAGATATGCGAACTGGAGTTGCTCCTGAACGGCGCCCTGTCGCCGCTCACCGGCTACATGGGCAAGGCCGAACTGGAGTCCGTGCTATCCGGCCTGGAGCTTCCTGACGGCACTTTCTGGCCGCGTCCGGTGCTGCTGGTTTTGCCGGCCAAAACCGCGGAAAAACTGTCCCCCGGCCAGAGCGTGGCGCTGCGCGACGGCGAAGGTTTCATGCCCGCCGTCCTGCGCATTTCCGAAGTCTGGGCCGCCGATCCGGAAAGCGAGATGCGCCTGGCCGAAGCCTCCGGCGTGCCGCTGGCGCGCTCGCAAGCGGAGGCCGGCCAGTATTACGTCGCGGGTCGCCTGGACGGCGTCGCCTTGCCAGCCCGCCATGATTTCCTCGCCCTGCGCCTGACCCCTGCCGAGATGCGCGAGCAGTTCGCGCGCCAGGGCTGGCGCCGGGTCATGGCCTATCAGGCCGGCCAACCGCTGCATCGGCCGCAACACGAATTTCTTCTGCGCGCCGCCATGCGCGAGGAAGCCAACCTGCTGATCCACGCCGTCGCGGGCGCCGACCCGGTGATGGAATCCGGCCATTTCGCCCTGGTCCGCGCCTGCCAGGCCCTGATGCCGCGCCTGCCGGCGGCCACCTCGATGTTGGCGCTGAACCCGATGACGCCGTGGGCGGCGGGGCCGCGCAAGACCCTGATGAAAGCCATCATGGCGCGCAACTATGGTTGCACCCTGCTGGTCACCGGCGGCGAGACCCCGATAGAGGGGCGCCGTCGACGCGGCGCGGACACCCCCAATCTGGACAAGGATGCCGCCTTCGCTTTGGCGCGCGCGAGCCTGGGCGTGACCCTGGTGCCGTTCCCGCGCCTGGTCTACGTGGAAGACCGCGACGAATGGCTGGCCGAAGCGGACAAGCCGAACGGCGCGCGCGGCCAGAGCATGAGCGGGCCGGAACTGGCGCGGCGCCTGATGCAAGGCCTGAAGGTGCCGGAATGGTTCTCCTATCCGGAAGTCATCGAAGTATTGCGTAAAGCTTATCCACCGCGCGGCAGCCAGGGCTATACCGTGTTTTTTACCGGCCTTTCCGGTTCGGGAAAGTCCACCGTGGCGCGCGCGCTCACCGTGCGCCTGATGGAAATGGGCGGGCGCCGTGTCTCGCTTCTGGACGGCGACATCGTGCGCAAACATCTGTCCTCGGAGCTGGGATTTTCCAAGGCGCACCGCGACATCAACATCCGTCGCATCGGCTTCGTCGCCAGTGAAATCAGCAAGCACGGCGGCACCGCCATCTGCGCGCCGATCGCGCCCTACCAACAGACCCGGCGTGATGTACGCGCCATGATCGAGCAGTGGGGGGGCTTCATCGAGGTACACATTTCCACCTCCGTCGAGGTGTGTGAAGGACGCGACCGCAAAGGCCTCTACGCGAAGGCGCGCGCCGGCCTGATTCCCGAATTCACCGGTGTTTCCGACCCCTACGAGATCCCGGAAAACCCGGAACTTGTCATCGACACCGCCCGCTATAGCGTCGATGAAGCCGTGCAGATGATCGTGCTGAAACTGGAGCACGAAGGCTACCTGCGCTGACGACCGAAACCCAAACCCGAAATCGCATGCATCTCCACATCCTCGGCATCTGCGGCACATTCATGGGCGGCATCGCCGTCATCGCCCGCCAGGCCGGCCACACCGTCACCGGCTGCGACGCCAATGTCTATCCGCCCATGAGCACGCAACTGGAAGCCCAGGGCATCCGCCTGATCGAGGGTTTCGGCGTCGAACAACTGGCGTTGGAGCCGGACATCTGGGTCATCGGCAACGTGGTGGCGCGCGGCAAGCAGCCGCTCATGGAGGAAATTCTCAATCGCGGCCTGCCCTACCTATCCGGGCCGCAATGGCTGGCGGAAAACGTGCTGCAAAACAAATGGGTGCTGGCCGCCGCCGGCACCCACGGCAAGACCACCACCGCCTCGATGCTGGCCTGGATACTGGAAGACTGTGGCCTTTCACCCGGCTATCTGATCGGCGGCGTGCCGATGAACTTCGGCGTCTCCGCGCGCCTGGCGGGCACGTCCGTTCCGGACTCGCCGTTCTTCGTGATCGAGGCCGACGAATACGACACCGCCTTCTTCGACAAGCGTTCCAAGTTCGTTCATTACCACCCGCGTACGGTCATCCTGAACAACCTGGAATATGACCACGCCGACATCTTTCCCGACCTCGCCGCCATCGAAACCCAGTTCCACCATCTGGTACGCACTGTGCCCGGCAACGGCCTGATCGTCGCCAACGGCCGCGAGGAAAGCCTGGAGCGGGTGATACAGCGCGGCTGCTGGACGCCGGTGGAGCGCTTCGGCGTGAACTCGGGCTGGCATGGCGAAAACATCACGGAATCCGGTTTCGATGTTTATCTTGGCGCCAGCCTCCAGGGCCGCGTCGACTGGTCGTTGCAAGGCGAGCACAACCGCATGAACGCGCTCGCCGCCATCGCCGCCGCGCGCCATGCCGGGGTGCCGAGCAAGGATGCCTGCGCCGCCCTTGGCCGTTTCGAGAATGTGAAGCGGCGCATGGAACTACGCGGCGAAATCAAGGGCGTAAAAATTTTCGACGATTTCGCCCACCACCCCACCGCGATTCGCCTCACCCTGGCCGGCCTGCGCGCGAGCGTCGGCGGCGCCCGCATCCTGGCGGTGCTGGAGCCGCGTTCCAACACCATGAAGCTGGGGGTGATGAAGGCACAGCTCGCCGCCAGCCTGAAAGATGCCGACCACGTCTTCTGCTACAGCGGCGGCATCGACTGGGACGCGGCCGGCGCCCTCGCCCCCCTGGGCGCACAGGCCAGCATCCATGCCGATCTCGGCGAACTGGTGGAAGCCATCGCCAACGCCGTTAAACCTGGCGACCAGGTGCTGGTGATGAGCAACGGCGGTTTCGGCGGCATCCACGAACGCCTGTTGCGGCGGCTGGCGGAATGAACCAGCCCGCTCTCTAGTAGTCAGTCATGCTGAAACGGAGATAGATGAAATGGATGGATTTTGTTGTCAGGCGAGGCGCGGCCCCGCAGCCGTATGGGGTATACGGCAAGGGGATGCAACGATGCATGGCGGGAAAAGCCGCCGTTTCATGTCTTCGTTTCGGCATGACTGACTACTAACGCCATGTCAAACGCCATCCTGCCCGAACCCTGTTGCCACCTGGAGGTTGGTGTGGATGGGCAGGTGTTGCATCTGCGCGGCGCCTGGACCCTGGCGCGACTGGTGGAATTGCGGGCCCACCTGAACACCCTGACCGTCGACCCGCTCCAGCCCTTGCGGCTCGACGGCGGCGGACTGAGCATGCTGGACAGCGCCGGGGCGAATCACCTGATCAGCCATCTCGACCGCCTCGGCATCCCCTTCCCGCATCTGAGTCTGGCAGGTTTCAACGCACAGGGACTCGCCCTTCTCAAGCTGGTGGCGGGGCGGCGCGGCGTGGTCGCGCCCGCTTCGCGACGGCGCGGCCGCCGCGGCCTCAACCAGGTGGTCGGCTGGCATGCCTGGGCCATTGCCCGCGGCACCCGCGCCGGCATGGCCTTCATCGGCCGGACCGGCCAGGCGTTATGGCACCTGGCGCGGCATCCCGGCCTGATGCGTTGGCGCGAATTGTTCGTGCAACTGGAAATGGTCGGCCTGCGCGCCATCCCCATCGTCATGCTGATGAGCTACCTGATCGGCGTGGTATTCGCTTACCTGCTCGGTATCCAGATGCAGAAATTCAGTGCCAACCATCTGGTGGTGGACGGCGTCGGCATCGGTATCGCCCGTGAAATGGCGCCCCTGATCACCGCCGTGCTGATGGCCGGCCGTTCCGGCGCCGCCTTCACCGCGCACCTGGGCGCCATGAAGGTGAACCAGGAAATCGACGCCATCGTCACCCTCGGCCTGTCGCCATTCCAGGTGCTGGTGCTGCCGCGCCTGTTCGCCATCGTCCTGATGCTGCCCCTGCTCACCTTCGTCGCCGATGTCGCCGGCATGATCGGCGCCGCCCATGTCGCCGCCTGGAGCCTGGGCATATCCGCCGTCAACTTCTACGACCGCCTGCGGGATGTGCTGCCCCTGAACACGGTGTTGTTCGGCCTGAGTAAAACCCCGGTCTTCGCCGCCGCCATCGCCCTGATCGCCTGCCACAGCGGCTTTACGGTAAAGCGCGATGCGCGCAGTGTCGGCCTGCACACCACTTCGACCGTGGTGCGCAGCATCGTCGCCGTCATCCTGATCAATGCCGCATTCGCAGTGGCTTACCCGGAAATCGAGCCATGAGCATTCCGCACGGCCGTCCGAAGGAATGCGAACTCCCCCTCGGGGGGACAGCGCGCAGCGCAAGGGGGCACAGATGAACGATACGTCGCCGGTCATCGAAGTCATCGGCTTGCGCACCCGACTGTCCGGACATTGGGTTCACGATGGGGTTTCCTTCGCGCTGCGGCCTGGAGAAATCGCCGCCCTGATCGGCGGCAGCGGTACCGGCAAGACCGTGCTGCTGAATCAACTGGTCGGTCTGCTCAGCCCTAGCGGCGGTCAGGTGAAGCTGTTCGGCCAGGATATGGCGACGTTGAATGCCGGCGCATTGCAGACCCTGCGCCGGCGCTTTGGCCTCCTGTTCCAGGACGGCGCCCTGTTCTCGGCCATGCGCGTGGCGGAAAACGTGGCTACGCCACTGCGTGAACACATGTCCTGGCTGCCCGAGTGCCTGCGCGACGAAGTGGTCAATCTCAAGCTCGCGCTCGCCGGCCTGCCGGCGGATGCCGCCAACAAAATGCCCAGCGAATTGTCCGGTGGCATGCGCAAACGTGCCGCCCTGGCGCGCGCCCTGGCGCTGGAGCCGGAGTTGCTGCTGCTCGACGAACCCACTTCCGGCCTCGACCCGATCAGCGCGAGAGAATTCGACAGCACCTTGCGCGTACTGGTGGATAGTCTGGGATTGACCGTGCTGCTCACCACGCATGACTTGGACAGCTTGTGGGGCTTGGCGGATCGCGTCATCGTGCTGTTCGAGGGCAAGGTGATCGCCGACGGACCGGTGCGGGAAGTGGCGCAGATCCAGCACGAGTGGATACGATCTTATTTCGACACACGGGCGGTGGAGTAACCATGGAATCCGAAGCACGTTATGCCTGGATCGGCGGCACCCTGATCGCCCTGTTTGTAGCCTTGGCCGGCGGCCTCTACTGGTTGTCCGGCGCCAAGGACAGTCAGCCCAGCACCCGCTACACGGTGTATTTCCAGAAGCAGTCACTGGAAGGCCTGCAGATCGGCAGCGAGGTGCGCATGCGCGGCATCAAGGTGGGTCGCGTGGCGGACTACCGCATCCTGCCCGACACCGCGCGCGGTGTGCGCGTATTGCTGGAAGTGGACGCGCGTATCCCGGTGCTGGAAGGCGCCCAGGCAACCGTCAACCGCAAACTGGTCACTGGAATCGCCGGCGTCGACCTGATCAACACCACGGCCAGCGGTACCTCCCTCACCCGCCTCCCGCCCGGCGAGATCTATCCGGTCATCGCGGAAGGCGTGCCGGAAATGACCCGCATGACCAGTGTGCTGGAGGATCTGGGCAACAACGGCAGCGAGGCGCTGCAACGCATCAACCAGATGCTGTCGGAGGACAACCAGCGCGCCATCGCCGGCACCCTGGCCAATACTCGCGCGCTCACCGGGCAATTGGCGGCGGTCGCCCCGGCTCTGCGCGAAACACTGGAGCAATCGCGGCGCGCCGCCGAGCGACTGGAGCGGGTCGGTGTGGCGGTAGAGACGACCCTGGCCGCCACCGGCCACCATATCGACAATCTCGCGGCGCAGTCGCGTGACACCTTGAACACGGTACGCGCCACCCTGGACAGCGCCGGCGCCACCCTGGAACAGACCCGGACGGAAATCGGCGCCCTCAGCCTGAGCCTGCGCCTCACCGCCGATCTCGCCAGCCAGGATCTACAGGCCACCAGCAAGGTGTTGCGCGACAGCGGCCGCGCCATGCAGCAATCCGCGCGCGCCCTGGGTGAACCGGAACGCATTCTGTTTGGCCCGCCACAAGGGAACCTGGGCCCGGGGGAGGAACGTTGATGAATACCCGTCTCATCATCTTCAGTCTGTTGTTTCTCGGCGCTTGCGGAATTTCCGGGCCCCGCCAGGCCGCCACCTGGTACGTGCTGGAAGATCAGGGCACGGCCAGCGCCGGCGCAAAACCCACTTGGCCGGGCACGCTGCTGATACGGGAAACCGACGCGCCGACCTTCTATCAGAGCAGCGCCATGGCCTATAGCCGCGCGCCGGGCACGCGCGGGTATTACCAATATGCGCGCCAGACGGAATTGCCGGCGTCGCGCATCGCGCAACTGATCCGTCAGCGCCTGGAACAAGCCGCCATTTTTCCGGCGGTCGCGCCGCTGGGCTCCGGCGTCGAAGGCGGCTATCAGCTCAATACCCGTTTGCTCGACTTCTATCACGAAGCCGCGCGGGCGCCGGGTGAGGTGAGACTGGTGCTGGAAGTCGAACTGGTACGCCGTAGCGACGCCCACCTGGTCGCCCGTACCCGCATTGAAACCGAGGCCGCGGCGCCTAGCCACGACGCGCGTGGCGCCGCGCAAGGAGCCAACGCCGCCCTCACGCAAGCGCTGGATCAGCTCACAGCTTGGCTGGGACAAATCCCAAGGCCGTAGGATGCGGTGAGGCACGAACCGCATTGCGCGCGCATGATGCGGTTCGCCGCGCTCATCGCATCCCACGAATCCCCGGATTGTTCGCGAGCCGAAGCGTGCTTCCCGCTAAAATGCGCGGATGCTGATCTACATCCATGGTTTCAATAGCTCATCCCAGTCCGGCAAGGCGCGCGACCTCATTTCCTGGATGGCGGAACATGGCCTCGGCGAGGCCTGTGTCTGCCCCGACCTGCCGGATCGTCCCGCCGCCGCCATTGCCCTGCTCGAAGGCCTGATCGCGCAAAGCGTCGGCCCGGCCAAGTTGATCGGCAGTTCCCTGGGCGGGTTCTATGCCACCTACCTCGCGGAAAAGCATGGTCTGAAAGCCGTGCTGGTCAATCCCTGTGTGGCCTGCCACGAGAAGTTGCATGATCACGTCGATACCGCGCAGAAAAACTGGCACAGCGGCGCCGAATACCTCTTCTCGGGTGAACACCTGGCCGAATTGCGGGCACTGGCGCGGCAACCCGAACATATGGAGCATTACCTGCTGCTCCTGGAGACCGGCGACGAAGTGCTCGATTACCGCGAAGCGGTGGCGATCTTCGCCGGTGCCCGCCAGGTGGTCCTGGAAGGCGGCGACCACGGCTTCACCCGTTTCACCGAATATCTCCCCGACATCCTGGCGTTCTAAATAATGTTTTTGCTTTACGAAGAAGACGGCGACATCAAGGCCGGAACCCTCCTGGCCGACAACGACAGTTCGTTGCAGATCGAATCCCAGCATGGCAAACGCGGCAAGCTGAAAGCCAACCACGTTCTGCTGCGCTTTGGCTCGCCGCCGCCGGCGGAGGTCATGGAAAACGCCCGCGCGCTCAAGGAGGAACTGGACCTGGACTTCCTCTGGGAAGTGGCGGGCACGGAGGAGTTCGGCTTCGAGACGCTGGCGGCCGACTATTTCGGGCATGCCGCCACGCCGACCGAAGCCAGCGCCATCGTCCTGGCCTTGCATAACGCGCCCATCTACTTCCAGAAAAAAGGCAAGGGCCGCTACAAGGCCGCCGCCGCCGACATCCTGGCCGCGGCCAAAGCCGGCCTGGAGCGACGCGCGCGCGAGGCGGCGTTGCGCGCCGAGTGGGTGGCCATGCTGGTCGCCGGCAAACTGCCGGAACCCTTCCACGGCCATGTCTTCGAACTGGCGCATAAGCCGGACAAGAACGGCCTGGAGTACAAGGCGCTGAACGAGGCCTGCGCCGCGACCAGCCTCTCGCCGGTGCGCCTGCTGGACAAATGTGGGGCGATTCCCTCCAGCCACGAATTCCACCGCCAGGCGTTTCGTCTCGAACATTTCCCCAAGGGTTTCGGCTTTCCCGAACTGGCCGCGCCCCTGCCGCCGCCGATCCTGCCGGCGGGTGACACGCCCGCGTTCAGCATCGACGACGCCGCCACCACCGAGATCGACGATGCCTTCTCGGTGATCTTCCGGCCCGATGGCGGCGCGCGAGTCGGCATCCACATCGCCGCGCCCGCGCTCGGCATCCTGCCCGGCTCCGACCTGGACCGGCTGGCGGCGAGCCGACTGTCCACGGTCTACGCCCCGGCGGAAAAATTCACCATGCTGCCGGAGGATCTGATCGCCCAGTACACCTTGGCGGAAAACAGCGAATGCCCGGCACTCTCCATGTATCTGGAGGTCGGTCCCGACTACAACATCGAAACCGTCGCCACGGTGGCGGATCGCATCAGTATCGCCGCCAACCTGCGCCACGAGACCCTGGAGCCGCTGTTCAACGAGCACACGATCGGCCAGCCCGGCCCGGATTACCCGTTCCGCCGCGAACTGGAATGGCTGTACGCCTTTGCCCGTAGCCTGGAAATCGGGCGTGGCAAGGCTGAGCAGATACAGCGCCATGATTTCGTGTTTCGAGTGCGGGATGAACACGTGGAAATCAACCCGCGAGCGCGAGGCAATCCCATCGACAAGCTGGTCTCGGAACTGATGATCCTGGCCAACAATCGCTGGGGCGAATTCCTTGCCGAGAAAAACGTGGCTGGCATCTACCGCGCGCAGACCGGTGGCAAGGTTCGCATGACCCTGAGTCCGGCGCCGCATGAAGGCCTTGGGGTGTCCTGCTACACCTGGAGCACCTCGCCCTTGCGACGTTATGTCGACCTGGTCAACCAGCGCCAGATACTCGCCGCCGCCGCCGGCGAAATCCCACCGCACACCGCTTCCGACCCGCTGCTGTTCGCCGCCGTGCGCGACTTCGAACTGGCCTATGACGTTTACAACGATTACCAGCGCCGCATGGAACGCTACTGGTGCCTGCGCTGGATTCAGCAGGAAGCGGTTACGGAACTCGCCGCCACCGCCTGGCGCGAGAACCTGGTGCGCCTCGACGGCCTTCCCTTCGTCGCCCGCATCACCGGCGCGCCGACGCTGAATCCCGGCGACCGCATCCGCGTGGAGTTGTCCGACATCGATCTGCTCGACATCGACCTTACATGTCGCTACCTCGCGCACCTGGACACCTGAGCGATTTCCTTGAGCCGCTCCCATATGCGCCGCTGACCTCGGCGGACTGGGATGACCGCTTCACCAAGGCGATCCTGATCTCGGCCATCGTCCATGTCTTGTTCATCTTCGGCATGCAGTTCAAGGCGGCCAACCCCAAGCTGTTTGAAAATCCGAACCCGCCCCTGGACGTGGTGCTGGTCAACGCCAAAACAAAAAACAAGCCGATCAAGGCGGACGTACTGGCGCAGTCCAACCTGGACGGCGGCGGCAATGTCGACGAGGATCGCCAGGCGAAGACGCCCTTGCCCGCTTCCGACCGGGAACAGACCATGAGCGCCGAAGCCGAATTCAACGCTCGGGTGCGCGCCCTGGAGGCCCAGACGCAGGCCTTGATGACTCAGATCAAATCCGACTACAAGGCGCCTGAACAAACGCCGGCGCCGCCCACGGAACAACGCCCGGTCGCACCCAACCCGGCACCACTCGACCTGGCCGCGCGCAGCCTGGAAATGGCCCGCCTGCAAGCACGCATCGATACCCAGATGGACGAATACCAGAAGCGCCCGCGGCGCATGTTTGTCGGTGCCCGCGCGCAGGAATACACCTTCGCGCAATACGTCGAGGACTGGCGCATCAAGGTGGAGCGGGTGGGCAACATGAATTACCCCGAAGCCGCGCGGCGCAATCGTCTGTACGGCTCCCCCATCCTGACCGTCAGCATCAACACCGACGGCACCCTGGAATCGATTCAGGTGGATCGTTCCTCCGGCCACAAGATCCTCGACGCGGCGGCGGTCCATATCGTCGAAATGGCCGCCCCCTTCGCCCCCTTCCCTGAGGCTATGCGCAAGAAGGTGGACATTCTCGGCATCAGCCGCACCTGGACCTTTACCCGCTCGGACCAGCTCACCAGCCAGTAAGCGGCGCGCCACCGCTGCAACGCCGCACTGTGAATATCAGTCGATAAACCGGGATTCCTTGGCCATAAATCAGACTTATCAAATAAAATCCGCGCCTTCCAATACGCACAAGAGACCCAGCCCATGCACACCGGAACCACGCTCACCCAGTTCATCATCGAGGAACAACGCCATATCGCCGGCGCCACCGGCGACTTCACCGCCCTGCTGAACGACATCGTCACCGCCATCAAGACCATTTCCAATGCGGTGAACAAGGGCGCCCTGATCGGCGTGATGGGCGCGCTGGAAACCGAGAACGTGCAGGGTGAAACCCAGAAGAAACTGGATGTGATCACCAACGAAATGATGATCCGCAGCAACGAATGGGCTGGCCACCTGGCCGGCATGGCCTCCGAGGAAATGGACGAGGTCTACCCCATTCCCACCCAGTACCCGCTTGGCAAATACCTGATGGTGTTCGACCCGCTCGACGGCTCCAGCAACGTCGACATCAACATCTCCGTGGGTACCATCTTCTCCATCCTGCGCGCCCCGGTACCCAATCGCGCCGCTGTCGCAGCCGATTTCCTGCAACCCGGCGTCAAGCAGGTATGCGCCGGCTACGCCCTGTATGGCTCTTCCACCATGCTGGTGCTGACCACCGGCCACGGCGTCAACGGCTTCACCCTGGACCGCGACATCGGCGAGTTCGTCCTGACCCATCCGGGCATGAAGATCCCCGCCGACACCAGGGAATTCGCCATCAACGCCTCCAATCAGCGTTTCTGGGAAGCGCCGGTACAGCGCTATGTGTCGGAATGCCTGGAAGGCGAGACCGGCCCGCGCGGCAAGGACTTCAACATGCGCTGGGTCGCCTCCATGGTCGCGGAAGTGCACCGTATCCTCACCCGCGGCGGCGTCTTCATGTACCCGCGCGACACCAAGGATCCAGCCAAGCCCGGCAAGTTGCGTCTGCTCTATGAAGCCAACCCGATGAGCTTCATCGTCGAACAGGCCGGTGGTGTCTCATCGACCGGCCGCGAACGCATCCTCGACATGCAACCGGAAAACCTGCACCAGCGCGTGCCGGTCATTCTCGGCTCGAAGAACGAGGTGGAAGTGGTGGTGGGGTATCACCAAGCATAACGACCTGAAAATGAAACGGGCGCCGCAAAGGCGCCCGCTCTTGTCTTGCCTCAGGTCACTGACAGGCTAGTTGTAAAGGCTTTCAAAGTAAGTCTTAACCTGATCGGCGCTCCATGAAGTGGTGGGATTGATCTGATAGCTTCCCCCCAGATACACGGCGTTGAACATGGCGACGACCTGATTGGGCGTCAACGGATAGTCAGGCGCGAATTTGTAGGCATTCTGCAAAGAAGCCACCGCCGCGCGAGCGAGTGCCGGGTAGTTCAAGTTGGGCCTCATTCCCGCCGTACTGTTCAGTACCTGCATGAGCGTGGGATCGGGCGTGCAGTTCTGATATTGGGCAGGGCAAAGTTCCACCTCGTTGGCATTTTGCGAAATCCACCAATAGGCATCCGCGAACACGCTCTTGAAGGCGGCGTCCGGGCTTACCACTCGCCAATCATTTTCGTGATTCTTCCAGTAGCCCGGCGACAGGCCCAGGGCGGAGCAGGGCGCGTCCTGGCCGTGTGTCGAGGTGTTGCCGGATAGCGCGCCCGAGATTGTGCAGTTGTAGGGTGCCGCGCCCAATACCGGCTTGCTGGCCAGGGTGGCCAATACCACTGGGAGCGCCAGTCCGCCCTGGGCCAGTCTTCTGCGCAAGATGTTGGGCTGGTCTGTGGCTGGCTTGTTCGCGGGATGGTTCATGTTGCGACCTCTTGAATGCACTTGGGCATTCATGCGCAACTTTCATGCCGGACCCGATGTTGTGGCTTGATGGCAAGCCGGCATCAAACACTGATGCGGCGCAACAACCCGCCGATGCCGCGCCATGGCTGGCTACAAGAACGTTTCGTAAGTTCCCTCGCGGAATATTCTGGCGGTTTCCAGGGGTTGCCATTCGACCCGCGACATTGACATGGAACTCCACGACAACGTCGAATATTCGGCAATTTCCCCGCGTCGGGCAGCAACTTGCAGGTCTGTGTATCCCCCGGACCCATTATTGCCACCCGATCAGGCAACTCGGAGAGCGGCCCGTTCGAACAGGTCGACACACACATTCCAGCGACCGCGCACACTTTTTCGACCTGTGGCCTGAAACCCGTCCCGGCATGAGCCGGTTATTCTCGGGTCGAAGAATGAGGCGGAGGTGGTGACCGATACCTTAAGGCTGCGCCCCCTGAAAAAAGGGCGTTCGCTTGCGGCGAATGCCCTTTGATCTGCAATTCAGGCGTGCAACATCTTGAAGTAGTTCAGGACATTGACGGCATCCCAGGGAGTCGCGCCAGGGTAGGGAGTGTAGGTACCACCCGCTGTAGCCACGGAATTGAACATATATATGACGTCGGCGGGCGACACTGGGTAGCTGGGATAGCCCTTGGTCGGATCCAGGGAACTCAGCAGCGCCGCCACCGCTTCCCGCCCCAACTCAGCGCTGGCAACGAATGGACCCTTGGGAGTAATTCCCGTCCCAATAAGTACTTCGTAGACTGAGGCGGCAGACGAGACGCTATTGTTGTACGCGTCCACAAACTTGGGCAGTCCCCCTCCTTCGGGAGATGCATTGAACAATCTCGCATCAGCCGCGACAGGATGGCCGGTGCTGCAGTCAGTAAAAAAGTAAGTACATTGCGGCCAGCTTGCCGGAAGGAACCAACCAGTCGGAGCGGTCCCCAACATCGTGCAGTCCCCCTGCGCATGCGTGGACACATTGCCGGATACCTGGCCGGAGATGGTGCAGTTGTGGGCCGCGCCCAGCACCGGCTTGCTGGCCAGGGTCGCGAGGACAATAGGAGCCGCCACACCGGCCTTCGCAAGTTTCCTGCGAAGCGCGTCTGGCTGCCTGGTGTTCGTTTTGGAGGATCGATCCGTCATGGTTTGTAGTACCCATAAAATTTACAGGTGACTTATGCAAGAAACATGCCTCGACATAACACGTTGATTATTAGAGCGGCATTATCCAGGCACCCGTGTCTCTGTAAAAATTGCCGACAGAATTCGTCAATTCAGGAAAACATCCTTGAGTTCGACGTTGCATCACCGATTCCTGTCGAACGCCACATATAGCACATTGATTTATAAATATTTTGTGCGAGACATTGCCGCGCCGCTGGAGTTGGCCTGGCGCGCTCAGGCGGCTCCAGTCGGCACAACCGAGCCGTGTTTCAGCACAGGTTCGATGCGCCGAAAGCCGCGTTGTGCCACCTACTCCGCCAATCTCCAACTCCTTGCCTTGGCCGCTGATGAGGCGATCCACACTGCTCACCGGGTTGGCGCACAGCAACACCTGTTGCGATTGATCCAGCTACACGGGCTTCAACGCCGGGTTGCGTGGAACACGCGATACTCCTGTTCGGTAAGCACGGCATCCAGCGGAATGTCCCAGGGGTCGTTCGGCACCCACTCCACCTCCTGCACGGAAAATGCCACACCGATGACGCGAGGCCGTCGCCAGCGGCGAAAGCGTTTCAGATAGGCCAGGCTGGCATCGTAGTAGCCCCCACCCATACCCAGACGAAAGCCGCGTGAGTCGAAGCCCAGCAGGGGCATGAACAGTAAATCCAGAGACCACGCCCGCACGCGTTTTGCCAATGGGTGCTGGTATTCGGGAATCCCGTAGCGATTCAGCACCCAGGCCGAACGCTCACCAAGTTGCGAAAACCACATTCTTTTGCGCCCCTGTCCGGGCACGATAGGCAGAAAACACCGTGCCTGCATGGCCAGCGCGCGATCCCGCAAGTGCAGCACATCGATCTCGCTTGTTGCAGGCATGTAGATACCGATGCGACGACCCTTTGCCAACAGGCGATGACGCAATGCAAGCCTGACCACAGCGCTGCTTGCCGCGCGCCGCGCAGACACATCAAGCGACTTGCGGCGCTCGCGGAGTTGCCGCCGCAGGGCCGCTTTGTCCATGTACTCAGGTGTGGGAAACATATCGAGATGGAGGGTCTCCCCGCTTGCGCCGACCAGGTTGCTTTCCTGAACCCAGGGGTCCAAGAGTGGCCGCTGCGCATCCGCTTCAGGCACCTGGGCTAGCCAGGCGCACAACAGCAGACTTGATCGCCGCGACCTTCGCTTACGCGTATCGGTTCAAAGAATGCGCAACCTTCGCGAACGCAGCAGGGAGATTGATGGGCGGGCTGATGCAACCAGTCCGTTCAGAACAGATTATCTTGCTGAGCAAGCGCCTGATCAAGTAGGCCGGCCAAACGACCAAGTTGCTCACGGTGTAGATGGTCGTCAGGATTGATCGGCTTTGCGGCCAGGTAATCGTGCGTGATGTTGAGCGCGGCCATGATCGCGATGCGTTCCAGGCCGATCACTTTGCCGTGATCGCGAATCTCGCGCATCTTGCGGTCAAGAAAAGTAACCGCCTGGAGTAGGCTTTCCCTTTCATCTTCCGGGCAGGCGACCCGAAATTCTCGTCCCATGATAGCGACGTCGAGGCTGACGTTGGTTTGGCTGGACATCTTAATCCGGGATCTTGTTGAGCAGCGATTCCATACGGCCGCGTGCTTCGGTCAGGCGATCGGAAAGCTGCTTGTTGGCATTTTCCATGGCGACCAGTTGCTGGCGTAGACGAAGATTCTCAACTCGCATGCCTTGATAGCGTTCGAGAATCTGCGCGAGTTTGTTTTCGAGAGCGTCCAGTTCAGCCTGCATGCCCGCACTATAATTGCCCGCATTTTCCCGCGTCAACTCAGGGTTTGCGGCTTTCCATGCGCAACCTTCCAAAATGGACAGCAAAACCCTCTACCTGCGCCTCCTCAAATATGTGCGTCCACACTGGCGCATGTTCGCCGTGGCACTCCTTACGATGGTGCTCATGGCGGCGACCGAGCCTGTTCTGCCGGCGCTCATGAAACCCATGCTGGACGGCAGTTTCGTGAAAAAGGATGCGGCGATCATTTTTTGGGTACCGATCGCCCTGGTCGCTTTATTTCTGGTGCGCGGCATTCTCATGTTCACGTCCTCGTATGCCATGTCCTACGTGGGACAACGTTTGGTCATGGATCTGCGCAGCGCCATGTTCAACAAACTGGTGACCTTGCCGACCGCTTTTTTCGATGACCAGCCGAAAGGCAACCTGATCGCCACGGTGGCATTCAACGTCACCCAGCTCACCGAGTCGGCCACATCCGCGCTGACCGCGCTGGTGCGTGACAGTTTGTCCGTGGTGGGCCTGCTGGCCTGGCTGCTGTGGCTCAACTGGAAGCTCACCCTGGTGACTTTTGTCATGATTCCACTCGGGGCCTGGGTGTTTCGCATCGCAGGCAAGCGTATGCGCTACACCAGTCGGGAGATACAGAAGAACGTCGGCCATATCACCCACGTGCTCGAAGAGAGCATCGGGGCGCATAAGCTGGTCAAGGTATTCGACGGCACGGCGCAGGAAAGCGCGCGGTTTTTCGCCGCGGTGCAACGCGCCCGCCAGTTCGCCATGAAACAGTCCGTCGCCGACTTCGGCTACAACCCCATTTTGCAATTGCTGGCCGCCATCGCGCTGGCGGTGATCGTCCATATCGCCACGCTCCAGGCCTCTTCGGATGAAACCAGCGTGGGCGGCTTCGTTTCCTACATGGTCGCCATGCTCATGTTGTCGGCACCAATGAAGCGGCTTTCCGGTGTCATGTTGCAACTGCAACGCGGCCTGGCCGCCGCCGAAGCGGTGTTTCAATTGCTCGACCAGGATAGTGAGGTGGATACCGGCACGCGTGAACTTGGGCGCGCCAATGGGGAAATCACCTTCAAAGGGGTTGGACTGACCTATGCGGGCAAGAGCACGCCCGCGCTGGTCGATATCAATCTGGAGATTCCGCGGGGCGAGACCCTGGCGTTGGTCGGGGCATCTGGTAGCGGCAAGACCAGTCTGGTGAATCTATTGCCGCGTTTCTATTGCCCGAGCGCCGGCCAGATACTGCTCGATGGCACGCCCCTGGCGGAGATCCGACTGGCGGATTTGCGCTCCAACATCGCGCTGGTATCTCAGGATGTCACGCTGTTCAACGACACGGTAGCCGCCAACATAGCTTATGGCCGGCTTGCCAGCGCCACACCGGAGGCGATCCGCCAGGCCGCCCAGGCCGCGCATGCGCTGGAATTCATCGAGGCGCTGCCGGAAGGTTTCGAAACCCTGGTCGGGGAAAACGGCGTGAAATTGTCGGGCGGCCAGCGGCAGCGCCTCGCCATCGCCCGCGCGCTGCTCAAGGACGCGCCCATCCTCATCCTCGATGAAGCGACCTCCGCCCTGGACACCGAATCCGAACGCCATGTCCAATTCGCGCTGGAAAATCTCATGCGCGGGCGCACCACCCTGGTAATCGCGCATCGATTGTCCACCATCGAGAATGCCGATCGCATCGCGGTCATGGATCGCGGCCACATCGTCGAAATCGGCAGCCATGGTGACCTGCTCGCGCGCAAAGGCGCATACGCCCGCCTTTACCACCTCCAGTTCCAGGAAGCGGGCGACGCCTGACCCCCTGCCCGGAGTACCCAGGCATGAGCGCACCTTACCGCGGCCGCTTCGCCCCCACCCCCTCCGGTCATTTGCACTTCGGCTCACTGGTCGCCGCCCTGGCGAGTTATCTGGAGGCGCGGTCGCATGAAGGGGAATGGCTTCTGCGCATCGAGGATGTCGATCCGCCACGCGTCGTGGCCGGGGCCGGCGCAGGCATCGTGCGTACCCTGGCGGCGCACGGCTTCGAGTGGGATGGCGGCGTGTTGCATCAAAGCGGCCGCGACGAGGCCTATCAGGAAGCCCTGGCGCGCCTGATCGACCTGGGCCGGGCCTATCCCTGCGTCTGTAGCCGCAAGCGACTGGCCGAGCTGGCGGCACACGGGGTGGACGGCCCCGTTTATCCCGGAACCTGCCGAGGCGGACCTAGTGATGCGGCGGGCGCCCTGCGCCTTCTCTTGCCCGAACGACGGGTGATCTTTCACGACACCTTGCTTGGCCGCGTTGCCTGCGATGTCACCCGGGAGTGCGGCGACTTCGTGTTGCGACGCGCCGACGGCGTATTTTCCTATCAACTTGCCGTGGTGGTGGACGATGCCGAACAGGGCATTACCCATATCGTTCGCGGCGCCGACCTGCTGACCTCGACGCCGCGTCAGATCGTTCTGCAACAAGCGCTGGGCTATGCCACTCCGGCCTATATGCATCTGCCCGTGGTGCTGAATTCGCGCGGGGAAAAGCTCAGCAAACAGACTCTGGCGGCGGCCCTGGATGACACCGATCCGCTGCCGGCTCTGCGCCTGGCGGGGCGCTTTCTCGGCTTGCCGGAAATCGGGCCGGTCGGCGGCGCCGGCGCCTGGCTGGCCCGGGCGATCAGGCTCTGGCCCGAAGCCTGGACACCGCCGCTACGTGGCCGCGAGCTGGCGGCGTCGAGGCCTTCCGGCTGACGCCGGTTATTTTTTCTTGCGCGAGATGGCGCGCCAGCCGATGTCGCGGCGCATCTGGCGGCCGGCGAATTCGACGCCATTCGCCACCTCGTAAGCGCGCGCCTGGGCAATCTTGACCGTGTCACCCAGCGCGGTGACGCAGAGCACGCGCCCGCCCGAGGTGACGACCTGATCATCGGCGATGGCCGTGCCGGCGTGGAAGATATGGAAATCCTCGCCGGCCGCGCCCAGGCCGGTGATCGCATCGCCCCTCCTGGGAGACTCCGGGTAACCGGCGGCGGCCTGAACCACGCCCAGCGCATAGCGCCGATCCCACTCCGCCTCGACCTGATCGAGCTTGCCCTCCACCGCCGCTTCCAGAAGCAAGGTGAGGTCACTCTTCAAGCGCATCATGATCGGCTGGGTTTCCGGGTCGCCCATGCGGCAGTTGAATTCCAGCACCTTGATTTGCCCTTTCGGATCGATCATCAGCCCGGCATAAAGAAAGCCGGTGTAGGGAATGCCGTCCGCCTTCATGCCGGCGACCACCGGACGGATCACCTCGCGCATGGCGCGGGCGTGAATCTCCGGAGTCACCACCGGCGCCGGCGAATAAGCGCCCATGCCGCCGGTATTGGGGCCCTCATCACCGTCCAGCAGGCGCTTGTGGTCCTGGCTGGTGGCCAGCGGCAGGATATGTTCGCCATCGACCATGACGATGAAGCTGGCTTCCTCGCCGAACAGGCATTCCTCGATCACCACACGATGCCCGGCCTCGCCCATGCTGTTACCTCCCAACATGGCCTCGACCGCCGCATGCGCCTCTTCCAGCGTGGTGGCGACCACCACGCCCTTGCCGGCGGCGAGACCGTCGGCCTTGATCACGATGGGCGCGCCCTGGGCATCCAGGTAGGCATGGGCCGCGCCGGCATCGGTGAAGGTGGCGAATGCGGCGGTGGGAATCTTGTGGCGCGCCATGAACTGTTTGGCGAAATCTTTCGAGCTTTCCAATTGCGCGGCGGCCCGCACCGGCCCGAACACCTTCAGTCCGGCGGCCAGGAAGGCGTCGACCACACCGGCGGCCAGCGGCGCTTCCGGGCCGACCACGGTGAGCTGGATGCCCTCCTTCCGTGCAAAGGCGACCAGATCGGGAATGGCCGTTATGGCCACGTTTTCCAATCCTTCTTCGCGCGCGGTGCCGCCGTTTCCGGGCGCCACGAAGACTTTCTGAACGCGGGGAGATTGCAAGAGGCGCCAGGCCAGCGCGTGTTCGCGCCCGCCGGAGCCGATGACGAGGAGTTTCATATTTGTGCCTGCTCAGTGCCGGAAATGCCGCACGCCGGTGAATACCATCGCGATACCGTGTTCGTCGGCGGCGGCGATGACTTCCTCGTCGCGCATCGAGCCACCCGGCTGGATCACCGCCACGATGCCGGCGGCGCCGGCCTGGTCGAGGCCGTCGCGGAACGGGAAGAAGGCATCGGAGGCCATCACCGAGCCGGGCACCTTCAAGCCGGCCTGCTCGGCCTTGATCGCGGCGATGCGGGCGGAGTTGACGCGGCTCATCTGGCCGGCGCCGACACCGATGGTCATGCCGTCCCGGCAATAGACGATGGCGTTGGATTTGACGAACTTGGCGATGCGCCAGGCGAACAGCAGGTCGGCCATTTCCGCTTCCGTCGGCGCGCGCTTGGTGACCACCCTAAGATCACCGTGCAGCAGGATGTCGGCGTCCTGCACCAGCAGACCGCCGGCCACCCGCTTCATGTCCATCTGCGCCACGCTACCCGCCCAGCCACCACATTCCAGCAGGCGCACGTTCTTCTTGGCGGCCACGGCCTCGGAGGCCTCCGGGCTCACTTCCGGGGCGATGATCACCTCCACGAACTGGCGCTCGACGATGGCCTTCGCGGTCTCGCCATCGAGGCGGCCGTTGAAGGCGATGATGCCGCCGAAGGCGGATTCCGGATCGGTCTGATAGGCTCGGTCATAGGCCTGCAACAGACTGGCGCCGTAGGCGACGCCGCAGGGGTTGGCATGCTTGACGATGACACAGGCCGGGCCGGCGTCGAACAGCTTGATGCACTCCAGGGCCGCGTCGGTGTCGGCGATATTGTTGTAGGACAGCTCCTTGCCCTGGATCTGGCGCGCCGAGGCGATGGTGCCGGCCGGAGCGTTGGCGTCAACGTAGAAAGCGCCGTTCTGATGCGGGTTCTCGCCATAGCGGCAGGTCTGGGCGCGACTGAATTGCAGGGTGAGTTTCTCACCGAACTGTTCCTTGCCGCCTTCAGCATTCAACGCGGTCAGGTAATTGCTGATGTGTCCGTCGTACTGGGCCGTGTGGGTGAAGGCCTTCTTCGCCAGATCGAAGCGGGTGGCATCCGTGAGGGCGCCGCCGTTGGCCTGCATTTCCGTGACCAGCGCCGGGTAATCGGCCGGGTCGGTGACGATGGCGACGTGCTTATAGTTCTTGGCGGAGGAACGCACCATGGCCGGGCCGCCGATGTCGATGTTCTCGATGGCGTCGTCCAGGGTGTGCGGCTTGGACACGGTTTCAACGAAGGGATAGAGGTTGACGCAGACCAGGTCGATATAGCCCATGCCGTGCTCGCTCATGGTCTCGACATGGGCGGTGAGGTCGCGCCGCGCCAGGATGCCGGCGTGCACCTTGGGGTGCAGGGTCTTGACCCGGCCGTCGAGCATTTCCGGGAAGCCGGTGTAGTCGGCAACGTCGATCACCGCCAGGCCGGCATCACGAATGGCTTTGGCGGTGCCGCCGGTGGAGAGGAGTTCCACGCCGTTGCCGGCAAGCGCGCGGGCGAAGTCGATGAGGCCGGTTTTGTCGGAGACGGAGAGGAGAGCGCGTTTGATCATGTTTACCACCGTAGCGCCGGCATCCCTGCCGGCATTGAAAACAGCCGGCAGGATGCCGGCGCTACAACATCATTTGATTCCATGCTGCTGCATCTTCTTGCGCAGGGTATTGCGGTTGATGCCCAGCCATTCGGCGGCGCGGCTCTGATTGCCGTCGGAGTGGTAGAGCACCAGGTCGAGAACCGGGCGCTCCACGCAATTCAGCACCATGTCATAGATGCCGGCCGGCGCTTCGCCGTCGAGATCCTTGAAGTATTCGATCAGAACGCGGCGCACGCAGGCCGCCAGTTCACTTTCGTCGATATGTTGTTCCGTGGCCATGTAGTTCTTGTCTCGCTCGTGTCGTTCTTATGCCGCCGCGCGTTCGCCGACGGGTGCTTCCAGGTAAACCAGGCGGCTGTCACGGCCGCGCGCGCGCCAGAAGAAATCGTTGACCGCGTCGAGTTGTTCGGCGGTGCTTTCCAGGCGGTTCATGGCATGGCGGAAGCAGGCCGAATCGGCCAGGCCGCGCGTGTACCAGGCGATGTGTTTGCGCGCCATGCGCACACCGCTGATCGCGCCGTAAAACTGGTAAAGGTCGTCGAGATGGGCGAGCAGGACATCGTGAATCTCGGCCACTTCGGGCGCCGGCAGCTTCTCCCCGGTCGCCAGGTAGTGCGCGATCTCGCGGAACAGCCAGGGACGGCCCTGCGCGGCGCGGCCGATCATGATCGCGTCGGCGCCGGTCGTATCCAGCACGAATCGCGCCTTCTCCGGCGTGGTGATGTCGCCGTTGGCGATGATGGGGATGCGCGCTTCGGCCTTCACCACCGCGATGGTCTCGTATTCGGCGTCGCCGGAATAACCGCAGGCGCGGGTGCGGCCGTGGATGGCCAGAGCCTGGATGCCGGACTCCTGCGCGATATGCAGAATGGCGAGCGCGTTCTTGTGCGCCTTGTCCCAGCCGGTGCGGATTTTCAGGGTGACCGGGGTATTCCGCGCGGCGCGCACGACGGCTTCGAGGATGCGCGCCACCAGGGGCTCGTCCTGCAACAGCGCGGAGCCGGCCATCACGTTGCAGATCTTCTTGGCCGGGCACCCCATGTTGATGTCGATGATCTGGGCGCCGTTGTCGACGTTGTGGCGCGCCGCCTCGGCCATCATGGCCGGAATGCTGCCGGCGATCTGCACGGAAATCGGCTCCACCTCGCCCTCATGGTTGGCGCGCCGCAGCGTTTTGGCGGAGCCATAAAGCAATGAATTGGAGGTGACCATCTCCGACACCGCCATGCCCGCGCCCATTTTCTTGCACAACTGACGAAACGGCCGATCCGTCACGCCCGCCATGGGAGCGACGATCAGCTTGTTCTTCAGCTGGAATGGGCCGATAAGCGGGCCGACAAGGGAGCCGGATTGCATGTGCGGGGGGGAGTGGCGGGCGGGGAAGGCTGCGCATTTTATACGCAACGGGGGGAGGGACAAAGCCTGGATTCCTTCATGGCATCGCGTCTCGTCCTCGCCGCTATACTTTCCCTTCCTTGCTTACCGCGCACAGTGCCACCATGCCAGTCGAGCCCTTTCAGAGCATCCATCCGCGTCTCGGCAAGCACGTTTTCATCCACGCCGGCGCCACGGTGATCGGTGATGTGGAATTGGGGGACGAAGTCTCGCTATGGCCCGGCGTGGTGATTCGTGGTGACGTGAACCACATTCGCATCGGCGCGCGCGGCAATATCCAGGACAACTCGGTACTGCATGTCAGCCATCGCCGCGCCACCGATCCAGATGGTTCGCCGCTGTTGATCGGCCGCGATGTGACTGTCGGCCATGCGGTCATCCTGCATGGTTGCACGATCGGTGATGAATGCCTGATCGGCATGGGTTCACTGGTGATGGACAAGGCGGTGCTGCAATCACGTGTGCTGCTGGCGGCCGGCAGTCTGGTGCCGGAAGGACAGGTACTGGAGTCGGGCTGGCTCTATCTGGGCCGGCCAGCCAGGGCGGTGCGTCGATTGACGCCGGAAGAACTGGATTATTTCGCCTATCAGGCCGGGCATTACGCTCGGTTGGCGCGGGAATACCTGGGTAGGAGGGGTTGAGCGATAGCGAAACCCATCCACATGGCTACACGGCTACGCCTAATCCCGCCCCAAGCGATGCTTGTGCCGGTTCAGGCTGCCGGTGAGTTCCGAGATGATCTCGCCCGCCGCGCGAATGATCTGGTTGGGTGTGAAGCCGCAGTGGCGCATTTCCTTGAAGAAGGCTTTCGCCAGCATGCGCGCGACCTTGTCCGGTTCGTGGGTGGACAGCGACACCACCGAACAGGAATCGGCGCGACCTTCCAGAGTGAAGGCCATCTGCGCGAAGCGCGAGTCGAGGACTCGATCCAGGCGCGCGACATGAATGATGCGGCCGATCAGGCTGGCCGCGAGTTCAGCCGCATCGCGATCGGATGGCGTGAAGTACGCGCGTTCGATCGGCTCACTGACGCTGAGCACCCCCGCCGGCTTGCCGGCGAGGTGGATGGGACAGGCGATGAAGCTGCCGGTGCCGCCCAGGCGGCGCGCCAGGGTACGCCAGCGGGAATGGCCAATATCTTTGACATGCAGGCATTGGCCCAGATTGAGGACATGCTGGGCAATACCTTCTTCGGGCGGGGTGTCGTCGCGCCAGGCGACCTCCGGCAACTCGCCGTACAAGGCGGCGAGCTTGAGCTTCACCCCTTTGCCGCTGCCGGTATCCAGCAACATCAGCGATACCCGGCGCGCGGCCAGGGCATCGCCGGTAATGCAGGTGAGTCGATAAAAATTGTCCTCGAAGCGACCGGTGGGCTCGAAGCCCGCCAGTTCCAGTAGTTTTCCCTGACGCTGTGGGTTCATACCCTGCCTCCTGTGTAAACGCTCAATTCAATGCGCGCGCCAGCTTGCGCCGGTAGTCGGACACCAACGGTCCCTGGCCGCCCAGCAGGCTGAACACAGAGAGGATGGCCTTGCGGGCCGCTTCCTCGTTCCAGGCACGGTCGCGCCGAACCATTTCCAGCAATTCCTCCAGCCCTTCCTGGTGGCGGCCGGCGGCCACCAACTGGTTGGCAAGCTGCATGCGGGCATCCATGTCGTCCGGTTGTTCCGCGATGCGGCCGCGCAAGCTGACTTCGTCGCCACTTTGCAGGCCGCCTTCCGCGAAACTCAGTCGCGCCAGCACTTGTTGCGCGCGTTCTTCCATGCGAATGAGGGGCGACAGGCTGTCGAACAGGCGCCTGGCTTCATCCAGCAGCCCCAGTTCCACCAGAATATCGGCCGCGTCGAGACGCACGGCCTCGTTCCGCGGGTCCAGTTTCGCGGCTTCACCGAGGAGCTTCAGGGCTTCCTCCAGATTGCCCTGATCGCGCGCGCGGCCGGCGGCGATGTGCAGTTCGCCGGCCGGCGAGGGAATCAGGCGCTTGAGAAATTCGCGCACTTCCGATTCGGGAAGCGCGCCGGAAAACTCATCGACGAGTTCGCCGCCGAGGAAGGCTTTCACACTGGGAATGCCGCGCACACCAAATTGCGCGGCAATGTCCTGGTTTTTGTCTGAATCCACCTTGGCCAGGATGAACTTGCCCTGGAATTCCGCCGCCAGTTTTTCCAGGATCGGCTTCAACGCGCGGCAGGGACCGCACCATTCCGCCCAGAAGTCCACCAGCACCGGCACATGTTGCGAGCCTTCGATCACTACCTGCTGGAAATTACCGGCATCGACATCGAAAGAATATTGATCCATGCGTGTCGCTCCAAAAAATGCGGCCATTGTGCGGCCGTGGGGCTGGCTCGAACAATGAAGTGGGCAAAGCTACGAGTTTACGCGCCCACCGCCTGGCCGCCGCTGTCGGAATCCTGGTAGACCTGCACCTGGTCGCGACCGAGCTTCTTGGCGGCATAGCAGGCCACATCGGCTTCCAGTAGCGCGCGTGTCGCGTCTTCGGTTTCCGAGGTAATGAGCGTAATGCCGACACTGGCGGCGACCGCATAAAATTTGCCCTGCCACTCGAAACGCAGTTCCCGCAACGTCCTGAGCAGGTTGTCGGAAACGCGCACCGCATATTCCAGGGCGCAGTTTTCCAGCAACACACAGAACTCGTCGCCCCCCAGGCGCGCCAGGGTATCGGCTCCCCGCACCTGGCCACGCATCACCTCGGCCAGCTGTGTCAGCAGGGCATCGCCGGCCGCGTGGCCGGCGTTATCGTTGATCGTCTTGAGGTGATCCAGGTCGAGAAAGCAGAGGGCATGCACCGCGCCCTCCTGGCGCGCGCGTAGCCAGGCGCGCTGCACGCGGCGTTGGAACTCGCGCCGGTTGGCCAGCCCGGTGAGAGCGTCATGGCTGGCCTCGTGTCTGATTTGACTGCTGACGCGTAGCGCGTCGGTGATGTCGTGGCCAACGCCACGAAAGCCGGAGAAATAACCGCTCGGGTCGATCAGCGGCTCTCCGGAAAGGCGGAATGCGGCACGTTCACCCGACTCCAGTTCCAGTTCCAGCACGGCATCCCGGAAAGGCCGACCTTCCTTCAGAGCCGCCAGCGCCTCCATCTCCTGATCCGCCGGCAACAGGCCCGGCAGGCAGCCGCTGAAGGCATCGCTGAGCCGGTCCCCTTCACGAATCGGCCCGTCGCTGCACCAGATGACGTGGTGGTCCTCATCGGTTTCCCAGAACCAATCGGCCGCGATATGGGCAAAATGGCGCATGCGCGCCTCGCTCCATTTCAGCCGCTCCTGCGCCAGTTCAAGTTCATGGGCCTTGTGCGCCAGCTTGACGCAGTCCACCGGCCCGGAAGAAAGCGTGCGCGCATTCTCCAGGCTACAGGGCATGAAACGCGCATCGATGCCGGCATTGCGCAGGATTTCGCCGATTTTTTCGAGGTTGTTATCGTTGTCCTCAATGATGAACGCCGATTTTTTCATGGCGCCTCCCGAAAAAGCAGTAAATATGAATGTTGATTTTAGAGCCACGCCTGAGCAAGCGTTCAGCTTGTTTGCGCGTGGAGGCGGCAGGGGCCCGTTTTATTTCTTCCTGGCGCGCGGATGGGCCTGGTCATAGACCTGGGCCAGGTGCTGGAAATCCAGATGGGTATAGACCTGGGTGGTGGACAGGCTGGCATGTCCCAGCATCTCCTGTACCGCGCGCAGATCGCCGGACGATTGCAGGACATGCGAGGCGAAGGAATGGCGCAGGGCATGCGGATGCACATGTGCCGTGACGCCGTGTTTCAGCGCCAGTTTGTTCAGTGACAACCGCACCGCCGTGGCGCCGATGCGGCCGCCACGGACACCCAGGAACAGCGCCCGGGCGTCGCGCGCCACCTCAGTTGCCACTTCTGCACGCTGTGCCAGCCAAGCGCGCAGAGCTTCCAGCGCTTGGCGACCGACCGGCACGATGCGGGTCTTGCGCCCCTTGCCGGTCACGGACACCTCACCCGCGCTCAGGTCCACACTGTCCAGATCCAGGCCGATCAGCTCGGCGCGACGCAGGCCGGAGGAATACATCAGTTCGAACATGGCCTGATCGCGCAGCGACCAGAGATCGTCGGCGGGGCCTTCCAGCAACTTCGCCATTTCGTCCACGGAAAGCGCGTTGGGCAACTTCCGGTCGCCCTTGGGTGGACGCAGGCCGAGACAGGGGTTGGCGGCGACCATGCCCTGACGCGCCAGGTAGTGATAGAAACTGCGCCAGGCCGACAATGTGCGCGCCAGGGTTTTCGGCTGCTGGCCGCGCGCGTGCAGCGTGGCCAGGGCGCGACGGACGTCGTGAACGGCCAGTCCGGCGGGATCGACATCACCCACCAGTTCGAGCAGATGCATCAGGTCGATGGCATAAGTGGATACCGTGGCAGGACTGTACTGACGCGCTTTCAAGGCGTTCAGAAAAGCGTCGGTCAGTGAAGACAGGAGTGGGGGCACAGGGCAATCGGCTCGGGGGGGCTGTAACGACTATAGCGGATACGACACATCATGGCGCTGCGCGACGCCCGCTTGACAGCCCCGATCCCCGCCCATAAAAGGTTGTTCTCCACGACTTGATCTTCGACCACCGCCATGTCCGCCGTATTCATCCCCCCCGCTCATCCCGTCACCGACGTCCCGCCGGTGCTGGAAGAAACGCTGCAACCCGGCGAGCGGGAGGCGCTGATCGCGCGTATCAAGCACCTGATGCGCGAACAGGATGCGGTGCTGGTGGCGCACTACTACACCTCGGGCGACTTGCAGCGGCTGGCCGAGGAAACCGGCGGCTGCGTCTCCGATTCCCTGGAAATGGCGCGTTTCGGCCATGCTTCCAAGGCGAAGACGCTGATCGTCGCCGGGGTGAAATTCATGGGCGAGACCGCCAAGATTCTCAACCCGGAAAAACGCGTGCTGATGCCGGATCTGCGCGCCGAGTGTTCCCTCGACCTGTCCTGCCCGGCGGACGAGTTCACCCGCTTCTGCGACGCCCATCCCGACCGCACCGTGGTGGTCTACGCCAACACCTCGGCCGAGGTGAAGGCGCGCGCCGACTGGACGGTGACCTCCAGCATCGCCATAAAGGTGGCGGAACACCTGAAAGCGCGCGGCGAAAAGCTGATCTGGGCGCCGGACCGTTATCTCGGCGATTACGTCCAGAAGGTCACCGGCGCCGACATGCTGCTGTGGCAAGGCTCCTGCGTGGTGCATGAACGCTTCAAGGCCGAAGGCATCCGCGCCTTGCAAGCCGAATATCCGGAAGCCGCCGTGCTGGTGCATCCGGAATCGCCCGCCGCGGTGATCGCGCTGGCCGATGTGGTGGGCTCCACCACCCAGCTCATCCGCGCGGCGGAAAGTTTGCCGAACCCGGTGCTGATCGTCGCCACTGACAACGGCATCTTCCACAAGATGCACGCGGTCGCCCCCGGCAAGCATCTGATAGAGGCGCCCACCGGCGGCACCGGCGCCACCTGTGTGTCCTGCGCGCATTGCCCGTGGATGGCCATGAACGGCCTGAAGAACCTGCTCGCCGTGCTGGAGAACGGCGGCAACGAAATCCAGGTGGAAGAGACCGTGCGCGTGCGCGCCGTGCGCTCCATCAATCACATGCTGGAATTCGCCGGCCAGGCGGGGATTGTCCTTGCCGGCCGGAGCGCGGACTGAACCGCTGGTATATTTGCCCGATCCCCGAGTGAGCGGCCTCATAGAGTCGCGCGCGGTGGTCATGTTTCCATCCCCCGTTCCACCAAATGAGGAGAGACCCATGAGCTTCATTCAGGAATTCAAGGCATTCGCCATGCGCGGCAATGTCGTCGATCTCGCCGTCGCGGTGGTCATCGGCGGCGCCTTCGGCAAAATCGTCGACTCCCTGGTCAAGGACATCGTCATGCCGGTAGTCGGCAGCCTCACCGGCGGCGTCGATTTCAAGAACCTCTACCTGACGCTGGGCGGTCAGGTTTTCGAGAACCTGGAGGCCGCCGAGAAAGCTGGGGTGCCACTGATCAAATACGGCATCTTCATCAACAGCGTGGTCAACTTCCTCATCATCGCCCTCGCCATCTTCGTGGTGGTGAAAGCCATCAACAGCCTCAAGCGTGAAGAAGTAGCCGCGCCCGCCGCGCCGGCGCCGACACCCGAGGACATCGTTCTGCTGCGGGAAATCCGTGATTCCCTGAAAAAATGAGTTTGTCCAGACGCCAATTCGTCCTCGCGCTTGCCGGCCTGGCCTGCATCCCGCTGGCGCGCGCCGAGGACTGGTCAGCCATCGGCGCCGCCGAAGCCACTCAAGCACTGCGCGACAGCCTGGGGCAGGGAACGCGCGCGGCCAGCGCCAGACTGGGCCGGGAAAACGGCTATTTCGCCTATGCCAAGGTCAAGATCGGGCTGCCGAAAAACTTCGCGCGGGCAGAGGGCATCCTGCGTTTTCTCGGGCTGGGCAAACAGGTCGATGATCTGGTTCTGGCCATGAACCGCGCCGCCGAAGCCGCCGTCCCGGAAGCGCGCGAAGCACTGCTGGAAATGTTGCGGACGATCAGCGTGGTCGACGCCAAGGCCATTCTTGCCGCCGGCGACGGCGCCGCCACCGCCTGGTTCCGCAAGGAGACGGAAGCCCATCTCGTCGACAAAATGGCGCCCATCATTCACGCGGTCGCCGAACGCGGCGATCTGGCACGCGCCTATCACGCGCTGTCCAGCCAGCTGGTCAAACTGGCTGGCATCAAGAGCGAGCAGGCCACGGTCGAGGACTACGTCAACCGCAAGGCAATGGATGGCCTCTACACGCTGATCGCCGAGGAAGAACACGCCATCCGCGCACAACCTCTCAACTACGCCGGCGGTGTGGTCGGTAAGGTCTTCGGATTATTGAACTGAACTGCCCTCCCGCAACCCTGAAAACCACGATTGAACAGGAGTCGAACATGCGTATTTCCATAGTTGTTTTGAGTGCCCTTGGCGCGGCATTGCTGTCCACCATGAATCTCCAGGCGGCGGACGCGCCCTACTACAACCCGGCCAACTCGGCCAGCTCCAGCGGCATGACCTCGGGCTACGAGTTGTACAAGACCATAGGCTGCCCGGGCCGGGGCATTCTCGAAGCGCCCTGTGCGGGACCGGTGGAGGCCAAGGCCGCTCCGGCCATGAAACCGGTGGAAAAACCAGCCGAGAAACCCATGGCGGCAATGCCCGCCGCGATGCCGCTCGATAGTGACGGCGACGGCGTCAACGACGCGCTGGACCGCTGCCCCGGCACCATCAAGGGCGCCAAAGTGGACGCCAACGGATGCGAACTCGACACTGATGGCGACGGTGTGGTGGATCGTCTCGACCGTTGCCCGACGACGCCGGCCGGAAGCAAGGTCGATGCCGAGGGTTGCGAACTGGACAGCGATGGTGATGGCGTCGTCGACCGCCTCGACCGCTGCCCGGCCACACCGCGCGGTCGCTGGGTTGACGCCACGGGCTGCGAAGTGGACAGCGATGGCGACGGCGTCCTTGATGGCGCCGATGTGTGTCCCGGCACCCCGCGCGGTCGCATGGTCGATGCCACGGGCTGCGAACTGGACAGCGATGGCGATGGCGTCGTCGACGCCGCCGATGTGTGTCCCGGCACCCCGGCCGGCGAACCCGTCGACGCTACTGGTTGCCCCCTGGCCAAGACACTGACTTTGTCGGGCGTCAACTTCGACAACGACGAAGATGTCCTGCGCCCGGACAGCATCGCCATTCTCGAAGGGGTTACCGCGACCTTGAAGCGCTACCCCAAATTCAACGTGGAAGTGGCCGGCCACACCGACAGCCGCGGCAACAGCGCTCACAACCTCGACCTGTCCAACCGCCGCGCCAAGGCGGTGATGGATTACTTCATCGCGCACGGCATCGCCGCCGACCGCCTCAGCGCCAAGGGCTACGGCGAAACCCAACCGATCGGCAACAACTACACGGAAGAGGGCCGCGTGAAGAACCGCCGCGTTGAACTGCGCACGGTCAACTAACGCTCGCGCATGACGAAAACGGGCCGCCCAATGGGCGGCCCGTTTTTTTGGAACACCGGAATCCAGCGCCCGACGCTAATCCTGGAGCAGGTGGCCGGCCTCTTGCGTCAACGCCCGCATCACCGAGGAAGCCGTGTGGATACCTTCCTTGGCCATGCCACCCATGATGGGCGCGAGGGTGGCAACCATGTCCCGGCTCCGGGCGGAAGCATTGCCGCCCTCATGACCATTACCCGGTCCGTCGGCGCCATCGACCGCGGCGGCGGTGCGAGACAGGGAAGACAACACACAGCTATCGGCCGCCTGGGCGGCGCCGCCGGATAGCGACAGGAAGGAAATTGCGCAAACGCCGAAGGCCTTCAACATTGTGCCTGATTTCATGACATGACTCCTTGGTAAACCCGGTTGACGCGGAATGCGTGGCGGGTGGAACGCATTCTGAGGAGGTGATGTAAGCCGGATGTTGGCGCTGTGTTACCAGGCCGTAAGTAGTTGTTACATACCATTTTCAGCCCGCTCATCCAGCCATCCCGCTACGACTCGCGATACACATACAAGGCCACGCACAAGCCGGCGCCGACGGCATACAACAGCCAGGTCTCGGAAATGGCATAGGGGTACAGCATCATGGCGATGCCGATCCACCTGGGCTTGGCCAGCCCGGCCTTCCTGCCGTAACGGTAGGCCGCGTAACCGGCAATCCCGAAGAAGATGAGGCCAAACAGGTAGGCCGGGCTGGGAAGCGCCAAGCCAAGGGACGAGAGGGTATTCAGGTCATCCATGACGCAATCTCGAAAGTGGCGGTTGGGCCGGGATTCTGACCGGGTTTTCCGATTGGCGGCGGCTACGGAAGTGGATTGCGAGGTATCACCTCGCGCTTTCGCCGCGTGATTTCATGGTATTTATCCCGGCCATGCGGAAGCCCACCCACCCTCCCCGTACCCACCTCGCCGCCCGGAGACTCGCGTGATCGACCTGATCCGCCACGAGCACTTCCCGGCGCCGTGGCTGCGTGGCATCCGGGTGAACGCCGAATTGGCCACTGAAGGGCTGTCGCTACGCTACCGGCTCGCCGCCGACCCGACCCACCTGGTCATCCCCGACACGGCAACGCCGGAACGGGTCGAAGGCCTCTGGCGCCATACCTGCTTCGAGGTTTTTGTCATGGGCGCCGACGCCCCCGCCTATCGGGAATTCAATTTCTCTCCCTCGGGCGCCTGGCAGGCCTATGGCTTCCACGCCTATCGCCAGGGCGGGGAACTGGAAGATGCGACCGCCCCGCGCATCGAACGCGCCACGGAAGCCGAACTCGACCTGCGCGTCTTCCTGCCGGCGCGGAATCTGCCATCGGGTCCGCGTCTGCGCCTCGGCCTGTCCGCCGTCATCGAGGCGGTGGATGGCTCACTTTCCTACTGGGCCTTGCGCCACCCGCCCGGCCGCCCCGATTTCCACCATTCCGATTGCTTCGCTCTGGAGCTTGCACGCCCATGAAATTCGGCCTTGACCGTTTCCTCGCCGACCCCGCCTTGCGGCAACCCCTGCGCGGCCGCCGCGTCGCGTTGCTGGCGCACCCCGCCTCGGTGACCGAGGGCCTCACCCATGCCCTCGACGCCCTCGCCGCCCTGCCCGACCTCAAGCTCACCGCCGCCTTCGGCCCGCAGCATGGCCTGCGCGGCGACAAGCAGGACAACATGGTGGAGTCGCCCGACTTCCTCGACCCCGTCCACGGCATCCCGGTGTTCAGCCTCTATGGCGAAGTGCGCCGTCCCACCCCGGCGATGCTCGATACCTTCGACGTCCTGCTGGTCGACCTGCAAGACCTCGGCTGCCGCATCTACACCTTCATCACCACCCTGCGTTATGTGCTGGAAGCGGCGGCAGAGCATGGCAAAAGCGTCTGGGTGCTGGACCGCCCGAATCCCGCCGGACGCCCGGCCGAAGGGCTGAGCCTGCGTCCCGGCTGGGAGAGCTTCGTCGGCGCCGGCCCCATGCCCATGCGCCACGGCCTCACCCTGGGCGAGATGGGCCATTGGTTCATCCGCGCGCTGAAGCTGGATGTGGATTACCGAGTGATCGAAATGCGTGGCTGGGAACCCGATGCCGCGCCCGGCCACGGCTGGCCGCTGGGCGAACGCGCCTGGGTCAACCCCAGCCCCAACGCCGCCAACCTGTGGATGGCGCGCGCCTATGCCGGCACCGTGCTGCTGGAAGGCACCACCCTGTCGGAAGGGCGCGGCACCACGCGGCCGCTGGAACTGTTCGGCGCCCCCGACCTCGACGCGCGCGCCCTGCTCGCCACCATGCGCGAACTGGCGCCGCGTTGGCTGCGCGGCTGCGCCTTGCGCGAATGCTGGTTCGAGCCGACCTTCCACAAACACGCCGGCCGGCTGTGCGCCGGGGTGCAGATCCACGTCGAGGACGCCGCCTACGACCACACCGCCTTCCGCCCCTGGCGCCTGCAAGCCCTCGCCTTCAAGGCCCTGCGGCGACTCCGGCCCGACTACCCGCTCTGGCGCGATTTTGCCTACGAATACGAACACGACCGCCGCGCCATCGACCTGATCAACGGCGGTGAAGCGCTGCGGCACTGGGTGGACGACCTCGCCGCCACGCCGGACGACCTGGATGCCCTGGCTGCAATCGACGAAGCGGCCTGGCTGGAGGAACGGGAGGCGCTGCTGCTCTACCATTGAGGAGGTGCTGTGGCGCCGCCTACTTCGCCTTGAACTCGCGCACCACATGCAGTTGCCGCCGCGACACCGGCAGTTTTTCCGGCCAGTCCCGGAGCAGCGCCTGCCAGGCCGGCTCGCCGCCGCCTTCCATGCGCTCGAAGCCGGCCAGATGGCGGCGGGCGACCAGGCAGTTGCGGTGCAGGCGGAGGAACTCGTCGGCGAATTCCTCTTCCAGTTTCACCAGCGATTCATCCAGCAGGTACTCGCGCTCGCGCGTGCGGGCGGTGACGTAGCGTTGCTCGGCGCGCAGGTAGAGGACTTCGGCCACCGCCACTTGCAGGATGCGGTTGCGTTCCAGCACGGTGAAGCTGGCGCGGCGCGGCGCGAGGCTGGCGGCGGTATCCGGCGGCAGCGGCCGGATGCGGCTCAGGGCTTCTTTCAGACGGGCCTGGCGCACCGGCTTCAGCAGGTAATCGACGGCGCGCAGCTCGAAGGCGGCGATGGCATGCTCGTCGTGCGCGGTGACGAAAATGATGGCCGGCGGCTTTCCCGGCGCGCCGCTCATGGCGGTCAAGTGGCGCGCGGCTTCGAGGCCGCTCATGCCGGGCATCTGGATGTCCATGAGGATGACATCGGCGGGCGTGTCGAGAACGCGCGCCAACACCTCGCCACCGTTCGCTGCCTCGGCCACCACTTCTACCGGCAACTCCGTGTTCAGGTCGCCGAGCAGGCTGCGCAGGCGACTGCGCGCCAGCGCTTCGTCGTCGGCGAGGATGACCTTAATCGGCATGGCGGCAACCTATACGCAAGCCAGACGAGTAGCGCAGGCTTCCAGCCTGCTCGTTCATCTGATCAGAAGTACGAAGCAGGCTGGAAGCCTGCGCTACGGGAAAAGCCATCTCAGGATGCCTTCCCCACCGGCACGGTCTTCAACGGCATCACCACCTGTACATGGAATTCGCCACCGGCTTCGTGGGTGGACAGACGCGCTTCGGCATCGAAATGCAGCCGCAGGCGCTCACGAATGTTGGACAGCGCCATGCTGTTGCCGGGGCGGACGGCGCTGCCGAGGGGATTGCGCACCACGACGTGCAACTGGTGGTCGCGCGCGAAGATGTCGATGCCGATGCGGCCGCCCTGAGGATTCGGCTCGATGCCGTGATAGACGGCGTTTTCCAGCAGCGGTTGCAACAGGAGGGAGGGCAACAGGGCGCCGGGCGGCGCGTTGTCGGTGCGCCAATCGACCTGCAGACGATTGTCCAGACGCATGGCTTCCAGGTCGAGATAAGCACGCGCCAATTCCATTTCGCGGCTCAAGGGCGAGAGTTCGTGATTATCGGTCATCAGCACGCGGTAGAGGTCGGCCAGGTTTTCCAGCGCGCTTTCCGCGCGCGCCGGTTCGGAGCGAATCAGCGAAAGCACACTGTTGAGGCTGTTGAACAGGAAGTGCGGACGGATGCGTGCTTGCAGGGCTTGCAGACGCGCTTCCGGCAGGGCCGGGGAAAGCCGTCGCGCGCGCCAGTCGTGCCAGACCAGCAAGGCCAGGGCCAGCAGCGCCGCGAGCAGGGCGGTGCGTGCCAGGCTGCCGCTGGCCGCGTCGGGATAACTGATCTCGAGAAGCAGGCTCCACAGCACGGCGCTGGTGCCGGCCGCCAATACGGTAACCACCACGCCCTGTTGCGCTGGGCTGCGCGCCAGCCACGGCCCGATCAGGAACAGTAGCAACAGGGTGAGCAGCAGGGGCGGTTGCAAATAGGCGGCGTCGCCGAGAAAAAGGCCCAGAGTATCCGCGGGGCTCGTCGCGGCCAGCAGGGCGGCGACCAGTCCGAGCACCTGCGCGGCAAGGATAAGGCGCAGCAAAATTCCGAGATTACGGAAATCGGGAAGGGAGAAACGGGAGTCTTCGGTCGTCTTTGTCATAATGCGCGTCTCCTGAGCTACGCCGCGAAAGCTACCACTCCATGAGCACTCCCTCCACTCCCGCCCAGGCCTGGTCCGGCCGTTTTTCCGAGCCGGTCTCCGAGCGCGTCAAGCGTTACACGGCTTCCATTCCCTTCGACTGGCGTCTGGCGCCGTTCGATATCCAGGGCTCGCTGGCGCACGCCGCCATGTTGCGGAAGGTCGGCGTGCTCTCGGCCGAGGATCTCGCCGACATCCGCCGCGGCCTCGGTGAAATCCTGGCCGACTTCGAGGCGGGCAACTTCGTCTGGAATCTGGACGACGAAGACATCCATTTCAACATCGAGCGGGCGCTGACGAAAAAAGTCGGCGACGCCGGCAAGCGCCTGCACACAGGCCGCTCGCGCAACGACCAGGTGGCCACCGACGTGCGCCTGTGGCTGCGTGACGCCATCGACCGCATCCAGGCTCTGCTGCGCGCCGCCCAGGTGGCGCTGCTGGACCTGGCGGAACGCCACACGGACACGGTGATGCCCGGCTTCACTCATCTCCAGGCGGCGCAGCCGGTCACTTTCGGCCACCACATGATGGCCTGGTTCGAGATGCTGGGGCGCGACCATGAACGTCTGGTCGACTGCCGTCGCCGCGTCAACCGCCTGCCCCTGGGCGCCGCCGCCCTGGCCGGGACCAGCTATCCGATCGACCGCGAGTTCGTGGCGCGGGAACTCGGCTTCGAGGAGATTTGCGAGAACTCGCTGGACGCCGTCTCCGACCGCGACTTCGCCATCGAATTTCTCGCCGCCGGTGCCCTGATCATGACTCACCTGTCGCGCATGTCCGAGGAACTGGTGATCTGGATGACGCCGCGTTTCGGCTTCATCGACCTGCCGGACCGCTTCTGTACCGGCTCCTCGATCATGCCGCAGAAGAAAAACCCGGACGTGCCGGAACTGATGCGCGGCAAGACCGGGCGCATGAACGGCCACCTGATCGCCCTGCTGACCCTGATGAAGGGGCAGCCGCTGGCCTACAACAAGGACAACCAGGAAGACAAGGAACCGCTGTTCGACGCCGCCGACACCCTGATCGACTCGCTGGCGATCTACGCGGAAATGGTGCCGGGCATCCAGGTCCGCGCCGACCGCATGCGCCAGGCCGCCATCGAAGGTTTCGCCACCGCCACCGACCTGGCCGATTACCTGGTGAAGAAGGGCCTGCCCTTCCGCGAAGCCCACGAAGTCGTGGCGCGCGCGGTGCGGACGGCGGAACAGAAGGGCTGCGACCTGGCCGACCTGCCCCTGGCCGAATTACAGGCGTTCTCGCCGCTGGTCGGGGACGACGTCTACCAGGTGCTCACCCTGGAAGGCTCGCTGGCGCAACGCACCCACCTCGGCGGCACCGCCCCGGTGGCGGTGCGCGCGGCGGTGGCGCGGGCGCGCAAGCGGCTGGGCTGACCGGCTCGCCCCTTTGAAAAAGGCTGTTTTACCGTGAACTGGTGATGCGACAGAAAAGTCCCGAGGTGGTGGTCTCCCCCTTTTTCAAAGGGGAAGGGGGAACCACCGCGCCAACCGCATCACCAAGTAACGCGCAAAGCGCCTTGAGAAAGGGGGAAGTTACCCAAGCAACACATTACGCGACGATTTTCCCGCTCTTGTCCCCATAGACCTGCGCCAACAGGTTGCGCAAGGCGTCGTGGCGGTCGTGCAGGTCGCGCGCCAACTGGCTGGCGATGACGTACTGGAAGCGGCAACCGATATCGGAATCCGGCTGGTACAGCAGCATGTAGGCGGAAAAGGGCAGGCTGGCGACTTTCACCGGCCCGCTCGACTGGCAGCTGGTGAGGGACGGGATGCCCTGGGAAATCGAGGGGATGCCGAAGAATTCACCCGGTTGCAGGGTCTTCAGGGTGTAGTAGCGGCCGCCGTTGCCGTAGTGGCAGACCTTCACCGCGCCATCGAGCAACAGGAACAGTTCCTTGTTGAGCCGTTCCTGGTAGATGAACACATGCTGATCGGGGTAGTCGTCCACGCGCATGGCGGCGGCGACGTGATCGACATCGGCTTCCGACATGTACTGGAAGCTCGGCAGGTTGCGCAGAAAGTTACGCAATAGCATCAGTGCACTCCCAGCAAGGTCTTGAGGAAATCCACCACACCGTGGGGGCTCTGCGCGAGATCCGCCCAGGGCACGGAAAGGTCGCCCAGCAGCAGCATCTCGCCTTGCGGGTCGATGATGGGATTGTTCGCGGTCACAGCGAGACGCCGCATCAGCATCTGGATGAAACCGTGGGTCAGGCGGCACACCGCGACCGAATCGTCATCCAGCAGCGCATCAAAGTCCTTGTAGGCCAGACGGGCGACTTCGGCCTCGCCACAGGCGGTGACGGTGCTGGACGCGAGGTGCACACCGCTGAAATAGCCGACTTCACCCACCCAGTTGCCCGGGCCGATCTCGCCCAACTGGATGGCATGGTCGGCAAACTCGATGGACAACCGCAGACAGCCCGAGAGCACCAGATACAGCGCGTCGATCGGCGCCTGGTCATGGAGAAGAACCTCGCCATCGGACAAGCTCCGCACCGTAATGCGATCCAGCAGCGGTTTGACATGCTCCACCCCAAGCTGGCCCACCAGTTCAGGCAATTGCTGGAATAGGGATTGTTCGTCCATGATCGTCTCCGTTACCGCGTCATCCTTGCTCAACTCAGTTCAACGGGTTCGCCGGACTGTCCCGAGGCCAGCCGCGCCAGCGCGGCGAACAACTCCTCGCCGCCGCGTGTGTCGCGCCAGACGGCGGCATCCCAGCGGTAATGGAAGCCGCCGCTTTTCGCCGCCACCCAGATTTCCTGGGCCGCCGCCTGCTTGTTCACCACGATCACCGAGCCGTTATCGAATTCGATTTCGAGAACACCGCCGGCCGCCCGTTCGTAGTCGATTTCGGCCGCGTCCAGGGCCGCTTCCAGGCGGTTCAGGGTGGCGTCGGCCAGGTGGGTGTACTCGCTCTCGGTCATCGGATGCTCCATGCTAGACTTTTCGCCATTTTAAGGGCTTCCCATGCGCATTCTGACCATTCTCCTCGCGCTGTTTTTCCTCGCCGGCTGCGGCAAGAAAGGCGCCTTGTATCTGCCCGACGCAAGCGCGCCAGTACAAACCACGCAACCGGCACAATCCACAAAATGAATCATCTCAGCAGCCAATTGAGCCGTCGCGACGGCGTGCTTCATATCGAAGACGTACCGCTGGACGCCATCGCCGGCGAATTCGCCACACCCTGTTACGTCTATTCCCGCGCCGCGCTGGAAGCCGCCTATCACGCCTATGACCAGGCTCTGGCCGCGCATCCGCACCTGATCTGCTACGCGGTGAAGGCCAACGCCAGCCTCGCCATCCTCAATCTGTTCGCGCGCCTGGGCGCCGGTTTCGACATCGTTTCCGGCGGCGAACTGGCGCGCGTGCTGGCGGCTGGCGGCGATGCCGGAAAAGTCGTGTTTTCCGGGGTCGGCAAGCGCGCCGAGGAAATGCGCGCGGCACTGGTGGCCGGCATCCATTGCTTCAACGTGGAATCGGAAAGCGAGCTGACGCGCCTGAACCAGGTGGCCGGCGAACTCGGGGTGACGGCGCCGATCAGCCTGCGCGTCAATCCGGATGTGGACGCCAAGACCCACCCCTACATTTCCACCGGCCTCAAGGGCAACAAGTTCGGCATCGCCCATGACCAGGCTCTGCGCGTCTACCGCGAGGCGGCGGCGCTGCCGAATTTGCGTGTAATCGGCATCGATTGCCACATCGGCTCGCAACTGACCGAGATCGCGCCCTTCGCCGAGGCGCTGGAGCGGGTGCTGGAACTGGTCGACGCGCTGAAGGCGAGCGGCATCCAGCTCGAACACATCGACATCGGCGGCGGCGTCGGCATCCGTTATCGCGACGAAACACCACCGGCCCTGGACGACTACGCGCGTGTGCTGTTGAAGCGCCTGTCCCACCGCGGCGAGCGCCTGATCGTCGAGCCCGGCCGTTCCCTGGTCGGCAATGCCGGCTGGCTGCTCACCCGGGTGGAATACCTCAAACACGGCGAAACCCGCGACTTCGCCATCGTCGATGCCGCCATGAACGATCTCATGCGCCCCGCGCTCTACGATGCCTGGCACGACATCCTGCCGGTGCGGGCACGCCAGGGGGAGACCCATAGCTACGCCATCGTCGGCCCGGTCTGCGAAAGCGGCGATTTCCTCGGCCACGACCGCGAACTGGCGCTTGCCGAAGGCGACCTCCTGGCCATCTGTTCGGCCGGCGCCTACGGCATGAGCATGAGTTCCAACTACAACACCCGCCCACGCGCCGCCGAGGTCATGGTGGATGGCGGCGACAGCCATCAGGTGCGGGAACGCGAGCCGTTGGCGGCACTGTTTCAGCACGAACGGGTGTTGATGGCGGAAAAAACCGGATAAACCGGCGAAAAACCCGTGAAAAAGCGCGCTCCGGCCTTGCCGGGCGCGCTTTTTTTTGCGCACAATCCGCGCACGCCTCAAATTCACGGAACTGCTTGAGGCATAAGGCTTTTCAGACGTTTCCAGTCATCCCCCAGAGGAGTTAGACATGCCCGCCGAGAAACCCGCCAAAGCAGTTGCCAAAGCTGCCGCCAAGCCAGCCAGCAAGACCACGAAACCCGCCAAGGCCGCGGTAGCGGCAAAGCCCGTCGCCGCCGCGCCCGCGAAGGCGCCGGCCAAGAAAGCCACCGTAGCCAAGGCCCCGGCGAAAGTCGCGACCGCTACCGCGAAGAAGGTAGCCGCGCCGAAAGCGACGACCACCGTCAAGAAGGCCGCCGTGAAGGCCGCCGCCCCCGCCAAGGCCCCGGTCAAGAAAGCCGCCGCCGTAAAGGTGGCGAAGCCTGTGGCCGAGAAGGAGCCCGTCACCGCCAAAAAGTCCGCTGTGCCGAAAGCCGTCGCCGCGGTTAAAAAACCGGCCGCGAAGGCGGCCGCGCCCGCCAAGAAGGCTGTCGCCGCGCCGAAAGCCGCCAAGCCGGCGGCCACCAAAGCCGCCGCGGCAAAGCCGGCGACCGTGAAGAAGGCCGCGGTGGCGAAAGCCCCCGCCGCCGCGAAGAAAGCGGCAGCGCCCAAGGCGGCCGCCAAGGCTCCACCGACGAAAGCGGCCGCGGCCGTGAAGAAACCAGTAGCCAAGAAGACCGGTTAAACATCGCTTCCAGGCATGAAAAAAGGCGGGTTTGTCCCGCCTTTTTTCATGCCCGCTACAGCGGGCCTCCTAGCCGTGGTAGCGCCGGCTGTCTTGTCGCACCGTGTCGACCAGCACCCTTACGTTGTCCGGCGGGGTGAACTGGGAGATGCCGTGGCCGAGGTTGAACACGTGGCCGGAGCCCTGGCCATAGCTGGCGAGGACGCGGCGCGCTTCGCTGGCGACGGCTTCCGGCGTGGCGAACAGGACGGAGGGGTCGAGGTTGCCTTGCAAGGCGACCTTGTCGCCGACGCGGCGGCGAGCGTCTCCGATATCGATGCTCCAGTCCAGGCCGACAGCGTCGGCGCCGCACTGAGCGATCTGCTCCAGCCAGAGACCGCCGCCCTTGGTGAAGACGATTCGCGGCACCACATGGCCTTCGTGCTCGCGGGTAAGACCGGCCATGATGCGGGCCATGTAGGGCAGGGAAAATTCCAGATAGGCCGCCTGGGACAGCATGCCGCCCCAGGAGTCGAACACCATCACCGCCTGGGCGCCGGCCTCGATCTGGGCGTTGAGGTAATCGATGACGGCCTTGGTGGTGACATCCAGGATGTGGTGCATCAGGTCCGGGCGCGAGTACATGAGGGTTTTCACCTCTTTGTAGGTGTCGCTGCCGGAGCCTTCCACCATGTAGCAGGCCAGGGTGAAGGGGCTGCCGGAGAAGCCGATCAGCGGCACGCTGCCGTCCAGGGCGCGGCGAATTTCCGAAACCGCGTCGATCACATAACGCAGGTGGTCATGCGGGTCCGGCGCCTTGAGGTTGCGGATCGCCCATTCCTCGCGCAGCGGGCGCTCGAACTTGGGGCCCTCACCCTCGGCGAAATAAAGGCCCAGACCCATCGCGTCTGGCACCGTGAGGATGTCGGAGAACAGGATGGCGGCATCGAGGTTGTAGCGCGCCAGCGGTTGCAGCGTGACTTCCGTGGCCAGGCTGGGGGTCTTGCACAGATCAAGGAAGCTCCCGGCGCGCGCGCGCGTGGCGCAGTACTCCGGCAGATAACGGCCGGCCTGGCGCATCAGCCAGGTGGGCGTGTAGTCGGTGGGTTGCCGCAGCAGAGCGCGCAGGAAGGTGTCGTTCTTGAGAGCAGTCATGGTCGGGCCTGGTTGGAAAACGCCGAGCATTCTAACCGCTCAATGTCCCGTACCACCGTAGGTCAGGTTGGCGCGCAGCGACTACCTGACGATCGTGCCGATCCATCTGGATATTTGCGGTGGGGATCGTCAGGTAGCGATGAACCCGCAACCTGACCTACAGGTTTTGCTGGCGCCGGGCTTCCGCCGCGACCTGATGGAAGCGGCTGGCTTCGTCGAGCAGACCGGTGGCGTCGAGTGCTTGCGCCTTCAGATTCAGGAGGCGTGCTTCCAGGTGGTGCAGGCCGAAGCGGGCGAACAGGTCGAGGGCGTGGTCGAGATGCGGCAGCGCGTAGCGCGGTTGCCGGCTGAAGGCCGCTTCGGCATGGATAGCCGTGCCGCGTGCCTCCTCGCACGGCGCCAGGCGGCGCAGCGTGGCGAGAGCGGCCTGGGCGACGGCTTCGTCCGACGGCTCACCGAGGCGGGCGCACGCCCAATAGCGCAGCAAGTCGGCGCGCGCCATGGCGACGGGGTCGACAGATGCAGCTATCCAGCTCAGGCAGGCTTCTGGATCGTCAAGAAAGAAATGCAGTAGGGCGTTATGCGGCTGGGCCAGGGCGGCCTCGCGCTCCCCCTGCAAGGCCCAGGCCCAGCCCATGCAGATTTGTCCTTCGGTGGAGGGGGGTAGCCACTTGCGCGCGTCGCTGAAGCGGCCGCGCCAGAACAGCGTACTGCCCACCGCCCAGGCGGCCTGGTGCCGGGCCACCTCACCGGCACCCTTGGCCAGTTCCGGCAGTTTCATGGCCGCGCGGTAAACGAGAGCCGGGCCTAGTCGGGCTTCCAACGCCCGCCAGTCGGCGAAGGCGGCGGCAAACGCCAGGCTCAGGCTTCAACCACGGCTCTCGCCGCGCCCGCTTCAAGGCGGCCAATGACGCGGGCTTGCGGGAAGCCGTGCCGCTGGAATATCGCCAGCACCGCCTCCACCGATACCGCCGCGCAGGACACCAGCAGGCCGCCGCTGGTCTGCGGGTCGCTGAGGATGGCGCGTTGCCAGTCTGAACACTCCGCCGCCAGTTCCACTTCGTCGCCATAGCTGGCCCAGTTGCGGCTACTCGCCCCGGTGGTGTGGCCGGCCCGCGCCAGTTCGGGCACACCGGGCAGCAGCGGCAGGCGGCCGTATTCGAGATAGGAAGTTAGGCCGGAGCCGCGCGCCAGTTCCAGACCGTGGCCGAGCAGGCCGAAGCCGGTGACATCGGTCATGGCGTGGACGCCATCGAGTTCGGCGAGATCGGGGCCGGGCGTGTTGAGCTGGGTGGTGGCGGCGATCATCGCGCCATAGCCGGCGTCATCCAGCGCGCCTTTCTTGAGCGCGGCGGAATAGATGCCGACACCCAGCGGCTTGCCCAGGATCAACACATCGCCGGCCTGGCCGCCGCTGTTCTTCTTCACCCGCGCCGGGTCCACCACGCCGATGCCGACCAGGCCGTAGATGGGTTCCGGCGCGTCGATGGAGTGGCCACCGGCGATGGGGATGCCGGCGGCCTTCGCCACCGCCTCGCCGCCCGCCAGGATTTCCCGGATTACCTCATGCGCCAGCTTGTCCACCGGCATGCCGACGATGGCCAGCGCGAACAGCGGCCGCCCACCCATCGCGTAGACGTCTGACAAGGCATTGGTGGCGGCGATGCGGCCGAAGTCGAACGGGTCGTCGACGATGGGCATGAAGAAGTCGGTGGTCGCCACCACCGCCTGGCGTTCGTTGAGTTTGTACACGGCGGCATCGTCGCCATGCTCGATGCCCACCAGCAGGTCGGGGAAAGCCGCCGCCACATGCGAGGCGAAAGGGGTGCCAGCGAGGATTTTTTCCAGCACGTTGGGGGCAATCTTGCAGCCGCAGCCGCCGCCGTGGGAGAACTGGGTGAGTCGGATGGGAGGGGTCATGGATGGAATGGAGAGTTGAGAAATATCGTAAAAACCCGCGCCTACGGATAGCGACGCCCCCAGCGCCAGGCCAGGCCCAGCAGCAGCAGGATCGCGCCCAGCGTCGGCCAGTTGCCCCAGCGCAGATAGGGCGTGGCGCCGGTCATTCCCTGCACCTTGCCTTCCAGGGTGCCACGTGTGAAGGGGGTGAGCAGGTTACGTACCCGACCACGGGCATCAATGATCGCGGTATAGCCGGTATTGTTGGCGCGCAACTGCCAGCGCCCGGCCTCCAGCGAACGCATGGCGCCGATCTGGAGATGTTGCCTGGGCGCGAAACTGTCGCCGAACCAGGCATCGTTGCTGACGTTGACCAGCAGGGTGGAGGCGCGCGCGGCGGTGATGCGCTCCTCGCCGAAAGCGTCCTCGTAGCAGATGTTCACCGCCAGTTTCTGCCCGGCGGCGGCCAGCGGCGGCTGATCCGCCGTACCACGCGAGAAGTCGGACATGGGAATAGACAGCACTTGCAATACCCAGGCGAAGCCGGGCGGCAGAAATTCACCGAAGGGCACCAGATGCGCCTTGCGGTAGCGCCCTTCTGGCGAAGACCCAACGCTGATCACACTGTTGTAATAGCGCTCGTTCTCTTCGCTTTCCGGCACACCCAACACCACATCGCCATCGTTGTGGCGGGCATGCTCACCGAGCATGGCCAGGTAGTCCGGCGACAACCGCGAACGCAGCACCGGCAACGCGGTTTCCGGCAGGACGATCAAGCGCGCGTCGCTGGCCAGCACCGCGCGACCGTAATCAAGCAGGGTCTGCTGGAGCTTTTCCGGCCGGAATTTCAGTTCCTGGGCCACGTTGCCTTGCACCAGGGCGACCTTGATCGGCTCACCGATGGGGTGGGTCCACTGGATACCGGTCAACATCCAGCCACCCAGCCAGATCACGCCGAGCAAGATCAGGGCGCGCAACCGGGGGGTAGCCAGCGCGCCAGCGCTGAGGGCGGCCAGCAGGCCGACGCCATAGACCCCGAACAGCGGCGCGTAGCCCAGCAAGGGGCTGTGTGGCGCCTGCGAATAGCCCAGAGAGAGCCAGGGAAAACCGGTGAACAGCCAGCCGCGAGTCCATTCCAGCAAAGCCCAGCCGACCGGCAAGGCAACCGCCACGCGTACCCAGCCCGGAGCGGCCAGGCGCGCGGACAACCAGAGGCCAAACGCCGGAAACAGGGCGATCACGGCGCAGAACAACAAGGTCGCAAGCAGAGCCAACGCAGCCGGCATCCCGCCATAGGTGGCGAGACTGACATCGATCCAGGACACACCCACCAGAAACATGCCCAGGCCGTAACTCCAACCGGTAGTGAAAGCCTGGCGCGGGCTGGCGTCGCGCAGCAGGTTGAAGAGCAGCGCGAGACTCAGAATCGGCAGCGGAAACCAGACAAACGGCGCGAAACCCAGCACGCTGGCGGCGCCAAGGAGCATGGCGACCAATGGCAGGGTGCGCGGAGCCCCCAAAACGGAATTCATAACATGGATTTCCTGCCGGCTCAGGCCATGCTGAAGGCCACGAAGGCGATTTCGTCACCGCTCTTGATCGGGGTATCGACTTCCGCGAATTGCTTGTTGATGGTGATCTTGAGGCTGGGCGGCGGGTTGCCGAAGATGGTTTGCCAATGCTCGCCACGCCGTGCCAGGTGGTTCATCAGCGACTGGATGTCTTTCACTGTCAACGGCAGGAACAGGTATTCACTCTCACGGCCGAGCATTTCCACAAGGTGGCCGAAGTAGAGCAGATTGATTTGTTGCGAAGACATGGAAGCCCCCTTTCTTTAGAACTGGTGGATTCTAAAGGATGATGGCTTGCGATCCCGTTCAACCCGTCCTTCCGATGGGTGGCGCGCCCACCATCGCCTTCCAGCGCAGCCACACCCGAAGGCGCCGGTGATCGTCGCCGGGCAGTGCATCGAACGGCAGCGCAAGGCTGTGGCGACGCCCGTCTTCGCGCCAACGCAACACGATGAGCCACGCCAGCGCCACGCTGTCGGACCGCAGTTGCACCGGCCGCCAGGCCGCCTCACGCCAGATCTCGAGTTTCCCATCGGCTTTGCCGCGCAGGCGTAAGGCAACAGGCCGCTTCCAGGCCATCCAGAGGCTGGCGGCCAGCGGCGCGATGCCCGCCAGACGCGCCATCGCCGGCAGCAACGCGAGGAACAAGGCGGCCAGAGCGGCAAGGTGCAACGCGATCAGCAGTCTCTTGGCCGTCATCGAAGCTTGCGTCTCGATCACCAGTGGTAGAGGCGTCATGGCCGCAGCCCCGCGCTTTCCAACAGTTCGCGCACATAGCTCACCGGAATCGCATAGCTGATACCGCTGGGATCCTTGAGCACGCTTTCCTTGCTGCCCTTGACGAACACGGCGTTGATGACCGCCATGACTTCGCCGCTTTCCGCGTCATACATGGGGCTGCCGCTGTTGCCGGGGTAGGCGATGGCGTCGAGCTGAAAAATCATGAACTGCTTTTGTGCCTGATGGATCAGCCGGGGCGTGAGGCTGCGCACCGACGCGACCTGGCTGTAGATTGGCGCCACGGCGGCGAGGCCGGCGCGATGCGTGGCGGGATACAGACCGAGCACGGCGCCGATCGGATAGCCGGTGAAATAAAACTGCTGCCCCTCCTTCGCCTGGTCGGAATTGCCCATCTTCAGGACCGGCAAGGGATCACCCTCGATCTTGAGAAGCAATAGATCATGCTCCTGATCGCTCCTCACCTTCTCAGCGCGGCGTACTTCCACCCCGTTTGCGGTGCGCAGCAGCACGGCCAGCGTTTCTCCCTTCTCCGTTTCCAACTGCGTTGGCGGCACATGCGCGTTGGTCACCACATAGTGGCCATCCGCGACCGCAAAACCCGTGCCGTTCAAACGGGTACGCGGACTGCGCAAGGGGTGCTGGCTCCCCACGCCGACGATGGCCGGCTTGATGCGCGGCAACAGTTCAACGATGTCGGCCTGGGCGACGGGGACGAGGAAAAGTGCCGCGAGCAGGCACAGCGTATTCAATTGAATCATTTGGGGTGTCCTCCATGTCGGCATGATGCCACGCACAATCGCCTTTAGAATGCGCGGGTCTATTTCTGAGGAGTCGTCATGAGCATCGTCGCGGTTGTTGGCCTGGGCTATGTCGGCCTGCCCCTTGCGGTTGAATTCGGCAAGAAATTCGAAACCATCGGCTTTGATCTCTCGGAAGCCAAGATTACGCATTACAAGAACTACTGCG
>CAZIUC010000018.1:9528-81880 GCA_964542455.1 uncultured Thiobacillus sp. | reverse complement strand
ACAGACAAGCTAGGCCTACCGTTACCGCGCCACTTCTCGACTCTACCTTTGGTCGTCGATAGCGAAAAGCGACCCCGGTGAGACCAGTTTTTGCCTGATTCGCCGCCGCATAGTCCAACTATGGGGCAAGAAGCCGGTGAAAAATGGGCCACCGCAGTCGCTTTGCAGCCGACGATTCCAAATCCGGCAAACTGCTAGAGGCCAATTCGTGGATTCGGATATGCGACAACGTGCCGAACGCCGGACGATGTCGCACCTTACTAATATGCTATGTTGGTTGAACCACTTGGATCGGGACGTTTCCCGGCCTCGTGGCCTGTTCCGAACACATCACCAGGGAGGGACCATGAAATCCACCGCCGAAAAATCCTTACGCGCCGCACCACGCCCGTCCAGCGCCAGTCGCGCCAGTCGGGATACCGCGGCCCAGTTCGAGAACAACCGCGCTGAAGCCTCCACCATGCAAACGCTCCAGGCCCTGGCCGACACCAGCGCGCGAAGCCAACATTTGTCGGGTATGCAAGCGATGGTCAATGACAGCCCACACCAGCTTGCACAGCGCAAGCAGGCACGGGATGCGTTCGGTGGTACGGCACAGCTCATGGCGCTGGAGGACGAAGAACTCATGCAGGGGAAATTTACCAGTCAGGCGGAGACGGCCCAGTTGCGGGCCATGGAAGAAGAAGAACTGATGCAGGGCAAGTTTTCCGACCACGCCGCGACGGCACAGCTCATGGCACTGGATGATGAAGAGCTGATGCAGGGGAAATTTTCCTCTCAGGTAGCGACGACCCAGTTGCAGCCGGAGGACGAAGATGAGTTACAGGGCAAGTTTTCCGATCACGCCGCGACGGCCCAGTTGCAAGGCGCCGAAGAAAAAAACCGCACCGGCATGCCCGACAATTTGAAGTCGGGAATGGAAAATCTCTCCGGCATGAGCCTCGACGATGTCCAGGTGCATCGCAACTCGGCGAAACCCGCCGCGCTCGACGCCCTGGCCTATGCCCAGGGCAGCGACATCCATCTCGGCCCCGGCCAGGAGAAGCACCTTCCCCACGAGGCCTGGCATGTGGTGCAGCAGCGCCAGGGAAGAGTCAAACCAACCCTGCAAATGGCGGGTCATGCCGTGAATGACGACATATCGCTGGAAACCGAGGCGGATGTCATGGGCGCGAAGGCGCTGAATCAAGGGTCAACCATGAGCAAAACCCAGGCCGCGCCGGAGAAGATTCCCACCGGCCACGCCGTCCAGATGGTCAAGTACCCCGCCTACCAGACGTTCACGGGAAGCAACGGGATTACCTATTGCAGCAGTACTAGATTCAAGAGCCACGCGGTGGGAAAACAATGGGTCAGAGGCGTGCTGGCGACCCTTCCCGGCGTGAGCTGCAATGGAAAACCCCGCGCGGTAAGCGCACAACCGGATGACGCCACCATAGCCTGAAAGCCGGGATTCGGCATGCCCGGTAGTCAGTCATATTGAACGCGTGGACACAAGCGTGCCCCCCGTGCGTAGGGTGTGGTTACCGAACCATCCTTTCGATTCATGATGACTGACTAATAGCGCGGCGCATCTTGCACCGCGCCACCCGGTTCCCACCTGGCCGCCGAATGCGGCCTTCAGTAAAAAACGCCCAGCGTGATCACAAACAGCGTGCCAAAAATGGCCGGCCAGTAAAACAGCCGGACCAGATGGGTGTCCTTGTAGTGCGGCAGATCGTGCTTGCCCTGAAGGGCGTGAGCAATGGACACGAGGGCCACCAGCAGAATCGCGACATACATCACGAAATAGAAGTACTCCAGATAGAAGATGTCGTCGGAGACCACGACACGACGAATCCCGATGTGCGAGAACACCACGATGAAGATCAGCGCCGAACTCATGCTCAGCGCCATCCCCGCCGTCGTCTTCATCTTGTCCATCAGTTTCTCGTCGGTGGTCGTCGTGACCAGGAGGGCGAACAACATAATGGACACGACGATCAGCGGAAACTGATTCGAGACGAAGGAATCCAGGAAGTGTTTCTTCACCAGCACGTTGAAGCGCAGGACCGGCATTTCCTCGCCCAGTCCGCTCTCGGCGTCCACCGCCAACGACAGTCCTTCCACCTTTTTGGAAAGATCGAAAAAGCTTTTCTCTATTTCCCAGCCCGGCACGGGCAGATTCGCGGCCAGTCCGGGCAAGGCCGCCGGATTGTTGAGAACATGGGCGGAAAGGTCTGGGACCAGAATGACGCGGTGCGCCAGATCTTTCGCGATCAGGCCGATGGTCAGGTCCTCGCGCTCGAACGGGTAGTGGACATGGCGCAAATGCTGCCTGATCCGGGCCTGGAACTGCCAGCGGACCATGGTCTGGCCGGCCGCGCTGTGGCGATAGATTTCAGTCGTCTTGACGTCTTCGGCGGATAGCAGGATGAAACCGGGAACGATCCCTTCCGGCATCCCCGCCCCGATCCGTTGCCATATCTGGCCGGAGTAGATGACATCGTTGCCATCGGCGAATCTCAACGACTCGATCAGAATCCCTGTTGGAAGGTAGATTGGGGCATCGGCATTTCGCCGTTTCGCGTCCGCGTCCAGCCGCCGCGCCACATCGTCGATCTCCGCCCGATGCACGACGGGTGTCCCCTTCATGACCTGGGCGTCATGGGTCAGCGCGAAGTACCAGACGGAGCCCATGCCGGCCGTCAGGATCCCGGAAGCAAGCGCCACCATCAACCAGAGCCTGCCGACACCCGCATCCTGGCGATGCAATATCAGGAACGTCAGAGAGACGAGAAACAGCACGCCGAAGCCGGTCAGCATGAGCAGATGCCGTCTCAGCCGGTCGTTGTCCACGGGAACATCTTCCTTGATGAAGGTGTTGACCAGCAGCCACCCGGTGGAGGGAATGGGTTCGTAGGCCATCCATGAAGGCAGATCCGTGGTCACACTGACATGATCCAGGATGCCGCTGGAGACACGCTTTCCACGTAGCATTTCTCCGAGGAAACGGCGATCCTTATCGTTCTTCTCGCGCGCGACATCCATGATCGTCCGCCCGGTCGCGGCATACTCGCGGGTGGGGTGATACAGATAGGTACCGATATCCGATACCAGCGCCCCATAGCCGCCCACGCCCAGGGAGAACGACTCGATGATCCGTTTCATCCCGTCCAGGGAGATGTCGATGGTCACCACGCCCTGGGGCACGCGTTTACCGGTCGCCGCGTCGGTCGCGTGAAACACCGCCGAGTAGGTGATCATCAGCAGTTTGGCCGTCTCGTCGAAATAGGGTTCGGACCAACGCGAGCCGTTCTCCATCGCGGCCGTGTACCAGGGGTAACGGCCGTTGCTGTAGTCATGCAATTGATCCAGGCGCGCAAAGGCCAACTGCCCGTTCTGCCTGAAGTAGTACACCGAATACAGACGTTGATCCTGCTTGAAGGCATGGGGACGGTAGGTAATGGTCGCCCCTTGAAAGCCTTGGTGGAAAAGCAGCGTCCGCTTGAGATCTTGCTCGGCCAGCCGCCGCGTCTCGGCATTCGCATCGGGAGCGGATAGCGTCTCGGCGATGTGGTCGGCGCCGCGCATCACTTCGCCCACCGCGCGATCCAGATCCTGAGCCGCCTTGTGGGTGATTTGCAGAAGTTGCGCCTTCTGACCAGCCATCATGGCGGACTTGTAGGTGAAGTAGTCGTATCCCAGGTAGAGCACCGCGGCCAGACTGAAGACGCACAGCAGGATCGGCGGCAGCGAGCGTATTTTTCCCATTACCTGCGCCTCACAGATAGACGTAGATTTCGGAAACCATGCGGCGCGCGCCGTCGATTTCTTCCAGCCGGGTGGATTCACCCGTGGCATAGGGAAGCCGGAAGGCGCGTCCGCCCCGCTCGCCCTGGCCATTGGCCTTGAAGAAAAACTCGTGCGCGTCGCCCGGCCTTTCATACAAAGCGATCGGCTGGACGGACTCGAACACCCTGGCCGGCCGGCCGTCGACTCGCATCGGTGCCTTCTCCACGAACTGGATCGGCGCGCCCTGCTGATCCGACTGCTTCGGCGTTCGCCTGAAGATGCCCTCGACCTGATGGCCGTCATAGCTGTGGTCGTCGGGATTGGGGTTGACGATGTGGTAGCGCCAGAGAGTGGCGCGGTTGTTCAGGCGGATGGCGAAAGTCTTCGGGAGCGGATGTCCCGCGTCGTCGAGCACGCGCAGGCTTTCCGGCACGCGGCCCGCCATCGCCGGGCCGCCAGGGTAGATATCCACCACCCCCCAGCGCCCGGCCGAGGGCGCGTCGCTGAGATAAAAAGCCATCGCGTCCCGCTCGTCCTCCCGCAGTCGATAGCGGCCATCGGGCAAAGAAGCCAGGTCGATGGGGACGGCGCGAGCTGCCGGCGCGACCGGCGCGCTTCGCCACACGGGATCGCCCGTCAGCGTATCGATCACGCTCAAGCCGGCGACCTCGGCCGGGTGCTCCAGACGATGCGTGAAGCGCCGGGCCCGCACCGGCAAGGGCCCCGCCGCCAGGGCTAGTCCACGGGGATGCAGCAGGCGCCGATCGCCCGCCTCGTCCACGGCATCGCCGAGATTGTTGAAGTAATAGAGCTGTTCGGCCAGAACACCCACGCCCGCCGCCCTATCGACGTCGGTGTAGTTGAGCAGGTGGGGATCCGCGCTGATGAGGTCGAAGGAAAACGGCGCGTTTTCCGAATAAAGCGCCAGAAAGTCGATTTCATCCTGGATCGCGAAGGCCACCGTACAGCCACTGGGTGTCGCCCTGAACAGACCTTGATAGCGATCCAGCAACCGCAGGCAATCTTCCGTGGGCCGGAGCGACAACGGTTTGCAGACCGCGCCGGAGAAATAGTCATGCCGGCATTCGATGCTGAACAGGGGGGAGTAGCGCATACGCATGTCGGTGACCTCAATTGCCCAGGTCGGTGCCGGAGATTCCCGGCACGCGATCCGTGACCCAGGACTCCTGGATGGTCACCATGCGCACCTTGTAGACGACCGAGGGCAGGTATTTGGCGCCCTGTGCGGCCCACAGATTGTTCAGTTGCGAGAAGTCCAGGTTGACCATCTCGAAGCTCAGGCGCTGCAATTCGCGGGGAAATGTCGCCGAGCCCTGGGCCGTGAACACCGGCTTGGCCTGGAAGAAGGCCACCGCATGGGACAAGGATTTTATGGATTCCGCGTAATTGTTGCCGAAACTGGCGGCGACCAGCACATAGAGATTGAGGTTCAAGGGTGGGCTCACCCGCGAACTGGGGGCCTGGATGGCGCGCGACAGACCGACGCTATTGGCGGCCGCGGATTCGCGCTCGACATTGGCCAGGGTCAGGACGATCTTGTTTTCGATAGGCATCGGCGCCGTGCCGTCTGGATTGACCAGACTGGACAGCACCACCAGCGTCTCGTTGCTCTGGAAACGCCGGCCGAGAAAGCTGTTGAGTTCTTCAAGCAGGAAGTTGAGTGCCTTGTCGATCATGAGAGTCTCTTGGACCTGGGTTAAATGAGCTTGCCGTCTTTGCTGAATTCGCGGCGGATGCCGTGGCGGATATCGCGCAGGCGGATGACGTTGCTGCCACGCCGCAGCGCCATCAGCGAGGCGAAGCGCGACACGTTGATGATCGACCCGCCGGCCACCTCGTACTCCTCGGCGATGCGCCGCAGATCCACTTCATCTTCCAGACGGCATTGCTTCGAAAAGGTGTTGGACCAGAGCCGCAGGCGCTCATCCGGGCCCGGCATGGGGAAGTAGATCATCGACTGGAAGCGGCGGGAAAAGGCTTCGTCGATGTTGCTCTTGAGGTTGGTGGCCAGTATCACCACGCCGGGGAAGTCTTCGACCCGCTGCAGCAGATAGGAGACTTCCTGGTTGGCATAGCGGTCGTTTGAACTGGAGGTCTGGGTGCGTTTGCCGAACAGGGCATCGGCCTCGTCGAAGAACAGTATCCAGTCCTGCGTCTGCGCCTGGTCGAACACGTTGGAGAGGTTTTTCTCCGTCTCGCCGATGTACTTGGACACCACCAGGGAGAGGTCGACCCGGTAGACGCCCAGCCCGGTTGTCTTGCCCAGCAAAGAGGCGGTCAGTGTCTTGCCGGTGCCGGGCGGGCCATAGAACAGGCTGCGAAAACCCGGCTTGATCTTTTTCGCGAGTTGCCAGTCATGCAGCAGCGTATGGCGGTGTTCGATCCACGCCTTGATTTCTTCCACTTCATCGAAGATATGATCCGCCAGCACCAGGTCGGCCCAGTCCAGCGCCGTGTCGATACGCTTGGCGGGAAAGGCGCTGCTGAATTCCGGTCGGTAGCCGGTGCCCAGCGTGAAGTAGTTGAGATATTCCCGGCCGATGCCCAGGGACTGGCCGGCGAGCGGTTGTCCAGGCGCGACCCCTTCGAGGGACAGCATCTTGCGCGTGGAAAAGAAGTGCTCGGGGTCGAACAGGGTTTGTAACTCGAATCTTCTTTCCAGATCGTCGCCGGCCAGAATGAAGATGGCGGTCTCCAGGGTCGGCCAGAAGCCGGTGTGGCCGCCGGCAAGCACGCCGCCGAACTCGGTGAAGCCACGATCGCCGTGGCTGCTCTTGATCAGAAAAGGATCGAGCGCCTGTGGACGAACGTGCGGCGCGAGGGCCAGGATCAGCACCAACCGCTCGTCGAAAGACATGTTTTGTTCGCGTAGCGTCCGGGCGTAGGGAGAAGGGTCGTTCCCGATTTCGGGCGGGGCGATCTCGCGCACGTCCGAGTACTCGCACGCCTGGCCGAAATAGAGCTGGATGCCGGCTGTGATGACCCGGGACAGCCAGTCCAGCTCGCGCGCCAGGGTAGCGGCGTTCCCGGACAAGTCCGCCTGTTCCGGAGTGGAAGATTTCATGTCGAGGTATTTGCGAGACACTGCACTAAGGCTGCCGCGCCGACCGCTTCCTGTTGATGATCACGAACGCGACATACAACAGGTTGGCCAGCACCAGCAATATCAAGGGCCCATTGCCCCGGGCAAGCGCGGTATAGAAAGGATCGAAGAACAGGATGGCCAGGGCCAACCCTACCCAGAGCAGCACCAGGGCCAGGAAATACCAGGCGTATCGCGCCCAGAATTTCCGCAGCGCACAGAGGAAGATCGCCAGCACCCCGAAACCCATGAGGAGAAAAGTCAGCACATCGAAGGCGATGCGGAATGTCCACTTGTTGGGGCATACGAGCGTGCGCAAGGCGGAAGGCGACGCCGCGCCATCCACCTGATAGAACTCCGTCAGGCTGGCGATTTCAGTCTCCGCCACCGTGTTTGTGACCTTGGCCAGCTTATCCTTGCCGTCTCCCTTGATCGCCGGCATAGGCCAGAGGCCGACTCCGCCGAAATTGTCTTCCAGGTAGATGACATCCTCCGCGTACTGCCGCGCGTCGCTCGCGTCCGGCATCAGCACCGGGACGATCTTGCGCAGCAGGTTGCGGCGCTGGATGGCCCGATACAGCTTGCTCCCGGTAAAGCGGTTTTCTATCCGCTGGCGCAGCGCCTTCTTGGACTGTGTGGTGGGTTCCTCCATCAGCACCAGGAACAGATCCACATCGTTGTTCGCTTCATAGCCGGGGCTGTTGCTCGCCACGTCGGGAATGATGAGCGAGAGATACTTGAAGGTATAGAAGCCTTCTCCTATGGCCTCCGGCGGCACCACCATGTTGAGGAAATAGTGTTGGCCCGCCGCGCGCAGCTTCTTCCTGAGTTCCCTGACGAACCTGAGCAGATAGTCGCTCGCCTCGTCATCGCGGGGATATCCATCGAAAAACAGCGTGACGCCGTCGCCCATGGGCGGGGTCTCGCTGGCGCCGAGAGAAAAGATCGCCTTGTGGCGATTAAAAAAGCTGTTGTCCAGCTTTTCCCGGACCGCTTCGACGATATGACTCGTCGCCGTGTCGATGCCCGAATAATCCTTGGCGGCGATATCCGCGCGCCACTTTTCCCAGTCGTTCTTGTAGATCACCAGATCGACCTTGGTGCCGTGTTTTCTCGCCTCGTTGATGAAATCGGCCTTGTCCGCCCGCCAATGGAAGCGGTCGGCGAGCTTGCCGTCGTTGTCCAGCGAGACCGCGAAGTAACCAATGCGCGACAGCACGCTGAAATTCACCGTCTGTTCGGAACCCGCCCGCCAGTAGGGGAAGAAGCCATAGGTTGTGCCGGACAGCGTGTCGAGCACGCAGCCGCAGCCCTTGCCGTTCCAGACAATGCGGGAAGCCGCGTCGAACCCGTGTACTTTCCTGGCCTGGCGAACGATGGGTTCGAGTGCTTCACTGGGCATGGATTGCCCTTCCGGGTGGGATGAATGGGCCTTGTCGAGCAGCGCGCTCCTGAACAGGCGCGCGCTCGGATACTCGATGTCCAGCAGATCAGGCAGGCTTTTCACCATGGAAACGATGTCCTTGCCGATGCGCGGATCTTCGGCCAGGGCCGCGAGCGATGGCTCGGTCAGCAGATAGGCGGTCACCTCTTTCACCTGGTCCCTGACCTGGCGCAATTCCGCCGAACTGGCGGACACGGGCTCGGCCGTCACTTCCTCCACGGCCGTCTGATCCGGCGTGGACGATGGTTTCTTGCCAATCTTGAGCTTGATCGCGCGATCGATCTCCGCCCGGCTCGGGTAGCCCAGGTCCTTCATCTCCACCAGTTTCGCCAGGATCTCGTCGCGGAGATTCTGGATACGCAGCTGATTGAACGCTTCTTCACTCAGGCTGTAGGTGATCTTTTTCTCGCCCCGCGCCAGAACCAGGGGCAGATAGAGATCCACCCGGGCGCCCGCCTCCTTCAAACCGGTCGTGAGCGCTTGCCGGAACGCCTCCTCGCTGGCGAAAGGCTGATCCTTGAGTTTTTTCATCTGCTCCATGATGCCCTTGCCTACCTGCAGCACCTTCAGATCGTCTTGCGTCAGCTTGTAAGCCACGCCGAGGCCATCCCGTGACGGGGCGGCCGCCACGACCGCGAGCGACTTCCAGTAGGCCTCCAGCGCCGAGCGGGTGAGCGGGCCGAGCTTGCCGTCGATCTTGACTGGCGGAAATCCCTTCTGCTCCAGGCAATGCTGGGCTTCCAGAATTTCCGCGCCGTTCGCCGGCGGATTCGGCTCGAAGCGCGTTCTTTCCAGCAGTGGGCCGCAATCCGCCCGCGCGGCGTGTCCGAGCGGAATCCAGGAAGCCAGGCACAGGCCAGCGATCAACCACACGGGTGGTCGCGCCAGAAGGCGCGGCAGCCGTTTCAGATGCCGTGACATGGACATGAATCTCTCCTCTGCTTGTTCTCTGTGATCATTCATTCTTGCCGCCAGGCCCAAACCGGGCGTTCATCGCCACACCACATGGATGACCCGATCCATCCAGCGATGCCTGATCACCGCGATGCTCCAGGGCAGGGTATCGAGCAGCATGTCGAACGGCTTGGGCGCGACCAGCAAATTCCAGGCACCATCCTTGAGCCGTAGCCGCCCCTCCCGCCGCAGAAAGGTCTCGCGCAAGCCCGCCAGCGAGGTGTGGCCGACGCCCTTCCAGTTATCGATCATCCCGCGCAGCAAACCCTCCGCCGCCTCCTTTTCCCGCTCGCTAAAGCCGGCCTCTCGCTCGATCGGCGTGTCCGTGGCCAACCCGCACAGAATCTTGTTCAGCACCAACTTGAACTCGTCCACGCTTTCCTCGCCATCGACCAGGTACTGCGACAGCCGCACGGCCCGTTCCGCCGCCGCCGCGTCGCGGAAAGTCGGCCCATCGAGCAGGTCCAGCATGGCGAACAGTCGTGGCAGATAGGGCGCGGCCAGCACCAGGCCCGCATTGCCGATATAGATGTCCTCGCCACGCTCTTCAGCGGGTTCCCGCGCCGCCTTCACGGGGCGAACCGGGACCGCATCCCGGTCCTCCAGCGCCGCGCGGAGCGCCAGGATGATTTCGCGCTGGTGATGAAGGGCTTCCCTGGCGGATGGCCGCTGTCCCGGTTGTTGTCCCGTTTCGCGCCGATCAACCGTCTGAGCCGTCGCGGCAGCGCGAAGCGAATCCAGCAACATGCGCGCATCCCCCACTTCGGCGTGATCACTTCCCTGTGCGCCCGTGACAGCCTCCTGGTCGGGGTCACGAGTTCGTTCGGGCATGCGACCCGGGATCGAGAGCGATATCAGATCCTCCTGATCGGCCTGCTCAGGCGCCTGGTGCCCAGAGGAAACATCGGGAGACCCCGTTATCTCACTCGCCGGCGAGGAAAGTGGCGTGTGTGAGAGTTCATGCCCGAGTTGCTGGCTCAAGAGATAGCGGAAGCGACGCTCGTCCGGCCAACCGGCCTGCTCTGCGAGAAAGTGGGTGAACTGACGGGCAAAGGCGTGCCGATCGAAAAGCAGCCCCTGGCCGAGCCACTCGCCAAGAATGAAGCGCCATTTCGCGTCACGTAGACTCGTTGGCTCGACACCCGGATCGCTGAAGCCGCAAGCGCCGGCGAGGGTGTCGGCGCACACCTGGATTTCATGATGCTCGGCGCCCCGCAGGCGGAACAACAGCCGGGTCAGCTGGCTTTCCGGCTGCGCGGCCACGAGCCGTTCCAGCGCCACTCCGTGCCGCCGCAACTCAGCCAGCAGAGCCTCAAGATGATCCGGCTCCGCTTCAAGCAGCGCTTGTATGTCACGCGACAGGGCCGCGGTTTGCTCGGTGCCTGCCACCGCGCCACGCTTCAGCATGGTCACCAGCGAACTGCTGTCCGGTATCGTTACCGGCGGTTCGCTCTCCGCGGCCATTGCCGTTACGGCCAAGTCATCGGCGCTGGCATCCCGTGGCGGCATGGGCGTCATGCCAAGATCGCACGCGGCGTGCGCTTGCCATACGGCTGCGCGCTCTTCCAGGGCGGTGACGAACTTCTCCGCTTCGTCGATTTCCGACCCGGCGCCTCTCGATCCGGCCAGAAGCGGTTTGAAGCCGGTTTGGTCTGGGCCTGTCGAAGGAGAAACGGGCTTCGACAGGCCCCGCTCGAAAAACGCCAAATTTTCACTGGGCCGAATCGACAGGCTCAGGTCGCCGTGGACTCGCCGGCCCGGTTCCAGCGCCGCGCGAGACCCCGCATTCCGCTGCGACAGGCGGATACGGCGGTGCGGCGCTCCCGGCAGCCGATCGGCCAGCCGTTCCAGCGTTTCTTTTTTCCAACCCGCCATGACGTGGCTCACGGCGGGCGCGGTACGCCTCTCGGGTTTATCCACCGACTTGTCCTTGCCCAGCCTGGTGGGTTCCTCGATGACCAGCCAGTTGGCCTCCGCTTCCGCCTTGGACATCGACCGGTGCTCGGGCACCAGATCGCCCGGCAGGTTCGATATGAGGCCGAGCAATATCTGTCGGTAAAAGCGGGCACGGTCAGCGGCCCGGGCCGCGCGGCGTTCGATCGCGGCGAGGTGTTCCACCCCGCCATCCCGCCCGCTCAGGCCACGGTAGTCGAGATGCCCAGCGATGAGCCGGCGCAGGGTTTCCGGCGCGAGGCCGGCCCCCAGGCTGACGCCGGGAAACACTCTGGCGCGCAGTTCGCGGTGCAGTTGCGACCAGGCCCAGGGGTGGAACTCGGCGAGTTCCGTGACGGTGGCGGACAGATCCGCGTCCGCTTCAAGTCTTCCGCGCAGGCCGTCCCGGAGCTGATCCAGCAAGTCGTAGCCGCGCATCCGTTCCCGGCTGCGCAGTTCCCCGACGGAGGCCGTGGATAGGGTCGCATCGGCCAGTTCGCGGAGCAGGCGATCCAGTTCCGCCGGCGGCGTTCCCGACACCTCGTCCGGCGCCAGGGCCTGTCGCAGACGCGCCACCACCTCGCGGCGGGACAAGGCGGTATGCGCCGCCGACTGGCGAACCAGACTGTCGAGATAAGCCTTGCCACTGAACGCCGCGCCGCGCTCCACCGCCAGATACCCCAAAGTGCATGCCCAAAGCCGTTGCCGGTGCCCGACCTGATCCCCGCCGGACACAACATCCGGAAGCGCGCGGGATAATCCGGCTTGCCCGATGACGTCGGCCACGAAACCACTTCCCTCGGGTTCGAGGTGGTCCACCGTTTCGCGCAGCAAGGCGTCGGGCAGGATGCCCGCGAGTCGCGTCCTGACCCGCGCGCTTGCGCCGTGGCGCCGCAGGGTCTCGCGCAACGCGTTTGGATGGAGGCGTGGCGCGTCTTGCCATGCCGACTCGATTTCCCCATCGCTTCCATTGAGCAGGGCGGCCTCCAGCGTCCCGGCATCGCCCCACGCTTTACTGGGAAGCGCCGACGGCGCCGCGCCCGGCGCCAACATGGCATCGATCCCCGCCGCGAAGCTTTCCAGCGCGGTCTTCGTCTCACCGCCCCGCGCTCTTTCCATTCTCGGCGCGCGTCCACCGGCCCGCCGTGCCATGCGCTCCAGGAGCGTCGCGATCAATCCCGTCGCACTGAGAGTTCCTCCATTGCGCAACAGTATTTCCAGCAGCGCCGACCAGACGTTCTGGCGGAGTTCCCGTGCCCGCGCGGATGAGAGCTTGTGGGCGGCGCCGGCCCGGCCCAGTTCAGCGATCAGGGCCGTGAACAGACTGGATTGAGCGGGTGCCAGCCGGCCGGCGATTTCGAGCAGCAAGGCGTCCGAAAACTGGGCGATCAATCTGCGGGTGACGCCCTCCCCCGCCCGGGACCGACTTTCCAGGAATTCGAGGAACTCCGCGCCAGTGGCGCGCAGCACTTCCCACGCCCACGGCTCAAGGGTGCCCTCCTCCTCGTGGCCGCTATTCCACGGCAGGCGACCAGTGATCAGGAAATATTCGATCTGCTCCAACGCCAATCGCGGCTGGCTGATGGCGCGCACGCCCGGCGTGGGCTCGGCCTGCCACGTCGGCAATCGCGTCAAGAGGTGGGTGCGCAGGCGCTCCCGCAAGCGCCACACCATCTCTTCCTGGTAATCGTCCAGAGGCAGGTCGCCCAGATCGATCTCGATGCTGTCGAAACGATAGATGAGTCCGCCGCCGGCCACCTCGTCGAACACTTCGTCGACCACCGCCAACAGCCGTTCCCGTACATAAGAACCGAGCTCCAGATGTTGCGCGAAGGCCTCCTCTTCGGACGGGAAAGCGATGTCGAACACGGCCTCGCCGAGAAGATGCCGAGGGGTCATGGCGTTCATGCCTTCACCGACCCGACTCGCCCAGACCCAGCAGGAAAGCCGTCATCGCTTCCGAGGCCACGTCGATCACATCGGCCTCGGCGCCGCGTAGCGCCGCCAGCCAGGCCGCATGGCGTCGCTCGAACTCACCCATGTCCTCGAAGTCGAGCCAGTGGCATTCGGCGTGAATATGCGCTGGGCAGTTGAGCGCGACGGTCTCCTCCGCCAGATGCCTGAACTTCTCGTCGCCGCAGCGTGCCGTCCAGGCCGGGAAGACAACGCTCAGCCTAAATGGGTAAAAACCGTCGGGAACCTTGATACCGTGTTGCCGAGCGGCACGCGGTCGAAGTAGAAGGTGTTCCACCAGGAGCATGCGTTCGCATTGCGCGTTGAGCTGGATCAGGAAATCGCGCAGATCGCGCGCCAGCACCTCCGCCTCGCCGAACGTCGGACAGGTCGCCACGCGGCACCAGGCGCTGTCCTCCCCATGCCGGAGCAAGACGTCGCAGGCAGCGGTGCCTGGCGTGACTCGGTAGTGGTCGAGATGGATGCCGTAGCGCAGCGCCGGGATGCTCACCTTTCCTTCTTTCAGAAAGGAGACATCCCGGAACAGTCTGTCGTCGTTGATCTTCCCGCTGATCCTTTCGCTGGCCGGCCGTTCCCGCGGCCACCCTGCCGTCTCCCGGCTCTCCGTCGTGTCAGACGCGTATTCCCATTGCATGGCGCTGTCTTCCACCAGCCGCAAACCCCGGTCGTGCAGCGCGCTGCTGGAATAGCCACCCCGCGCGACCCGCATACCCAGGAGAATCTCGATCTTTCTCGCCAGCATGGCGCGGTTGCCTTCGCCATCCGCCGCTTCCAGGTAGTCGAACGCCCCGGCCCGCCGCTGGCTCAAAGGCACGAGGGATTCGAGCAAGCCGAGCTTGTTGCGGATCAGTTCCGCCTCGACATCGCCGCCCGCCAGATAGTGGTCGAAATGGCGTAGCGATCGCTGGGAGAACGCCTCACCATGAAGGCCCAGGAGATAGTCGAGGACGCGATTCCGCCGGTCGCCATAATCATCGTAGGTCGCCAGCACGTCCGCCACCCGCTTGTTTCTCTCGTACCCGGCCACGTCGTACAGCGCCTCGCTGTCGGGCACGCAATCCGCATTGAGCGTCTGGCTGAAGTAGGTCTGTTCGAGCGTCGCATCCAGGGAAAACAACCGCCCGGCCTGTTGCAGGTTCTCCAGAGCGTTGGCCAGTATCTGCTCGAAAAACAGCAGATAGGCCTTGAACTGTTTCGCCTGGGCCTTGCGTTCCCGCGACGCCGATTGCGGCAGCCCATAGGCATTGATGCCGTACACCTCGGGGAAATCATTCTGGATGGAGTGATACTCGGCGAACGCCATGGGCACGCCCACGGGCAAGGCGCTGAGGGTTTCCAGGTCCGCGGCGCCACGCTTCACCGAGCGTCGCTCGGCCCGCAGCCGGTCCAGTTCTGAACTGAACGCGACGAACGAAACGAGGTGAGGCCGACCGTTCTTGTAGAGCCGCACACCGATCGCCTCATCCGTGGCGGGATAGACCAGGTAGGGCACACCGGTCAGGAAGTCGTCGACGCGGAGAGTGTCCACCCGACTCCCCAGCTCGTCCTGAAACTCTAGCTGGTCTACATACTTCACCCCCTCGATTCGGCCAATCAGCCCGAACAGGTCGACGCAGGAAACCGTGCCCTCGGACTGCCCCAGACGGGCCTCGTCGATGTAGCCATGGGCGGTCAGTGGGCCGCTGAACAATTGCTCCAGGCTAACGCCGCGCGCCATCAGCTCCTCGTAAGGAAAAAATTCGATGCCGCGCGCAACCAGGCGGCCACTAAGGTAATAGATCTGTGCCAGGATTTCCGCCGGCGACCGATCGCCATCCAGTTCTATCCTGCCGTGCAGGGAGTAGCGGCGCTGGGCGACGATCCTGACCTCATGGAGGTCCTCGCATAGATTCCGGTTGTTCGCGTAGACCTTGCGTACCTGTTGCACCACCCAATCGGTATCGGAACCGGGCAGGCCGGCGCTGACGGCATCGCTCTGCCTCACATAAGCCGAGTAAAGACCCGTCATCCCCGCGCCGGAGGGATCCTGGGTACGTAGCCAGACGTTGTCGATCCCCGGCACACCGTCGATGATGAGTTTGCGGTAATCAGCGAGAGTCACCGCCTGGCTGGGCAGGATGTCCTGTGGCCGGTAGAGCGCATGGCGCTCGAAATCAATGCTTCCGTCCGGTCCGGCAAGGTAATCCGCCACGTCGAACCCGGCTCGGTATTTGACCTCGGTCAGGGCGTAGCACAGCTGTTCGAGCACTGTGATGCCGGGATCGTGCAGGTTGTAGTCGGTCCAGGTCGCGCCGCACAGCGACTGGAGTGCTTCGATCCCGACCGCCTTCAGCCCGTCGAAATCCAACCCTTCCGGGTCCGGCTGCCGTCGCGGAATGGTTTTGTGCTCAGCCATGAGTCGCGCTGTCCATATCGGGCGGCGCGGTATCGGCCTGTAACTGTTCGTTCAGGCTTGCCAGAAGACGATGCACCCGGCCGTAGGGCAGCTCGCTCAGCGCCCGCGTCGCCAGATCGAGTTCGGCCGCGTCAAGATGGTAGACCTGGGGCAGGATGACATCGCCACCCTGGGCCGCCACTTCGTTGGCGCGATGATTGAGACGGCCGATCAGCTCATAGACCTGCTTGAAGGGGCGCTCCGCCAATGCCTCGAACACGAGCTGTGCTTCGGCCAGATTCAGGTGGATGGCGTGGTCCCGTCGGCCGCTCTCCGTCTTCACGTGCTCTGGCCCTCGTCCATGAACGGGTCGAGCCACAATTCGGTGATGCTGTAGCGCACCGGCAGCTTCTCTCCATAGTTGCAGGCGGTCTTCATGCGCAGCCTGAAGTTGTGCGCGTCGCCTTCCCACTTGAGTACCAGCCGGTTGCAGCGGGAGCCGAAATGCGCCTGATGGTAGGTGAGATCATTCCTGCCATTGAAGGTGCTCAGGGCGAAAGCATGCAGCAGCGCATACTTACCCGAACCCTTGGCCCCCACCCCAGCCATGATTTCGAAGGCGCGGCAACCGTCCAGCGCATCCGTGATGTCGTACCAGGCGCCATCCGAGTAGACCGGTTTGTCACCGGCCCGACCAACCCGCCGATAGGCCGCGACGGTCCCCGCCACATCCAGCTCGAAGCGGGGATTTCGCTGTCCGATGCCGACCTTGCCGCTTGGGTCCAGGGACAACACGCTGCGATTTTCGCCGCCCGGTTCGGCGGCCCCCTCGAAGCTCAGGTTGCTGGTCAGCGGGTCCAGGCGCAGTGACCACAACGGGCTCTTCACGGCGATGTCGCGGTAGAAGCTCATCAAGCTGCCGGAACTGCCGAGCTGGGCGACCCGGAAACCGTCGCTCGCGTTTTTTTCGAATCCGTGATCGATGATATTGAGCGTCGAATCGATCAGGTCGGCAAACTCCTCCTGGGAGGGCCGTCTGCCGCTGCTGAAATAAGTCTTGAGAGTTGCCCGGTCTTTTTTTGCCATGGTTTTCGTTCTGGGTCAGGAAAGGATCAGGTTGCTGTCGATTTCAATTTCGCCGATGCCCGTTCTGGATGCGGGCACCGGCATCAATTCGTCGGTGGTTTCGATGGCATGCTGTCGAAACGGCACGGCGATGCTCCACGGATAGACCGGGCCGATTTCCCGCAACTGTTCACCGTCCTCGGTGACCGTGTCGTCCAGCAGGAAGCGATCCCGGCCGCGTTCCGCCACGCGCAGCATGGAAAAATTCGTCAGATATTCGATATTCGGGAGTGTCCGGATGTAAGCCTCCAGGTCATCGCGACGGATACGCCAGCCAAAGCGCGCTTCATGCCCGGTCTGCCGCCAGGGCGAGAGATAGTCGGTGATCGCCTGGTTCAATGCCTGGAGCTGATCACCGGCGACCCGCGTGCCATATTTCACGGTGCAGCGCACCTGGATCTGTTCATAGTCGGGATTCCTGACCTCGATCCGGACGAACGGCGATGCCAGTCCCATAACATAGGACTGAATCTCGCGCAGCGACGCCCGATCCAGCAGCGGCTCCATGTGCTCGGCGGATTCCAGTTCCTGCCGTGGGATCACGACGATCAGCAGGTGGCCGGGCCGGAGACGTTTCGCCGGATCCAGCGTGGCCACCATGTTCGGGAAACATTTGACCTTGTGGATGCGAGGGAAGCGTTCCAGGATCAATCGCTCATAGTCCCATGGCAGCGAGGCTCGATTCTTGTGCCGCAACCGCTCGCTGACGCGGGCCTTGAATTGCGCCGGGGCCTCGGGTGGCCGGCCGCCGAACGAAGCGACGGGCTGCACGATACGGATGATACCCGGCAGGGAGATTTGCGATGCCTTGATCGTCCCGGCCGGCAATTCCCTTCCGCTGTAAGCGGTCGCGTCCCCATCCAGTTGGCGGCTGACGCGCAGTGCTTGGGCGTGCACCGCGTAAGCGCTGCACAGGGTCTCGGGATGCCGGTCGACGGACACCTTCAACCAGTAGAGCGCCGCCGGCATCACGCTGTTGCCCCGGCTGATGTCGCGCGGCAGATCCAGCTCGACTATGCCCGAAGTCAGAAACCCCCGGGTGCCGTCGGATAGCACGCGCGTCGGCTGCAAAGGCTTCCAGCGGTTGTCGGAAAGATACGACCAGGATGGTTCGGAGGACGGCGCCTCCCGGCCCGGGAGGGAGTCGCCACGCAACTGGAAAAACAGGCTGAGCGCGCCGGATGGGTCGTCTCCCTCCAGGCCGATGAACAAATTTCCCGCCGCCTCGTAACCTGGCACAAGGGCCAAACGCCGCCGGGTGCGAGGAGAAATGGCTTCCACGCCGAAGGGATGCAGGTGGAACAACTTTTCGTTTCCGCCTTCCCGCGTCGGGTCGGCTTCCGCCAGATTCAGGCTGGCGCTGGCCCGATAATTGAGAGAGATGGCCGAGATCAGCGGTGTGTATGGGGGCGGTGGAATCGGCTGGGACAAACGGGCGATTTTCAGGCGCGCGTTCCCGGTCAACACCCGGGTCAGGAGTAGCGGGTATTCCTGGTGGCCGAAGGCGTATTCCGGCGCGCTCAGGGTGAATTTGAAGAACGCGTCCTTGGCCTGGGTGGTGTAGGCATAGCTCTCATCAGCCAGTCCCGGTTCGAGGGGGCGGGCTAGCGGCACGACACCCTGGCAGGAAAGCGTCTGCCAACTGGGGGTCGCCGCGCCGTCCCTGGCCCGCGTGGCGGCATCATGTCGCGCGAATAAACGGGTCGTGGGTTGTTCCGCCGTCTCGGAGGGCAACCACCTGCCGCCTTTGAGGACACTGACGCGCGCCTGGAATTGCGCGTCGTCATAGGGTTGGTCGTAGGCGGCATAGTGGCTCGCGAGTCCGTCTCCAGCCATTGGCAGCCCACCCCATTCGATGTCGATTTCCAGATCGTTCAGACGCTTGTAGGCGATTTCCGCGGAGCCGACGATGAAATAGGCGCCGAGCATGGGTATCGGCCCGAAGGGGTTGAATGGGGTATTCGCGTCCAGTTGCCCGAGCTGGTTGTACAGCAAAACATTCCTGACGCCCTTGACCGCCACCTCGATGTCGATCTGACTGACGACCAGCCTGGCAAGCAGCGAATAGGGGTAGAGGTAGGCGGCGGGATTCAGGGTGAAGCGGATGATCGGGTGAGCGGTGGCGTAATCCGTAGCGTAATCGTCTGCGTGCAAGGAGGCGGAATAGGCCGTGATCGGGTCGGCCTCGGGAGGAAGGCGGAGCTGGATCCCGAGACTGGCGCCTCCCCTGCCCGGCTCGACGGCGCCGCTCAGTGGCAGATATTCCGCGACCTCATGCCAGCCCCGCGCGGTGGTGAGGCTGATCCTGAACATCTCGCGAAATGTCTTGAAGAACGCGTCCAGCACGGTCGTCCCGGTCACCTCGGCCAACTGCCGAAGCCAGTCACACAAGGCCGCGGCGGGTTGCGTGGAGGTGGGCGCGCCGGGCAACGGCTCCAGTTCGAGATCAAAGGTGAGATTGATGTCCCTGACCCCTTCCCGCAGCAGCAAAATCGGGCTGGCGATGGCAAAACCCAGCAGCGCATCCGCCTCGTCTTGCGGCCTGGCATCCGGCTTGGGCGCACCCAGCAAAGGCCAGGCGGCCGGTTCATGATCGGACGACGCCTCCTGGGCCAGGCGGCCACGCCCCGATCTTCCACCGGTTGCGAAGCCGAAGTCTCTTTCCGGCGAAATCAGGTCGTTGTGCTCGAAGTACAGGGTGCGCAGGTCGGCCACCTGAGCGGTACCCACCAGGACATCCCGATCCGCGCGAAAAATCACATCCCGGCCGAGACTGTCCATGCTGGCGCTGAAGGGCGTCCCCTTGGGCACCGGGACATGCCGTGTGGCGCCATCCTGAGCGAGCAGGAGAAAGGTGCAGTCGGCCACGGCGCCACGTGGCGAAAACTTGAGCACGTCCCGGTAATAGAAGTCCAGATGGCGTTCGGTAAAGCGATTGGTCACGCCCTGGACCTTCCCATAAAGCTGCAGGAAAGCCATGTACAGGCCGACGGCCGGGCTGTGCGTCTGGCTGCCGATGGAGCGCGTCAACACCGCCGCCGCGCCACCCTTGAGCAGCGCAACCGCCTTGTAGAAGGCGTGGAAATTGCCTCGCAGAAAGCGCTCCACCTCCGCCCCCTCGCCGCTGGAAGGGGGCGGTTGCCAGCCCCCGGCCATGACCCGCTCATCGAACCAGAACGCCCGCAAAGCCGGGCGCGGAATCTCATTCACGCCGCCGTGCCGCCGTAGGAATCCATCCAGCAACTGCAGTTCACGCACCAGGCCGGGGCTGATCATGTCGCCCAGTTGCTGGCTCAAGCTGACCGCGGCCGCGCCGTGCATCGTCCGGAGCCGGTCGTACCAGTCGTCCAGCTTCTTGGCAAGTTGGTAAGTGGGCAGCCCGGCCGGGTCGGCGGGAAGAACCTGCCCGTCGCGCTGGAAGTATTCGATGAAGCGGCTGAAGTCGGCTTCGCTACGTCTCAGGTCGGTGGTCAGTATCTGGGCGATGACGGGCGCCTCGTCGGCGAGGAACAACTCCTCCCAGACACCTTGTTCGCGATCCCGGATCGGCTCGGGCGCATTGTTCAGGTTGTAGTAGCGCAGCAGTTTGGCGTAGTCCACCGCCATCGCCAGCAGTTGCCCGAAGGCCAGCTCGTCCAGATGGAAATAGCCGGGCCGCAGGGCCGTCGGGCCGCGTTCAGACTGGCTGGTACCGTCGCGGACAAAAATTCCGCTCATGGCAACGTGCTCCGGGCTCGCTCAAAGGACGACATTCGAGCCCTCGCCGATGTAGAAGGGGTAGACCATGTTGCCCCTGCCGTTGGTCGTCCGGATCACATATTCGAGTCCGATTTCGAGCAGGCCCTGGTTGAGTTCCCGTGTGTCCACCGATACATTGATCAGCGTCACCCTCGGCTCGAAGAACAACACGGCACGCTCGACGACATCCTTGATTTCCGCCACGGTGCTTTCGTTCACCGCCTCGAACACCATCTGATGCAGGGCACAACCGTAGGCCGGTTGCATGACTCTTTCGCCGGGCTTGGTCGACAGCAATATCCGCAGAGCCTCGCTGACATCGTCCTCGCCGTCCACCATCCTCGCGCCCGCCGTGCGCGGGCTGAATTCCGGCGGGAAGCCCCAGCCAGTGCCGAGAAAGGTCGTATCGCGCTCGGCCACCGCGTTCAGCCGCCGATCATCACGGTCGGACAGCCCATGACCACGCTGCCGCCATGCGCCGTCGTGTCGCCGATGCGGGCGGCGGGCTTGCCGCCGATCATCACCGTCGCCGAACCCTTGACGATGCTGTCCGGTGGCCCGACGCAGATGCAGCTGTCTCCGACCACCGCCGCCGGTAGCTTGCAGATCAGCACGGTCGGCACGCCCGGGCCCAGCACGGGGCCACCGACGTGGGGAACGAGTACCGTCACCATGGGGCAAACGTGCATGTCGGTCAGTCTGGCGGCGGGCGGCATAAGTTGCTCTCCTTCATCAGGTCCGTACAGTCGCTCAATTGATCAAGACCATCGCGCCCTTGACGGTGGTCTGCCCGGCAGCGGAGAGTTCGGCGCTGGCGTTCCCCTTGGCGACAAAGCCGACCTGGGCTTCGTGGTTGATGTTGAGCCCCGCCGCCTTCACGTCCGCCTTGGAAATGATGCCGATCTCACCGATCGCATCGAGGGTGATCTTGCCCTTGGCCGTGATCTTGATGTCCTTGGGGCTGTCCAGGGTGATGCCGCCGGTGTTCAGTTCGACCTTGTTGCCGGTCTCGTCCTGAATCAGGATGGATTTGCCATCGTCGCTCAGCACGATCGTGTTCTTTGCCGGCGTGACGAGGGTGATGACCTTCTTCTCGTCGTCGAACTCCAGCTTGAGCTTGCTCCGGGTGACCAGCGCCTTGATATTGTTCTCGGCCGTAAGATCGTAGGGCGGCTTGCGCTTGCTGCTGTAAAGGCTGCCCAGCACCACGGGATTGGAGGGGTCGTTGTTGAAGAAACCCAGCACCACCTCGTCGCCGATTTCCGGGATGAAGAAAGCGCCGAATTCGTTCGAGGAATAGAACCGGCTCAACCTGGCCCAGACCCCGTCCGACGTCGCCTGCATGATGGGGACCGATACCTGGATCTTGTGCTGGCCGTCCGGGTCCGCGTCCAGTTTCTTCACCACGCCGATATGCAGACCCTCGACGCCCGGCAGCAGGCCGGCGGCTGGCGGGGCAACCAGGTCGCGCCGCTCGGCGAACCACTCCGGCGCCATGCCGAACTCGACCTCGGTTATCCAGTTGCCTTCGACAATGCTGTGCTGCACTGCACTGACGAACACATTGCCCTTGAAACGATTGCCGACCCCTTCCAGTTCGATCAGCTTGCCGAGCCGCGCCTTGGCGCTGCCCTGAAACTTCATGCGCCCCCGTATCCTGGAAAGGCCGGCCTTGATCTGCCGCGCCTCGGCCCAATCGTTGAGGGCGCCCTGTTCCATGGGTGTCGGAGTCTGCAGTCGAAAGCTGTCCAGGCCGACCACCTTGGCCAGGGCGGCCGAATCGAGATCGCCCTGCGCATTGAGAGTTTGCGGGGGCTTTTGCCCCTCCACGATCGCCTGGTTCTTTGGATCCCAGGACACGCCCTTCACGCTCGCCAACTGGGTCATGGCATCCAGGTCCGCATGGAACTCATGGAGATCAACGCCGTAGGCCACCTTGAGCGCGGGCGAGCCACTGGTCTCCGGTGGGCCGACCGTCAGCTTGCCATCCTCGACGATCACCAGGAAACCGATCGTCTCCGCCCGCGAGAGCAGAAAGTCCCAATCGGTGGCGTAGTACTGCACCAACTCCTTGTATTGCGTCGTGCAGGCCGTGACGGCCGCGTCAAGCCCGGCGCCGGAGATCAGCTTGGTCATGATGTCGCTGTCCTTGGAGTCGACGAAATTGGCGTTCTTGCGTCCGACGGTGAGCTTGACCGCCTTGTCACGGCATTCGATCACCAGGCGGGCGTCGTTTTCCCCGCTGATCTTGATGCCGTGCTTGACCACGATCCCTTCAAACAGCGTTTGCTCATCCTGACCGTAACCTGCGTTGATCTTGATTTCCGCCCCGGGCTGGAAATCCTTGGAATTGCTCAGCGGGAAATCCTGGTTCGGCATGTCTCCATCCATCAGCACGATCTTCGCGTAAGGAATCCGGTTGATGCCGCGGTTGACCTGGACCGAGACGACCTGAAGGTCGTCCCCAACCCCCTTGCCACCGCTGAACAGCGTCAGGCGGATTACGCCGTCACTATCTTGTTGGGGTGAAATCGCCATGGCTTATCGCAGCGGCGGGAAATAGAGCCGGGTACCAGGCTCGAGATGACGGAAATTGCCAAGATTATTGATCCTCGCCACTTCCGGGTAATAGGAGGAGTCCTGGTAGATGCGATGGCAAAGCAGCGGCAAGGTGTCACCCGCCTTGACCTCCACGCGATGGGTCAGGTCCGGCGAGGAGCGATTCGCGCGCAGGGATCCTTCCGTCGCGCTCATGAAACCGCGGAAGCTGAGACTGACCTTGGCCCGCAGTGGCTCGCCGTTCGGCTTGAACAAGGTGTAATCCAGCGACATGGCGGTGAGGCGGCCGAACAGAATCAAACTCCCCCACAGCAGCCTGATCGGATTGGGTTCGTGCTCCTCACCGTCATAGCCGTAGGCCACGCTTTCCAGTTGTTTGATCTGGATCTTCACGGCGGACGCCTGGCCGCTGCCCGATGTGCTGGGCACGACTCCGGTGCCGTCCAGGATCAGGTCGAACTTGACGGTCTCGGGCCGATAGGCGCTGAACTTGGATTCCCCACCATGCTGCCCCAGGGTTTTCGACTTGCTGTACTCGATGGACAACTCGCGGGAATAACTCGACGGGTTGAGCATCACCTCGAATTTCGGCTTGGAGGCGTCGACTTTGATATTGCCCGCCGCATCGACCGTACAGGAGGAAATGGTCAATTTCTTCTTTTGTCCGTTCGCGGACTCAGACATTTATCGCTCCCTCTCTTCGCGCAGCAAATCGACGATCAGCTTCCTGCAGTCTTCCAGGATCTCCGCCTTGATCGACGCGTAGTCCGATCTGGAATCGGCGTATTTATCTTCCTCGCCGAGGTGCTTCTTCACCGAGGCTTTGATCAGGATTTGCCGAACTTCAATGGTCATGACGATCAGATGAGCCGGCTCACGCGGCTGTAATGGAGTTCGATCTTCTCGATGGCGACCTCATTCTTGGTCGACTGCAAACTCTCGATCTCCCAACCCACCGGATAGGTATTCTCGAAGGCCCAGGCGCGCACCGGGTCATGCTTCTCATCGAGGAGGAGGACGTTCAAGGACTTGGTCTTGATGCCGTCCACGAAGCCGTTCTCCAAAACGGAACGGCACCAGTCCAGGAGGCCAGACGAATGGGTCGTGACGCCCCGCTTCAGGACCAGCTTGGAGTGACTCATCTTGATTGGCAGTTGCAGCATGGCGCTGTTTTCTCCACCCTCGTGGTAGGGCTCTGTTTCCAGGCTGACGCCGATGCCGCTGACTTCCTGAAAGGAGGTATCGGTGATGCTCTTGTCCGACGTGAATACCACCTTGAAATGAAATGCGGATAGCGGATATTGCCGCGCGGCCATATCGGACATGACTCCCTTCCTGGTTGAACAAGAATAAACAGGTTGGCCCGTCGCCGGGCCAACCCTCAACGGTCAAGCAGGACTTATGCGTTGTCGATGGTCAACCCTTCGTGAGCGATTTCGATACTCTCGACCGCCACTTCGTTGCCATCGGACTTGAGGTCGGTACCCGAGATCTTCGTCGGCCAGGCATTGGCCAAGGTCCAGACCATGGTGGGCGCCCCAGTCTCGTCCAACAGGCTGATCGTCACCGGGACGCGTTTGATGGTGTTCAACTTGATCTGGTTAAACCACTCCCAGAACTTGTTGTCCGACTTGAAGACGCCTTTCTTCATGGTGACATTGCCGGTCTTCTTGATGCCGGGCATCTTGACCGTCGAGAACTCCTTGCTGTCGCCATGTCGGTACTCGATCGGCTGTGCCTCGATGTCCAGTCCGGAAATCTCCTGAAACTGCATCACCTGAGCGTCCCATTTCACCTGGAAATAGAACTTGGGTAAGGGCCATACACTCGTCGACTGTGCGGATCCATCGTCTGCCATGTCACAACTCCTCTATTTCATTGTTCGGAAAACCAGCATTTAGGTGTTGCCAACACATTCGAATCAGGACTTCTGCATCTGCTGCTGGAAAGTGATCTCGATGAATTCGGCCGGACGGGTCAACGCAACCAGCACCGTCACCCGCAGGATGCCCTCCAGAATGTCCTCCGGCGTCATCGTTTCGCCCAGGCCCACAAATACGCTAAAGGCGTCGTCCGGGCTCGCTCCGGCCAGGCCGCCGCGTTTCCAGATGCCGGTAAGGAAGTTTCTGACCATGCTTTTGATCGTGACCCAGGTGTTGGCATCGTTGCTTTCAAAGACATAGGCCTTGCTCGCCAACTTGATCGACTCTTCCAGCATGAGCATCGTCCTGCGCACGCTGATATAGCGCCAGTCCAGACTATTGCCGTCGAGGGTGCGCGCGCCCCAGACCAGTGTGCCCTCGCCGACAAAGGAACGGATGGCATTGATCGACTTGCCCTGGGTGGTGACGTTGAGATCTTCCTGGTCGTCGTGCGTGATGTTGACGGCGGGCGAGGTCACACCGCTCAGGCTGACGTTCGCCGGCGCTTTCCACACCCCACGCGCGTTGTCGACCATGGTGTAGACCCCGGCCATGGCGGCACTGGGTGGCAACAGGTTGAGCTTGTCCTTGCACGCCTTCAACACGTTGTTGTATAGCGGGCTCATGACCACCAGGCTTTTGTTCAGGGTCTCCTTGGTGATGGCCACGTCCTCGGGGAGTTCGGCCGACCAGTCCTTGGAAAGGTCGTTTACGGCCTGAACCTGCTGCGCGAGCTTGGCATTCTTGCCGCGCGTCGCCGGGTCGCTCGCATCGGCGTCAGGCGCTGTGTCGGAAATACCCAGTTCCAGTCGCAACAGGGACTGTAGCTCCTCGATATTGGCGATGCTCTCGAAGTTGACATCCCGATCCTGGATGATGGTGGTATTCACCCACGGGTAATAGGCGGCGGCATAGTCCAGATAGTTGATGCCAAGCGCCGAGCGGAACTGTTCGATGCAGTCGCCGGACGGATCCTGGCGATCCTTGTGGCCGCCCCAGACATCAAGGATGGCCATGCGATTTTTCATCTTTCCGCCGCAGTGCGCCAGGGCAGCCTGCTGCACGCTGATGCAATCCGCCGCCGCGAGTAGAACGGCATCGGGAATCACCACCATGGTGGGTTCCTGCTCCCGGATCAGGGTATCGATACCCTCCGTCAACTTCTTGGCATCGATCTCGGTCGTGTAGTCGCCAACGGAAACGATGTAGCAGGGCCCGCCACCGTTCTGGAAGAACTGGAGCATCCCGAAGTAGAGGAGATACCTGCCGCCGTCCTTGCCGTTGGGCTGAGTGGCGACGTACTCCTTGCCCGCCAGCCTGAAAGCCGCATCCTCGGTCGAATCGGCGGCCTTCTCCTCGATCGTGAATTTCGCCTCGGGCGCGTATCCGTAATATTGGTGGAACTCCCCCATGGAAGAGATGCGCCATGGTTTGTTCGACAGCGACTTGCCCTTGTTATCCGCCTTCTGGGTGTAGCCGATGAAGGCGGGCACTGCGGTGGCCACTTCCACGACCGAGTTGGGAAACGCGTTTTTCTCTACGACATAGACGCCCGGGGTCTTCATCTGTCCCATGATTACTGTCCTCTCCAACGGTTGGTGGTTTTCACTCTGCTACGCATGATTGCTGAATCCGGGTTGCCTCACCGTCCCTCTGACTGGCCCGAAGCGTCATCGGCCCAAGTGCGCGGCCCATCCTACGCCATTCGGCAGGATGTGCTCGCCTGGATGAATTTCACTTCGTCGCGCCTCCCTCTGCTTGTTTCAAGTCCTGATCTGTGACTCAAAACTGGAATGAGTTCAAGTTCAGGCTCAGTGGACGATAGTAAGCCAGACTAAATGTGTCAAGAATTGATCAGTTTAAGACGCTGGCAGGAATCGACCAGCGAGGTAGTGACTACTTCCGCTTGAAGAAAACCGGATAGAAATGTCTACAGTGAGAAATATGTCTCTTCCACACTATTGACCAAGGAAATCATCATGAAACGCCCTACCCTTTCTCAGGCTTTTTCCGGCTTGTTCCTGGTCTTCATGATGCTGTTCAGCTTCACCGCCGGCGCGGCCAGGCTGGCAATGGATCGCGAAGAAATAGCAGTCGGTGAGATCACAACCGTCCATGTTCTGAGTCTGCCCTTCATCGCAGTGGTCGAATGGAAGGCCAGCCCGGAACTGGAAATCCTCGACTCCGACAAGACGCACGTTCGGGTGCGCGGCGCGCGCGCGGGCAGCGGCACTGTCACCTGCGAAATGAACCTGCGCAGCATGAGCGTGACGCTCAATGTGCGGGCCACGGCGGCGGCACCGCTTGCGGCACCACCGGCACAGCCGGTCTACACGGCACCGGCCTATTCCGCGCCGGCCTATACGCCACCAAGCTATCCGGCGCCCGCCGCCGCGAGCGCGCCCGCCCACGAGGTCCAATCCAGTCTCGCCGGCACCTGGCAAATCAACGCCAACGGCTACTCGGGCAAGCTCGAACTCTCCAGCTCTCAGGGGATGTTGAGCGGCCGTGTCTGGTTCGACGCGCACGCTACCTGGGAAACACTGAAAGAGTTGTACTTCGATGACGCCATCGGCGAACTGAGTTTCACCCGCCCGGGCGCGAACCAGTCCTACCGGGGCCGCCTGCAAGGCAACACGCTGGAAGGCCGATTCACGCAATGGAGCGGGAGCGATTACTCGGCCAACGCGCCGACCTATGGCTGGTCGGCCACTCGACCCGGCGCGGCGGCGAAACCGGCGGCCATGCCGATGGCATACAACCCAAACGTCAACGAACCCGGCACCGATCACATGGCTGGAACCCTGCGCCTGGCCCGCGACCGCTACGCACCGGGCGATGCCATCGTGGTCGACTTCACGGCGCCGGGCAGTTACGCCAGCAATGCCTGGATCGGCATCATTCCGTCACAGGTGCCGCATGGCAGCGAGGCCGAGAACGACCGCCACGACCTCACCTACCAATACCTCCAGAAGCGCACCTCCGGCAGCATGACCTTTACCGCGCCGACCGCCCCCGGCAACTACGACTTGCGCCTGCACGACACCGACAACAATGGCAAGGAAGTCGCCTCGGTCAGCTTCCAGGTCGGTGCGGTGGCCGCCCCCGACAGTGGGCGCGGTTACACGGCGCGGCCTCCTGCCGCAACGCAAAGCAGCGCCCCCGCCACGGACGACAACCTGAAGGATGTGGTGAACCAGTTGAAGGGCATATTCGGACGCTGAGATGAACCCAGATTGTCCATTAGCTGGAGGCCCACATGTAGCGCAGGCGTCCCGCCTGCTTTGTCCTTCCGATCAGGCCTACGAAGCAGGCGGGACGCCTGCGCTACAGGCCTACTTTGTGGCTAATGGACAATTTCTGATGAAACGACCCCCTGACTCGCAAGCTCGCGGAGGCCCGGCCGCTGCGCCGGGCCGTTCGGCAGGCGCGGTGCGGTGCACCGCGAATTCCCTGCCTCACCCCCCCGAGGGGGAAGTCAGTTCCTTCGGAACGGCCGTGCGGAACTGACATGAAACGACCCCCTGACTCGCTACGCTCGTTTCCCCCCGAGGGGGAAGTCAGTTCCTTCGGAACGGCCGTGCGGAACTGACATGAAACGACCCCCTGACTCGCTACGCTCGTTTCCCCCCGAGGGGGAAGTCAGTTCCTTCGGAACGGCCGTGCGGAACTGACATGGCCACCGCTTCCCTGCCCACCAGGGAGGACTGGCCAGCTTGGCTGCTGGCCGCCACGCTGCTGGCTTACCTCAACGCGCTGCCGGCCGCGTTCCAGTTCGACGACTACAACATCATCGTCGACAACCCGAATGTGCATAGCCTGGCGGCGTGGTGGCAACAGGTATTCACTCTGCGCCCCCTGCTCAAGCTGGGCTATGCGCTGAACTGGAGCAGCGGCTTCGGCGCCTTCGGTTTTCATGCGGTGAACCTCCTGCTGCATCTGGCCAATGTGGCATTGCTCTGGCGCTTGTCGGCGCATTTCCCCCGGCCCGCTGGCTGGAATCAGGAACAGAGCCGCCACGCCCGCTTGTTGCTGCTCCTGCTGTTCGCCCTGCACCCGATCCAGAGTGAATCCGTGACCTATATCAGCGGCCGTTCCATGAGCCAGATGGCGCTGTTTTCCCTGGCCGGGCTGTTGTGCTGGCTGGAAGCCGCCGCTGATACGCGACCGTGGCGTTGGCGCGGCGTGGCCTTGCTCTGCTTCACGGCCGCCGTGTTGAGCAAGGAAGTGGCGCTGGTCGTCCCCCTGCTTCTGCCGCTGTTTTCCATGCGTGGCGCCCGCCGCGATGCGCTCTGGCTGGTCGCTTTCCTGATTTCCGCCGTGCTGCTGCTGTTTCTCGTCTTTGGCTATCGACGTCTGCTGACGGAACCGCTGGCGCGCGACCTGGGCGTCAATCTCGCGTCCGAGCTGAACGCGGTGTTCTATCTGCTCGGCCAGTTGTTGCAACCACAGGCGCTCAATATCGACCCTGACTTGCCGGAATTGCACGGCTACTCGCCCCTGCTCGGGATGCAGGCGGCATTGCTGTCCGCGGCCCTGGCGCTGGCCTGGTGGCAGCGGCGGCAACGGCCCTGGCTCATCTTCGGCCTCGCCTGGTTCCTGCTGTTGCTGTTGCCCACCCACAGCCTGATTCCGCGTCTGGACCTGGCCAGCGAACGACATCTTTATCTCGCAGCCATCGGCGTCTACTGGCTGGTCGCCGTCGCGTTGGCCGGGCTGCTTTCCGCGCGCCGGCGCGCCGCTTTGCTGATCCTTCTTGCCCTGGCCGGCATGAGTTTCACCGCCGCGCGCAACGTCGACTACCAGAACGAAATCAGCCTCTGGCAAGCCACCGTCACACAATCACCCGGCAAGGCGCGCGCCTGGAATAATCTCGGCTACGCCTACCGGCTGGCCGGCCGACTTCCGGAAGCGCGAACGGCTTTCAATGAAGCCCTGCGCCACGACCCTGGCTACCACCGCGCCCAAGCCAATTTGCGCGAACTGGATACAACCTACCCGTGAGCACATGATGAAAACCTCCACGCCTCCCCTGGTCTGGGAAACCGACCTGCCCCTGTTCAGCGCCTACATGCTGCGCCAATGGACCTTTGCCATGCTCGCCACAGCCCTGGTCATGGGGCTGTTGCTGGGCACCATCTTCGCCGCGCAAGGAGAATGGGATGCCATGCCCATGCTCGGACTCATGGTGGCGACCCTGAGTGGCGGTCTATGGCTACTCGGCCTGATCATCATGGCGGTCATGTTTCGCGGCCGCTTCCATGTTCGCTACACCCTTTCCGACTCAGGCATCTTGCAGGAAACCGTGGAACCGCTGGCAAAGAAGGCGAACCGCGCGGCTATCATCCTGGGCGTCATCGCGCGCAAGCCGGGCCTGGCCGGCGCCGGCCTCATCGCCAGATCGCGCGAATCCGAGGCGGTGAACTGGAAAGGCGCTTTCACCGCCGTGGCGCAACCGGAACGCAACCTGATCGCCCTGCGCAACGGCTGGCGCACGGTGATGTTCGTGCAATGCACGGCGGAAAACTTTTCTGAGGTGCTGGAACGGGTCAACCAGTCCATGCAGCGGCACAAGACCAGCAAACGAGTGGAAACAAACTCGCCGCTGCCCTTCTATCTGCGCCATACCACCCTGATCCTGCTGGCCTCGGTGCCGTTGTTCATGCTGGCCGAGGAATATCACCTGCACCTGCTGGCCCCGATCCTGGTGCTCTGCTTCGCGCTGGCCATGCTGTGGCTGATCAATATATTCGGCTATGTGGTCTACGCCGGGCTGCTCTACCTGGTCGTCGGCACCCTGATGGATCTGGCCCGAGTGCGGCAATCCTCATTCTTCCCGGGCGAAAGCTATAGCGGTTTTTCAGTCATGAGCGACAACGAAAACGGCATTCTGGTCATCGCGCTGATCGGCGCCGGCTACCTGATCTGGCTATCCTGGCGCGCCCTGCACGGCGGCTTCCTGGCGCTGTTGGTGAAGGACCAGAGCGAGATGGATGGGGGGTGAGGTATTACTCCCCCCTTTTTCAAAGGGGGGCTGGGGAGGATTTCTGGACGCTCGCACACGTACAATCCTTGGAGAAATCCCCCCTCAATCCCCCTTTAAAAAAGGGGGAGGCATTTCTACGCCACTTAGGCCACGAGGCGATGCGAGGGGTGCTGCATGTGCGCTTTCCGCCGCGCGCTCGACTATGTCAGTAAAGCCTTGTGGGTCCGACGGGGATGTTGCCGGCAATCCAGCACTCGCCAGATTTCGATCACTTCCCCATTCAGTTTGTAATAGACGGCATAGGGAAAACGTCTGGACAGGGCGCGGAAATAGCCGAAGACACGCACATGGACACCCGTGTGAAGCAACAGCGATTCAATATCGGAAAACTGGGTGTCCAGAAAATAAACCCCCAATCCGGCCTGCTGCATTTCATAGAAATCCCTGCCCACCAGAAGATCGTCATACGCGAGCGGGTGAATTTTCAGCTTCATGCCTGGCGCTGGCGCAACCTGTCCTTGGCCTGCTCCCAATCCATGAACTCCGCCTTGCCGTTCGCGACGGTCCTTTCCGCGTCGGCCAGTGCATCCGCGTGCCAAGCGGGTGATGCGAACTCTTCCGGAGCGAGGGAGAGCTCTTCCCAGAATTGCTCGATGAGGCGGAGTTTGTCCATTCGGGTAAGCGATTCCGTGGCGATCAGCATGCTTCGATCCTTTGAGATGGCATCCATTGCCTGGACATTCTAAACGGCGGAATCGCGCGAAAGAGCGACAGCCCCCCCCTTTCATTCCCCCTTTGAAGAAGGGGAAAGTGTTCCTATGGCGCGAAGAACTCCTTCACCTTGTCCATGAACGACTTGGCGCGCGGGTTGTGTTTGCCTTCCTGGCCGCCGCAGCAACTGTCGAACTCGCGCAGCAGTTCCTTCTGCCGCTCGGTCAGGTTGACCGGCGTTTCCACCACGAGATGCGCCATCAGATCGCCGGGATGCTGGCTGCGCACCCCCTTGATGCCCTTGCCGCGCAGGCGGAATACCTTGCCGCTCTGGGTTTCCGAGGGAATCTTTATGGTGGCGTGGCCATCCAGCGTGGGAATCTCGATTTCACCGCCCAGCGCCGCCGTGGCGAAGGAAATCGGCATCTCGCAATGGAGATCGTCGTGGTCGCGCTGGAATACCTGATGCGTTTTAAGGTGGATCTGTACGTAGAGATCGCCGGGCGGCCCGCCGTTGACCCCTGATTCGCCTTCGCCGGAGAGGCGGATACGATCGCCCTCGTCTACCCCGGAAGGAATTCGCACCGACAGAGTCTTGTGCTTCTTCACCCGGCCCTCGCCGTGACAATGCGTGCATGGGTCGGCGATGACACGGCCGTTGCCATGGCAACGCGGGCAGGTCTGCTGGATCGAGAAGAAGCCCTGCTGCATGCGCACCTGGCCGTGGCCACCGCAGGTCGGGCAGGTCACCGGATCGGTGCCGGGCTTGGCGCCGCTACCATGGCAGTGCTCGCACTCGGTCAGCACCGGCACGCGGATCTTGGTCTCGGTGCCGCGCGCGGCTTCTTCCAGAGAAACTTCCAGGTTGTATCTGAGGTCGGCGCCGCGATAGACATTCGAGCGCCGCCCACCTCCGCCACCGCCGAAAATGTCGCCGAAAATATCCGAGAAAGCATCGGAAAAATCACGCCCACCACCAGCGCCACCCCCCATGGATGGGTCGACGCCGGCATGGCCGTACTGGTTGTAGGCCGCGCGTTTGTTGCCATCGGAAAGCACCTCGTAAGCTTCCTTGGCTTCCTTGAATTTTTCCTCGGATGCCTTTTCGCCCTGATTGCGGTCAGGGTGGTGCTTCATGGCCAACTTCTTGAAGGCCTTCTTGATTTCTTCGTCGGAGGCGCTCTTGGAGACGCCGAGAACTTCGTAGTAGTCGCGTTTTGACATGAGTTATTCGTTGAGCGGAGTGATGTGAATTGAACCTGCGGTGCCCCCACCATGTTGGGACATCCACACCCATATCAAGAGCAGGAACGTTACGCGCTACAGAGCCATTCGATCAGGTGGTAGCGCCGCGGCGCCAGATGCCAGATGCCATAGTGGCGCGGCGCCGAAGAACAGAGGCCGGCGGTTTCGTGGTCTGTGATTTCCAGATCACCGCCCCGCCAGATCAGCGCCAGCAGTTCGTCCAAAGGAATCGCATGATCAAGGCACACGGGGGCATGACCGTCCGGCGCGCGCGTGCTGGAAACCAGATCGTGCCAACTCGCCCAGAGACGGCCCGCAAGCGCGGGTTCCAGTTCGGCCAGCCAGGTGGCGCGGTCGAAGTTGGCAGGCTGGCCCTGAAGTTCCTGGCCTAGCAGGTTACAGAACAGCAAGGCGGCATCGGGAAACGTCGCCGCCAGCCGCGCGAAGCCACCCGACCGTGCCAGATAGTCACACTTCCGCCAATCGAACGTGACACCCGGAAAGCGTCGCCGCAACAGCCAGCGCGCCAGCGGGTCGGGCTCCAGCACGCTGATACGCTCGAAGCGTTCGAGAAATTGCGCGGTCAGTGCATAGCCACCACTGGGGCCGATCAAAACCAGATGCCGCGTGTCCGGCCGCCAATCGGTCAGCCAGCGCCGAACCTGGGCATGAAACGGCGCCCACAGTGTGTGCCGCCAGCGCCAGGCGCGTAGGTGGTATGGCAGGCTGCCACTGGGGTGGAGGAGATAAGACATCGTGCTGGATGGGGTCCGGGGCAAGTAATGTACCGTTCAATCTGGCGGTACGGCATTTACCTCGGCCTCGCTCGAAGCCGACTTCAGACGGCATGGGCCTCCACCCCGATAAAGCGCGCGGCGATGCCCTCTTCCCATTTGCGCACGACCCTGATCGGCAACCACTGCTCGGCAGGTGTCTGCCCCAGGTATTTCAGCATGACATCCAGATTCTTGCCTGGAGCGAGTTCGTCATCGGAATAATCCTGCTGGATGCGCAGCATCAAACCATGCTCGCTCATATCCACGGTGATCCCACTGGCGACCAATTTGCCATACGCATAGAGCCGCATGCCCAGGTTCGTGCGGATGCGCTTGCTGATGCGCCGGTCCTGGCTTGTCTGCTGATCCATTCTCTTGTCTCCTCATCGCTATTGATCCCACCGCATACCACTGTCCAACCTGGTCGGTTCCGCTAAGCCACGGTGACCTCTCCCGACAGATACACATCCTGAATCGCGTTGAGCAGTTGCACGCCTTCCGCCATCGGCCGCTGGAAAGCCTTGCGCCCGGAGATCAGGCCCATGCCGCCGGCCCGCTTGTTGATCACCGCCGTGCGTACCGCCTGGGCCAGATCGTTGTCGCCCGATGCGCCGCCGGAATTGATCATGCCGGCCCGCCCCATGAAGCAATTGGCCACCTGATAGCGCACCAGGTCGATGGGGTGTGGCGAAGTCAACTCCGAATAGACCCTGGGATGAGTTTTGCCGAAGCCGATGGCGGTATAGCCGCCGTTGTTGGTGGCCTGTTTCTGCTTGACGATGTCCGCTTCGATGGTGGCTGCGAGATGATTGGCCTGGCCGGTCAGGTCGGCCGCCTCGTGATAGTCGACGCCGTCCTTCTTGAAGGCGGAATTGCGCAGATACGCCCACAGGAAAGTAACCATGCCCAGCCGGTGGGCTTCGGCGAAGGCCTCGGAGACTTCCAGTATCTGCCGCCGCGATTCCGCCGAGCCGTAGTAAACCGTCGCGCCCACCGCCACCGCGCCCAGGTCGAATGCCTTGCGCACGCCGGTGAACAGGGTCTGATCGTGCAGGGTCGGGTAGGTCAGCATCTCGTTGTGGTTCAACTTCACCAGGAACGGGGTCTTGTGGGCGAACTTGCGCGATACCGACCCGAGCACGCCGAGGGTGGACGCCACCGCGTTACAACCGCCCGCAATGGCCAGCCTGACGATGTTTGCCGGATCGAAATATTCTGGGTTGGGCGCGAAGGAGGCGCCGCCCGAGTGCTCCACCCCCTGATCCACCGGCAGGATGGACAAGTAACCCGTTCCCGCCAGGCGCCCATTGTTGAATACCTGCTGAAAGTTACGCAGGGTGCCGGGAGTGCGGTCGCTGCCCGCCACCACCCGGTCGATGAAATCCGGCCCTGGCAAATGCAGGGCCGTTTTCGGGAAAGTGTTGCAGGTGTGGTCGAGAAGATATCGGGCTTCGCTACCGAGTAGCGCCTGAATGTCGGTCATGTCGCCTCCTGAAAGGCCGGTGCGGCTGGCACCTGATTGTGAGTAAGAAATAAGCAAACAGTTACCTTTATAGCAAGGCTGCGTGAATCAGTTCTTGCATCTCTATCGCATTCTTCACCGCATACCCGCTCAATACCGACGTGCGCGGCCTGGATGTGCTCATCGTCGATGACGTCAACGACAGTGGAGACACTCTGGCCGCCGTGCTGCGCTACCTTGATGGCTTCGCGCCGCGCGGGGTGAAGACGGCGGTTCTCCATGAAAAGGTCGTCACCCGCTGTCCCGCTGATTTTGTCGCCAAGCGCATCAGGAAATGGCGCTGGATCGTGTATCCCTGGGCCTACATTGAAGATGTCACCTCCTTCGTCCGGGCTTTGCGGCCACTCCCCGTTTCGGTGAGCGAAGCACAGCAGCGCCTGCGTGACGATCATGGCGTCCGGATTCCACGCCAGACCATACAGGACGTTCTGGATTTCATGGCCACCGGGAAAACGCCATGAGCGGGCAAGCACGTGACATGTCCGACCTCCCCCTTTGCGCAAACAGCCGTCCAGTCTGGCGCCCTCTAATCCGGCCGAGCATGTGGTTTCACTCCTTCTTTTGGTCGTTTTCATGGCCATCGTTGCTTGTTTGCCGGCCCGCCGAGGCATAAGCCTGGCGCAGGGCGGAGAGTTCGGCCAACTGGGCCGCCACCAGGAAATTGATCGTGCCCTCGGGCACCAGGCCTTCCTCGTTCGCCTCGCCGGCCGGGATGCCGGTGAGTAGTTCGATGGCATCGTCCACGCTATGCACCGCATAGATGCTGAACTTGTCCTCGGCGCAGGCGCTCACCACGTCTTCTCGCAGCATGAGGTGCTTGACGTTGGCGGCGGGGATGAGCACGCCTTGTTCGCCGGTCAGGCCACGCGCCTGGCAGATGTCGAAGAAGCCTTCGACCTTTTCGTTGACCGCGCCGATGGCCTGGACGTCGCCGAACTGGTTCACTGAGCCGGTCACCGCCAGGGCCTGCTTGATCGGGGTGTCGGCCAGATCGGAAAGCAGTGCGCACAACTCCGCCAGCGAGGCGCTGTCACCTTCCACCGGGCCGTAGGATTGTTCAAACACCAAGCTGGCGGAGAGCGACAGCGGAACGTTGCGGGAATAGCGGGCGCCGAGGAAGGCGCTAAGGATCATCACACCCTTGGAGTGGATGGCCCCGCCCAGTTCGGCCTCGCGTTCGATGTCGATCACGTCGCCCTCGCCGATGCGCGCCGTGGCGGTGATGCGCACCGGATGGGCAAACATGAAATCGTCCAGGGCGATCACCGCCAAACCATTGACCTGGCCGATCCGGCCGTCGGCGACTGAGATGAGCAGGTTGTCGCGCAGGATCTGTTCCTGATATTTGCTCCGGATGCGGTCGACGCGGCGTATCTGCGCCGCCAGCGCGGTTTCGATGTCTTCGCGCTGCACCGTATCGCGTCCGGCTTTGGCCGCCCAGTAATCGGCCTCCTGCAACAGGTCGGCCACCTGTCGTCGGCTGACCGTCAGCCGCTCGGCGTCACCCGCGAGGCGCGCGCCATGCTCCACCACTCGAGCCACCGCGCCACGATCGAAGGCGCGCAGGTCGGCACCACGCGCCAGAGTGGCGACGAACTCGGCGTAGCGCTGCGTACCCTCCCCGTCACGCGCCAGTTCGTTCTCGAAATCTGCCGCGATCTTGAACAGCTCCGCGAAATCCGGGTCCAGCATCTTCAACAGGTAATAGACCCTCCGTTCGCCGATCAGCACCACCTTCACCGTCAGCGGGATGGGCTCGGGCTCCAGCGACATCGTGCTGATCAGGCCGTAGACCTGGCCCAGCGATTCGATCCGCACCTGGTTGGAGCGCAGCGCTCGCTTCAGGCCTTCCCACGCATAGGGCTGCGTCAGCAACTTGAGCGCATCCAGCACCAGGTAGCCGCCGTTGGCGCGATGCAGAGCGCCGGGCTTGATGAGGGTGAAATTGGTGACCAGGGTGCCCATTTGCGCGATGTGGTCGACTCGCCCGACCAGGTTCGGGTAGATCGGATTGTCCTCGTACACCACAGGGGCGGCGCGGGTTTCCGCGTTGTCCACCAACAGGTTGACCTGGTAGCGGGCCAGGGTGAGGTTGCCGGTGAGCTGGATATTGGATGGATCGCTATCGGACTTGGGGCTTTCGCGTAGTTGCTCACCCACCTCGACGATGTCGCGCATGACCTCGTCGAGAAAAGCCTGCACCGTTTCCAGGTCTCGGTAATGCTCCTTCAATTCATCAATCAGATGCCCCACCGCCAGGGCCAGGATCTCGCGACTGGCATCCTTGATCTGGAGCTGAAGCTCGCGCCGCCAGCGCGGCAATTGCGACATCAACCGCGACAGTCGCTCGCTAAAAGACTCGATCACCTTGCGGATGTGCTTCTTTTCCTCATCCGGCAGTTTCTCGAACTCAGCTGGCGCCATCGTTGCGTCGTCCTTGATGGGGGCGAAGGCGAAACCATTCGGGGTGCGCAGCAACGCCACCCCTTCTTGTGCCGAGGTATCACCGAGTTCGCGCAACGCGCTCTCCTCTTTCTCCTTGAACGCGTCATGGATGGCCTCGATGCGCTTGCGGTATTCATCGCTGTCGAAGGCCGCCGCGATGGCCTTGGCCAGTTCCGCGACGAACTGCTGCATATCGCGCTTCAACTGGCCGCCACGCCCGGCCGGCACTTGCAGCAGGCGCGGCTTGTTCGCCTCGGCGAAGTTGTTGACGTAACACCAGTCGCTCGGGGTTTTACCTTGTGCCGCCCTAGCTTCCAGCAGGCGGCGCACCACCGAATGACGACCGCTGCCCGGCTCGCCCAGGACGAACAGGTTGTAGCCCGGCCGCTGGATATCGATGGCGAACTCGACGGCATCGACCGCGCGCGCCTGGCCGATTATTTCGGTCGTGGCGGCCAGTTCGGCCGTGGTCTGGAAGGGGAACAACGAAGGATCACAACGGTGGTAAAGGGACTGCGCATTCAGTGCCTTGACGGTGGACATCGAGCTTCCTTTATTCGTGGTCTTATTCGCGGCAAGCGCCACATGAATCAGAGGCGCTTTTTTCCATGATAGAGGCTGCTCTCCAAACCCCTATTCCCTTCGCCTGTTCCTTGCCGAGACGCGAAGGCCATTCCGCAGGATGCGCCATGTGCACAGATCAGGATCCCGATGCTGCGCATGACACTATGATGAAGTAACAGCCATGCGAGGAGGCCACCATGATCCGGAATCCCCGTACTCGACGCATCCTGTCCCTGGTTCTGATGGCGTTGGGCGGATAGTTGATTTTCCTGGCGCCAGAGGATGTTTGGATCGGCGTGCTGTTGCTGGGCCTAGGCACGGCACTGGAAGTCGCCGGAAGGGTGATGCAGCGCGGGAGTGGCGACTAGTCGTAGGGCCGCCCATTGCCGCCGAGTGCATGCAAACACTCATCAGACGCGCGGCGGCTTTCCTGTCGCGGCGCTCGTCTACCCCGCAACCTCGTTCTGGGAACATTCCGCCAAGCGCTCGAAGATGCGCTGGTTCATGCCGCTGCCGCCACCCAGGTCGATGGCGACGATGCGCAACTCGCGCCCCAGTCGCTTCAGGCCGAAGGCCAGGGAAGCGGCGGTCGGCTCGTTGACAAGGCGCGCCACCCAGGGACGATGCGGCAGGCGTCCTGGGCGCGGCGCGCCCCACGACTTGTCTCAGGAAACCGGGATGGATTTCGCCGTATTGCTACCCGCCTTGGAAAGGCGAACGGTAAGCACCCCATTCTTGTAGCTGGCCTTCGCCTGGTCGATGTCCACATTGCGCGGCAGGGGAATGGCGCGCTGGAATGCGCCATAGGCGCGTTCCATGACGTGGTAGGTGCTGTCATGAGTTTCCCGCTCTAAGCGCTTTTCCCCGGAGAGATAGAGCATGTTGCCCTCGATGGTAATGCGGCAATCTTCCTTATCCATGCCGGGCACCTCCACCCGCACCACGACATCCTTCCCGGTTTCTTCCACTTCGCCGGCCAACAAACTCCAGCTTGGGAAGGTCGCGAGGGTACTCGCAGCCTTCTCCTCCACGTCATTGCCATGGGCAAAATGCGTGAGTGAGTCACCGCCCCGGCTGAGCAATTCGTGCCAACCGTCGGAAAGATTTTCCCACGCGCGGTTGATCTCTCGGCCTATGTGCTTGCCTGCCTGCTTCAACGAATCCAGCATGATGAACTCCTCTTCGAGGTTGAAAGATGGCCTGAAACCGGTCAGCGATAAACCAGCACCGGAATCTTGCAATGCGTCAACACTTTCTGGGTTTCCGACCCGAGCAGTAACGCACTCGCGCCACGACGGCCGTGCGACGCCATGAAGATGAGATCGCAAGCCTTGCTCTCGGCCGCCGCGATGATCCCTTCATGTGGGGAATCGCAATCATCGCTCAGTGTTTCCGCCGCGACACCCGCAGCGGCAGCCGCCTGTGCCGCCCTGTCCAATATCGCTTCGGCCTGTTTCTCCGTCGCGGCGCGAAAAGCGTCGTAGGCCGCCACATCGTCGAACAGCGCCTCGCCGGCAATGGCGGTCGGAAAATAGGCGGGCTTCGCGTAATAAAATGTCAACCGCGCACCGGTTTCACTGGCAAATGAACAGGCGCGAGACACAGCCGCATTGGACAAATCACTGCCATCGACGGGCACCAGAATATTCTTGAACATGATCCACCTCCGTTAGTCATCCCAAGCATAGGATAGGTAGCCTGATACATAACCGTTGCATCCGTGGTGCGGCACTAGGCCCCCGCCATCAGAACAGGCGCCTGGGCGTGCTGACTCGCGTGCAGGAAGCCGCGATCGAGAACCACCCGGCGCAGCAGCCCGGGATGGCTGAACAGGGCGCGTGCAAGAAAAGCACGAACCCCGGCCGGGATGACCGCGCCGAAAGAGATGCCACGCCCGAAGCGCCCACGCAGGCACTCGTGGTAAGGCTCCAGCCGCTGCCTGCGGTAATCGCCCCGCGCCTCGATGATCGACTGTGCCGCTAGCAAGCCCGATTCCACCGCCGGCCGGATGCCCTCGCCGCTGCGCGGATAGGCCAGGCCAGCCGCATCGCCCACCAGCAGGGCGGCATCGGTAAGACGATAGAGTCGCCAGGTACGAGCGAAGCTGGGGCCGAACATCTCGTCGACACGATCCGTCGCCGCCTCGAAACGCGCCAGCCAATGCTCCAGCGTCCTGGCGTAGTGCAATCTCAGGTTCTCCACGTCGAGAACCGACAAGCCGGCCGTCTCGAAGACCGCCATCATTTCGCGCAGGGTGGACGGGTAAGCGCCAGGGAATATCCGGTGCTCGATCCGGGGACTCAAGGGCAATGCGGAGTCGGTGCCGATGGCATGAATGAAGCCACGCCCCTGCCTGCCGATGCAGCGATCGATCACGGCCCCGAGCTCCGAGTAGTGGCGGCGACCCACGTGTTCGAGCATGCCGACGGAAACGAATACGTCGTACTCGCCCTCAATCTCCCGGTAATCGGCCTCGACGAATTCGACGCGGCCAGCCAGACCCTCCGTGTGGGCGCGCCGCCGGGCATGGGCGATCTGCTCTCGGGAGAGGTTGTAGGCACGCACCTGAACCCCATACTCGCGCGCCATATGCAGCGCCAGCGCACCCCAGCCGCAACCGGCCTCGACCACCCGTTCGCCGGGCCGCAAACGCAGCTTGCGGCAGATATGGTCCATTTTCGCCACCTGGGCCTGTTCCAGCCCGAACGACGGGGTGGGAAAGTAGGCGCAGGTGTAGAGCAATTGCGGGTCGAGCCAGAGGCGATAGAAATCGTTGCCGACGTCGTAGTGTTGGTGGATGTTGGCAGCGGACTTGCCCCGCGGATTGCAGCGCGGAGCATGGACGATGCTCGATAGCCGGCTGCGGATGCCCTTCCTGGTTCCCTGTGCGGAAAAGATGGATTCGATCAGTGCGACCAGGTCACCTTCCACCTCGATGCGGCCTCGGCTGTATAGCTCGCCAAACTGAAACTCGGGATCAAGCACCAAGCGGAACAGGGCGCCGAAATCGCGCAGATGCACCTTGATCCGTGCCTGTTCCCTGCCCACGTTGGTGACCGCCTCCCCATGCCAAGGCACCACGGCCACCGACGGATTGCCCAACCCCCTGAGCATCTCCTTGAGCAGCCAGCGTTCCACTGTGGATGCGGGCCTACTTCCAGCCGCCCCGCCAGGAATATCGGCACATAGTGAAATCCCCAAGAAGTTGCCGGTTTGGCGCTTGATGGTCTTCATCTCACGCATGCATGCCGCCTCCTTGTTCGCACTAGAAACCAATATCTCGTCTGGCGACTGTCTGACACCCGGGCGAGATGTCTATGAGACTATGGTTGCTCCAAGCCAGGTCGCGACGTTGTAGCCATCCCATAGGCCGCGACCTATGTGAATCTTCCAGTTGCAGCCTGGGTATGCGCATGCGGCATGGACAGTCGTTGATTCTTTCTATTGCTGTCACCGTAGCACTACTCCTGCCCGGCGAGCCCGGGATTGCCGGCATCAAGACCAAACCTGCCGACACCCCAAGTTGGGTGAAAAGGCGCGCGGCATATCGGCATGATCTGCCAATGCACGACTGCTATAGAGCTCGCATATTTCGCCAAAAATTTCCCGCGCGCTCCAGCCTCTCACTCCCCCTTCTTGGACTCCATCAACGCCTTTAGATCCGCGAAAGGATTGAATGTGGAGGCCGATACCGCGGTTCCCGCGTCTGTGCGGCCTGCCATGTCTTTCAGCTTGGAGTGCTCGTTCTCATGGCAATAAGTGCAGAGGAGTTCCCAGTTGCTGCCGTCCGGGGGGTTGTCGTTGTGGTTGCTGTTCTTGTGGTGGACTTCCAGTAGTTGAAGGTTGCTATGTGTAAACGCACGGGCACAGCGTCCGCACACCCACGGAAACAGCTTCAGTGCCTGTGCCCGATAGCCCGCCTCCCGCTTCTCGGCATTGCGTCGGGCTTCAAGAACGATCTGGTCCATCCGGTTGTTTGTTTGTGACATGGAGGCCTCACTGCCTGGGTTGTAGCCGCCAGCTTACGACGAAATCCTTTGGGCAGACACCATTCCCGGCCTTCACCAGCCGATAGCGCTGGCACGGTTTTACCCGGCTATGCTTCAAGCGGGAGCAAGCAAGGAGGTGCTGGATGGCACTGCTCGAAATTGATCATCTGAGTTTCCTCGTACCGGCGCGTCCGGTGCTGGAGGATGTGGTCATGGCCATGGAGGCGGGCGAGATTCATGCCCTGGTCGGCACCAACGGCACCGGCAAGAGCACCCTCGCCTATCTGATCATGGGGTGCGAGGGTTACCGCCCCGGCGGCGGTGAAATCCGCTTCGACGGTCACCGCATCGATGCCCTGCCCCTGCATGAGCGGGCACGTCTGGGCATTACCCTGGCCTGGCGGGAGCCGGCCCGTTTCGAAGGCTTATTGGTGCGCGATTATTTGCGCCTGGGCGGGAACACGGTGGATGCGGAGGATTGCCTGCGCCGCGTCGGCATGAGCCCCGCGGACTATCTGCCGCGCATGGTGGACAAGACCCTGAGCGGCGGCGAGCGCAAGCGCATCGAGCTGGCATCGGTCCTGGCCCTGAATCCGCGTCTGGTCATCATGGACGAGCCCACGGCGGGCATCGATCTGCTGTCGATCCAGGAGATCATGGGCGTCATCCGCACCTTCAAGTCACGCGGCGCGGCGGTGCTGCTCATCACCCATCGCGAGGAAGTCATCCTCGCCCACTGTTTCTTCCCCAACGCCGAGCGGGTGGAAGCATGAGCGGCTGGGAGCATTTCCAGCACATGGCCGACATCGGCGTGCACGGCTTCGGCGACACACCGGCCGCGGCATTCGAGCAGGCCGCGCTGGCCATGACGGCGGTCATCACCGATCTGGACACGGTGCGCCAGGTGAGTGTCGTGGAAGTCATCTGCGCGGCGCCGGACCATGAGTTGCTGCTCGTGGACTGGCTCAATGCCTGGGTCTATGAAATGGCCACTCGCAACATGCTGTTCTCGCGGTTCGAGGTCATCCTTGACGACGGTCGATTGAGTGGTCGTGGCTGGGGAGAAGCGCTGGATCGTGCGCGCCATCACCCGGTAGTGGAGATCAAGGGCGCCACTTACACCGAACTGCGTGTCGATCAGGATGCCGATGGCACCTGGCACGCCCGCTGTGTCGTCGACGTTTGAACGGAGGCCGCCATGAACCTCGCTTTGCTGAGCAAGATCAGCGACACCCTCTGGCGCATCGCACCGCACGGCCCCATGCGCGTCCCCGGCCTGCTGTTCGGCGACGAGGGCTTGCTGCGAGACATGGATGAAAAGGTCTACGAGCAACTGTGCAACGTCGCCGCCCTGCCGGGCATCGTCGGCGCCGCCTACGCCATGCCCGACGCCCACTGGGGCTATGGCTTCCCGATCGGTGGCGTGGCGGCCTTCGACCCCGAAAAGGGCGGCGTCATATCCGCCGGCGGCGTCGGTTTCGACATCTCCTGCGGTGTGCGCACCCTGCACACCGGCCTGAAACGCCATGACATCGAGGCGCTGAAGGCGCGACTGGCGGATCACCTTTTCAAACACATTCCCGCTGGCCTGGGCAGCACCGGCACCCTGAAGCTTTCCGGCCATGAAATGCGGGCCATGCTGATAGGCGGCGCGCAATGGGCGGTGCAACGGGGTTATGGCACGGAGGCGGATCTGGAACGCATCGAGGAGCATGGCCGCATGGCTGGCGCCGAACCCGACCAGGTCTCCGACCATGCCAAGGAGCGCCAGAAGAAGGAGATGGGAACCCTGGGTTCGGGCAATCACTATCTGGAAGTGCAGCACGTGACCGCCATCCACGACCCGACCATCGCCGCGAGCTATGGCCTGGCCGAGGGTGACGTGGTGATCAGCATCCATTGCGGCTCGCGCGGCCTCGGCCATCAGATCGGCACCGACTACCTGAAGCGGATGGTGATTGCCGCTCCGCGCCATGGCATCACCCTACCCGACCGCGAGCTCGCCTGCGCGCCGCTCGATTCCGACCTAGGCCGCGCCTATCTCGGCGCGATGCGCGCCGGCATCAATTGCGCCCTGGCCAATCGCCAGATACTCACCTACCTCACCCGGGAAGCCTTCGCCGAAATCCTGCCCGAGGCGCGCCTGGATCTGCTGTTTGACGTTTCCCACAACACTTGCAAGGAAGAAGAACACCGCGTCGACGGTCAACCTCGGCGCCTGTTCGTGCACCGCAAGGGCGCCACCCGCGCCTTCGGTCCCGGCCATCCCTCTCTGCCTCCGGCTCTACACTCGGCGGGGCAGCCGGTCATCATCGGCGGCAGCATGGGTACCGCATCCTACATCCTCGCCGGCTGCGACACGGTCACCGCCTTCGCCTCTGCCTGCCACGGCGCCGGCCGCGGCATGAGCCGCAACCAGGCGAGCAAACGCTGGCAAGGCCGCGCGCTGGTGGATGAGCTGGCCCAGCGCGGCATCCTCATCCGCGGCGCCTCGCTGCGCGGCATCGCCGAGGAAGCCCCGGGCGCCTACAAGGATGTCGCCGTCGTGGTCGATGCGGCGGCGGCGGCCGGCCTGGCGAAAAAAGTGGCGTGCCTGGAACCGCTGATATGCGTCAAGGGGTAAGTCCAGCCCGCCCAAATTATCCGCGTGGCTTTCTGCGATTGCCGTCGTCCAGACCGCCTCTATCGTTGCGCTGTTACGCCTTGACACTGCCCAGACGGGTACATAAGAAAGGGATGGAGGTAAGTGTTTCGTTTGCCCCTGAATACGGGTACTCATCACATTGGAGGACTACCATGCCGCGTACTTTCGATCCCGCCGCTCGGGTCAGTCCCGAACTCTCCGAAATTCTTGAATCCCTGACCAACTTCTCCGAGGCCCTGGATCTTGTCACCTTGGGCTACGTGCGTGCCGCCCTGGCCACCGGAGACCTGGGCGAAGCCTACGATGCCGACCGTCTCCATCCCGAGATCGTGCGGAGCGTGTTGACCGAGTTGGACGATTTGATTGAGGAATTTGGCGTTGAGGCACCCGCGCTGGATTTCGTGTCCGTGACGGCCAGCGAAGGGCTGAGCCGAGTCATCGAGGCGGTCATGGATACCGGCAGGCGCAATCCGCCCACCCTCGCTGGAGTCCAGGAGGCCATGGAACAAGGCCTGCTGGCCCGCCTGGTGGGGGAAGGGGCCATCGAACCGGACGAGGACGACACCCTTCCTGGCGAAATGGAGGAGCTCATCCGCCGCTACGGACCAGACGTCCAGGCGGAGCACTTCATCCACTACGAATAGCCGCTTTCTCCAACCGTACCAACCCTGTGCGAGCCGGAGGGCACTTTCATTTACTCGAACCCGTTTTCGCAAAAGGTTGTCGAGTAAGCGTGGCTACGCGGCGGAAATCGATAGCAAGAGTGAGCCCCATATCGAATGCCAGTCAATTACGTGTGACTTTCTCCGAAACCAAGGAATCTCATGCAATTCAAGGACTATTACTCGGTGCTCGGCGTGGCGCGCGACGCCACGACGGAGGACATCAAGAAGGCGTTTCGCCGGCTGGCGCGCAAATACCACCCCGACGTCTCCAAGGAGAAAGACGCGGAGGTGCGCATGAAGGATGTCAACGAAGCCTATGCCGTGCTCTCCGACGCGGAAAAGCGCGTCGCCTATGACCAGATCGGACGCGGCCAGCAGCCCGGCGCGGAGTTTCGCCCGCCGCCGGACTGGGATGCCGGCTTCGAGTTTTCCGGGCATGGCTTCTCGCCGCGCGAGGCGGCGGATTTTTCCGAATTCTTCGAGCAACTGTTCGGCCGCGCGGGTGGCCACGGCGGTTTTCAGGCGCACGGCGGCGCCTACCCGGCACAGGGCGAAGATCACCACGCCAAGGTGCTGCTTGACCTGGAAGACGCCTTTACCGGCGCCACCCGTCAGATCGGCCTGCGCGTGCCGGGACTGGACGCTCAGGGCCGGGTGGTGCTGGAGTCGCGCACCCTCAATGTCAAGATTCCCAAGGGTGTGCGCGAAGGCCAGGTCATTCGCCTGGCCGGCCAGGGTGCGCCGGGCATGGGCGGCTCACGGGCGGGTGACCTGTTGCTGGAGATTCGTTTCAAACCCCATCCGCGCCTGCGTGCCGAAGGGCGCAATCTCCATATCACCCTGCCGGTGGCGCCGTGGGAAGCGGCGCTGGGAGCCATCCTCGGCGTCGATCTTCCGGGTGGCCCGGTCAAGGTGCGCATTCCGGAAGGCGCGCAAAGCGGCAAACAACTGCGCGTGCGTGGCAAAGGCATCCCCGGCGAGCCCGCTGGCGATCTGCTGCTCGACATACAGGTCGTGCTGCCACCGGCTGATTCGCCCCGGGCGAAGCAGATTTACCAAACCATGGCGAAGGAACTGGCTTTCGACCCGCGCGACAGAAAAGGGAGCTGAGACATGCATGAGCAAGACATCCTCACCGGCAGCCTCATGGAAGACACCTGGCTGACCCTGGAACAGGTTGCCGCCGCCTGCACGGTGGAGCCAACCTGGTTGCTGCGCCATCTCGACGAAGGGCTGTTCCCGCACGCCGAGAGCGTGGCCGGGGTGTGGCGTTTCTCCGGGCCGGCCCTGCTGCGCGCCCGCCGCATGCGCCAACTGGAACGCGATTTCGACGCTGTGCCGGAACTCGCCGCGCTGGTGGCCGACATGCTGGAAGAAATGGATGCGCTGCGCGCCCGCCTGCATTGCCTGGGAGGGCTGGAATGAAGGCGCTGCTTCGCGTCTGACTACTTCGGCTGTTCCGCCGTTTCCAGAACAAGGCTGGCGCTACTCTCCACCGAACACTCGCTTCGCCACATCCTTGTAATGCTTGACGAAATGCACGTCGAGGCCGGCTTTGACATAGTCGGGCAGACGTTCGTAGTCGGGCTGGTTGGCGTGCGGCAGCAGGAGTTCGATGAGCCCTACCCGCTTGGCGGCGATGACTTTTTCACGGATGCCACCGACGGGTAGTACCTGGCCGGTCAGGGTGAGTTCGCCGGTCATGGCGAGCGGGCGGGTGATCTTTTCGTTCTTCGCCAGGGAGAGCAGCGCGGTGGCCATGGTGATGCCGGCGCTGGGGCCATCCTTGGGCGTTGCCCCTTCCGGCACATGCAGGTGGACGAAGGCTTCGTCGAAGAACTTGGGATCGGCCTGATAGCCCTTGAGGTGGCTGGAGATGTAGCTGTAGGCGATCTCGGCGGATTCCTTCATCACGTCGCCGAGCTTGCCGGTGAGCTTGAAGCCGCGATTCAGTGTGTGCACCTTGGTGGCCTCGATGGTCAGCGTGGCGCCACCCAGGGCGGTCCAGGCCAGGCCGGTGACCACGCCGATGCCGGTCATCGGCTTTTCCAGCTGATAGGGCGGGTCGGTGAGGAAGGTCTCCAGGTTGGCGGCGGTGACATGCAGTTTTTCCGCCTCGCCGCGCACGATCTTCACCACTCCCTTGCGCGCCACCTTGCCCAGATTCATTTCCAGTTGCCGCACCCCGGCTTCCCGCGCATAGCCTTCGATGATGCGGCGGATGGCGGCTTCGGTCAGGGTGACCTGGCCGCGCTTGAGGCCGGTCTTCTTGATCTGCTTGGGCCACAGGTGATGCTTGGCGATGGCCAGTTTTTCCTCCAGCAAATAGCCGGACAGGCGGATCACTTCCATGCGGTCGAGCAGCGGCGCCGGGATGGTATCCATCTGGTTGGCGGTGCAGATGAACAGCACCTTCGAGAGATCGAAGCGCACGTCCAGATAATGGTCGAGAAATTCCACGTTCTGCTCGGGATCGAGCACTTCCAACAGCGCGGAAGCCGGGTCGCCCTGGTAGGAGGCGCCGATCTTGTCCACCTCGTCGAGCATGATGATGGGGTTCTGCGATTCCACTTCCTTGATCGCCTGGATGAATTTGCCCGGCATGGCGCCGATGTAGGTGCGGCGGTGGCCCTTGATCTCGGCCTCGTCCTTCATGCCGCCCACCGAGAAGCGGTAGAACTTGCGTCCCAGGGCGCGCGCCACGGAGCGGCCGATGGAGGTCTTGCCCACGCCCGGCGGGCCGACCAGCAGCAGGATGGAGCCGGCTACCTCGCCCTTCAGCGCGCCCACGGCGAGAAATTCGATGATGCGTTCCTTGACGTCGTCGAGACCGTCATGGTCCTGGTCGAGAATCTTGCGCGCGCGCACCAGTTCAAGCTTGTCCTTGGTAAATTTGCCCCAGGGTAGATTGGTGAGCCAGTCCAGATAGTTGCGGGTGACGGTGTATTCCGGCGAGCCGTGCTCCAGGCCGGAAAGCTTGTCCATCTCCTCGCCGATTTTCTTGGCGGCGTGTTGCGGCAGCTTCAGTTTCTTGATGCGGCCCTGGTACAAGTCAAGGTCGGCGGTACGGTCGTCCTTGGCGATGCCGAGTTCCTTCTGGATCGCTCTGAGCTGCTCGCGCAGGAAGAACTCACGCTGCTGCGCGGTCATCTTCTCCTCGACCTTCTCCTGAATCCTGCTTTGCAGTTTGGCGACTTCCAGCTCTTTCTTGACCAGAAGCAACACCTTCTGCATGCGCTTGCGAAGATTCAGCGATTCCATCACCTCCTGGAGTTTTTCCTTGGGCGCGGTGGTCAGGCTGGCGGCGAGGTCGGCCAGGAGCGAAGGTTCGTTGGGTGAAAAACGGTTGAGGAAAAACTTCAGTTCTTCCGAATACAGCGGGTTGAGCGGCAACAATTCCTTGATGGCATTGATGATCGCCAGGGCATAGGCCTTGATTTCCTCGCCGTTGCCACCCAGCCGATTCTCGGCTGGATAGTCCACGCGGGCGTAGTAGGGCGGTTTTCCGGACATCCATTCAGCAACGCGAAAACGGGTGATGCCCTCGGCGATGAACTGGATCTTGCCGTCCGAGCGCATCGGGTGATGCATCCGCACCAGGGTGCCGGTGCCATAGAAATCGTCCGGCCGGGCATCGTCGGAAACATCGCCGTGCACCAACACCAGCCCCACCAGATGGTGGCCGGCATCACCAATCTTCTTCACCGTCTCCGCCCAGGGCCCCTCGTTCATGATCAGCGGCAGGGTCTGCGCCGGAAAGAACGGCTTCTCCGTGAGCGGCAGGATGTAGATGGTCGACGGCAAGGTCTGCGCCGGGAGATTCGGCGTGGTCGTCGCGCCTTCCTCATCCGATTCGATCAGTTCGCCTTCGATGCTTTGATTCTTGTCAGTCATATATCGACACCGCGCTATCCCGTATTGGTCACGACTTGGTTGTCATGGCTTATGGTTGAGTTTCAAGTAGCCGTAGGATGGCTTACGGCCACAGGGGCGATTATCCGCCCTGCCGGTCCTGTTTAGCGCTAACCGCCGCGCTGTGCACTGGCTCACCATGAATCAGCACGAACCACCGCATACTGTTTGCCCCGCCCTCAACCCTTCAGGAGAATATTCATGCCCAAGCAACCGCCGAAACGCATTCTTCTCACCGCCTTGCTGTTCTGCCTGAGCGGCGGTAGCGCCCAGGCGGGATGGTGGGACAAAGTATTGGAAAAAACCCAGCAGTTGCAGGGCAAACCCGCCGCCGAGGCCGTCACCTCCGCCCTCAGCGACGACGAAGTCATCCGCGGCTTGAAAGAGGCATTGGGCAAGGGTGCCGAGCAAGCGGTCAGCCGCCTGGGCAAGGAAGGCGGATTTCTCAATGATCTGAACGTCAAGATTCCCATGCCCGAGGATCTGAAAAAGGTGGAAAAAGTGCTGCGCACCTTCCGGCAGGACAAATACGCCGATGAATTCGTTGCCACCATGAACCACGCCGCCGAGCGCGCCGTGCCCGAAGCCGCTGTCCTGCTCAACGAGGCGATACAGCAGATGAGTCTGGACGACGCCCGCGCCATACTCAAAGGCCCCGACGACGCGGCCACCCAGTATTTCCGCAAGACCAGCGAAGCCAGGCTGAACGAGCGTTTCCTGCCCCTGGTACAGCAGGCGACCAATCAGGCCGGCGTCACCTCGGCTTACAAGCAGCTCATGCAAAAAGCCGGGCCAGTCGCCAGCCTGATGGGCAAACAGGCCAATGATGTGGATGGCTACGTCAGTAGCAAGGCAATCGACGGCCTGTTCAAGATGATCGCCGCGGAAGAAAAGCTGATCCGTCAGGACCCGCTGGCGCGCGGCACGGATTTATTGAAGAAGGTATTCGGGTCGCCGCGGAAGTAAACGCGGGAGGTAGTGGATCGTCAGGTAGCGATAAAGCCGCAACCTGACCTACGATTTCCGCTCAATCGTGAGTTATCGCGTTATTCCTCTGCTTCAGAGCCCGAATCCGGGTCCGCATCCACATCAGCTTCCGAATCCGTTTCCGTATCGAGTATCCGTTGCAGGCCCGAGAGCTTCTCGCCGGCGTCCAGATTGATCAGGGTGACACCCTGTGTGGAGCGGCCGAGTGAGCGGATTTCGCTGACGCGGGTACGGATCAGTACACCGCCGGTGGTGATAAGCATGACCTCGTCGGTTTCGTCGACCAAGGTGGCGGCGACGACCTTGCCGTTGCGCGCCGAGGTGGAAATGGCGATGAGGCCCTGACCACCGCGCCCGTGGCGGGTGTATTCGGCGACCGGGGTGCGCTTGCCGAAGCCGTGTTCGGTGGCCGTCATCACACTCTGTTCGTCGTTGTCGGCCACCAGCAGCGCGATCACGCGGGCATCCTCGGACAGGCGGATGCCGCGCACGCCACGAGCGCCACGGCCCATCGCGCGCACCGCGTTTTCGTCGAAGCGGTTGGCCTTGCCCTCGTCGGAAAACAGCATGACGTCGTTCTGGCCATTGGTAATGGCGACGCCGACCAGGAAATCGTCCTCGTCCAGGTCGACGGCGATGATGCCGGCCGAGCGCGGGCGCGAGAAGGCGGAAAGCGGGGTCTTCTTCACCGTGCCCAATGAGGTGGCCATGAAGATGAAGTGGTTCTCATCGAATTCCTTGACCGGCAGGATGGCGTTGACCTTTTCGTCCTGCTCCATCTTGAGCAGGTTGACGATGGGCTTGCCGCGCGCGATCCGTCCACCCTGTGGCACTTCATAGACCTTGAGCCAGAACATGCGGCCGAGGTTGGTGAAACACAGGATGAAGTCGTGGGTGTTGGCGATGAACAGCTTCTCGATGAAATCCTCTTCCTTGGTGCCGGCCGCCTGCTTGCCGCGTCCGCCGCGCTTCTGGGTGCGGTATTCGTCGAGCGGCTGCGACTTGATGTAGCCGGTGTTGGAGAGCGTGACCACCATGTCCTGCGGGGTAATGAGGTCTTCCAGGGAAATGTCCGCGCCGTGCGCGATGATTTCCGAGCGGCGCTTGTCGCCGAAGGCGGCTTTGATTTCGCCCAGCTCGGTGGCGATGATTTCGGTGACCCGCTCGGGCGTGTCGAGAATGTCCAGCAGATCGGCGATACGCACCATCACATCACCATATTCACCGACGATCTTGTCCTGCTCCAGGCCGGTCAGGCGTTGCAGACGCAAGTCCAGGATCGCCTGGGCCTGCACTTCGGTGAGGAAGTAGCCGTCGCCATGCAGGCCGAATTCCGGCGCCAGGCTGAGCGGGCGGAAGGCTTCGGTGCCGACCTGCTCGCCGGCTACCCTGGCCAGCATTTCTTCCACCACATTGGAACGCCAGGCTTTGGCCAGCAGCCCCGCCTTGGCTTCCGGCGGGGTGGCGGAGGATTTGATCAGGGCGATGATCTCGTCGACGTTGGCCAGCGCCACGGCGAGGCCTTCCAGAATGTGGCCGCGATCACGCGCTTTCTTGAGCTCGAACTGGGTACGGCGGGTGATGACTTCGCGGCGATGGCGCAGGAAGGCTTCAAGAATCTGTTTGAGGTTGAGCAGGCGCGGCTGGCCGTCGAGGATGGCCACCATGTTCATGCCGAAGGTGTCCTGCATCTGCGTGTGCTTGTACAGATTGTTCAGGACGATTTCCGGCACCTCGCCGCGCTTCAGCTCGATCACCATGCGCATGCCGGACTTGTCCGACTCGTCGCGGATTTCGCTGATGCCTTCGAGACGCTTCTCGCGCACCAGTTCGCCGATCTTGATGCACAGGTGCGCCTTGTTCACCTGATAGGGCAGCTCGTCGACGATGATCGCCTCGCGCCCGACCGACTTCTCGATTTCCTCGAAATGCACCTTGGCGCGCATCACCACCCGGCCGCGCCCGGTGCGGTAGCCCTCTTTCACGCCCACCGTGCCGTAGATGATGCCGCCGGTGGGGAAGTCGGGCGCGGGGACGATGTCGATCAGGTCGTCGATGGAAATCATCGGGTCGCGCAACACCGCCACGCAGGCGTCGACGATTTCATTGAGGTTATGCGGCGGGATGTTGGTCGCCATGCCGACAGCGATGCCCGAGGAACCATTCACCAGCAGATTGGGAAACTTGGCCGGCAGAATCAGCGGCTCATGTTCGGAACCGTCGTAGTTGGGGCCGAAATCGACCGTCTCCTTGTCGATGTCCGCGAGCAATTCATGGGCGATCTTCGCCATGCGGATTTCGGTGTAACGCATCGCCGCCGCGTTATCGCCATCGACCGAACCGAAGTTGCCCTGGCCGTCCACCAGCGGGTAGCGCAGGGAGAAGGTCTGCGCCATGCGCACGATGGTGTCGTACACCGCCGTGTCGCCGTGCGGATGGTATTTACCGATCACATCACCGACCACACGCGCCGATTTCTTGTAAGCCTTGTTCCAGTCGTTGTTCAGCTCGTGCATCGCGAACAACACGCGGCGATGCACCGGCTTGAGGCCGTCCCGCACATCCGGGAGGGCACGCCCGACGATCACGCTCATGGCGTAATCGAGGTAGGAACGGCGCATTTCCTCTTCCAGACTGACGGGCAGGGTTTCTTTGGCGAACTGGTTTTCCATTGCGGGGCGTCTTCTCGGTTTGTTCTTGGAAAAACGTTATGTTTTTGCTGGAAAAAAGCCGCGCGATTCTAGCACGCCGAGACCCCTTTTCGGGACCGGATCGGGTGGTTGTGCAAGGGACGGACGGGCTTTCAGGATGAAGAAATCCTGATGAAGCCCCTACCCTTCGGTACCCCGGCCCCCCTTTGGTAAAGGGGGAGCACACCTGGGGCGACTCCATATCCCCCCCTTCGCAAAAGGGGGGTTAGGGGGGATTTGTACTTCCCTACCCACTCACCCCGGCCGCGAGTCCTCCAGCCAGGTTTTGAACAACCAGACCAGCGCCGCCAGCATCAAGCCCCAGCCCAGGAAGGCGGTGAAACCGGCGATACGGGTATCCGCGTCGAGCACGCCCCAGCGGGAAAAAATCTCTGTCCAGTCGTGTTCGCCGCCGCCCACCAAGGGCAGCAGTTGGGCGCGCGCGTCGGCCATGTAACGCGCCACGTTGAGCAGGCTCTCGCCCAGCCAGACCAGGCCGAACGCCAGTCCCACCGCTTCCCCCCGGCGCCGGAAGTGCCAGGCGACCAGGGCGGGAAACAGCAACTGGAACAGGGTGCCGCCGTAAACCATCAGGCGCCCGCTCAACAGGCCGACGATGGGATGGCCGGCTTCGTGAATGACCAGATTGGCGCTGTCCAGGATCGGCACCCAGTCCTGCTCCGATTTGAGGCGGACGATGGCGATCAGCAACGTGAAGCTCGCCACGCTCAGGAAGGCGCCCAGGGTGACGGGGTGGGAGTCGGAGTCAGATGGCACGGGGTCAACTGTAGCGCAGGCTTCCAGCCTGCTCGTTCAATCTGATTAGAAGAACGAGCAGGCTGGAAGCCTGCGCTACATCAGTCGCGGTAACGCCCATAGGTGTAGTGCGCTGCGCAAGCTCCTTCGCTGGACACCATGCAGGAGCCCATCGGGTTTTCCGGGGTGCAGACAGTGCCGAATATCTTGCAATCGGTGGGTTTCTTCACCCCGCGCAGGATGGCGCCGCATTCGCAGGCCTTGTTGTCGGCCACCGGCTGGTATTCCAGGTTGAAACGCCGTTCGGCATCGAATTCGGCAAAGCGTTCGCGGATTTTCAGGGCGGAATACGGCACTTCGCCGAGGCCGCGCCATTCGAAACTGCGCCGCAGTTCGAACACTTCCGAAACCAGGTTCTGCGCCTTCTCGTTGCCTTCCGGGGTGACCGCGCGGGTGAACTCGTTTTCCACCACCGCCCTGCCCTCGTTCACCTGTCGCACCAGCATGAGAATGGCCTGCATCACGTCGAGCGGCTCGAAGCCGGCGATGACCACCGGCTTGCGGTATTCCTCGGCGAAGAATTCGTAAGGCCGGCTGCCGATCACCGTGGAGACATGGGCCGGGCCGATGAAACCGTCCAGCGGCACGGTACCCAGATCGCGCACTTCCGGCGATTCCAGGATGTTCATGATGGCCGAGGGGGTGAGCACGTGGCAGCAAAGCACGGTGAAGTTCTTCAGCCCTTCCGCCTGCGCCAGCTTGATCGCCACGGCGGTGGGCGGCGTCGTGGTCTCGAAGCCGATGGCGAAGAACACCACTTCCTTGTCCGGATTGTCGCGGGCGATTTTCAACGCATCGGTCACCGCGTAGACCATGCGAATGTCCCCTCCCCGCGCTTTCGCGCGCATCAGCGAAAGCCCGCCCGAGGCCGGTACCCGCACGGTATCGGCGTAGGTGCAGAGAATCGCGCCGCTTTCCAGCGCCAGCTTGATCGCCAGGTCGATACGGCCGATCGGCAGCACGCACACCGGGCAGCCGGGGCCGTGGATCATACGCACGTTGTCCGGAAGCAGATCCGGCACGCCGTAACGGGAAATGGCATGGGTATGGCCGCCGCAGAACTCCATGAAGTTGTAACGGCGGTCGGGGCGCGCCTCGGCGGCGATGGCGTGGGACAGCCCCTTGGCTACCTCGCCGTCACGGAATTCATCGACGTATTTCATGGCCGTTCTCCCCTCCCCCGCCGGGGGAGGGGCCGGGGGAGAGGGAACAACGCTTGCATACCGAGCCGCCTAGGCCGAGGTTGCTCCCTCACCCCGGCCCTCTCCCGGAGGGAGAGGGAGAAAAGCCCGCTCACGCCATCACCCCGGCTTCCGCCATCAACGCCAGCGTCTTCTCCGCCTCCTCCGGGTCCAGCAGGGTGAGCGCGTAGCCGACGTGGACGATCACGTAATCGCCCACCGCGACCCCTTCCACCAGGGCCAGGGAAATATCCTTGCGCACACCGCCGAGATCGACGATGGCCTGGTCGTTTTCCTTGATTTCCACCACACGGGCGGGGATGGCGAGACACATGGTTTCAATCCTTTTCAGTCAGTTTCTGCGATGCAACCCAAGCCTGTCCCAGGCTCAAGCCCCCATCGTTGGGTGGCGCCTGGCGGGCCGAGAGAACGGTAAAGCCGCGCGCGGCCAGCAATTTGGACAGCTCGCGGGAAAGCATGTGATTCAGGAAACAACCACCACCCAGGGCGACCGTGCTGAGACCTTCGTGGTGGGCGGCGCGTTCCAGCCATTCCGCCAACCCCCGGGCCAGGGTGGCATGGAACAAGGCGGCGCCGAGGGCGGCATCTTTCTCGTCCACCAGACGGGCCAGCAGCGGCAGCAGATCGAGACGGCCGTCGTCATGCAGCACATAGCCGCCGGCCAGGGGCGCAACGCGATCGGCCGCCTCCGCCAACCCTTCCAACAGCATCGCCGCCTGGCCCTCATAGGCCATGACCGCGCGCGCGCCGAGCAGGCCGGCCGCCGCGTCGAACCAGCGGCCAAGGCTGCTGGTCGGCGGACAATTCACGCCACGCTCCAGCAGTTGCTGGAGTTGCACCGCCGCCGGCTGCTCGGGAAAGCGCCGGGCGATCTCGTCGCCACGCCCCAGCAAGTGAAGCGCCGCCGCCGCCATGCGCCAGGGTTGGCTGGCGGCCTTGTCGCCCCCCGGCAGGGGGATGGGCGCGAGATGGCCGAGGCGGGTGAAATCGGCGCCGTCCACGCGCAGCAACTCGCCGCCCCAGGCACTGCCGTCACTTCCGAGACCAACGCCATCCAGCGCCAGACCCAGGATGGGGCCGGTGACCGCGTGCTCCGCCGCCACGGCGGCGATATGGGCATGGTGATGCTGCACAGCGATGGCCGGCACTTCCCAGCGTTCAGCCAGTTTTAGTGCATGGCGGCTGCTGAAGAAATCCGGATGCCGATCGTGCGCCACGGCTTGCGGGCGGACTTGCAGGATGTCGAGCAGATGGGCGCTTACTTCCATCAGCATCGCGCAGGTCGCCGGGTTGTCGAGGCCGCCGATGTGCTGGGAAACGAAGGCCTCATCGCCGCGCGTCACGCAGATCGTGTTTTTCAGATAACCGCCCAGGGCAAGCACCGGCGGGCCGGCACGCGGCAGACGAATGGCGCGCGGGGTATAGCCGCGGGCGCGGCGGATGAATTGGGTAAATCCCATCTTCGATGATGTCGCCCCCCGGCCCCGCTTTGGGAAAGGGGGGAGCCCCCCCTCCGCGCTCAATCGAAGGGTTCCCCCCTTTATCAAAGGGGGGCCAGGGTACCGAAGGGTAGGGGCTTCATCAGGGATTTTTTCTACCCACCGCACCACCGAATCATCACAGCGCACCACGATGTCCCGGTCATGCAGCAGCGCCGCGTCGGCGATGCCGGCCAGGCGCTCCAGCGCCTCGTCATTGCCGATCACCAGCGGCTCGCCACCGGGGTTGGCGCTGGTCATCACCAGCGCCAGGGCTTGCGGCTGTTCCATCCATGCCGTCCCGTCCGGCCGTCCGGCCGCTTCGTGGAACAGCAGCCAGTGGATCGGCGTGTAGGGCAGCATCACCCCCAACCACGCCAGCCCGGGGGCAATGTCGGGAAACACCACATCGGCGCCGGGCTTCTTGCGCAACAGGACGATGGGCCGCTCCGGCGATTGCAGCAGTTCGGCTTCCTCCCGGCTGATCTCCACCCAATCCGCGATGGAAGCCAGGTTGGCCGCCATCACGGCGAAAGGTTTCTCCTCGCGGCTCTTGCGCGCGCGCAGGCGCTGCACAGCGGCGGGGTCGCGCGCGTCGCAGGCCAGGTGGAAACCGCCGAGGCCCTTGATGGCGACGATGCGGCCGGATTGGAGACTCGCGAGGGTGGCGGCCACGGGGTCGCCCTCCCCTGTAGCGCAGGCGTCCCCGCCTGCCTCGTACTCTCTGATTGCCTTTCTTTCGCTCCTGGATGCCGGGGATGCAGGCGGGACGCCTGCGCTACATAAGGACTCCACCCACTCCAACCCCGGCCCGCACACCGCGCACGCCGTCGGCTCCGCGTGAAACCGCCGATCCGCCGGGTCGCGGTATTCCCGCTCGCAATCCGGACACAGCGGAAACGCCGCCATGCTGGTCTGGGCGCGGTCATAGGGAAGCTTGCGCGTCAGGGTGTAGCGCGGGCCGCAATGGGTACAGTTGATGAAGGCATAGCGCCGGCGCCGGTCGGTCGGGTCGAATAGCTCGGCCAGGCAGTCGGGGCAGACGGCGGTATCGAAACCGATCATGGTCGCGGCCTCGCCGGCGCCGCTTTCGAGGATGCTGAACGCGCTGAATTCCCCGCTGGCCGGCGCGTCGTTCCAGGTCAGATCGCGCACCTGGGCGAGTGGCGGCAATTCCTTCGGCAAGCGTTGGGTGAAGACTTCGATGGCCGCCGCGTCGCCTTCCAGCAGCACTTCCACCCCGCCGGCATCGTTGCGCACCCAACCGGCAAGCTTCAGCTCATGCGCCAGATGCCAGACCGTGGGGCGAAAACCGACGCCCTGGACGATGCCGGTGATGCGGAGGCGGCGTTGCAGGGGGGTGCCCAAAAATTGGCCTGGTAGAAATCCCCCCTGTCCCCCCTTTGATAAAGGGGGGGACGCCTCGATCGCGCGCGGCGGGTGTGCTCCCCCCTTTTCCAAAGGGGGGCGGGGGGGGATTTCGCGACGCATCAATTCAGCACCACACTCACCCCTTCGCCGCCAACCGCGCTTCCAGATCCGCGATCCGCTTCTTCAGCAGGTTTACGTTCTGTTGCCGCGCGGCAACGGCGACATCCACACCTTCGGTGAGCCAGGCGAGCCAGCGTTCCATGCCTTCGCCGGTGGTGGCGGAGACTTTGAGGACTTCCAGTTTGGGATTGATGCGGCGGGCGTAGTCGATGCACTTGTCGACGTCGAAGGTCAGGTAGGGCAGCAAATCGACCTTGTTGAGGATCATCAGGTCGGCGGCGTTGAACATGTCCGGGTATTTCAGGGGTTTGTCCTCGCCTTCTGTCACCGAGAGGATCACCACCTTGTGCGCTTCGCCGAGGTCGAACGAGGACGGGCAGACCAGATTGCCGACGTTCTCGATCATCAGCAAGCCGTCGTCGGGCAGGTTCAGGCGTTCCAGGGCGTGGCCGACCATGTGGGCGTCGAGGTGGCAGCCCTTGCCGGTGTTGACCTGCACCGCCGGAGCGCCGGTGGCGCGGATGCGGTCGGCATCAAAGCTGGTCTGCTGGTCGCCTTCCACCACCGCCACCGGGAGGCGGCCGGCGAGGTCTTCGATGGTTTTCACCAGCAAAGTGGTTTTGCCGGAACCGGGGCTGGACACCAGATTGATGGCGAACAGCCCGTGCTCGGCGAAGTACTGCCGGTTTTCGCCGGCATAGACGTTGTTCTTGCCCAGAATGTCCTGCTCGATCCGCACCATGCGTTCCTGTGTAAGGCCCGGCGCGTGCGCGTGGGCGGGGCCAAGGCCGTAATGGATGTCGCCCTTGTGCTCGTGGTAGTGCGGCGCGCTCGGGTCGTGCAGGTCATCATGAACATGGCCGTGTTCGGTGTGGTCATGGCTATGGTCATGGGGGTGCGGATGGCTGTGCACGGTACCGTCATCATGGCGGTGCTCATGCGTGTGATCGTGGGGGTGGGAATGCTCGTGAGGGTGCTCGTGCTCATGCCCTTCGATGCTGGTTTCGCCCTGGCCGCAGCCGCAAACTGTACACATGGTTATTGCTCCTGAAATAGCTACAACTGTTCATGGATAGTTTGAGGGTGGATCGTCAGGTAGCGATAAAGCCGCAACCTGATCTACGTCCCGCAAACCAATCCGGGCTACTCGACCAACAGGTCCTTGACCCGCATTTCCGTACCGCCGGTGGCCTGCACCTGATAGCCGCCGCATTTCGGGCAGGCATCGTACATGGCCGTCACCGGCACCGTTTCGGCGCAAACCAGACAGAAACCCTGTCCGGGCAAGCGTTCCAGTTCGACGCGGGCGCCTTCCGCGACACTGCCTCTGAACACCACTTCGAGACAGAAAACAAGCGCCTCCGGTTCCACCCCGGAGAGCGCGCCGATCTCCAGGCGCACTTCGGTCACTTTTTTGAAATCCTGCTTGCCCGCGGCGTCCTCGACGATCTGGAGGATGCCTTCGGCCAGGGACATTTCATGCATACATCATCTCCCTTCACTCATCTCGATTGCAAAAGCCACACAGGGGTCCAGGGACTGGGCAACCAAGCGGGCACGCGCTTCAAGGCCATCTCCCGAAGCAAGGCCGGATAGCGCCTGAAACAGCGGGCCGGCGGGATGAAAATTCCATTCGGTGGGGGCGACGATGCGGTACTCCGCCACCTTGCCCTCTCGCAGACGCACCACATGCAGCAGCAGGCCGCGCGAAGTTTCGACTCCGGCAAGGCCGGCATTGTCGCCCAGGGACCAGGCGCGAACTAATGTAGCGCCGGCGTCCCCGCCGGCTGTTTTTTCGCTGACGGAAGAGCAGGCGAGGACGCCGGCGCTACATGCCGTTAGTTCCAGCAAACGCGCCAGTAAACGCGCCCCGGCGCCGCGACCACGTTGCCTGATCCAGGCGGCGAGCAGCGGCTGTTCACCCATTCGGGCGAGCGCGCCGGTTTCGGCGGGCGCGCCATGCCAAAGGGGCTGGCCACAGAATGCCGGGTGTTCCAGCGCCTGGCGCGCGAGCTCAAGGGCCGCCGCGTCTTCCAGCTTCTCCAGCGGCGGCAACAAATCGACTTCGCTGATGCCGCTATCCGCGCCCTCCCCCAGTTCAGCAAACAGGCGCGCTATCGGCGTACCTCCGGCATGGCGCCAGGCCTCGAAGCCGGCGAGATCGCGCGCCAGCCAGGCGGCAGCCGGCTCGCCCAGCAGGGTGGTCCGCAACAGCTCGTCGAGCGTCTCCGTGAAGCGCGACGGATCGGCGGCGTTCTGGCGTAGCCGCAGCAGACTGGCCTGGTCGGGTGGCATGCCAGCTTGTTGCGGCCAGTCGAACAACAAGCGCCAGGCGTGTTCCTGGGCCAACTCCAGCAGCACGGCGGTTTCCCGCGCACGGCTCAAGGCGGCATCGGGGATCTGACCTTGCGCCGCTTCGCAGGCGGTTTCGCAGGCGACCCGTTGCGCCTTGCCGCACAGGCTGAAGACCAGGCCGGCGAGATGCGCGGCCTCTTCAGGCGTGCGCCCGGCCAGAAGCTTCTGCGCCAACTGTGGCCGCGTGGAATGGATGGCCACCGTGGCCGGCGCGTCGCGGTGCCGTTGCAGGTGGATGTCGATACGCCCTTCGAGGTTCATGGTCCGTGTCTCGCCAACGGCAAGGTCAAAATAAATTCGGCGCCGCCTTCGGGCATGTTGCTCACGGCGAGGCTTCCGCCATGGCGTTCGACGATGCCGTAACTGATCGCCAGCCCCAAGCCTGTGCCCTTGCCCACCGGCTTGGTGGTGAAGAAAGGCTCGAACAGATGCGGCAGATTCTCCGCGCGGATGCCCGGGCCATTGTCGCGGAAGCGCACTTCCACCTTGTCGCCGTTCTGCTCGGCGCTGATCGTCAGGCGCGGCTGCGCCTCCTCGGCGGTGGCATCGCAGGCGTTCTGCACCAGATTCATGATGACCTGCTGCATCTGGCTCGGTGAACCCAGCACGTTGATGCCTTCGGGCAGCCGCGTCGTCACCTTGATCTTGTCCGTGGCGGCTTTGGTGACCCAGTGCACGGCCTGTTCGATGACCTGTGTGAGGTTGAATGGCTGGCTCTCGTTGCGATCCACGGCGGAGAAACGCTTGAGGCTGTCGACGATGTCGCGGGTGCGTTCCGCGCCTTCCACGGTGCCGTCGATCAAGGGCGGCAGGTCTTCCAGCAGGCGGTCGATACGCAGTTCCCGGCGCAGCGCTTCCAGTTCCGCCTTCGGCTTGCCGGCATGGATGGCGGCCAGATATTTATCCAGGCGTTGGGCGTAGCGATGCAGGGCGTGGGCGTTGCCCAGCACGAAGCTGATGGGGTTGTTGAGTTCGTGTGCCACGCCCGCCACCAGACGGCCCAGGGAGGCCATTTTTTCCGAATGCAGCAACTGTTGTTGGGTGCGTTTCAGGTCTTCATGGGCTTCGCGCAGCGCCTGGTAAGCACGGCGCAGTTCGCCCACCGGCCGCCCGGTGATGACCATGCCAACCTGAGTACCCGAGTGGTTGATGCGCGGCGTGCAGTTCAACGACACCGGCACCGTCCCGCCATCCAAACCGCGCAGGGGCAGTTCGCAATCGGACAGGCCCTGCATTCCGTGATTGGCGAACATCCGCCCGGCCGCGTCGCGCGCGTCCGCGTCGGCGAACAGGTCGAACAAGGGCGTGCCGATCAACTCGCTTTCCCGCTTGCCGGTGAACACCACCAGGGCATGGTTGACCACCTCGATGCGCCCATCGCGGTCGCACACCACCAGGATGTCGGACATGGCGCCCAGCACCGAAAACACGAAGCGCTGCGACTCCTCCAGAGCCGTGTTCTTTTCCTCCAGGGCCACCTCGTACTGGAGCAGGTCGCTGTAGACCTCATCCATCTTCTGGATGACTTCGATCCACGCTTCTTCACCGAGGCCGTGCGGGCCTTCGGCGAGGAGAGGTGGGGGAAGGTGGCTGGGGATGGACATGGATCAGGGGTGGGTGGCGTTGTAGAAATCCCTGATGAAGCCCCTACCCTTCGGTACCCCGGCCCCCCTTTGAAAAAGGGGGGAGCAAACCCGCGATGCGCTATGCCGAAGCGTCCCCCCCTTTGCAAAAGGGGGGACAGGGGGGATTTGTAGTCGCTCAAACATCAATGCACCGTACAAACCATGCAAGGGTCGAACGAGCGCACCACATGCTGCACCGCCGCCGGCATCGGGTCGCCCTCCCCGACTTCCATGCCCGCCAGCGCCTGTTCCAGCGCGCCGGGCACGCCGGCCGCGTCGCGTGGCGAGAAGTTCCAGGTGGTGGGGGCGATGATCTGGTAATTCCGGATACGGCCGTGGCGCACGCTGAGCCAGTGGCCCAGGGCGCCGCGCGCGGCCTCCACCAAACCAATCCCGCTTCCCTCGTCGGGTAGTTCAGCGTGATGGCACCAGGGCTCGCCGGGGGTCAGCGCGCGCGCCCAGCGTTCCATTTCCGGCACCACGATGGCCAGTTCCAGCAAGCGCGCCAGCACCCGCGCCTGGACGCTGCCGCCGTGGACGGCCACCAGCTCACGAATAAGCGGATGCCCGGCCAGCATCTGCCGCGCCAGGGCGCCGGTTTCCATCACCTGGCCGCCATAGCGAGGCGCCTTGCACCAGGTATAGGCGTCGGCCTTATCCGGCAATGTCCGGGTCAATCCCTCGGACGGCGGCATGGGATCGCCGGCCATCCAGGCATGGCTGACATCCTCGACGATGGCGCCGGGGTCGAGCGCGGCCGCGTCGCCCGCCCACACTCCGGCGGGGAACAGGCCGTAGGCGCCGTGGCTCAGGAAGCGGTCTGTGGCGCGGCCGAGACTGGATAGGCCGAGGTCGTCGGCCACGACCAGGAACAGCGCGAGATCGCCGCGCCGGCCGTCGCGCCAGCGCTCCAGGGCCGCCAGGCTGTCGAGGCCGGCCACCGTTTCCAGGGCATCGCCGAAAGTGTGGCGTTCCAGGAAACGGCGGAAGCCGCGCAACACGGTGATCAGACGCAGGATTTCCGCCTGTTCCAGGGCGCGCGCCGTGCCACCCGGTTGCAGGCTCAGGGTATGCGGCCACTTGCCCGCCATCAGGCCCATCAGATGCATGAACTCGGCCCGGGCCGACAGCATGTCCGCCGCCGCGCTGCCCGTCACCGCCTTGAAGCGGGCTTCGACGCTATTGAACCAGGGCCGCTCGCGATATACCGGCCGCGCGAAATCCGGCATGAAGAACAGATAGAAATGGGTCAGATGGTCGGCCAGGTTCTCGCAGGCGGTCACCAGATATTCAGCCAATTGCCCATTGGGCGGCGGCGTCAGGCCCATGAGAGCGCGCAGCGCGGCGGCGGCGGCGGCGCTCTGGGAAACTGAGCAGATGCCGCAGATGCGCGGCACGATAACCAGGGCATCAAGCGGATGCTTGCCCGGCAACATCTCCTCGAAACCGCGATACAGCGGGGAGTTCACATAGGCGCCGGCAACCCGCCCGTCGGCCATCTCCAGACGGACTTCGAGATCGCCTTCGACGCGGTTGAAGGGGCCGAGGATACGGGTGGTCATGGGTGGGCACCCTTGGCTAGGTTGTAGAAATCCCCCCTAGCCCCCCTTTGACAAAGGGGGGAACTGGCTCCCCCCTTTCCCAAAGAGGGGCCGGGGTACCGAAGGGTAGGGGCTTCATCAGGGATTTGCGCCGCCAAATACAAGTGACTAGCCCTCATTTCAACCCCGTCTTGCGCACGACCGGCACCACCACCGTATGGTCCGCCACCGCGTTCTCGCGCACCCGCTTCGGGGTGGCGGATTTCGACAGGGCGGCGAGGGCGACGAACCAGGCTTTCGGCATGTCGGTGGGCAGGCCGATGGGGATGCCGGCCACCTTGGGCGTCTCGGCGAAGGGATGGCCGGGTTCCTCGAAGCGCGGTTCGGTGCAACTGACGCAGGCATAACCGCCGCGCAAACAGGAACCGCTGCCGTTCCACAAGCGGGTGTTGCAGTCGGCGTGAGCCTGGGTGCCCTTGCAACCCATGTTTTCCATCATGCAGCCCAGGTCGGAAGCCTTCTCGGCGCTGGCCTTGAACTCGTAGAACTCGTTGCGCGGGCAACCGTGGTGCACCAGATGGTCGGCATACAGGCGCGGCCGATTGAACGGGTCCAGATCGTCCTGTGTGAAACGCCGCAACGCCAGCGCCAGCAAGGTATCCAGCACCCAGCCGGGATGGGTGGGGCAACCCGCCACGTTGATCACCGGCAGGCCGGAAGCGGCGCGGAAATGCGGGCCGAGCAGCCCGCCGACATGCTCGCCGTCGTATTGCAAGCCTACCGCCCCGCCCGGGTTGCCGCCGCCGGCGGTGATGCCGCCGAAAGCCGCGCAAGTGCCCACCGCCAGCACGGTTTGTGCGCGCGCCGCCAGGTCGAGCACCCAGGACATCATCGGCCGGCCGGTGCCGGACAGCATGTGGAAGCGCCCGGTGCCATGCGGACCGGTCATGATCGAGCCTTCGACGCACAGAATATCCAGCCGCTCGCGCCCCTCGGCGCAGGCCGCCAGAATGTCCAGCGCCTCGCTCCCGCTTTCCTGGCTCAGGCTGGGATGCCAGAGGAGGTGGATGCCCGCCTCTTCCAGCAGCGCGAACAGATGCGGCTGCTCGGCGTTGAGCAACGACAGCGTACAGCCGCCACAGCCGCCGGATTGCAGCCAGAGGAGGTTGAGGGGGAGAAGCGCCATGCCGCCGTCGACTCCGCGAATCTCACTCATTCATGAAGGTGGAGAGCCTGGTTACTGCCCGTGCCAGGCTAGGAGCAAGCTCACACGCTCGCTCAATGTTCCACGACTCATTCACGAATTCGCTCAGCCTTGCGTTGTATAGCGGCCCAATCCTGGCAGCCGAACCATTCTCAGGCACCAATTCTCGTGCCAGGCGCCGACTACGGCTTTTTCGTGCCAGGTTCAATAATGCGCGTTTCGGATCAATCTCAGCTTCCGGTACCTGCGGGACTTTGTTGAGCGCGACCTGAAGAAAATCTGCAATCCCGTGCCTGTCGGCCAACAACCATGCTTCCACTTCCCGCACGGCAATGCGAAACATGAGCCGCGATGGAAGCCTGGTCGCACCCCAACCTTCGATCAAAGCCGGTGGACATGGATACATATCCAGATCGGTCAATACGATGTGAGGCAGAACATGACTGGCAGATTTGTATTTGCTAATACTTTTTTGGAGCCGGTCATTACCGTGGGTGTTAATTTCTCTGGAAACGACAAAACGCCCCGATGCGGCCACCAGTTTTCGCAATACGGCGCAACTGAGGTCATCTTCCGCCGCCACCAGCAAAGGCTGAACAGTCATGGCCGAAATAGTGAAAGTTGGTTTACCTGGGCTGGTTTCACTTTTGGCAGCATGGTCTCGGCTATCGAATAACCCGCGGCAATCAATGCCTTGTCTTCATCACTGGATTCGACCGCGCGCGTACCATCCCGCGTCATTTCCAACCGGATAACTTCACGCGGGTCTATCGCCTTTTCCTGAAGCAATGCCTCGCTATGCGTGGTAATAAACACTTGGCGCCGGTATTTTGCTTGCCTTTGCATGCGCCAGATCAGTGGATGTATCTGCCGGACGATATCTTCATTCAGGGACAACTCCGGCTCTTCCAGCAGCAGCAGTGAATTGCCTTCGAGCAGGCTCCACATAATCCCCAACAGTCGTAGGGTTCCGTCAGAAAACTGATCCTCGCGCTGCCAGCCTGCGTCTGGCCGCCAGTGTTCATAGAGGGCTTCAAGATGAGGAGTGCCGGTAACCTTGTCGCGTACAAAGCGAAGGCTACGCATATTCGGAACACAAACTCTCAATACTTCTTCAATTTTTGCCAGCCTGGCGTGACTTGTCTTCTCGGGTGTTTTCGCAATCCGCTCCAGGAAAGCCTGTCCGAATGGGTCATCCTCCATACGATACCCACCTAACTGATCAGCGTGTTTAAGTAGCTGTGGCACTAGGTGCAGATAAGTAATGGACGCAAGAAAGTCCGCCACATCGCGGAAATCTCGATTGGTATTGATCTGTTCCAAATGCGTTTGGGTAAGTCGGTCAACATCGTTCTGATCATTGCGGTCTGGACGATCAAGCAATACTTTCCCATCCCGTAAGTTCTCAACCCGTTCTTTGCTCACCAGCAGGCGCTGCTGACCCTTGCCCTCACTTCGAAAAGCCAGGGTGTAACGCCAGAGTGGGGGTTCATCGGCACGCTCGGAAATATCCATTTCGATGGATACCTCTGGGTCGCTTCTCGCCAGCAGACAACGTATTTTGGTAATCCCTCCCCGGTCCTTCACCGCCTTCTGAAGGCCACCTCCTTCGGGTTTGGCTACATCGCGCAAAAACCGCAACACATCAAGTAGATTAGATTTCCCGGAAGCATTGGGACCAATCACATAGACGCGCTCACGCAGAGAAACATCCACTTTTTTGAAGTTGCGCCAATTCTTAAGGCGCAGACGACTGATCATCATTTGGCAAACTCCATAGTGGCCCTCGGCAGCGACGAAAAAAGCTGTTCAATGATAACGCGGCAGGAACGTCTCACTTCCCGCAAAACCTGGGCAAGGATTACAGGATGGTCAGCCATAACCTGCTTACTCACTTCCCCTCCCCGGCCGCTCCAACCCCAATCGCTGCATCTTCTTGCGCAGCCCGAGACGCGACAGCCCCAATTCAAGCGCCGTTTGCGACAGGTTGCCGCCATGGCGCGCCAGGGTCTCGGTCAGCAAGCGGCTTTCCAGGGCATCGACCTGGCCGCGCAGGCCGGGCTGGGGGGCGCCTTCCAGGGCTACGGCCAGGCCGGCCTGGCGGATGTGGGGGGCGAGCAATTCCGGTGTCAGCACGGGGCCGTCGGACAGCACCAGCATGCGCCGGATCTCGTTCTGCAATTCCCGCACGTTGCCGGGCCAGGCATAGGCGGCCAGGCAATCCAGGGTGGCCGGCGCGAAACCGTCGACCGGGCGGCCCAGCGCGGCGCCCGCCTTGGTCAGGATGGCGCGGGCCAGGGCGGGGATGTCCATGGGCCGCTCGCGCAGGGCCGGCAGGCGCAGCGGCACGGTGGCGAGGCGGTAGAACAGGTCTTCGCGGAAACGCCCGGCTTTCACCTCGGCTTCCAGGTCGCGGTTGGTCGCCGCGATCACGCGCACATCCACGGTGACCGTGCGGTTGCCGCCGAGCGGCCGGAACTCGCCTTCCTGCAACACGCGCAACAGCTTCACCTGGAAGGCGGGCGAGGTCTCGCCGATCTCGTCGAGGAACAGGGTGCCGCCATGCGCTTGCTGGAACAGGCCGACGCGATCCTCGAAGGCGCCGGTGAAGGCGCCGCGCTTGTGGCCGAACAATTCCGATTCCAGCAGGTTGTCCGGCACGGCGCCGCAGTTCTCCACCACGAAGGGCTGCTCGGCTCGGCCGCTGGCGTAGTGGATGGCGCGCGCCAGGAGTTCCTTGCCGGTGCCGGAATCGCCGGAGAGCAGGATAGCCACGTCGTAACGCGCCGCCCGCGCCACCAGATCACACACCGTGCTCATGGGGCTGTGCGGCACGCGCACGATGTTGTCCAGGGCGAAAGCCTGTTTCACCCGCTGCCGCAGCGCCTCGACCCGTCCGCGCAGCACCGGTTCGGCGGCGCGCAATTCCACGGCCAACTGGCAGTTTTCCCGCTGCAAGCGATGCAGCTCGGCCGCGCGCTTCAGGGTCAGTAGCAACTGTTCCGGGTGCCAGGGCTTGAGCAGGTACTGGTAGATGCCCGCCTCGTTGATGCCGGCGATGATGTCTTCGCTGTCGGTGTAGCCGGAAATGATGATGCGCACCGTGTCCGGCCAGGCCTGCCGCACTTCCTTGAGAAATTCGACCCCGCTCACCTCGGGCATGCGCTGGTCGGTGAGCACCACCTGAATGGATTCCCTTTCCATGATGGCGCGCGCCCGCGCCGCGCTGGAGGCGGTGAACACCTCGAAGTCCTCCTCCAGGGTGCGGCGCAACGCTTCCTGCGAGCGCACCTCGTCGTCGATGACCAGGACGGTGGGGAGGGGAGTCATGGGGTTGCCTGGGTGGGGGCCAAGGCGGAGGTCTCAGAAATCATCCCTGCCCCCCCTTTAAAAAAGTGGGGGGCCCTTCGGCCGGCGTGGGCAGGTTTGCCCCCCCCTTTTCCAAAGGGGGGCCGGGGGGGATTTCGCCAACGCAAGCTCATCCTGCCACATCCGATGTCGGCACCACCCACCCCAACTCCCGATGTATCGCCAGGTGCCGGGGTGTCCAGGAATGCGGTGTCTTGCGCACGAAATGATGGCGGGCGACGTGGTAGCTGGGGTCGAAGCCATAGAAGTTGCGCTGCATGTGCTTGAGTTCTTCGGCGCGGTAAGCCTCCAGCGGTTTGGCCGCCTCGTCTTGCGCGCGGCGCAGGCGTTTGGCTTGCAAGCGTTCGCCGAAATCGTCGCCGGCGGCCAGGGCTTCGGCGCGGGTTCGGATTTCGGCCCTGAAACCGGGCAGATCGTCGCCGAAAGCCGCATCGAGGAAGCCCATGTCTGCCGCGGCGGCGGCGCCCAGCGGCAGACGGTTGCGCATGATCGCGGCGGTTTGTTCCGCGCCCACGCGGCGCGGCAACAGATAACTCCAGTATTCGGAACCGTACAGATTGCCCATGTTCTTGTAGTGCGGGTTCAGGATCACCCCGCGCCGCGCCCATATCTGGTCGGCGGCCAGCGCCAGGAAGGCGCCGCCGGCGCCGGCGTTGCCCGAAAGGGCGCTGACCGTGAGATGGCTTTCCGTGGTGAGGATGGCGCGGCAGAGATCGTCCATGGCGTTGATGTTGCGCCAGGATTCCTCGGGCGGGCTGTCCGCCGCTTCGATATGGTTGAGGTCGAGGCCGTTGCTGAAAAAGTCCTCGCCGCCCATGAGCACGATGACCTTGGTCGGCCGCTGTCGCGCGGATTCATAGGCGGCGAGCAGGCGTTGGCAGGCCGCCGTGCTCATGGCGCCGTTGTAGAAATCGAAATGGAGATAACCGACAGCGCCGGATTCTTCGTAGCGAATTTCGGGCGTTGTAGAAATCCCCCCCAGCCCCCCTTTTGCAAAGGGGGGAGCAGACCCGTCGCCGTCGATCAAAGGGGTTTCCACTTTGCCAAAGGGGGGGGCGCCCGAATTGGCAGCAACGTCACTCCCCCCTTTATCAAAGGGGGGCTGGGGGGGATTTGGCAACGCATCCAACCCCGCCACTTCCGTGAACACCACCGCCACCGGCAGCTTGATCCCCACCGCCGCAGTCTTCGCGTGGCCTATCCACACCGCGCCATCGACGGTGGCTCGCACCACGCCCTCCCCCACTCGTCCGAGCAACGTGCCAGGTTCACCTTGAGCTGAATAGGCGCTGGCGTTGTAGAGGTGGCAGGGCTGCCCGAACAGGCTGTCGCGCACGCCGGGAAAGCCGTCGCCGCAGTTGAGCTTGGCCAACACCCGAGTGGTGTCGTCGCGTAACCAGTCGATGGCGCGGTCCGCCTGTTTCAGCAGCGGCCGCGCCAGTCCCCGCGCCTGTGGCTCAGGCATCCAGATTCCCGCCTGATAGTCCGGCAGGCGATCCAGGGCGGCGCGCACCGCCCGCGCGGTCGCTTCGGTCACTTCATTGCGGTACAGGCTGGACTTCTTCGCCACGCGCATCGGGAAGGTCGCGCTCGCCCACACCGGGCCGGCGTCCATTTCCGCTTCCGCCTGGAGCACGGTGACGCCCCATTCGGATTCGCCATCGAGAATCGCCCAATCCAGCGCCGACGGCCCCCGGTCGCCGACGATGCCGGGGTGCGCGATCAGGCAGACATGCCGGCGCCAGATGGCTTCCGGAATCGCCCGGCGCAGGTAGGGCGCCAGGATGAGGTGGGGGCGGAACAAGTCCACCGCCTCGACGGTGACGCTGTCGTTGATGTCGAACTCGATGGAGACTTCATGGCCCAGCGCCGTGAGTTCCACATAGAGGCGCTGAGTCAGGCTGTTGAAGGCGTGGGTGAGGAAGAGGATGCGCATGGCTAGATTTGGGGTTGGTCGCGGTCGGACACGTCGCTAAATCCCCCCTGTCCCCCCTTTTGCAAAGGGGGGGACCCTCCGATTGAGGGCGGTGGGTTGGCCCCGCCCTTTGCATCAGGGAGGGGTCCTTCGATCAGCGTGGCTGGGTTGGCTCCCCCCTTTGCAAAAGGGGGGGTGGGGGGGATTTCTCCACCCGTCGATTGACGCACCACCTGAAAAATCACCTCCAGCACAGCCTGCGTTTCCGTCAGCATCTGACGGTCATCAAAACGCAAAACCTTGAGTCCTTGAGCGCTCAACCAGGCGTCCCGGCTTGAGTCTTTTTCCTTCAGCGTCGGGTCATCGTAGTGCTGACTGCCGTCCAGTTCGATCACCAGCTTGGCCTTGGGTGCATGGAAATCCACGATGTAGGGGCCAAGGGGTTTTTGTCGATAGAACCTGACGCCAAACTGGTCGCGACGCAGATGGAACCAGAGCCGTTGCTCTGCCTCTGTCATGCGCCCACGGAGTTGGCGGGCGAAATCCTTGTTACGTTGCACGTAGCCCAACACCATCAACAAATCCTCGGCAACTGCTCGCCTGAAAGCCAATCCACCATCCGTCGTCCCCCGAATTTGGTTTTCATCTGGACGAAGCCGTTCGGGTCTTCCACTACCTTGCCGATCAGGGCGGCTTGCCGGCCGAGGGGGTGGGCGCGCATGGCGGCGAGGAGTTTTTCCGCGTCCTCGGCGGCGCAGATGGCGATGAGTTTGCCTTCGTTGGCGATGTTGAGCGGGTCGAGGCCGAGCAGTTCGCAGGCGGCTTCGACTTCCGGCTTCACCGGGATGGCGGCTTCTTCCAGGTGGACGCCGACGCCGGATTGCTGGGCGATCTCGTTGATGGTCGCGGCGAGGCCGCCACGGGTCGGGTCGCGCATCACGCGGATCGCGGCGCCGCTGGCCAGCATGGCGGCGGTGAGGCCGTTCAGGGAGGCGCTGTCGGACAGGATGGGGGCGTCGAAGGAGAGGTTTTCCCGTTTGCTCATGATCGCCATGCCGTGGTCGCCGACGCTGCCGGAGACCAGCAGCACGTCGCCAGGCCGCGCCAGGTCGCCGGAGAGATGGATGCCTTCGGGCAGGAAACCGATGCCGGTGGTGGTGATGAACACGCCGTCACCCTTGCCCTGCTCCACCACCTTGGTATCGCCCGCCACCAGCTTCACGCCCGCATCAGCAGCCGCTCTGGCCATGGATTCGACGATGCGCGCCAGATCGGCCAGGGGAAAACCTTCTTCCAGGATGAAGCCGGCGGTGAGATAGAGCGGCGTGGCGCCCATCACCGCGACATCGTTGACCGTGCCGTGCACCGAGAGGCCGCCGATGTCGCCGCCGGGAAAAAACAGGGGCGAGACGACATGACTGTCGGTGGAGACCACCAGTTTCCCGGCGCCTTGCGGCAGGCAGGTGCCGTCGTTGCCCTGCGCCAGGTATTCGTTGGAAAGATGCCTGGCGAACAGTTCGCTGATCAGTTGCACCATGGCGCGACCGCCGCCGCCGTGGCTCATGTCGACGCGGCCGTGCTTGATGTCCAGGGCGCGGGCATAGCCCTTTTTCACTTGGCCGCTCATGTCGGCGATTCCTCGGAGGGTGGGTAGCGGACGCAAGTGTAATGCGACACCCGGCCGCGCTCGCTAAGCATCGGGCGTTCCCGGGCGCAGCAGCGCGCCGAAGAAGCCGCGTCGGCTCATAGGCTGCTCCAGTTTTTCCGCCATCCCCACAGGCGGCGCGGCCGGGGTGGCCGGGGTGGCGTCAGTGGGCTTGAACACTTCCACCAGCACCGCCTCCGCCACCTCTCGCGCCCGCGCCATGTCGGGAAACTCGAACAGGGGCGAAAACAGCGAGCTGGTGAGGTAATGCCCCAGCGCGTCTTCGTGGGCGGAGAGAAATTCATAGTCGCCGGAAGGCAGCGCCACATCCTGCTTGCTGCCGCTCGATAACGGCTCGAAGGCCGAATCCGGCCCGGGCAGGCAGATCAAACTCATGAACCAGGGGGTGATGAGCACCCCCACCCAGTCCTCGCGCCAGCGCCGGAAGCCCACGGCTTCCACCTCCAGCGCCGGGTTGAGCAGGGAAACGCCGGCCATGCGGGTGGCGGCGATGTGGCGGAAGGCCGCTTCCAGTGTGGCGGGGCTGGGTTGCTCCCCCCTTTGCAAAAGAGGGGTGGGTAACGCGATGGCGGGCTTGCTCCCCCCTTTGTAAAGGGGGGTTGGGGGGGATTTAGCTTCGGTGGTCATGGCGAGCCTCGGAGAAATCCCCCCTGCC